>NZ_JAPIVF010000019.1:0-331 GCF_026240075.1 Pedobacter sp. MR22-3 | reverse complement strand
GGCGCTATAGTTTTGTAATTGAGAATTTTCTTTGTTACCCAAAGCAAACTCCAAACCTACGTGAGAGTAAGAATATCTGCTTTCTAAGTAAGCATTTTTAACGGTAGGAGATGATTTAATGAAGTTGATGTCATAACCTAAATCAATGTTGATGCCTTTTGAAACGCCAAATTTAAATCCAACTCCGGTTGGGATGTACCAGCCTTCTCTGTCAGTAAAAACCTGAGTAGTTCCTACCTGAGAATCAGAAGCCATATAACCGGCACCTGCCTTAATGTACGGAATCAATACCGCGTTTTCAGTATTTAAGCTGAAGTTAGCGATGTTTAAT
>NZ_JAPIVF010000018.1:0-507 GCF_026240075.1 Pedobacter sp. MR22-3 | reverse complement strand
TTTCACGGGAAGTTTGACCAGGTTAACTGGCGAAAACGTGGGAACATATGCGATCAACCAGGGCACACTGGCACTGAATGGCAACTATACCTTAACTTATATTGGTGCTGATTTAACGATTGCTGCGAAAACAGTGACGGTAACCGCTGCCGCGAAAAGAAAAACCTACGGCGATGCTGATCCTGCACTGACGTATACCTTTGCTCCGGCCTTAGTGGGTACAGATACTTTCACGGGAAGTTTAAGCCGTTTGCCAGGCGAAAACGTGGGAACATATGCGATCAACCAGGGTACGCTTGCACTTAACGGCAACTATACTTTAACTTATGTAGGTGCTGATTTAACGATTGGTGCGAAAACAGTGACGGTAACCGCTGCAGTGAAAAGCAAAACCTATGGTGATGCTGATCCTGCACTGACCTATACTTTTGCTCCGGCCTTAGTGGGTACCGATACTTTTACCGGTTCCTTAAACAGATTACCTGGTGAAAACGTGGGAACATATGC
>NZ_JAPIVF010000017.1:0-548 GCF_026240075.1 Pedobacter sp. MR22-3 | reverse complement strand
GTTGCGGATCTTCGCAAACAAAGTGCTGAAGAAAGTGCTGAGTTAAGAAGAGCATTATCTACTGCTGAGCAAAATGCACAACGTGACAGAGATCAATATGCTAAAGATATGGCTGATGATGATAATGATGGTGTAGCAAACAAATTTGACAAATGCCCTGGAACAGGTTCAGGAACTGTAGTTGATGGTTCAGGTTGTCCAATCAAAGTACAACGCGAAATCATCAGAGAAACTAAGGTAATCACTGAGGAAGACCGTAAGGTAGTTAAAGATGCGATTTCAAACTTAGAATTTGATTTAGGTAAATCAACTATCCGTTCTAAATCATACGCAAGCTTAAACAGGGTTGCTGGATTATTGGTAGACAAAAACTTTAGCTTAAAATTAGCTGGTCACACCGATAACACTGGTGGCAGAGAGTTAAACTTACGTTTATCTAAAGAAAGAGCAGAATCTGTAAAAGCTTATTTGGTATCTCAGGGTGCTAATGCTTCCAGAATCGAAGCTACTGGTTACGGACCTGATCAACCGATTTCATCTAACAAAAC
>NZ_JAPIVF010000016.1:0-1245 GCF_026240075.1 Pedobacter sp. MR22-3 | reverse complement strand
TGTAATAGCCACTACTTAATCTGACAGTTGGTTGGTTTTTACTAATTGTCAGATTGAATTTCTGAATATGTTTTTTGCTCTTCTGAGATCGTTAATTTATCTATTACTTTCTCTTGTTTATAGCACTCAAATATATCCTCTTCCTTTAATTTTTCCAATAATTTCTCCTTAGCCAGAGGAATAGTTAATTTAAGTGTTTCTATTGGAGTTTTTCCGAAGCAGTGTTTCCCACTATGTGTTCTTTCATTATTGTAGTAATACATCCATTTATCAAGATCTGCCTGTAGCTCCTCTATCGTTCGATATATCTTTTTTCGAAAGGCAATGGCATAGAATTCATCCTGGATAGTACGATGGAACCGCTCACAAATGCCATTGGTCTGCGGGCTTTTAGCCTTGGTTTTGGTATGGTCGATGTCTTCAATGGCCAGATATAGCTGGAACTCATGCTGTTCCCTTGATCCGCAATATTCAGTTCCCCTATCGGTAAGTATCCGCAGCAAACGCAGGTCGTGTTGCTCATAAAACGGCACCACTTTATCATTTAGCATCTCTGCTGCCACCAATGCATTCTTGCGGTCATATAGCTTGGTAAAGGCAACTTTAGCATAAGTGTCAATAAATGTTTGCTGATAAATATGACCTACGCCTTTGATGTTACCTACATAATAAGTGTCTTGCGCACCAAGGTAACCAGGGTGATGGGTTTCTATTTCACCATGTGCTTTCTTTTCCTCTTTAGCCTTTTCCAGAGCTACGACCTGAGCTTCGGTTAATACTAATCCTTCCTGTGCGGACTTAGCTTCTAATGCTTTTAAACGGAGTTGAAAGGTGTGAAGATCGTGGCGCAGCCAAATACTTCGAACTCCACCCGGTGATATCAAAATGCCCTGTCTTTTAAGTTCGTTAGATACCCGGAGTTGACCTAAGGCTGGCTGATCTATAGCCATTGCCACAACAGCTTTCTCAATATCCTCTTCAACACGGTTTTTGAGAATTGGCTTTCTTCTGCTAATTTCCTGAAGGGCAAGCTCACCTCCCTGTTCATAAAGTTCTTTGAAACGATAAAAACTATCGCGTGAATATCCCATTACTTTGCAGGCTTGCGAGACATTGCCCAAATGCTGAGCAAGCTCCAGGATACCTAGTTTGTTCTTAATGATCTTTGATTGTGTAGTCATAATACTAATCTCTGTTACGTTGTTTAATTTATCGTAACTGTCAGATTAAGTTTTGACTAATTCA
>NZ_JAPIVF010000015.1:0-2066 GCF_026240075.1 Pedobacter sp. MR22-3 | reverse complement strand
ACCGTGAGGGATTAGCCTGATAAGTTCTTAAAAGAGATGTCAATGTAGCGAAAGCGGGTTTAATGAAGTACTGGTCGAAGTACATGATTAAGTAGCTTTATTTTAAAGGTGATGTCTAACAGACAAAACAAAAGAAGACTATTTTTAACAATAGTTAAAACTGGTCAGAATCAACAACATTTTACAATGGAGAGTTTGATCCTGGCTCAGGATGAACGCTAGCGGCAGGCCTAATACATGCAAGTCGAGGGGTAGAGGGAGCTTGCTTCCTTGAGACCGGCGCACGGGTGCGTAACGCGTATGCAACCTACCTTTATCTGGGGGATAGCCCGGAGAAATCCGGATTAATACCGCATAAAATCACAGAATGGCATTATTCAATGATCAAACATTAATGGGATAGAGATGGGCATGCGTGTCATTAGCTAGTTGGCGGGGTAACGGCCCACCAAGGCGACGATGACTAGGGGATCTGAGAGGATGACCCCCCACACTGGTACTGAGACACGGACCAGACTCCTACGGGAGGCAGCAGTAAGGAATATTGGTCAATGGAGGCAACTCTGAACCAGCCATGCCGCGTGCAGGAAGACTGCCCTATGGGTTGTAAACTGCTTTTATCCGGGAATAAACCTAAATACGTGTATTTAGCTGAATGTACCGGAAGAATAAGGATCGGCTAACTCCGTGCCAGCAGCCGCGGTAATACGGAGGATCCAAGCGTTATCCGGATTTATTGGGTTTAAAGGGTGCGTAGGCGGCCTGTTAAGTCAGGGGTGAAAGACGGTAGCTCAACTATCGCAGTGCCTTTGATACTGATGGGCTTGAATGAACTAGAGGTAGGCGGAATGAGACAAGTAGCGGTGAAATGCATAGATATGTCTCAGAACACCGATTGCGAAGGCAGCTTACTATGGTTTAATTGACGCTGAGGCACGAAAGCGTGGGGATCAAACAGGATTAGATACCCTGGTAGTCCACGCCCTAAACGATGAACACTCGCTGTTGGCGATACACAGTCAGCGGCTAAGCGAAAGCGTTAAGTGTTCCACCTGGGGAGTACGCTCGCAAGAGTGAAACTCAAAGGAATTGACGGGGGCCCGCACAAGCGGAGGAGCATGTGGTTTAATTCGATGATACGCGAGGAACCTTACCCGGGCTTGAAAGTTAGTGAATCATTTAGAGATAAATGAGTGAGCAATCACACGAAACTAGGTGCTGCATGGCTGTCGTCAGCTCGTGCCGTGAGGTGTTGGGTTAAGTCCCGCAACGAGCGCAACCCCTATGTTTAGTTGCCAGCACGTTAAGGTGGGGACTCTAAACAGACTGCCTGTGCAAACAGAGAGGAAGGAGGGGACGACGTCAAGTCATCATGGCCCTTACGTCCGGGGCTACACACGTGCTACAATGGATGGTACAGAGGGCAGCTAGCTGGCAACAGTATGCGAATCTCACAAAGCCATTCACAGTTCGGATTGGGGTCTGCAACTCGACCCCATGAAGTTGGATTCGCTAGTAATCGCGTATCAGCAATGACGCGGTGAATACGTTCCCGGGCCTTGTACACACCGCCCGTCAAGCCATGGAAGTTGGGGGTACCTAAAGTATGTAACCGTAAGGAGCGTCCTAGGGTAAAACCGATAACTGGGGCTAAGTCGTAACAAGGTAGCCGTACCGGAAGGTGCGGCTGGAATACCTCCTTTCTGGAGTAGCATCACCTACTCAGCTTTCGCAACATGATATTTCACATTAAGGTATATGATTAAAGCAAAAAGACTAAAGCTGAAAGGCTAAAGGCCTTGCTACCTGATACTGACTACTTTAAAAAAAAACAAGAGAAAAAAAGAAAACACCCAGAGGAAAACGGTGGGCTGCTATCAAGGTAAGCACAACGGAAGACAAGATGGGGAAAGCCAAAGGATAAGCAGTAGCGGTAAGATACTATATACTGCATACGGAAGCTGACCTTAAATCAAGAAGTCCCGTAGCTCAGCCTGGTTAGAGCACTACACTGATAATGTAGGGGTCTCCAGTTCAAATCTGGACGGGACTACCATTAAAAGTCA
>NZ_JAPIVF010000014.1:0-3414 GCF_026240075.1 Pedobacter sp. MR22-3 | reverse complement strand
GCCTGCTTAAGGCTTTTAAGATTTGGCACCGACCTACTCTCCCACGTGTTACCGCAGTACCATCGGCTCTGGTGGGCTTAACTTCTCTGTTCGGAATGGGAAGAGGTGGACACCACCGATATAGGCACCTAAATGTTTTTAAATAAGTGGCAGGTTTTAAGTATGAAGGTATAAGTATCTCTACTTACAACATACAACTTATCACTTACAACTTAAATGACATATTATTGAAAGAAGTTAAGTTTTGAAGAACAAACAACAGTTCTGTTTGCTTTGAAAGCTTCGGATGATTAGTACTACTCGACTGTGCTGTCACCAGCTTTACATCTGTAGCCTATCAACGTAGTAGTCTGCTACGGTCCTATATGGAATTCTCATCTCGTGGCTAGTTTCGCACTTAGATGCTTTCAGCGCTTATCTATTCCCAGCGTAGCTACTCTGCAATGCCCCTGGCGGAACAACAGATTCACTAGAGGCTAGTCCAACCCGGTCCTCTCGTACTAAGGTCAGCCCCACTCAAAATTCCTACGCCCACAACAGATAGGGACCGAACTGTCTCGCGACGTTCTGAACCCAGCTCGCGTGCCACTTTAATCGGCGAACAGCCGAACCCTTGGGACCTTCTCCAGCCCCAGGATGTGACGAGCCGACATCGAGGTGCCAAACCTCCCCGTCGATATGAGCTCTTGGGGGAGATCAGCCTGTTATCCCCAGCGTACCTTTTATCCTTTGAGCGATGGCCCTTCCATGCAGAACCACCGGATCACTATATCCGTCTTTCGACCCTGATCGACCTGTATGTCTCACAGTCAAGCAAGCTTATGCTATTGCACTCCGCGTACGGTTACCAAGCGTACTGAGCTTACCTTTGAAAGCCTCCGTTACCTTTTTGGAGGCGACCACCCCAGTCAAACTACCCATCAAACAATGTCTCCCGCTTGGCGGGATTAGACACCGAATACAGAAAGGGTGGTATTTCAACGTTGGCTCCACGACGCCTAGCGACGCCGCTTCAAAGCCTCCCACCTATCCTACACATCCTGTATCCAATGTCAATGTTAAATTGTAGTGAAGGTGCATGGGGTCTTTCCGTCCCGTTGCGGGTACCCGGCGTCTTCACCGGGACCACAATTTCACCGAGCTCATGGCTGAGACAGCGCCCAGATCGTTACACCATTCGTGCAGGTCGGAACTTACCCGACAAGGAATTTCGCTACCTTAGGACCGTTATAGTTACGGCCGCCGTTTACTGGGGCTTCGATTCAATGCTTCTCCTTACAGATGACATCCCCTCTTAACCTTCCAGCACCGGGCAGGTGTCAGGCCTTATACTTCATCTTTCGATTTTGCAAAGCCATGTGTTTTTGTTAAACAGTCGCCTGGGCCTTTTCACTGCGGCTTACATTGCTGCAAGCGCCCCTTCTCCCGAAGTTACAGGGCCATTTTGCCGAGTTCCTTAGCCATGATTCACTCGAGCACCTTAGAATCCTCTTCCCGGATACCTGTGTCGGTTTGCGGTACGGGTTTTTATAACCTGAAGCTTAGCGGTTTTTCTTGGAAGTCTGATTACCTGCGCTATCCACTCAGCCGAAGCCTTGCGGTACTATCAGCATTCAGCTAGATCGGCGGATTTGCCTACCGTTCTAATACCTACAGCCTTTAACGATCTATTCCGTCAGATCGCGGCAGTGTCACTACTCCGTCCCCACATCGCAGTTATAAAAAGTACGGGAATATTAACCCGTTGTCCATCGAATTTCCCCTTCGGGTTCTCCTTAGGTCCCGACTAACCCTGATCCGATTAGCGTTGATCAGGAAACCTTATCCTTTCGGTGGCGGTGTTTCTCGCACCGCTTATCGTTACTTATGCCTACATTTGCTTTTCTATAAGCTCCAGCACCCATTACCAGATACCTTCGCTGCCGATAGAATGCTCCCCTACCGATATATTTCAATCCCATAGCTTCGGTGTACAATTTAATGCCCGTTTATTATCCATGCCCGATCGCTCGACTAGTGAGCTGTTACGCACTCTTTAAATGAATGGCTGCTTCCAAGCCAACATCCTAGCTGTCTGTGCAATCGGACCTCGTTAGTTCAACTTAACTGTAACTTGGGGACCTTAGCTGATGGTCTGGGTTCTTTCCCTCTCGGCGCGTGACCTTAGCACCCCGCGCCTCACTGCAGATCATATTTAATAGCATTCGGAGTTTGTCTGGATTTGGTAGGATTTGACTCCCCCGCACCCAATCAGTAGCTCTACCTCTATTAAACTTTATATCCACGCTGTTCCTAAAAACATTTCGGGGAGTACGAGCTATTTCCCAGTTTGATTAGCCTTTCACCCCTACCCACAGATCATCCGGAAACTTTTCAACGTTTATCGGTTCGGTCCTCCAGTACGTGTTACCGCACCTTCAACCTGTCCATGGGTAGATCACAAGGTTTCGCGTCTACCTCCTCTGACTATACGCCCTATTCAGACTCGCTTTCGCTTCGGATCCGTGCCTGAAGCACTTAACCTTGCCAGAGAAGAGTAACTCGTAGGCTCATTATGCAAAAGGCACGCCGTCACGCCACCTGGACGCTCCGACCGCTTGTAAGTACACGGTTTCAGGTTCTATTTCACTCCCCTGTTCGGGGTTCTTTTCACCTTTCCCTCACGGTACTGGTTCACTATCGGTCTCTCAGGAGTATTTAGCCTTACCGGATGGTGCCGGCAGATTCCCACAAGGCGTCTCCGACCTCGCGGTACTCAGGATACTACTAGACTGGTATTCTATACGTGTACTGGGCTATCACCATGTATCGCCGGGCTTCCCATCCCGTTCCACTTCTGTTTACCAATGCCACATCGTAGTCCTACAACCCCCACTTTGCCGTAACAAAGTAGGTTTGGGCTCTTTCCCTTTCGCTCGCCACTACTCAGGAAATCATTGTTATTTTCTCTTCCTCTGCTTACTTAGATGTTTCAGTTCGGCAGGTTTGCTCATTATATGTGACTGGTCTTCAACCAGCCGGGTTGCCCCATTCGGAAATCTTCGGATCTATTCCTATTTGCAAATACCCGAAGCTTATCGCAGCTTATCACGTCCTTCATCGCCTCTGAGAGCCAAGGCATCCCCCGTGTACTCTTTATTACTTTCTTCTACTTATACGCCTTTTGCGCCGTATAGTATGCTTTTTTGCTCTTGTTATGATGTCTCATACCTTCCTTTGAGTTGCCTCTTAGGTTGGTGAGCACAAACACAACAGTCGCCTATTGTTGTTTGCTCTTCTTTTTTAACTTCTTCCAATATGTCAAAGAACTTTACTGAGGCTGATGGACGAAGGTATAAAGGTATAGGGTGTCATGTGCCCCAACCTAAGCCTCGTTTCAGCTTCGTTAGTTAAAAACTGCGGTCTCGAACCGTT
>NZ_JAPIVF010000013.1:0-19822 GCF_026240075.1 Pedobacter sp. MR22-3 | reverse complement strand
ACCCTTTCCTTCGAAGCGGGATGCAAAGGTAGCAAAAAATCATACCCCCGCAAACCCATCCCAACCCTTTTTTCTCCCTAAAAACATAACCGGCTGTAAATCATACACAAAAAATTAAAATAAATAAAACATATTTAAATGAAGAGTGTTTGCAAGGGCGGTTTTTAAAAAAGACTGGATCAAGTTATATTAAACCATAGAGGCATAGAGAACATAGAGACGGTAATAGTGATTATTAAAGGAAAAGAAGATTTGATATCCTATTATAAAAGCTAGATGTAAATAAAGGATATTGTAAACAATAATGACTCATAAGGCTTATCATTTAAATAACAACTCCATATACAATTGCTATGATATATATAACCCCGCTTGCTACATATAGCCGAAATATCCTTATGAACGCTACAAGGCCACTAATCAATTCGTGGCTGGTTTAAACTTATTTCAGTGTAGCACAAATCAACAACAATTCTATTATATACAAATAGCAGGAAAATCCTTATTGAGTAAATGATTGCGACAAATTAAATCGGGAGTTAGTCGGGGGCTTGGTCGGGCTTATGAAAATCATACCCGAGCAGAGAGTGACCCAAACATGAGCTAACTTTGAATTCACGCGGTCTTAAGTATCGGGATGATAATATAGATGACAAACTTTTGTTAAAAATTGTTAACTGTATATATGTACTGAATTGCTTTGCATAGCTTAGCGGCGAATTGTTTTTATTGATGTTATCGTATTATTAATTATCTTTGCAGAATGTTTAAAGTTAAACACTTAATTATTTTAGTATTTGTTGCCGCATTGGGCTTTGCGGGCTGTAAAAGTCGTTTTGAGAAATTGAGGGCTAGCAATGATGTAGCTAAAAAGTATCAGGAGGCGCTTCGCTTATATAATAAAAGAGATTACAGCAAAGCATTGGTACTTTTTGAGGATCTTTCTCAGAAATACCGTGGCCGTGCCGAGGCTGAAGACCTGAACTATTATTACGCCTATACCTTATATAGATTAAGTGATTATACTACTGCAAGATATCAGTTCAAAAGCTTTGCTGAAACCTACCCGGCCAGTAAAAATGCAGAAGAAGCCCGCTATATGGGTGCATATTGCTACTACCTGGAATCACCAAGTTTTTCTTTGGACCAGGAAAACACTTATAAAGCTATTGATGCTTTACAATTATTTATCAATTTATATCCTACAAGCGAAAGAGCTGCAGCAGCCGGAAAATACATCACTGTTTTAAGAGGAAAGCTGGAAGACAAAGCTTTCGAAAATGCTAAAATGTATTTAACAACAGGGCCGAGTAATGTAGATAATTACAGAGCGGCCGTTATTGCTTTGAGAAATGCTCAACGTGATTATCCAGATATTAAATATGCTGAGGAAATGGACTACCTGATGATTAAGGCGCAATATCTATATGCCAAAAACAGTTATGTTATTCGTCAGCAAGACCGCTATAATGAAGCTTTAGCCTTATATACAGAGTTTACCGAAAATCATCCTGATAGTAAATTTATAAAAGATGCTAAACTCGTAAAATCAGATGTGGAAGCGGGAATCGTAGCCACGAAACAAGAGCTTGCCCTATATGCTGCCGATCAGGAAAAATACAAGCAGATGCTGATCAGAACTGGTAAAGTTAAAGATACCCTTTCTACAAAACCAACTAACGCAGATAATACAGATATTAAAAAATAAGTCATACATGAATACTAACAAACCCGCTGTACCAAATACTACAGTTACCAGAAACGTACACGATCTAGATAAAACTACCGATAATTTATACGAATCTTTAGTAGTGATTGCAAAAAGAGCCAATCAGATCTCAAACAACGTTAAAGAAGAGTTACATGGTAAACTAGCAGAATTTGCATCAAGCAATGATAACCTGGAAGAGATATTTGAAAATCGTGAGCAAATTGAAATCAGCAAGCACTATGAGCGCATGCCTAAACCGGTTTTGGTTGCAATAGATGAATTTTTAAACAATAAAATTTATCACAGAAATCCTGCTAAAGAACAAAAGTAATAGTGGTATAGTGCATGGAGTTTTAAGCAAAGCGTTTTGTGCACACGCCCTCTGCCCTATGCTTTAAACTCTTTGCTTAATGCTTAAAAATAAAAATATAATCCTTGGCGTTTGCGGTAGTATAGCTGCTTACAAGTCGGCATTCCTGGTCCGGCTTTTGGTAAAAGCTGGCGTAAACGTTAAGGTTATTCTGACTCCTGATGGCGCTAATTTCATTACGCCACTTACCCTTGCCACGCTTTCTAAAAATCCGGTTTATACCAAGTACTTTGATGAGGAAACGGGTGTTTGGAGCAATCATGTTGAATTAGGCCTCTGGGCTGATTTAATTCTCATTGCACCCATTAGTGCAAATACGCTGGCCAAACTGGCTACCGGCATTTGCGATAACCTGCTTACTGCTGTATATCTGTCTGCTAAATGCCCTGTTTATGTTGCCCCTGCAATGGATTTAGACATGTGGAAGCACGAAACAACGCAAACCAATATTCATCAAATCCAAAGTTTTGGTAACCTCATCATTGAACCAGGTGATGGAGAACTGGCGAGTGGGCTCTATGGTGCAGGCAGAATGGCTGAACCTGAAGAAATTATTTCATTCCTGGATCATGCTATTAAACATTCTATGCCTTTATATGGCAAAAAAGTAATGGTAACCGCAGGTCCTACCTATGAAGCTATTGATCCGGTTCGTTTTATCGGAAATCATTCCTCCGGTAAAATGGGCTTCGCATTGGCAGATGAACTGGCAAGACTCGGTGCATCGGTTACTTTAATCGCGGGACCAACAGCGCAGAAGGAAAATCAAATCTTAACCAGAATTGATATCTTAAGCGCACAGGAGATGCTAAATGCCTGTACTTCCATATTTTCAGAAATGGATATTACCATCATGTGTGCCGCAGTTGCCGACTACCGTCCAAAAGTGATCGCCAATCAGAAAATTAAAAAACAAGCAGATAGCCTGGTTTTGGAATTAGAAAAAACCGTTGATATTTTAGCAACCTTAGGCAAAAGCAAAAAGGCAAATCAGATTTTAGTTGGTTTTGCTTTGGAGACTCATGATGAAGAAAATTATGCCAAAGGAAAACTAGCGCAGAAAAACCTTGACATGGTGGTGTTAAATTCGCTTAATGATAAAGGTGCAGGATTTAAATCTGATACGAATAAAATTACTATTTTTAATAAAGCATTGGAACGTACTGTTTTTGAGATAAAATCCAAGACAGCAGTTGCCAAGGATATTTGCACCGCTATTTTAAAAATCTTAAAATAATGAAAAGGATTCTCTGGATATTGTTATTGGCAGGCTTTGGTAAACTACAGGCTCAGGAATTAAATGCCAGGGTAACCATTTTGGCACCACAGGTTTCCAACATCAGCAAACCTACGGTAGACGCACTTCAGCGAACCATCCGCGATTTTTTAAATAACAATAAATTCAGTTCGGAGAGTTATAAACCAACAGAACGGATCGACTGCAGCTTTGTGATCACCATTAACTCCTGGGATGGCGGATCGGGCTATACTGCTGAAGCACAAATCCAAAGTAGCAGGCCGGTTTTTAATAGCTCATATAACAGTACGCTGCTGAACATGAGCGATAAAAATTTCGACTTTAGTTACAATGATGGTGCTACCATCGATTTTTCAGATCAAAATTATATCTCTAATATAAGTGCCCTCCTATCCTATTATGCCTATACCATTATAGGTTTAGATAAGGATAGTTTTGCTAAAATGGGTGGAACCACCTATTACAAGAAAGCCCAGAATATCATTAACCTGGCGCAGGCCTCCGGTAATGCCGGCTGGAAAGCTGCCGATGGGTTAAGAAACCGCTTCTGGTTTAATGAAAATGTGCTTAACCCGGTTTTCAGTGAGCTTCGTGCTTTTATTTACAGCTACCACCTGAATGGTCTGGATCAGTTAACCGATAATGATAAAGGCATCCCCCAAATTGTTGCGGCGCTTCCAGCCCTACAACAAATGGATAAACAAAAGCTGGGTTCCATTTTTCCCAATGTATACTTTGCATCAAAAGCAGAAGAAGTAACCAATGTATTGTCCAAATTAAATATGCAGGAGCGTTTAAAAGCCTACAACATGCTGGCAGAAATAGATCCTGCAAATATCGGCAAGTACGAAGGACTAAAGAAATAATTCTTTGAATGAGTAAGCTACGGAATTGGTAAGTAGATCCTACTGAACAGATATTTTCCATCGCCTTATGTCCTGATTAACCGCTTCCATACGAATACTTTTACATCAATGCACATTTCTATCTAATGGCTTTCTGCTTATATACTTCTCCTTTCAGATAAACAATTTGGCAATTAACCAATTTAACAATTAAAAAAATATTTGCATTATACGAATATCTTCGTACATTTGAATACGAAATAATTCGTACACCATTGTAACATATGAGCATTCATAATATCAAACCCACCGAAGGTGAAATGGAAATCCTTCAGGTACTATGGCAAAACGGTCGGGCAACAGTAAGAGAAGTGCATGAAGCATTAAATAAAAAGGATTCCGGCTATACCACTACACTGAAGCTGATGCAAATTATGCATGAAAAAGGACTGGTAGAAAGAGATACCAACCAGAAAACCCATATTTATAAAGCACTGGTTAACCAGGATAAAACAGAAAAACAATTGGTAAATAAAATGATCGACAATGTTTTTAATGGTTCAGCCGCACGCCTGGTCATGCAGGCTTTGGGTAATCATAAAACAAGTGCCGACGAAATTGATGAGATTAAAAAATACCTGGATAGGCTGAAGTAAGCATTAGTCATTAGTCATTAGTCATTAGTCATTAGTCATTAGTGAAAACAATTAGGTTATAGTAAAGATCATTATTTGTTCAAATAAACCATTGATATGGAAACTTTAATACCACAATTTATCAAAGCAATGGGCTGGAGTATATTAAACTCACTCTGGCAAAGTGCCATTATTTATGGCGTTTTATTCATCGTGATGCTGACACTACCAAAACTGGCATCTAAACACAGGCACAATCTGGCTTTTGCGGCTATAATTTTGATGTTTTTTGCGTTTAGCTATAATATGGGTGAACAACTAATGCTAAATAAAACAACAAATCAGGCAATGGCCCAGCCTCAACAGTTGCAGTTTGATCAATATCTGAAAAACCTGCCGCAAACTTTCAGCAGTAAGGCAGAGCAGTATTTCCCCGTTGTAGTGGTCTTTTATATCATTGGGATCCTTTTACAGCTATTTGTTATTGCAAAAGGCTATTATCAGCTTTCAAAACTAAAAAAGGAATGCTTAAGCGCCATTCCTGAAGATTGGAAGCTGATATTTCAGCATGTAAAATCTGCTATGGGCATTAAAAAAGATATCCGCTTTGATTTATCATCAATAGTAAATGTCCCGCTGGTGATCGGCTATCTGAAACCAGTAGTATTATTCCCGATTGCACTGGTAAACCAACTGGATCATGATCAGGTGGAAGCGATCTTAATTCATGAACTCTCGCATATCAGGAGAAATGATTTTTTACTCAACCTGATTAAAACAGCTATTGAAACACTCCTTTTTTATAACCCTTTTGTATGGATGGCCGGAAGATTTATTCATATTGAACGCGAACACGCCTGCGATGATTTGGTAGTGAAGATCACTGGTAAACCCTTAAATTATGCTCATGCCCTACTTAAACTTGAATTACTGAAAGATAATAAAAGCCCGGCTTATGCTTTAGCAGCCACCGGCAAAACACAGAATTTGTATCAACGCATTAAAAGAATCACCAACATGAAAACAAATTATTTGAATGCTAAACAGCAAATGGCAGCTTTAACACTGGGCGTTGCCTGCCTGTTCTCCATCGCATGGATTAATCCAAGCGAAAAAAAGAAAGAAATTAACAAAGCACTAAAAACGCAAATGGCTAGCCTAAGTAAGGCTATAGAAAGCATTACAATGCCTCAGGATACTACCAAAAAGCGTAAAATGAAAATTGTAACTGTTGATGCGAATGGAAAAAGAACTGAATACAATTCCATAAAGGACGTACCTGATAGTCTGAAAAAAAGCATCTATGCCGATGAATTTGCAGGAGTTAGAAATTTAATCAGCTTAAACAGAGATAGCACATTTACTTACGGCGATTCTACTTTTAAAGCGAAATTATATAAAGAATTTCAATCCCCTGAAGCACAGAAAAAGTGGAGAAAATTTGGAGATGATATCGCCCGTGAATACAATTCTCCACAGGCAAAAGCTAAATGGAAAAAGATGGGTGATGATATGCAAAAGAGAATGAATTCTCCTGAAGAACAGGCAAAATGGAGAAAATTTGCAGAAGATGTACGTAAAGAATATGGATCGCCTGAGGCGCAGGCAAAGTGGAAAAAAATGGGGGAAGAAATGTCCCTTAAAATGAACTCTCCGGAGGCGCAGGCAAAGTGGAAAAAATTTGGTGAAGATATTGCAAAGGAATATGGATCACCTGAAGCACAAGAAAAGTGGCGAAAAATGGGAGAAGATATGGCAGCTAAAATGAATACCAGTGTATTCAGGATGGAGACTGATCTGGACCAGACAAAATATCCGGATGCCAAAAGATTCTCCAAATTACCAGGCATCAATGCTGATTCATTAACCAAAGGCCGGAGTATGGTAATTACAAATGGTTCCGTATATTATTTAGATGATCAAACCAATAATAAAGTAAAACAGACTGAAGAATATAAAAAGTTGAAAGAAAAATTTGATAGAGAGGTTAAGGAATTGAAAGCGAAAATAGAAAAGGAAAAAACAGAAAAATCTAAAACCAACTAAACAAACAATGGCAAAACAGCGAAGAATAATCTTCGCTGTTTTTGTTTGGAATGGCCTGCTTGAAATAACTTTTTAGTATTTTCGCTGTAGTTATGCTACAAAAACTTTCTATACGTAATTACGCATTAATTGATAGTCTTGATATTGAATTTGATAAAGGCTTAAATATTATCACAGGAGAAACCGGTGCCGGAAAATCCATTATACTCGGCGCACTTTCACTTATTCTGGGGCAAAGGGCTGAAAGTAAATATTTCTTTAGCCAGGATAAAAAATGTGTTATAGAAGGAAATTTTCTCCTGGCTGATCAAAAATTGCTTGAAGTTTTCGAAGAAAATGATCTTGATTTTGCAAATGAAACCATCCTTCGCCGGGAGATATCCATCGATGGAAAAACCAGGTCGTTTATTAATGACACGCCAGTTAACCTTTCTATATTAAAACAAATCGGCGAAAGGCTGATTGATATTCATTCTCAGCATGCGACACAAGAAATCAATAATGCAGACTTTCAATTGTTGATTGTTGATGCTCTAGCCAACCATCAAACGGTGTTATTTGAGTACAGCACCGGGTTTAAGCGACTAAAACAGGAAAATAATCGGTTACAAAAACTGATCAGTGACGCCACTGAAGCCAGAAGCAGGCAAGATTACGAACAATTCTTATTTAATGAACTGGAGCAGGCCGGCATTAAAGAGGGAGAACAGGAAGAACTGGAACTGGAGCTGGAACGTTTAACGCACGCAGAGACTATTAAAAGGGCTTTACTCACTTCAGCAGGATTATTGAATGAAGGTGAACCCTCAGGATTGCAAATGCTGAAAGAAGCATCACTGCAATTACAGGCCATTGAAAAATTTGATCCGGCCATTAATGTACTTTTTGAACGCTTACGCTCATCCATTATTGAAGTTAAAGATATTGCGCAGGAGCTTTCCAGCATAGAGGAAAATACCTTACATAGTGCAGATCGCCTGGAAATTGTTCAGCAGCGGTTAGACCTGTTTTATGCTTTACAGCAGAAACACAGGGTAGCTGGTAATACGGAATTGTTGGAAATACAAGCACGGCTGGAAATAAACCTTAACCAGCTGCTTTCTTCAGATGAAAACATTGAAAGCTTACAAAAAGAGATCGACGCCTTAAAAAAGGAATTACAAAAGCTGGCTGAACAGCTTAGTACCAACCGTAAAAAGGCCATTAAAGTGGTAGAACAGGAAACCAGTAATACACTAAGAAAAGTGGGTATGCCGAATGCAAAATTGGTACTGGATCAAAATAAACTGACTGAATTAAATAAGGATGGCCTGGATGAAATTCATTTATTGTTTAGTGCCAATGCCGGACAAGCACCTGCTCCTGTTAATAAAGTAGCATCAGGCGGTGAGCTTTCGCGCCTCATGCTCGCCATAAAAACTTTACTGGCCAAACACACTTCCTTACCAACCATCATTTTTGATGAGATTGATACCGGGATTTCGGGTGAAACAGCTTTAAAGGTTGGCGAAGTGATATCGGTTCTAGGTGAAAACATGCAGGTGATTTCCATCACCCATTTACCTCAAATTGCAGCAAAAGGCCACTCTCATTATTTTGTTTATAAAAATGATGAGAAAGGAAAAACTACTACCGGAATCAGAAAATTAAAACAAGACGAAAGGATTGGTATTATTGCTGAAATGTTAAGCGGTAAAAATCCGGGATCTTCTGCCATCGAAAATGCAAAAGAATTGTTAGCCTGATAAAATAATAATGGCATTTGCAATTTTAAAACTAAAATATTAGTTTTAAAGATGAAATGGTTTTGCGTTTTCTTTTTTCTACATATTTTTATTTTTACCTGCACTGCTCAGCAGTTTAATTTAACCGGTATGGTTAAAGACCGGCGGCATGGTGAAGCACTGCCGGGAGCTGGCATTTATGTGAGTGGTTATAAGATGGCCACCGTTTCCAATCCGGAAGGGAAGTTTACAATGCGTTTAAATCCCGGAAATTATGATATCCTGGTGCAACTGATTGGTTATAAATCATTGCGTAAAAATGTAATCATCGCAGATCAATCCATTAATACCACTTTCACTTTGGAAGAAAGCGTAACGCAACTCGCTGAAGTAACCATTAAACCTGATCCAAACCGTGAATATTACCTCAACATATTTAAAGATTTTTTTATTGGAACCACACCAAATGCCAAAAAATGTAAGCTTATTAATCCCAATGTATTAATGATTGATTATGAAAAAGAACATTCCAGATTAACCGTAAAAACCAATCAGTTTCTGATCATAGAGAATAAAGCACTGGGTTATCAGATTAAATACCTGCTCAACCTGTTTCAGTTTGACTATAAATCCAATATCATTTATTATGAGGGTTTTCCATATTATGATGATTTAAAAGGCTCTTCGCGACAGAAAAGAAATTGGGAAAAGAAACGCTTAATCGCCTACAGGGGTTCGCCACAACACTTTTTTAAATCCCTTTACCAAAAGAAAGCGGCTACTGAAGGCTTCACGATTAATAAATTAATATTAGGGTCCAATCCTGATAAACCATCCGACAGTATGATCCAGGCAAATATCAGGCGACTATCTGAAAAAAGCATCCATTCAGGCACCATTGATCTCAATAAAGATGATTCATTGAATTATTGGATAAGAAAGAAAAATCTGCCAGCTGAAATTGCAATACTAAACAGAGCTGCAGTAGTGGAAGATACATTGGTTAGAAAGGTAAATGCCAATATCAGAAAAATTAACTTTACAGATAAGCTATTTATATCTTATACCAGGGAAAAGGAGGATCTCTCATTCAGCAATGCTATTGGCATGTCTTTATCCAGGCCACCCGATATGAAAAATCATCAGGCATCATCCATCACTTTACAGGTAAGTCCGGTTTATTTTTATGAAAATGGCGGAATTTACAATCCCAGAAGTGTGCTTTTTTCTGGATACTGGGCATGGGAAAAAATTGCAGACAGTGTACCAATGGATTACATGCCCTTAAATGGAGATAATAGCACGCGTTAAATTTGTTAAAATCATTCACTTGCAATCAGAATATTATTGCTTTTGGTTACATTCGCACTTATGATTAAAAGCCTTTTGGCATCGCTGGTTTTCATCATCATAGGTACTCATGTCATTGCTCAGAATACATTTACCATTAGCGGGACCGTGAGAGACAATAAAGACGGATTGCCTGGTGCAAGTATTTATTTGAGTGGCTACAAAATTGCTACCGTTGCGGATAATGATGGAAAATTTAAACTTTCAAACTTAAAGCCTGGAAGTTATGATTTACTTGTACAAATCGTAGGTTACCTCCCCTACTCAAAAAGTGTAATTGTTTCCGATAAATCAGTTGTGGTTGATCTCGTGTTAAAGGAAAATGTGGCGCAGCTGGATGAAGTTGTAGTTCGCGCTGATCCTAACCGTCAAAAATACATTAACCAGTTCAAGGAATTTTTTATCGGCAAAACGCCTAACGCGCTGCAATGCAAAATACTGAATCCTCAGGTCTTAAATGTAGATTTCGATATTACCAAAAGTACATTAACCGTCTCCACAACCGAATTTCTGGTGGTGGAGAATAAAGCGTTAGGCTACCGGTTAAAATACATGCTTGACCATTTTGAATACAACTCCAGAACACGCATTATTTACTATTCCGGCCACCCATTTTTTGAAGAGTTAAAAGCCTCGGCAGCAAAGAAGAAAAAATATATTGCCGCCAGAGAAATTGCTTATTACGGATCATCACAGCATTTTTTCAGGTCGCTCTATGCGAATAAAACCAGGGAAGAGGGTTTTATCATCAATAAAATGATTAAAATACCTAATCCGAACCGTTATCCTGAATATGTAATTAATACCAATCTGGAAAAAATAAAAACACTTCCCGAAAAAACCGGGATCAGAAAAACAGCAGGTAAAATAGATACGGCTTTACTTTCTTTCTGGACCAAACAAAAAGAAATGCCCAAAACAATCGATAAATTTTCAAGGGCTGAAGTACTTACTGACACTTTAGTACATCCTTTTAATGAAAACCTGAAATACATCAGCTATACAGATGCCTTACTGATTCAGTACACGAAAGAAAAGGAATCATTGGCTTATTCTAAAACCGGTTTTTGGATTTTCAGACCTTTGGATGTACCTGAAAATGAAATTTCAGTGGCCAACCTAATGAGTGAAGGCGTACGTTTTTATGAAAATGGAGGTATTTACGACTCCCGCTCGCTACTTTATGAAGGTTATTGGGCCTATGAAAAAGTCGCTGACATGGTGCCAATGGATTATATTCCCCTTCCTAAAAAAGAATAATAAAAATTAACATCTTTTCAACATCGAGCTTAATTACTAAAAATATTAGTAATTTTATACTTATGTCTGACGAGGAAGAAAAACAATATTTCAGGGGGCGGGGTGCCCAGCTTAATCCACATAACAAATTTTTAAAAGATGTTTATGTGAAGGAACATGATGAAGGAATTGATGATTGGGAAGAAACCGATCGTAAAACTACCTTCGTTTTTGAAAATTCTAAAACCATTGTGAACAAAGTAGATAGTCCGGATGTTGGGATGGCCTATTCACTAAACCCCTACCAGGGCTGTGAGCATGGCTGTACCTATTGCTATGCCCGTAATTCTCATCAATACTGGGGTTACAGTGCCGGACTGGATTTTGAGCGGAAAATTATTGTTAAAAAAGATGCGCCCACCCTCTTTAAAAAATTTTTAGAAAAGAAAGGATGGGATGCCGCTACCATATCCTTATCTGGAAATACAGATTGCTATCAACCTGCCGAACGCAAATTTAAACTCACCAGGCAATTGCTGGAAATCGCACTGGAATATAAGCAACCCATTGGTATGATCACTAAAAATGCATTGATTTTAAGGGATCTGGATATTTTGCAGGAAATGGCCAGACAAAATTTGTGCATGGTTTATGTTTCGATTAATAGCCTCAATGAAACTTTACGCCAGCTAATGGAACCCAGAACCACTACGGCAAAGCAACGTTTAAAAGTGGTTGATCAGCTCAGCAAAGCCGGAATACCGGTAGGTGTTATGGTTGCTCCACTTGTTCCGGGATTAAGCGATCATGAGATTCCAAAAATATTAAAATCTGTTGCAGACGCAGGTGCAGTTAAAGCGGGTTATACAATTGTACGATTAAACGGAGCCATTGGGCAAATATTTGAAGATTGGCTGCATAAAAATTTTCCTGACCGCTTTGATAAAGTCTGGCACATGATACAAAGTTGCCACGGTGGTAATGTAAACGACAGCAGATTTGGTGATCGGATGCGGGGAGACGGAAACATTGCAAAAATGATCAAAGACAATTTCAAGTTACATTGCAGGCTAAACGGTCTCAATACAAACGAAATTATTCTTGATCATTCTCTGTTTAAAGTACCCAGTGATCAGATGTCTTTATTTTAATTTTTTTGGTCGTGTAAGGATATAAATTTAGTTTTGAAAATGAATATAGCATTAGTAACCTATCAGGATAAAGGGGCATATGATAGTCAAACCGTTGAAAGTGAAGATGACCGTCTTTTAACCTTTCTAAAAGCGAAGAGGTTAAATATAGAGCTGGTGATCTGGAATGATCCGGAAGTAAACTGGGAAAACTATCAATTGGCAATACTTAAATCGCCCTGGGATTATTTTGATTTAGTTGATGATTTTCATACCTGGCTCAACCATCTGGAAGATAAGAAGGTCAGATTGCTTAACCCAATTGACACTGTGCGGTGGAATATGGATAAAACATACCTAAAAGAAATAGAAGAAGTAGGATTGAGCACTACCCCTGGTATTTACTTAGATAAAAATACAGTGGTGAAACTGGCGGATTTTTTCCAGATTTTTAAAACAAAGAAGTTGATTGTAAAACCCTGCATAAGCGGTGGTGCAAAAAATACATTCAAGGTTACGGAAGATAATGTTATGGAAATTAATGAAACACTCAACAGATTGATTCAAAACGAAAACTTTATTGTTCAGCCTTTTTTGCAGGAGATTGTTGATAATGGTGAATGGTCATTTATTTTCTTTAACGGCCTGTATAGCCATAGTTTAATCAAAAAAGCTAAAACAGGTGATTTCAGGGTACAGCCATCGCACGGTGGATCGATTTATCCTCAAAACCCTGACGAGGCCTTAATTGCTATTGCAGCAGCGTATGTAAAACACTTTGCCAAAAATTGTCTTTATGCCCGGGTTGATGGAACTTTTGTGAGCGGTAAATTTCTGCTGATGGAACTGGAATTGATTGAACCCTTTTTATTCCTAAATACAGATCCTCAAAACTATGAAAGGTATTATCAGGCTTTAAAAGAATTGATGCAGCTTAACTAAAGGAAATGAAAGTTCTAAATTTATCCCGCGAATATTGTTAAAGTCTACGCTTCAGTTCTTCACTGAAAATTATTTACTTAACTGAGATTTTGTTTCTCTTTCCACAATCTGACAGTAAAATTCCCAGTCGATTTTTGGTTGTTTCCATTTCGCCAGACTCAGTTCAACAGATGCTGTATTTTGATGATCATTAGCCATTTTACTGATCTCTTTAAGGGTATCTTTCAGGTTTTTTAATACAGAGAAAAACTGGCGATCATTGTTAAAGGCCAAAGAAGTATTTTTTTCACCTTCCAAATATCCCTGATTTGAACTTTCACTATAGGCATATTGCATTTTATCCAATACCATCAGGCGATCGTTGATCATATTTAATGCCGCTTTTGATAAAATAAATTCCTCTATCGCAATAATTGCATTGTTTTTTACAACAAAGTTTAAACCCTCTATATTCACCCTGTGTAAACCTGGATGATTAAAAATATATTTTGATTGGGGTAGATTTGCAGCTTGAATATGACGCGATTTGATGAGTATTTTATTAAAATTAATACGGGTATCAGCGAGTTTTTGAATTGAAATGAAGCTATTATTAGCTGTTAGGCTAGTTTGTGCCTGAATGTGTGTTGAAATACCTAATAAAGATATGAGCAAAAGAGCGAAAGTGGTTCTCATGACGCAAATATAAAATAAAAATTATATATATCAATGCATTTTGTATGACCAGAAATACACATTGTTTATATATTTCAATTATTTATATTGATATAGATCAACAAACATCATCAATCACCTCTTCACAAATTAAATATATCGGTTATCAGCTCAGAATATAAAAATGAATGACAAGGTAATGCTACAGTATTACTCGCTCTTGAAACTAAAATATGATTGACTATATCATTTAATGTTCGGAGAGTTATTTTTTATTCTGGAAAGAAAGTTATAAAATTAAATCAGCAATAATGGACAATTGTATTCATTCCACAAATCACTGTTTACCTGCACATAAAGCAAAAAAAAACTCCCGATTTCCATCGGGAGTTTAAATTATTTATTTGAAGAATCTTCTTCTTTTTTTGGCTCTTTTTTTTTCTTTTCACCTTTCTTATGATTGACTGAAATCAGTTCTGTGGTTTTATCATAATCGATTTCCAGCACATCTCCTTCAGATAATTCACCTTTCAGAATTTCTTCTGCAATCGGATCTTCCAGGTATTTCTGAATTGCACGTTTCAATGGACGGGCACCAAAATTACTGTCAAAACCTTTATCGGCAATATAATCCTTTGCATTTTCAGTTAAAGCAATCTCGTATCCTAAAGTATGAACCCTGCCAAATAAAGCTTTTAGTTCAATATCAATAATCCTGAAGATTTCATCTTTACCTAAACTGTTAAACACCACAACATCATCTACACGGTTTAAAAACTCTGGCGCAAAGGCACGTTTTAAAGCACTTTCAATCACCCCACGACTATGAGATTCTGCCTGGTTCGTTTTTGCTGAAGTAGAGAAACCAACACCCTGCCCAAAATCTTTCAACTGACGGGCACCAATGTTTGAGGTCATGATGATGATTGTATTTCTAAAATCAACTTTACGACCTAAGCTATCAGTTAACTGACCTTCATCTAAAACCTGTAAAAGGATATTAAATACATCCGGATGTGCTTTTTCTATCTCATCCAGCAAAATAACGGCATAAGGTTTTCTTCTTACTTTTTCCGTTAACTGTCCACCTTCTTCATAACCTACATATCCCGGAGGCGCACCCACTAAACGTGAGACAGCAAATTTCTCCATATATTCACTCATGTCAATTTGAATCAGTGAATCATCACTATCAAACATGAAACGAGCCAGTTCTTTTGCCAATTCTGTTTTACCAACGCCGGTAGGACCCAAGAAAATGAATGAACCAATTGGTTTCTTCGGATCTTTTAATCCTGCTCTGGTACGCTGGATGGCTTTGGTTAATTTCTTAATCGCATCATCCTGACCGATAATTTTCTCGGCCACTTTATCATACATGTTCAACAGTTTCTGACTATCCGTCTGGCCCACACGCTGAACCGGAATACCCGTCATCATGGCCACTACCTCTGCTACGTTATCTTCAGAAACTTCATAGCGTTTGGTTTTGGTTTCTGCCTCCCACTCTGCTTTCGCTTTATCTAATTCTTCAATTAAATTTTTCTCCGTATCACGAAGTTTTGCAGCTTCTTCATATTTCTGACTGCGGACAACCTTATTTTTCTCCAGCTTAATATCTTCTATTTTAGCCTCAACATCAATAATGTTCTGCGGTACATGAATGTTCGTGAGGTGTACTCTTGAACCAGCCTCATCTAAAGCATCAATTGCTTTATCAGGCAGGAAACGATCAGAAATGTAACGTGAAGTTAAAGTTACACAAGCCTGGATAGCTTCATCAGTATAAGTTACGCCATGATGCTCCTCGTATTTATCTTTAATCCGGGTTAAAATTTCTACTGTTTCATCTGGTGTAGCCGGTTCAACCATTACCTTCTGGAAACGACGGTCTAAGGCACCATCTTTCTCAATATACTGACGGTACTCGTCTAAAGTAGTAGCACCAATACATTGAATTTCACCCCTGGCCAATGCCGGCTTAAACATATTTGAGGCATCAAGTGAACCTGATGCACCACCGGCACCTACAATGGTATGAATCTCATCAATAAACAGAATCACATCGGTAGATTTCTCCAGCTCATTCATGACGGCTTTCATCCGCTCTTCAAACTGGCCGCGGTATTTTGTACCTGCCACCAAAGATGCTAAATCTAAAGTAACTACACGCTTGCCAAAAAGCACACGTGAAACTTTCCGCTGAACAATACGTAAAGCTAAACCTTCGGCAATAGCTGATTTACCCACGCCAGGCTCTCCGATTAAAATTGGATTGTTCTTTTTTCTACGGGATAAAATCTGAGATACACGTTCAATTTCTTTTTCGCGACCTACGATTGGATCCAACCGGCCTTCTTCTGCAGCCTTTGTGAGGTCACGACCGAAATTATCAAGAACCGGTGTTTTAGATTTGATGTCTGAAACTTTTTTAGGTGTACTGAAGCTTTCTTCTTCACGATAATCATCATCACCACCTGTTGAGGCGCTGTTTGAAATATCATCCCTGAAGCCATTTTTATTTACTTCAACTTCCTGTTTAAAGACATCATAAGTAACTCCATATTGCAGTAAAATTTGAGAGGCGATATTGTCGTCATCTCTCAAAACCGACAACAATAAATGCTCGGTGCCAATTAAATCGCTTTTAAATATCTTAGCTTCTAAGTAAGTAATTTTTAAAACTTTTTCTGCCTGTTTTGTTAAAGGGATGTTACCTAAATTAACAGTAACGCTCGAAGTACCGCGAACAGCATCTTCAATTGAACGGCGCAATTTACCTGTATCAACTCCTAATGACCTTAAAATTTTGATAGCCATGCCATCGCCTTCGCGGATGAGGCCCAATAATAAATGCTCGGTTCCGATGTAATCATGCCCTAAACGGAGCGCTTCCTCCCTACTAAAAGAGATTACATCTTTAACCTGCGGTGAAAATTTTGCTTCCATAATACCTTTCTTAACAGCTACGTCCCTAAACTATAAAATAATTATAAAAAGAGGGTACTGTTTTTTTTATTTTATCAACAATTGCGCCATGTGGGTAGATAAACAGTGTTTTATACTGCTGAGAACCCAAAAATTTGTGTAAGATTACTGTTGCCTTTAACAGGCTTATTCTGATAAGTATCTACGTAATATCTGTTTAAATGGTTTTAAAAGTACTTTCAAATGGAGTACGCTATCAGCATTCAAACTTTGTCGGTTTAGTGTAAGGATTTTTCTGCTGGTATGACCTGACAAATTGTTTCCCTTAACTACTGCAATTTACAAGTTTTGACAGAAAAACAAAGTGATGATGACATCCTTTTAAAAATAATCAGTTACACATGATGATCCGTTTAAAAATCAACTGGATCTGATATTATTACTATAGATAACCTTAGCCAAATCAAATTTGTTTTGAAAAATAAATTCCATCATGACTATAAATATTCCTTTATCTTCATTTACATAAGTGCTTTTAAATAGGAAAATAAATAAGTTTATACGGCTAACATTTCAGCATATTGATTTTACCAACTGTTTTTTAGAATTTATAGACTGCTAAGTTTAGTCACAATTGCTGATACACGAAAAGAGTTTGGTTTTTACAAAGCAACTGTACTGACTGAAATAAAAATGGCCACCGCTTATGCTGTGGCCATTGTAAATTTAAGTTTATAGTATCAATATGTTAACGCTTGGTAACTAATCGGGTAATTTGGGTGTTTTACCAATTGATACCAAGATTAATCTCGAAACTCCCAGCAGTATAGCCACTTAAGGCACCGGTTTGCGTGGTATATGCCGTATTAATGTTGTATTTCTTTTTGTAATGTAATCCAACACCAAAACTTGCAGCCTTGCTGGTGTGGTACATTGCAGTAAATAATACCTGTTGATTGGCAACACCAAATTGTGCACCAACATCAACAATGTCAGCTATATCTGTAAAGGAACGATAGGCAACCTTTGGCTGGAGCAAGTTTTCACCAAGATGAAAGATATACCCGGTAGAGGCATAAATAACCGGCGTGTTAATCAGTTTAAAATTATCTTTTTTGAAATAATTTTTAAGGTTCACCAATGCAAAATCTACATTAAAACTTTGTGAGGTTATCCCGATACCGAAATCACCATCAAAATAAGTTTTATGGTCGCTATTATAAGCTCCAACCTGTGGATCGTTTGGATTTCCGATGAGATCCTGCATATCAACCCGTTGATTCATAAACCCTGCAGACAAACCAAAATTCAGTTTAGCCGACTCATTAAGTGGAAGATGATAAGCATAACTTGCCAGGATTCGCGTTTGCCTTTGCAAGCCTGCCTTATCCAGATTCATATTTAATCCCACACCTACTCTTTCCCAACCATAAGTGGCGCTGAGATTTTGTACGATAGGGGCACCAGGAATATTATTCCACTGTGAACGGAAGGTGAGATCTGCAGTTGCACCTTCTGCCAGCCCGGCCATGGCCGGGTTAGCAAGATAAGTATTGTTAAAATATTGGTTTAATAATGGACTAGTCTGCGCTTTTACTTTTGAAAAACCGATCAGAGCAGCCATTATCATTATTGTTGTTTTCATCCTTTTCATTTTCTTAACGGTTTCTGATAATCGTGATAAATCCCTTTTGTACTAGTTTATTTGGGCCATAGGTAATGATGTAATAGTAGGTACCTTCAGCAAGGTTATTACCTCCGATGGTTCCGTTCCAACTGTTATCATACGTTTTCTTACTATACATTTCCCTGCCGTTGCGATCAAATATCCTGACTTCATTATTCGGATACATATCAATGTTCTGCACAATCCAGGTATCATTTATACCATCTCCATCTGGCGTTAAGATATTATTTGCAACCAGTTTATAATCTTCAGTTACCTTAATGGTGATCGACGCTGAACTGTTACAACCACTGGCATTGGTAACCCGAACGGTATACGTGGTAGTTTGAGCCGGACGAATAGTAAGAGAAGCCATATTCTGTCCACTAATCATCCCACTAGCGCTAAACCAGCTGTAAGTAGTGCCACCGCTGGCCGTTAATACTGCTGTTTCGCCCTTACTGATTTCAGCACCTTTATTGCTCACAATACTTACCGATGGAACAGCGTTGATTGTTAATGTACCGTTTACATATACAAAACTGTAGTTGTTTGATAAACCACCAGATGGCACAAGTACATAATTACCTGCTGCATTTCTATTGGCTGTAGTGCTGACAACTGGTTTTGTACTCAATGAACTTTCAGTATCTCCTGCTTTAAAACCAGTATAAGTTACGCCAAAGGTTGGGAAACCATCTGACTGACACATTACCGCATTGCTTGCCGTAACAGTGAGTACAGATTTAGTAATGGACAGATTGGCACCAACATAAGTAATATTATAATTACTATTTAATGCGAGTGTTCCCTTGTTAATTGCATACGAACCTACATTTTCGCCTGGCAAACGGGTTAAACTTCCGGAGAAGCTATCGCCGGTTTGAAGTGCCGGAGCAAAGGTATAGGTCAGTGCAGGATCAGCATCACCATAGGTTTTGCTTTTCGCGGCAGCGGTTACCGTAACTGTTTTCGCACCAATCGTTAAATCAGCACCAATATAAGTTAAAGTATAATTGCCGTTTAGCGCAAGTGTACCCTGGTTAATAGCATAAGTACCCACGTTTTCGCCAGGTAATCTGCTTAAGGAACCGGTGAAAGTATCGGTACCCACTAAGGCCGGAGCAAAAGTATAAGTCAATGCAGGATCAGCATCACCATAGGTTTTGCTTTTCGCAGCTGCTGTTACCGTTACCGTTTTTGCGCCAATCGTTAAATCAGCACCAATATAAGTTAAATTATAGTTGCCATTCAGTGCCAGTGTGCCCTGGTTGATGGCATAAGTACCCACATTTTCGCCTGGCAAACGGCTTAAACTTCCCGT
>NZ_JAPIVF010000012.1:0-24317 GCF_026240075.1 Pedobacter sp. MR22-3 | reverse complement strand
TATCGCTTTTTTTCGTGGTACATTTCATTTATTTTAAAGAAAGATTTTGCGGGCTTTAAATACAATAATCTTCAGCCTGATGACGATGCCTCCATTTTAATTCTGGCCAATCATTTCAGCTGGTGGGATGGTTTTTTCATTTTTCATATCAATAAGAAATTATTTAAAAAGCAGTTCCATGTTTTGGTTAATGCAGAAAATTATAACCAAGTTGGCTTCTTAAAGTATCTCGGGGCATTTGCTGCAGAAAGCAGTGGAAAGGATGTTCTGGGAATGCTGAATTATGCAGCTAAATTATTAGAGGATAAAAATAATCTGGTTCTTATCTTCCCTCAGGGTAAGTTACATTCTAATCATTTAAAAAATATCACTTTCGAAAAAGGAGTCATGCAAGTGATCAAATCCTGTCAGAAAACATTCAATATCATTTTTGCAGCAACATTTATAGATTATTTTTTCAATCGGAAACCAACCGCGCAAACTTACCTGCAACGATGGGAAAACGAAGAATACATGAGCTTGCAGTTGCTAAAAAGCGCCTACAATAAACATTATGATCAGTCGGCTGTTAAACAAACACAATTTACCGAATGACCATTTTTATCTATGCTGTTTTAATTTTTATGGTGATCCGGTTTTCAGTAACCGTTTTTAACTTTCTTTCCAACCCTAAGTTGCCAAGGGTGATAAAACATTATAATGATTTTGTTTCTATCCTGATTCCGGCACGTAATGAGGAAGAGGATATTATTCCGCTACTGGAATCGATTAAAAGCCAAGACTATAAAAATTTTGAAGTGATTGTGCTGGATGACAACAGTGATGATAAAACATTTGAGCTGGTTGATGCTTTTTCCTTCGAAAACCCACAGTTCCGGATCGTGCGGGGAGATGAACTTCCTAAAGGCTGGCTGGGAAAGAACTATGCCTGCTATCAGCTCGCAGCATTGGCAAAAGGGGAATACCTGCTTTTTTTGGATGCTGATGAAGCAATTAAAAGTGGTTTTATCAATAGCCTGATTAACCGGATGAAGGTGGGCAACCTGGCCCTGATCAGTATATTTACCAATCAGGTCATGAAATCTGCAGGTGAATGGCTTACGGTTCCGTTAATGCATTTTATTTTATTAAACCTGTTACCTCTTAGGCTGGTGAAATTTTCCGGAAATCCGGCATTTTCTGCTGCAAGCGGACAGTGTATGTTTTTTAAAGCGGATCATTATAAGAAAAATCAGTGGCACGAAAGGGTTAGAAACAAAGTGGTGGAAGATGTAGAGATTATGAAAGCCGTAAAACTGGAAAAATTTAATGGGGAAGCTTTATTGGGCAATGGCTTGATATACTGCCGGATGTACAAAAACCTGAATGAAAGTTTAAATGGCTTCAGTAAAAATTTACTGGCAGGTTTTGGTAATAA
This sequence comes from Pedobacter sp. MR22-3, assembly GCF_026240075.1. Taxonomy (NCBI): domain Bacteria; kingdom Pseudomonadati; phylum Bacteroidota; class Sphingobacteriia; order Sphingobacteriales; family Sphingobacteriaceae; genus Pedobacter; species Pedobacter sp. MR22-3. The sequence goes on along the minus strand of NZ_JAPIVF010000012.1, from coordinate 22,900 downwards.
TGTGATTATCTTATTATTTTACCAGCTTTTGGTTACTGTAGGACCTTTGGTTTTATTATTAAACTTTAATATCACTTTACTTGTATTACCATTGACATTAATTTTTTTAAGCAGAATAATGATTTCCTATTTATCAGGACAGCATGTTTTTATCAATTTGATACTGCATCCGTTTCAGATGTTTTTCTTCTTAATGATTTCATTTTTATCCATCATACAACATATATTTAAAACAGGCACATGGAAGGGCAGACCGATCAAAGCGATTTAAGAATTAAAAAGATTGCAGTTGGCGTGATCGCTATATTTCATTTGGTAGGGCTGGTTGGCTTTTTGATTCCGGCCACGCAACCCTACTTTATAAAGATGGTGCCTTTTCATTTATTGCTGATGTTTGCCATTATCGTTTTTACTTATAGTGGCAATGTGAAACGTCTGTCGTTATTTGTCTGCGGTGTTTTTTTGTGTGGCTGGTTGGTTGAAGTATTGGGCGTACATACAGGCAAAATTTTTGGAAGTTATTATTATGGTAGTACTTTGGGCTATAAAATTGCTGCCGTTCCAGTGTTAATGGGTATAAACTGGGTGATTTTGATATTTAGTATAGGCCAAATGATGAAAAGTTTCAAAATTCGAAATAGCATTTTAGCGTCACTAATCGGTGCATTTATGCTCATCACTTTTGATTTTTTTATGGAGCCCGTAGCCATGAAATTTGATTACTGGCACTGGGATTGGCATGAGATACCCATGCAAAATTATATGGCCTGGTTTATTGTATCTGTTATTTTATTGAAATTTTATTATGCGCTGGACCTTAAGCAGCAAAAATATATAGGTACCGCAATGTTTACCGCACAGTTAATCTTTTTTGTTGTCTTATACATGACAACCAGAACAAATATTTTTGCTTAATTTTGTGGTGCAATGAGTTATAACCTACAAGTCAATATAGATAAATCATCAGGTTTTTGCTTCGGTGTGGTTTACGCTATCGAAATGGCCGAAGATATTTTAGATAACGAAGGTTATTTATATTGCCTTGGCGATATTGTTCATAATGATGAAGAGGTTGAACGCTTAACCAAACGGGGATTAAAAATCATTGATCATGAGGTTTTACAAGGCTTAAGAAACGAGAAAGTTTTAATCAGGGCACATGGCGAAGCACCATCAACTTATCAGCTGGCCCTTGAAAACAACCTTACACTGATCGATGCCTCATGTCCGGTGGTGCTAAAACTTCAGAATAGAATCAAAAATTCTCATGATGATGATGAGCAGATTTTGATTTTTGGTAAACATGGCCATGCAGAAGTGATTGGCTTGCAAGGGCAAACAGATGGTAAAGCCATCGTTTTTCAGGACCTGGCCGAACTTGATCATGTTGAACTTCCCTCAAAATTTACGTTATACAGCCAAACCACCAAAAGCACAGATAAGTTTTACCACATCAAAGATGAGCTATTGAGTCGCGGTTATGAGGTAAAAGCAAATGATACCATTTGCAGACAGGTATCTAACCGGTATCAGGAGCTGGAAAACTTTGTGAGCCACTATGATAAGATCATTTTTGTTTCTGGAAAGAAATCATCCAACGGAAAAGTGCTTTACGATGTATGTAAAAAATTCAATGATCAATCTCACTTCATTTCCAATATCGATGAATTAGATTTAAGCTGGTTCGCAGAAAATGATAAGGTTGGAATCTGTGGTGCTACTTCCACACCAATGTGGCTGATGGAGAAAGTAAAGGCCCAGCTGGAACAATACTAAAATCCCCTCCGTATAACTTTTAGCTGCATTAACTGTTTATGTTGTACATTATAAACATTTAATATCATTCATTTGAAAAAGAATCATGCGTATGTTGGTGTTCTGGTTGCGATAGCAGTGATTGCTTTATGGTTCACCTCTCTATTCTTCCTTTTGCATTGGAACTTCGCCTGGAGTAATCCACTGGTTTACCTGATGATTTTTGTTCAAATGCATCTCTATACCGGCCTGTTTATTACAGCTCATGATGCCATGCACGGCACCATCTCGCCAAATAAAACAGTCAATAATTTCATTGGTTACCTTTCCGTATTCCTCTACGCAGGCTTTTTCTATAATCGTTTATATACCAAACACCATAAACACCATCGCCACGTGCATACAACGGATGATCCTGACTTTGCGCCTCATGGTTTCTGGAAATGGTATTTTCGGTTTATGCTTAATTATGTAACAGTTATTCAACTCATCATTATGGCTGCAGCTTTTAATGTTTTACAGATTTGGTTTAAACAGCAAAACTTATTGCTTTTCTGGGTTTTACCATCACTTCTTAGTACTTTTCAATTATTTTATTTCGGCACTTACCAACCACATAAGGGAGATCATGAAAATGAATATCACTCCTCAACACTCCAAAAAAATCATCTACTTGCTTTTTTTACCTGTTATTTTTTTGGATATCATTTAGAACATCATCAAAAGCCAGCTACACCTTGGTGGCAATTGTATAAAACAAAAGGATAAATATTTCATTTTGTATCTCAATGCCTTTTCGAAAATCTTAACTATTCAATCTTTAAGATTCACCGCATTTATTAAATACTACTTTTTCTTGACCAAAAAGTGTCGGGCATCACATTTTAACAATAGGCATAAAACAATTAAAACGCGATATTTGCACCACAAAACATATTTTTATCAATGAGCAAAAAGGGAATTTTACTTGTAAATTTAGGAACACCTGATAGTCCGGCAACACCTGACGTTAGAAAATATCTTGATCAGTTTTTGATGGATGAGCGGGTAATTGATATTCCTAAATTGAACAGAACATTATTGGTAAAAGGAATTATTGTTCCCTTTCGAAGTCCTAAAACGGCTAAATTGTATAAAGAAATCTGGAATGAAAATGGCTCTCCATTGCTTTATTATAGCCGTTTACAGGCGCAGATGCTGCAGGAAAGATTGGGAGGTGAATATCATGTAGAACTGGCGATGCGTTATCAAAGCCCGTCGATCGCATCGGCATTGGCCAACTTAAAAGCAGGCCTGGTTGAAAGTATTCAGGTCATTCCGATGTTTCCGCAATATGCTTCTGCAAGTTCGGGCTCGGTCATGCAGTTAGTGATGGAACTGGTGAGTAAATGGCAAACAGTACCACCTATTTCTTTTGTAAATTCTTTCCATGATAATGAATTGATGATTCAGGTATTTGCCGAAAATGCCAGAAAGCATAACATTGAAGATTTTGATCATGTGCTTTTTAGTTTCCATGGATTACCGGAACGCCAGCTTTTAAAATGTGATCACACCGGAAGCTACTGTTTAAAAACAGCTGATTGCTGCCAGACGTTAAACGATACCAATAAATTTTGTTACTCTGCACAAGGACATGATACAGCACGATTAATTGCGAAGGAATTAAACTTAACGAGAGATCAATATACGGTTTGCTTTCAGTCGCGGTTAGGAAAAGAACCCTGGGTACAACCGTATACCACCGATGTATTGAAAAAACTGGCTGCAGAAGGTAAAAAGCGATTATTGGTTTTCAGTCCGGCATTTGTTGCCGATTGTTTGGAAACACTTTATGAAATAACCGTTGAATATCATGAAGAATTCAGGGCACTAGGTGGCGAACACGTACAATTGGTAGAAAGCTTAAATGATAGTCCGATGTTTATTGAAGCATTGGCAGGTATGATAAAATAACTTTCTCAAATGGCGAAATTTATAATTTTAATGGGCGTTTCCGGAAGTGGAAAAACAGTGATCGGTAAAGCATTGGCGCCAGTAATTAATGCTGAATTCATAGATGGTGATAACCTGCATGCACAAAGAAACGTAGATAAAATGGCTGCGGGTATTCCCCTTACTGATGCCGACAGGCAAGATTGGCTTGAATTAATTGCTCAGGTAGGGCATAAGCATGTCGCAGCGGGAACAAATTGCATTATTGCCTGCTCTGCGCTTAAAAGAGCGTATCGTGATTTGTTAAGAAAAGACAATGATTCAATTTGTTTCGTATACCTGAAAGGCAGCTTTGAATTAATACACGAAAGAATTTCAAAAAGATCACATCAATATATGCCTTCCAGTTTATTGGAAAGTCAGTTTAATACTTTAGAAGAGCCTCAAAATGATGAAAAAGATGTTTTTGTTGTTTCGATAGATCAGGAAATTCCAAGGATTGTTGATGAAATCGCAAAAGCAGAAATCATTTCGTAATCATTGAAATGATCTGATCTGTTGCACCCTTTTTACCTGCTACATATTGCTGTGCAGCCTTCGCAGCATTGGTGTTCTCTTTAAAATCATCAAAAGCAATGATTAGTTCATCAGCGGTGCTAATGCTTTTAGCCGCTTCTAAAGCAATTAAATCCTTCGCTTCCTGAAATTTATCATACTTAGGACCAAAAATTACAGGCAAGCCAAAGGCAGCGGCTTCTAAAGTGTTGTGAATGCCAGCACCGAAACCACCACCAATATAAGCTACTTTTCCATATTGATAAAGTGCAGACAGCATGCCGATATTATCGATGATTAAGATTTGAGATTGAAGATCTGAGATTTTAGATTGGCCAATATTCAGCTGAGCACTCAAAACTGAAAACCGTACACTACCAACCGGAAACTGTTTTTCTATACTTTCGATATGGCTGGCATGAATTTCATGCGGTGCGATGATGAATTTCCAGTGGGGATAGCTTTCTGGTAAAACGGATAATAATTTTTCATCTTCAGGCCAGGTACTTCCACATATCAGCGTTGGCGAATCTCCGATAAATGCTTCAATTAAATCTAATTTTTTCGGTGTCTGAGCATTTTCAAAAACCCGGTCGAAACGTGTATCGCCACTAATAGTTACATTATTTATCCCTATTAATTTTAGTAAATCTTCACTTTCTTTATTTTGAACAAAGAAATAAGTAACTGCAGACAAAATCTTCCGATAGAAGCCACCATACCATTTAAAAAATGCCTGTCCTGGTCTGAAGATTCCAGAAATTACATACAGCGGAATGCCTCTGCGGTGAAGCTCCTTAAAATAAAAATGCCAGAATTCATATTTCGTGAAAATGGCCATCTCGGGGTTAATTGCATCCAGAAATTTTTTTGCATTCCCTCTGGTGTCGATTGGGAGGTAAAAAACATCCGCCAGGGCATAATTTTTTCTGATTTCATATCCTGATGGCGAAAAAAACGTGATCACAATTTTTTTTGTGGGATATTTTTCTTTTAATTTTTCCAGTACCGTTCTTCCCTGCTCAAACTCTCCTAAAGATGCAAAATGAAACCAGATGTGTTTCTGACTGTTATCTATTCGCCCTGCGATTTGTTGATAAACACTTTTACGCCCGTGAATAAACAGTTTAGCCTTCGCATTAAAGTGTGAAAATATTCTGATTATTATTGAGTAAATCTGAATTCCGATGGTGTAAAGCAAAAGCATAAGTGTAATTTCATATCTTCGTGGCAAGATAAAACGAATATATTTAAAAAGCTTAAGAATATATGAAAATAGCCGTTATTGGTACCGGATACGTTGGTTTGGTTACTGGAACATGTCTAGCAGAAACAGGAAATGATGTGATCTGTGTAGATATAAATGAAAGTAAAGTAAAAAAAATGCAGGATGGAGAAGTGCCCATTTATGAGCCTGGACTAGACCTGTTGTTTCATAGAAATATAGAGCAGGGAAGGTTAACCTTTACCACTATTCTTGCTGATGCCGTGAAAGATGCACAAATTATCTTCATGGCTTTGCCTACGCCTCCGGGTGGGGACGGGGCGGCTGACCTTTCCTATATCTTGGGTGCAGCAAAAGATATTTCCAGACTGATTACAGAATATAAAGTTATCGTAAATAAATCTACCGTTCCGGTAGGTACAGCTGATCAGGTTAAAGCTGTTTTTCAGGCCAATACTTCCATTGAGGTTGATGTGGTTTCCAACCCGGAGTTTTTAAGGGAAGGTGTAGCTGTTGATGATTTCATGAAACCCGATCGTGTGGTTTTGGGTACTAAAAGTGAAAAGGCTAAAAAATTAATGGCTGAACTTTATGGCCCCTATGTTCGTCAGGGAAACCCGATTCTATTTATGGATGAGCGTTCTTCTGAATTAACAAAATATGCAGCAAATTCATTCCTGGCTACCAAAATTACCTTTATGAATGAGGTGGCAAACCTTTGTGAATTGGTAGGTGCCGATGTGGATGCAGTGAGGAAGGGGATTGGATCAGACGAGCGGATCGGTAAACGTTTTCTTTTTCCTGGCGTAGGCTATGGTGGCTCTTGTTTTCCCAAAGATGTTCAGGCTTTAGTGAAATCTTCTGATGATTATGCTTATGATTTCCAGATTTTGAAATCAGTTATGGAAGTAAACGAAAGGCAAAAAACCATCCTGGTAGATAAGGTACTGAAATATTATAAAAACGATATTAAAGGAAAGCATTTTGCCCTTTGGGGATTGGCATTTAAGCCTGAAACAGATGACATTCGTGAGGCACCAGCTTTATATATTATCAATGCTTTAATTGAAAATGGTGCAACCGTTACGGTATTTGATCCTGAAGCGATGGAAAATGTAAAGGGCATTATTGGCGATCTGGTAAAATATGCCAAAAACCAATATGAGGCTTTAGAAAATGCTGATGCATTGCTAATCGCTACAGAATGGTCGGTATTCCGGAATCCGGATTTTGAAAAAATAGATAAAGTCTTAAAAAATAAAGTAATCTTCGACGGTCGGAATTTGTATGATTTACAAAAAATGATCGATCTTGGTTACTATTATAACAGTATAGGCAGAAAATTGATAGATTAAGATGAGTCAGAAAAGAATTTTAATTACAGGTGCAGCCGGATTTTTAGGCTCTCATCTCTGTGATCGTTTTGTGAAAGAGCATTACCATGTTATTGGCATGGATAATCTGATCACGGGTGATCTGGCCAACATTGAGCACCTTTTCAAACTGGAAAACTTTGAGTTTTACAATCATGATGTTTCCAAATTTGTACACGTTCCCGGAAAACTTGATTATATTCTTCATTTCGCTTCACCTGCGAGTCCGATAGATTATCTTAAAATCCCGATACAAACCTTAAAAGTTGGTTCATTAGGCACGCATAACTTATTGGGTCTGGCCAGAAATAAAGGAGCAAGAATGTTAATTGCTTCAACTTCTGAAGTATATGGAGATCCAAGTGTTAATCCTCAGCCGGAAGAATATTGGGGAAATGTAAATCCGGTTGGCCCTCGTGGTGTGTATGATGAAGCGAAACGTTTCCAGGAGGCCATTACCATGGCGTATCATACTTTTCATGGTGTAGAAACCAGAATTGTCAGAATTTTTAACACTTATGGACCAAGAATGCGCCTAAACGATGGTCGTGTTTTACCTGCATTTATTGGTCAGGCTTTAAGAGGAGAAGATTTAACTGTTTTTGGTGATGGTACGCAAACCCGTTCATTCTGCTATGTAGACGATTTAATTGAAGGTATTTATCGTTTACTGATGAGTGAATACGCGCAGCCGGTGAATATTGGTAACCCGGATGAAATCACCATTAAACAATTCTGCGAAGAAATTATCAAGCTTACCAATACCTCACAAAAAATAGTTTACAGGGAGCTTCCTCAGGATGATCCCAGGCAAAGGCGGCCGGATATTACCAAAGCCCTGGAAATTTTAGGATGGGAGCCGAAGGTAGGTCGTGCAGAAGGTTTGAGAATTACTTATGAATATTTCAAATCATTGCCGGCAGAAGCCTTAGAGAAAATTGATCATAAAGATTTTACTACATTTAACCGTTAAGATGTCAAAAATATTAGTTACCGGTGGAACTGGATACATAGGTTCTCACACCGTTGTAGAATTACACAATGCAGGATACGAAGTTGTTATTGTCGATAACTTATCAAACTCGCATATTAAAATTTTAACCCAGCTACATGCCATTACAGGCAAGTGGTTTGATTTTAATGAAATCGACCTTCAGGATGAAAATGCGGTAAAGGAATTTGCCGCAACCCATTCAGATATCACAGGGATTATTCATTTCGCTGCATCAAAAGCGGTTGGCGAATCTGTTGAGCAACCTTTAAAATATTATAAGAATAATTTTTATGGCTTAATCAACCTGCTTACATCATTTAACAGGAAGATTGATTTTGTGTTTTCTTCTTCCTGTACCGTTTATGGCCAGCCTGATAGCCTACCGGTTACGGAGGCCGCTCCGGTAAAAAAGGCAGAGTCGCCATATGGCAACACCAAGCAAGTGGCAGAAGAAATTTTAGCTGAAACTGCAGCCGTAACACCTGAATTGAATGTTATTGCATTGCGTTATTTTAACCCGGTAGGTGCACATGAAACCGCTTTGATAGGCGAATTGCCAAACGGTGTTCCGGCTAATTTAGTGCCCTTTATTACACAATCAGCCATTGGTAAGCGCGGACCGATTACGGTTTATGGCGATGATTACGACACTCCTGATGGTTCTGCTATCCGTGATTATATCCACGTGGTAGATCTGGCTAAAGCGCATGTAGCGGCAATTAAAAAACTGGAAAAGAAAGAAACTTCTTCCAATTATGACGTTTTCAATATTGGAACGGGTAAAGGATCTTCCGTTTTGGAAATTATTTCAGCCTTCGAAACGGTTAACGGAGAGAAATTAAATTACAACCTTGGCCCGAGGAGGGCTGGTGATGTTGTTCAGGTTTATGGTGATGTTACCAAATCGCATAAAGAACTGGGTTGGAAAGCTGAACTGGATATCAACGAAATGATGCGCTCTGCCTGGGAGTGGGAAAAATATATTAAGGCAAACCCTTTTTAAATGAAATTATCGGCGCACAAAGATTTAAAGAACGCAATAACAGACCTGCCTGTGAAGGAAAAAGACCGGCTGTTGTTGCGTTTAATTGCAAAAGACAAAGTGCTTACCGAACATCTTCATTATAAATTACTGGAAGATGAATCAGATCTGGAACACCGGAAAGAAAAAATCAAGGGTGATGTAGAAGAACAGGTGGCCGAATTAAAAAAGCTGAATGCTAAAGAAGCTTTGGTTAAAGTAAGGAAGATGATTACTACGGTAAATCATTTTTATAAGGTTACTAAAGATCCGATTGGAGAAGTTGAACTGAAAATTTTTATTTTAAACCTCATTCCTTTCGACTATCGAAAATCAACACTTGGCTATCGGGATTACATGATTTTGTTTTCTGCATTTTATTTAAAAACGGTTGCAGTAACCATCAATAAATTTAAAAAATTGCATGAGGATTTGCAGTTTGATCTGAGTGAAAACTTAAATGACTTACTGCATAAGATCTATTCCTCCAAATTAGCGTCATCAGCTGAGACATCAAATCTTCCCAAAGAAATAAATTAATACGGTGATGTTTGGATTATTCAAGAAAAAGAAAATAGTGCCTGAATTTAATTTCTCCACTATTGGTGTGGATATGCATTCGCATATTATTCCAGGGATAGATGACGGCGCAAAAACTTTGCACGATGCTATTTTATTAGCCAAACGTTTCAAGGCACTCGGGTTCAAAAAACTAATTGCTACGCCTCACATTATGGCCGATTATTTCAGAAATACGCCCGATACCATTAACCGTGGTCTTGATATTTTAAGAAAAGGCCTTAGTGATGTTCAGCTCAATCTGGAAGTAGATGCAGCGGCAGAATACTACCTGGATGAGACACTGGAAAAGAAAGTTAAACAGAAGGAAGTGTTAACATTTGGAAAGGAATACCTGCTTTTTGAGCTTTCATACATCAATGCGCCACCAAATCTGTTTAGTTTTATCAAAATTATTCAGGATGTAGGGTATCAACCCGTATTGGCACACCCGGAGCGCTATCCGTATTTCAACCATTCAATTGAAAGCTTACATCAAATTAGAGAAACAGGCTGTCAGTTACAGATGAATTCCATTGCTTTAACCGGTTATTATGGATCAGGAGCGAAAAAAGCTGCCGAAGAAATGGTAGAGAATCACCTGGTGGATTTTATTGGCAGCGATATGCATCATCTGAAACATGCAGCAGCACTGGAGCAAAGTTTAAATACCCCTTTAATGCAAAGATTGCTCAGTCAGCACCAGCTGAATAATGCAATGATTTGAACATGTTTAGTCTTTTTCTTTTACTCGTACCTCAAGGCTTCTACGGGATCTAAACGGGAGGCTTTCTTTGCCGGATAATATCCCGAAAGAATTCCTACACCTACACATAACACAAAACCGCCGATAATAAATGTCCAGGGGATCAGAAATGCCCCGCCCATGGCCAGTGAAATAATATTGCCCAGAATAATGCCTAAAAATATTCCCAAAGCTCCACCCATTAAACAAATTACTACCGCTTCAATTAAAAACTGACGGCGTATAACTTTAGGGTTAGCACCAATGGCCTTCCGGATTCCGATTTCTCTCGTGCGTTCAGTTACTGAAACCAGCATGATATTCATTAATCCGATTGAGGCACCAATGAGGGTAATAATTCCGATTGCGATGCCACCAACAGCAACAAAAGCCAGGTTTTCAAAGAGTGTCTGCGCAATGGCATCGCTTTTTGTAATTTCGAAGTTATTGGTTTCGTTAATTTTTACTTTCCTGATATTTCTGAATAGCGCCGTAGATTCTCCGATCACATTTTCCTGGTGGTTATTATCTGATACCATCACCGTAATCGTATATGATGGATTGGCATTTGCATTAATTTGTTTCGCTTTAAGTAAGGGCACATAAACAGCCCTGTCTCCGCTAAAACCCATACTGGATCCTTTTTTCTCCAATACTCCAATAATTTTAAAACGGTTATTGCCCACATTAATAAGCTTGTCCATGGGGTCAGTATCTTTAAAAAGCCTGGTCACTACTTCGCCACCTACAATGCAAACATTACCTCCCATTTTTACTTCTGAGGCACCGAAGTTTCTCCCTTCAGAAAGATTTAATCCCTGGGATGCGAGACCATTTTCATCAATACCTTGTATATTGATATTGGGGTTGGTTTTCAGGTTACCGTATTTAATGGTAGAACCACTACTTGCAACCACACTTACTGCAACCGTTGCCGGAGCGTTTAAGCTATCTTTAAATTTAATGGCATCTTCATATCTGATTGATTTGAAAGGCTTGGGTCTCTTTCCATTCCCAATTCTGATCCCTGTACCCCGGTTTCTGATGGTAAATGAGTTTGCACCCATACTGCTAAAGGCATCTGTCATACTTTTTTTTACAGCATCAAGTGTGGTGAGGATTCCAACCAGGGCCATTAATCCGATCGCAATTATCAAGGCGGTAAGCATGGTACGCAAACGATTACCCTTAATGGATTCTAATGCCAGTCTGATGTTTTCTCTGTAATTCATTATTGTAGTATAGGGTATTATTGTATCGGGTATCAAGATTGGCATTAAAGCCTTAAACCCTATACCAATTACCTTAAACCCCTGTTGTAAAAATAAAAAAAGTCCCGATGTTTAGACAAGGGGACTATACTTTATGTTACAATAATATTTTTTTTATGCAGAGAAGCTTGTGCCGCAACCACAGGTACTGGTAGCATTAGGATTTACAAAGGTAAAGCCACGTGAGTTTAACCCATCCTGCCAGTCGATCATCATGCCCATTAAGTACATTTGATGGGCTTTGTTCATGAAAACTTTAATGCCGTCAATAAAAAACTCCTGGTCGCCTTCTTTTTTCTGGTCGAAGCCTAAAACATAGTTCATTCCGGCGCATCCACCACCCTCAACGCCTACACGCAAACCATAATCTTCGCCAATTTCCTGCTGATCTTTCAATTTATATAGTTCTTTAGAGGCTCCCTCAGAGAAAGTAACCGGTGCAAATGTGGTATCAACTGTTGTGCTCATATCTATTTAAATTTTATCTGTTACAAATATAAATAATAATGCACATTTTTGCTTTCAGCGGTTCGTTAAAATTACCGTAATTAAACAATACCTATGAATACCCAACAGATTTTATCAAACGTAGTGATCCTATTTGCCGGCATTTTTACTGCCCTGATGGCTGTGTATTACATTTTAAAAAGTGATATACAACGTTTTTTCAACTTAAAGGATATAGAACTAAATAAAGAAAGCAGGGCACATCTTTTGCCTTTGCGTTTGCAGGCACATGAGCGATTAATTATTTTTACTGATCGTATCAATCCGGCTAACCTATTGGTGCGTTTACATCAACAAGGGATTGGCATTTCGACACTTCAGGCAGGCATACTAAATGAAGTGAAATCTGAGTATCAACATAATATTACACAACAATTGTACGTGGATAGTGTTACCTGGAATGTCGTGCGTAAATTAAAGGATGATACCATTGGGATGATTAATAATGCTGTTAGTGGTTTGCCGGCAGATGCAAACGGAATAGAATTAAGCAAAGCAATTTTAACGCACATGGCAAGTATTGAGGAGAATCCTTATGATTTAACGATTGAATTGATTAAAAAAGATATACAAAGATTGTTTTAGCTGTAAAACTGTGAAGATGATTAGTTGGGAAGATGCATGGCAATTGAATATTCAGCATTTACCCTCATCAGGTATTAGGGATGGTTTTTATAGCTGAATAATCAGCCTGTTAGTCAATATAAGAGAGAAAATGGTTGGCATTTGTTTTAAGCAAAGTTAATTAAGGAGATATTTTAAGGATATTTAATGCAAATCAAACACATCAATAGATCTGAACTGTTGTTCAACTAACTACCTTTTCAACCTCCCGCTATGAAACATACCACAACTTCCGGAATCGAGATTAAAGAATTATACCTTTCAGCTAAGCCTATGGAAGAAAAGCCTGGTGAATTTCCTTTTACCAGGGGTATTCAGAAGGATATGTATCGCGGGCGACTATGGACCATGCGTCAATATGCCGGTTTTTCCACTGCTGAAGAATCTAATAAAAGGTATCATTATTTGCTGGCGCAGGGAACCACAGGCTTATCTGTTGCTTTCGATCTCCCTACCCAGATTGGATACGATTCTGATCATGAAATGGCTGACGGTGAAGTAGGGAAGGTTGGTGTGGCCATTGATTCATTGAAAGATATGGAGATCCTTTTTGATGGCATACAGTTAAAAGATATCACCACCTCCATGACGATTAATGCAACGGCTTCCATTTTGTTGGCCATGTACATTGCACTGGCGAAGAAACAAGGTGCTGATCTAAAGCAGATATCTGGTACCATTCAGAACGATATACTGAAAGAATATGCTGCAAGAGGGACATATATTTATCCGCCGAAGCAATCTATGCGTTTAATTACTGATATTTTTGAATTCTGTAGTCAGGAGGTTCCAAAATGGAATACCATATCCATTTCAGGCTACCACATCCGTGAGGCGGGTTCTAATGCGGTGCAGGAGCTTGCCTTTACATTGGCGAATGGAAAAACTTATCTGAAATCTGCTATTGATAAAGGCTTGGATATTAATGTTTTTGCAAAGCGTCTGTCGTTTTTCTTTAATTGTCACAATAATTTTTTTGAGGAAATCGCTAAATTCAGGGCAGCCAGAAGGATGTGGGCAAAAATTACAAAGGCGCTTGGTGCTACAGATGAAAAGGCGCAGATGCTGCGTTTTCATACCCAAACCGGTGGTTCTACCTTAACAGCACAGCAGCCACTTAACAATGTTATCCGGGTAACCAATCAGGCCATGGCAGCTGTTTTAGGCGGTACACAATCCCTGCATACCAATGGTTATGATGAGGCCCTTTCTTTACCAACAGAGGCTGCGGCGAAAATAGCCCTACGTACACAGCAAATTATAGGTTTTGAAAGTGGTGTAACTGATACGGTAGACCCATTGGCTGGTTCTTTTTTTGTAGAAAATTTAACCGATGAAATAGAAGCAGCAGCCTGGAGATATATTGATAAAATTGATGCCATGGGTGGATCAGTTCCTGCCATTGAAAGTGATTATATGCAAAATGAAATTGCTCACGCGGCTTATGAATATCAAAAAGAAATTGAAACTGGTGAAAGGATTTCTGTTGGGGTAAATAAGTTTACCCAACCTGAGGAAGAATTCACAGAAGTATTTAAAATTGATGAGTCCATTAGAAAACTCCAGGCAGATAAGCTGAGTCATTTAAAAAACGTTCGCAACCGTATGGCTGTCGAGCAGGCATTAAGGTTATTAGAGGATGGCGCAAACGGGGATGCCAATCTGATGCCGCTGATTATTGATGCAGTAGAAAAGTATGCCACTCTCGGAGAAATTGCCGATGTCATGCGCAAAACTTTTGGTGAGTACAGGTAATACGACTGCAGATATTTTAGCAATAACTATTCAAATTATGGATTCCAAAATGCTCCATACCGTCCTTGTATTGGAAAAAACACATTGCTTAAAGTTCAGTAGATCTTAGGTAAATGCCCCTTGCTTTTATTCGGCCTAAACTTAGTGCATTAATTATCAGTACATTGAATTTTGTGAAAGATAAAAACTACAAATCATCGCATAACTGAAAATAAAATGGCTTGGAATTTGCTCGTCTGAAATCAATATTTCGCAAAGAAAATATAATGTTCATTTAAAGCGAAATGTGGATAAAGCATGTTAGTAAATAGTTATCAACATAAAAAATTGAGGTTAACTATGCTACGGTATTACCTGTCAGTAGGTTACGATTTATTTCAGATTTTTGTTTAAAATGTTGATAATTTTCTCAATATTCGTAATCCCGAAACGGACCATCTGGTATAGTCAAATTGGTACTGGAAATCAACAAATTATATAAATTGCAATGGAAAAAACTTGTACTGAAGTGTGGAAGAACTGTCTTCAAATTATTAAGGATAACATCCCGACCCAAAGTTTCAAAACTTGGTTCGAGCCTATAACAGCCCTTAGATTAGAAGGTAAGGTTTTAACCATACAAGTGCCAAGTTTATTCTTTTATGAATGGCTTGAAGAACACTACGTAGGCTTGCTGCGTAAGACAGTAAAAAAACAACTTGGAGAAGACGGCAGACTGGAATATAATATCGTTGTTGATAAATCATCAAACAGTGGTAATCCTTATACTACAAATATGCCCTCAAATGGAAATGGTGCAGAAGCTAAAGTGCAGTCAATGCCCATTCCGGTTTCAATCAACAAGGACATTAAAAATCCTTTTATTATCCCTGGATTAAAAAAATTAAATGTTGATCCCCAATTAAACGCTAATTACACTTTTGAAAATTATATAGAAGGAGATTGCAACCGTTTGGCACGATCTGCTGGTTACGCTGTAGCTGCTAAACCCGGAGGGACTTCATTTAACCCGTTAATGATTTATGGCGGCGTAGGTTTAGGTAAAACGCACTTGGCACAGGCAATTGGTAATGAAATAAAACGCAGCATGCCAGATAAACTGGTCATTTATGTAAGCTGTGAAAAATTCTGCCAGCAGTTTGTAGACTCATTAAAAAATAATACGATTAATGATTTTGTTAACTTTTACCAGGCGATGGATGTGATCATCATGGATGATGTGCATAACTTTGCCGGTAAAGAAAAAACCCAGGATATTTTCTTCCATATTTTCAACCATCTGCACCAATCAGGTAAACAGGTTATCTTAACATCTGATAAAGCACCTAAGGATTTGGCAGGTTTGGAAGAACGTTTATTAAGTCGTTTTAAATGGGGCTTATCTGCCGATTTACAAATCCCTGATCTGGAGACGCGTATTGCGATCTTAAGAAAGAAAATGTATGCAGATGGTATTGAGTTGCCAGGTGAAGTAGTAGAATACGTAGCACACAATATTGATAATAACGTTCGTGAGCTGGAAGGAGCGATGGTTTCCTTACTGGCACAGGCTACTTTAAATAAGAAAGAGATCGATTTAGCGTTAGCTAAGCAGATGTTAAAGAATTTTATTAAAAATACTACGAAAGAAATTTCGATGGAGTATATTCAGAAGTTGGTATGTGAGTATTTTGAAGTTCCGGTTGATATGGTAAAATCTCAAACCCGTAAACGTGAAATTGTACAGGCACGTCAAATTTCGATGTATCTGTCTAAAAGTCATACCAAATCTTCATTGAAAACCATAGGTGCTTTCTTCGGTGGTCGTGATCACAGTACCGTAATCTATGCTTGTCAAACTGTTGAGGATTTAATCGATACAGATAAGAAATTTAAAGCTTACGTGCACGATATTCAAAAGAAATTGAAAATGAGCTAAGCGCGGTTTAAGGCAGAAGTTTAAAACGTTGGTTTTTGCCCGGTTCCATCAAAATAAAAGTCCTGATTTGAAACTCAAATCAGGACTTTTATTTTTAATATTTAGTCGGTTGAATCACTTTTATTCGTATGTCAGGTGGCATCATGTAAAACTAATCTTGAAGCATGCTTTCAATTTCAGCTAAACCATAATGTAATGCCGCAACGTGAATACACTGGGCAATTCTATTCTCCTTCAGCAGTTGTTTCACTTCATCTATAGTATACTCTTCTACATTCAGGATTTCATGCTCATCCAGATGTTGTTCATGTGTTTTAATTCCGCCAGTAAGCAAATAAGTAAAGGTTCTATTATTTGCCGTAGCCGGATTGGGATAAAGTTCAGCAATAAGTTTACAGGTTTTAAAAGTGTATCCTGTTTCCTCCATCAACTCTCTTTTGACTCCTGCCTCCGGGCCCTCGTCGCCATCAATTACACCACCCGGAACTTCAAGCGATACAATGTCGGCGCCATGACGATACTGACGCACCATAATCATTTTTCCTTCATTTGTTAAAGCGATGGCAGTAGCCCAATCGGGATATTCTAAAACAAAATAGTCATCTTTAACCGTTCCGTTTGGCAACTGCACTTCATCTACCCGTAATGTAGCCCACTTCTCTCTCACTAAATATTTAGAGGCAAGTTTTTGCCACTTTTCAATCCTGGTCATAAATCGTTATTCAAAATGGTATATCAGATATATTGCTGTATCGTTTTCTGGCGATGTAAATTCACCAAATGTACAATCTTATGCTCATCTGCTAAATACTGATAAACCAAATTCAGTTTAGGCGCAATAACCTGATTCCTTTCGGTACTGATTCCCAGTTCATAGTAAAAAAACTCACTTAAAGAATCTAATTTCTCAGCAGGTAAATTGCATTTATGCAACCAGTTTTCAAAAGTAGTCCTGTCTTCACTTTCCAATATATCGACTGGTAAAGTAAAGCTATTCTCCATCGTTTCATTGAACAGCTCTTCGGCATCCTTTAATTTGCCCTCCAGTTTTAAGCCCATTATTTTAGCTAAAACCTCAGCAAGCTTCTGAATTTCTGCTGTGATTAAGTCTTTCCTGTACATGGTAGGTTCTTGTTTTTATTTAAAATGCCTTTGTAACATCAAAAGTGTGCAACATTCCAACATAAAGTCTAAAGTCTAAAGTCTAAAGTCTAAAGTCTAAAGTCTAAAGTCTAAAGTCTACCAGCTTCCGCTGGATCCGCCTCCGCCGAAACTTCCTCCTCCAAAACCACCAAATCCACCACCACCGGAAGATCCTCCGCCAAAACCGCCGCTGCCCCAGCCACTGTTTCCACCTCTGCCGCCAGCACTTCCAAAAAGCATTCCCCAGAATAATGCATTCGACGCACCACGTCCGCCAATGACACTTCCGCCGCCACCACCGCCTTTGCGCATGATGATGATGATGATAACCACGATGAAGATCACGATAAAGATACTTCCCGCACCTCCTTTTTTTGACGACGAAGCTTTAGGGCTATCATTTTTATATTCTCCTCTGGTATATTTAATAATCGATGTTGTACCCGCATCTAGTCCGGCATAATAGTTTCCGGCTTTAAAATTTGGCTTGATGTCATTATCTATAATACGTTTGGCATAAATATCCGGTAGTGCACCTTCCACTCCATACCCCGTCTGGATCGAAATTTTTCTGTCTCCAACGGCCACAACGATCATGATGCCATTATTTTTACCTTGTTGACCTACACCCCATTTTCGGCCTAATTCTACAGCATACTCATTGATATCATAATCGCCAACAGATTTTAAAATAGCAACCGCAATTTGTGTGGAAGAAGAATCATTGAAAGTGACAAGCTTTGTTTCCAATGCCTGTTTTTGATCGGCAGATAGTACATTGGCATAATCATTCACCAGGGTATTGGGTTTCTCCGGAAAATTTTGTGCAAAACCAAATGTGAATAAGCAACAGCATAACGATAAAAGGAATAATTTTTTCATTGCTTATTTGTTTTCGGGTTTATCCATAAATACAATATCATTAGGCAATTCGTTAATGTCTCCTTTTTGAGGAGGAAAAAACAAGGCTAGCTTTTCTCCAGCCAATGCCACTCCTGCAATAATTCCATCGGCGAGATTACCTTTAGCAAAGTGAGCTGTCATGGCGATCTTGGTGGTTTCCCAGAAATCTTCAGGTACAACTTTGTTAATTCCCGAATCACCAATAATGGCAAATTTATGATCGGCATGGGCAAGATATATTAAAACGCCGTTTCTTAAAGATGTTTTATCCATGTTTAGTTTAGCAAAATACGCTGTGGCTTTTTCATAAGGATTACCCTCACAGTGTTTATCAATGGCAATTCTTAATTCACCCGAGGTTGCTTTCTCTGCATCTGAAATGGCCTGAGCTATTTTATCTTGTTCAATATCTGAAAATAACGACATGATTCTGTTTTAATTGAAGTAAAAAGGGTAGTATGTATTTAGGAATTAAACACACACTACCCTGAAATATTTTAGTCTGATTTTAAAATTCTACTTTAGGTGCATTTTTTGCAGTGGCATCTGCTTCAAAATATCCTTTGGGTTTAAAGCCAAACATGCCTGAAGTTAAATTTGTTGGGAATGACCTTATTTTTCCGTTATATTCTTGTACTGCATCGTTAAAATCTTTTCTGGCAACAGTAATTCTGTTTTCAGTGCTTTCCAGCTGAGCAGATAAATCACTGAATTGCTGTGTTGCTCTTAATTCAGGATAGGCCTCTGTAATCGATAATAATTTACCTAAGGCCTGGCTTAATTGCCCTTGTGCGGCCTGATATTTCTGAATGTTTTCTGGCGTTAAATCATCCGCATTCACTGTCATTTGTGTGGCTTTTGCGCGCGCCTCTGTCACTGCAGTTAATGTTCCCTGTTCAAACTTAGCTGCGCCCTTAACTGTGCTCACTAGATTTGGAATTAAATCTGCCCTTCTCTGGTATTGCGTTTGTACGGTTCCCCATTTTGATTTTACATTTTCATCAAGCTTAACCATGCTGTTATATCCGCATGAACTTAAAGTGGTAACTGCAATGACAGCAGCTAAAATTCCAAATACTAATTTTTTCATTTTTATAGTTTTATCTTTTGTTGTCAACTGATTATTTTTCAATTTACGAATGAGATCACAAAATCCGTTCCTTTGTTACAATTTAAGTGAAAACATGACAAGTTGTATATAAAGCATGGGTTATTTGCAATTCTAAACAGGAATATTTGGCAAATAAAAGAAAAGAAGTTGTCCAGAATAATTCGACGGAAGATTTTTATTCAGAACCAATAATGGCCATCAGTGAAATTAAATTGAAGCGGCCTGAATTTTATAAGAATAAATAATGGTTTTTAATATCATCAACGTTCATCACGATATGATTTTAGGATGAGCTGTATATTTAGATGGCCAGTTTATACCTTTGCTTAAATACTGAATTTTCTATTTATCTTTGTGCTAATTCAGGATAAAAACCTGACTGTTTACATGCAAAAAGATATCGAAATTACATTGCTGCCACATGAGGTAACGCAATCCGAAACGATCAAAACCAAGCTTTCCGAAACGTTAAAAGTATCTGAAGATCGCATTAAGGCATATGATATTTTAAAACGCTCAATAGACGCCAGATCACGAAAGGTGATTTTCCGGGTGTTGGTTAGCGTTTTTGTTGACGAAATGCCTCAGCCAGAAATCAAGGCCATTCATTACCCAAACGTTAAGGATGCAAAACCTGTTATTATTGTTGGTGCGGGGCCGGCAGGATTATTTGCTGCTTTGCAATGCATCGAAAATGGATTAAAGCCCATTATCATCGAGCGCGGAAAAGATGTTAAACAACGCCGCCGAGATTTAGCCGCCATTAATAAACAGGGTGTAGTTAATACGGAATCTAATTATTGTTATGGAGAAGGTGGAGCCGGAACCTATTCTGACGGTAAACTTTATACACGATCTAACAAACGTGGTGATATTAATAAAGTACTTCAGGCATTTGTAGATCATGGTGCAGAAAAAGACATTTTAATTGATGCCCGCCCGCATATCGGCACCAATAAATTACCGCATATTATTACAGCCATCAGAGAAACCATCCTGAATGCAGGGGGTGAAGTGATGTTTGATAGTCAAATGACGGACTTATTGATCGAATTTGGGAAAGTTAAAGGCATAGAAATTAATTTCGAAGAAAAATTATTCGCTGATGACCTTATTCTGGCTACCGGTCATTCTGCCAGGGATATATATGAATTATTGAACAGAAAAAATATCCGCATCGAGGCAAAGCCTTTTGCCCTTGGGGTTAGAATTGAGCATCCACAGGAAATCATTGATGCTGCTCAATATCACTGCGATACACGATCTGAATTTCTTCCTCCGGCTTATTATAGCCTGGTTGAGCAGGTTGGGGCGCGTGGTGTATTTTCATTTTGTATGTGTCCGGGGGGGATTATCGCACCCTGCGCAACAGGTGAAAATGAAATTGTGGTGAATGGCTGGTCGCCATCTAAACGGAATAATCCATTTGCCAACTCCGGCACTGTGGTTCAGGTTACTTTAGATGATGTGCTGGGTTATGATCCTTTAAGAATGTTGAATTTTCAATCTGAAATTGAAAAAATTGCTTTTGAGGCTGGTGGAGGAAACTTAGTTGCGCCAGCACAGCGGATGGTAGATTTTGTAAACAATAAACTTTCTATCGATTTACCTAAAAATTCTTACCTCCCGGGCACAAAAAGTGTTATGCTTGATAATATTTTACCAGAATTCGTATCTAAAAGTTTAAAAGGTGCGCTTCCATTGTTTGGGAAGAAAATTAAAGGCTACTACACAAACGAGGCGATTTTGGTTGGTGTAGAAAGCAGAACATCATCACCTGTTCGTATTCCGCGTGACAAAGAAAGCTATCAGCATCCTCAAATAAAAGGATTGTATCCCTGTGCGGAAGGAGCGGGCTATGCAGGTGGAATTGTGAGTGCTGCTATCGACGGAATTAATTGCGCAAATGCAATCTTGGCTACCCGATAACAAACTTTATAATAACCAGATTGTTCTTCTGTTATGTTTAGTATTATAAAAGAAGTTCAAAAAGCATTTAATGGCGATTCCTGGCACGGCAACCATGTCATGCAAACTTTGAATAATGTTGATCCGGGAAAAGCTTTTCAATATTTTATCCCAAACGCACATTCCATCGCAGAAATTGCATTACATTTAACTGCCTGGACGGAGGAAGTTACTTCTCGTTTAATGGGAAATCCTGATGCTGAACCTGCTATAGGTGATTGGCCGGTTCCTGTAGAAAAAACACCTCAGGCCTGGGAAAGAATCATCTTTAATTTTAAAACTGCAAACGAAGAACTTATTCGCCACATCGGGAATATAATGGATGAAGACTGGAATGATTCTTCAAAAGAAGAACTTAGTGTAGCCGGTACAGGTATCACTTTTATGGAACTTTTAAATGGTCTGATACAACATCATGCTTATCATGCTGGGCAAATTGCATTGCTTTCCAAGTTTTAACCCTGCATTATTTAGTTAAATTTTAATTCAAATGAAAAAGACATTAATAATAGGTGCATCTCCGGATCCAACAAGATATGCTTATAAAGCAGCGCATATGTTAACGCGTTTTAATCATGAAATTGTGAATGTTGGTATTAAAAAAGGTGAAGTTGCCGGTGTAGCCATTGAGCAGCCAGGTAAAATTCATCATGATGTTGATACAATAACACTATATATTGGCCCTGCCTTACAGCCTCAATACCATGATTACATATTAGAAACTAAACCAAAGCGGGTGATTTTTAATCCGGGTACAGAAAATTATGAATTGGAAAAGTTGCTTGATCAGCACGGAATCGAACCATTAGAAGCCTGTACCTTAGTTATGCTAAGTACCGGACAATATTAAATATATTGATAGGGATTAGTTTCTACCTAATACGACTCGTCTGTTATTAGTGGTAAGCTAATCCTGAATCATAATTCAATAGTTTCATGTTTTAAATAATAAGGCATGTCATAGTTTTTTATCTAACACTTTGCTAAACTAGCGATTAACCTTTCAACCTCCCCACGCCTAAAATAAAATCACCTTTACCTTCTCTATGTTCTCTATGCCTATATGGTTAAACATAACTTGATCCGGTCTTCTTTCCTGAAAACCGCCCTTGCAAACACTCCTGATTTAAAAATGTTTTATTTATTTTAATTTTTTATGGATGATTTACAGTGGGTTATGTTTTTAGGGAGAAAAAAGGGTTGGGATGGGTTTGCCGGGGTATGATTTTTTGCTACCTTTGCATCCCGCTTCGGAGGAAAGGGTTAGGGTTGAAAAGCGTGTTGATGATGGGTAGAGGGGATAAAGGGAGCAGAAATTATTTCAAATAAAATTTGCGGAAGTAGAAAAGATCATTACCTTTGCAGCCCGGTTCGGAAGGAACGGGGAGCTGGTTTTAAAGACTGGCAGATTGAAGGGTTGGAAAGAAAAGAAGGACGAAAAAATAAAATTATTTTATTTGGAAGTTCAGAAAAGATTTCTACCTTTGCACTCCCAACCGAAAGGGAAGGAAAAAAGAATCAGTTGGCGGATGTCATGAT
>NZ_JAPIVF010000011.1:0-80052 GCF_026240075.1 Pedobacter sp. MR22-3 | reverse complement strand
ACCCTACACTCATCATCAACACGCTTTTCAACCCTAACCCTTTCCTCCGAAGCGGGATGCAAAGGTAGCAAAAAATCATACCTCCGCAAACCCATCCCAACCCTTTTATCTCCCTAAAAACATAACCCGCTGTAAATCATTCATAAAAAATTAAAATAAATAAAACATTTTTAAATGAAGAGTGTTTGCAAGGGCGGTTTTCAGGAAGAAAGACCGGATCAAGTTATATTAAACCATAGAGGCATAGAGAAGGTAAAGGTGATTTTATTTTAGGCGTGGGGAGGTTGAAAGGTTAATCGCGAATGTAAAGGATTATTCGAAGAACGAAAACTTATGGTTTATAGCTCAAGATGCTTTAGCGGGAAAGTGAGGAAGCCATTTATTCCATAATATATAGGTGAGAAAGAAGCCTAAATTAAGCAGCATGCAAGTGCGTGGGTATTAATCCGAATGTAAACTCATAATCTATAGGCATAACAAAGAGGTTAACTGCGCTGAATAAGAAAATAATTAAGCGCTATTTCCTTCCTAACTATATTTTCTAGTTGTTTAAAACCAGAATTTTTAAGGACTTTCTGCGAGCCTATGTTTCTTACATCTGTTAATGCTACAATTTCGTCCGAATTGGTGTTAGCGAATCCATAACATACAAGTGCTTTTGCGACTTCAGTACCAATGCCTTTACCCCAATATGATCTACCTAAACTGTATCCGATTTCCATTTGTCCGGGAATTTCGATAAAAGGCCTGAAAAGGCAATTACCCATAAAATCATGGTTTTCAGCATCAAATATCCCCCAGCGCCCAAATGGTCCGAGCTGATAATCCTTTATTGCAACATCAAATAAGTTTTTATATTCGTTTGGCAGCAATTGTGGCAAATACTGCGTAACCTGCTCATCATCAAAAAATGAACAAAACAAGGAACTTTCTGACGGTAAGAATTCGCGGATCACAATTCGATTGCTTTGATAGATAATGGCCATAGACTATTTTAACCTGAAGTGAAAACGAATGTAGAAAAATAGTTCTGAAACAAAAAAGGATACCGTAGCGGCATCCTTTAAATAATTTAAGTTATTAAATATTAAGCAATATCGAATCGATCAAGATTCATCACCTTTGTCCAGGCTTTTATAAAATCTTTCACGAATTTCTCATTCCCATCGAAACTTGCATATAATTCAGCAATTGCCCTGAGTTCTGCATTGGAACCAAATACTAAATCTGCACGACTGGCCGTCCATTTTGGTTGTCCTGTAGTCCGGTCGCTGCCCAGATAAGTTTCTTTATCTTCAGAACTCGCTTTCCATGAGGTGTTCATATCTAATAAATTTATAAAAAATTCATTGGTGAGCTTTCCTGGTGTATAGGTAAACACACCACTTTTAGAACCATCAAAATTAGTATCTAAAACACGTAAACCACCTACCAGAACTGTAAGTTCAGGTGCTGTTAAAGTAAGTAAATGTGCCCGATCAATCAATAATTCTTCTGTTGAAACAGATGACTTTGATTTACGGTAGTTTCTAAAACCATCAGCTAACGGCTCCAGATAACCAAATGATTCCACATCTGTTTGTGCCTGCGAAGCATCCATCCGCCCTGCGGTAAAAGGCACTGTAACTGAATATCCTGCTTCCGTTGCAGCTTTTTCAACACCAGCATTCCCCGCTAATACAATCAAATCGGCAAGAGATATCTTTTTTCCGTCAAGCTGCGCGCTGTTAAACTCCTGCTGAATGCCCTCTAAAACATTCAAAACTTTCTGCAATTGAGCTGGGTTATTTACTTTCCAATCTTTTTGTGGCGATAAGCGTATTCTTGCACCATTGGCACCTCCACGTTTATCTGAACCACGGAAAGTGGAAGCCGAAGCCCAAGCAACAGAAACTAACTCAGATACGGTCAAGCCTGAAGATAATAATTTCGACTTTAATATTTCAATATCGCTATCACTTACCAATGCATGGTTTACTGCAGGAATGGGATCTTGCCAAAGCAACTCTTCCTGAGGTACATCAGGGCCCAGGTAACGGCTTATTGGGCCCATATCCCGATGTGTTAATTTATACCAAGCACGCGCAAAAGCATCAGCGAATTCATTAGGGTTTTCCAGAAAGCGTCTGGAGATTTTTTCATATTCGGGATCAAAACGCAAAGCAATATCTGTGGTCAGCATTGATGGAAGATGTTTCTTATTGCTATCATAAGCATCAGGAATAATTGCTTCTGCGTTTTTGGCTATCCATTGATGTGCCCCAGCAGGGCTTTTGGTTAATTCCCATTCATAGGCAAAAAGATTTTCGAAGAAATTATTGCTCCATTGAGTTGGTGTGGTTGTCCAGGTTACTTCAAGTCCGCTGGTAATCGTATCTGCACCTTTACCGCTTCCATAGCTGTTATCCCATCCAAATCCCTGGCTTTCAATTCCAGCGGCTTCAGGTTCTTTACCCACATGATCTGCAGAAGCAGCACCATGCGTTTTCCCAAAACTATGTCCGCCCGCAATCAGGGCTACTGTTTCTTCATCATTCATGGCCATTCTGCCGAAAGTATCGCGGATATCTTTAGCCGCCAATACCGGATCAGGATTTCCATCTGGCCCTTCAGGATTTACATAAATCAAACCCATTTGTACCGCTGCAAGTGGTTTTTCGAGGTTACGGGAATGGGTATCTCCGTCAGCATCATCATCACTTACCAATACGCCATGTGCCTTATCGGCACCATCCGAACCATGTCCATATCGAAGATCACCACCTAACCAGGTTGTTTCTGATCCCCAATAAACAGATTCATCTGCTTCCCAAGCATCTTCCCTACCGCCAGCAAAGCCAAAGGTTTTGAAATTCATTGATTCCAGGGCAACATTACCGGTCAGGATGATTAAATCTGCCCATGAAATTTTATTCCCATATTTTTGCTTGATCGGCCAAAGTAATCTTCTGGCTTTATCAAGACTCACATTATCAGGCCAGCTATTTAATGGCGCAAAACGCTGCAAACCAGCACCGGCTCCACCACGGCCATCTCCAACGCGATAGGTACCTGCACTATGCCAGGCCATGCGGATAAATAATCCACCATAATGACCAAAATCTGCCGGCCACCAATCCTGTGAATCAGTCATTAATAATTTCAGGTCATTTTTTACCTCTTCCAGATTAAGACTATTAAAAGCATCAGCATAATTAAAATCTTTATCCAATGGATTTGATAGGGATGAATTTTGTCGCAGAATGTTTAGTTTTAGTTGATTTGGCCACCAGTCGTGGTTTCTGGTTCCGCCGCCCCCAACATTCTGTTTCATACTTCCATTATGAAACGGGCATTTGCTGATATCATTTGAATCTTTTTCCATTTTCTTATGTTTTGCTATTTGAATTATGTTTATTCAAGGGTAATTATAATTTTAAAGTTAAAGGTTCCTTTTCAGAAATCACAATCGAATAATTCTATATTTCCATAGTCAAAATCTATCCATGTTTCAGTTACTTTCAAAAGCAGTTAATATTGCACCAATCACAAAAACATTGTGATGAATTATCCAGAATAAGTCAGGATTTAATCTTTATATAGCATATTTGCATGACAGTATATTTAAAAAATCGATGAAGGAACAGAAAAAGGTTTATGCCATAATTACGGGAGCAAGCAAAGGCATCGGCAGGTCAATTGCGACAGAACTGGCTAAGAAAGGTTTTAACCTGTTACTTGTTGCACGATCTGCTGAAGAACTGGCCTCACTTGGTCATGATCTTGAAATACAATATGGTATAGCAACTGATTTTTTGGCAATTGATTTAAGTGTTCCAACTTCACCTAAAGTAGTATCAGATTGGATTACTGATAAAAATTATGGTATTAATGCCTTAGTTAATAATGCTGGTTATGGCCAATGGGGACAGTTTAAAGATTTAGACCTTCAGGTTCAAATGGAAATGTGCCAGTTAAATATGGATACGCTGGTCTCTTTATGTCACCTCCTTATACCTTCGCTTATCAAAGAAAAACAATCTTACATTCTGAATATATCCAGTACGGCGGCATATCAGGCTGTACCTACACTTGCCATTTATTCTGCAACGAAGGCTTTTGTGCTTTCTTTTTCACGCGCGTTGAGATTTGAATTAAAAAATACATCCATATCAGTTACCTGTTTAAGCCCCGGTCCTGTAGATACCGGGTTTGCACACCGGGCGGGATTAGATGCCTTTAGTAAGATGGCAGAAAAATTTAATATGCAACCGGATGAAGTGGCCAGGATTGCAATAAAGGGCATGCTTGCCAAGAAATCAGAAATTGTTCCGGGCTTAACTAATATGGTCAGTGTTTATGCCAATAGATTTCTGCCAAAAGCCTTTATAGAAAAAATGGCTGCTGGTATATATAAGGTATAGCTATTTTAATCATACCACACTTCTACTTGAAATTTTAACCCAGGTATACATTATCCCATATATTAAAATAAGTTATTAACGAACCAAAAAAAGACTACTAAAACTATAGATTTAATATATTTTTATATATTTGTACCTGATTCAATTATTAAATCAATGATTGAATTAAAAATAGTCATGTGGCCGAGTGGTTGAGGTACAGGTCTGCAAAACCTTTTACGGCGGTTCGAATCCGCCCATGACGTCTATAGCACCGGTAAGAACGCTATACAGCTTCTTTTAATCTGTATTGATTGTTTAGTATAGTACTATTCAACAGAAAAGCCCTCAGCTGAAATACCAAGGGCTTTAAAAAAATTCACAAATGCTTATTTAGCACTGTTTTTTTTCTCTGTAACTTCAGCTCTGATTTCCTGAGCCAATACTTTTAAGTCTTGCATTGCTTTACGAACACGAGTTCCGGCTGCTGCATTTCCACCATCATAGAATTTAGCAATATCAGCTTCTACTGAAGCGATAACTTCTTGTACCTGTTTGAATTTTTCCATATTTATGAATAATTAAGATGAATAAATCCACCTGTAAATTGTTTTAACCCTCTTTTGGGGCTCACAAAACTAATAAATCCCATCAGATTACAAAAAAAATCTATCAAAGACTTTCATTTCAGAATTGAAAGGTTATCTGATTTGTTTATCTTTATTAAAAATGATCAGCAGATCAGTATGGCTATTTCCATATTTTTAGTCTCATTTGGCATGCTGATATTTCAATTTTTAAATATAGCATGTACCATTCTTGCTGCCATCTCTATTACCATCTTCACCTTTAAATATATACTAAAAAATAAATGTTAAGTCAAACAAACAATTAACAGCTTAATATGTATTGTTAGCATGAAAATAACATTCATGCTGCCTGTTATACTCTTGGTTGTTGCCTGCCATAATACCAACCCTGAACAGGGTTCTGGCGGGAAAAAAGTTGACCGGCAAATTTCTCTTTCCAGTTCAGGCATAGTTGATTCAGCAAAAGCCATTATTAATCAACAGGTTGCTTTAAAGAATCAATACCTTAATGGAAAAATCAATCAATATCATTTTCAGGAAAGGAACAATAGCTTAATGGCGACTTATAAGGTATTATTCAATAGCTTGTCTCCGGCAGATACGCTTGAGATTTACAAACACAGGTTATTGAAAGAAAAAGAAATGCTCCAGGATTCTATCAACAAAACAAAAATTCAACAATGAGCATAGAACAAGAAAAACCAGCTGATACACCGAAGCCTGTGAGCAAGCTTGGCAATTTTTTTATCACTTTGTACCATGTATTTGGATTTATAGGCCGGTTTTTCAAGGAAGCTTTTCTTCCACCCTATGAGTTTAAAGAACTGATGAGGCAGTGTTATGAAATTGGTTATCGCTCGGCACTGCTGATTTCTACTACCGGCTTCATTACCGGATTGGTATTTACAAAACAATCAAGACCTTCTTTATCAGAATTTGGTGCCACCTCATGGCTGCCTTCCCTAGTGGGAATTGCTTTATTAAGAACACTCGCGCCACTACTTACCGGACTCATCGCAGCCGGGAAAGTAGGCTCAAGCATTGGTGCAGAACTAGGCTCGATGAAAGTTAGCGAGCAAATTGATGCCATGGAGGTAAGTGCCACAAATCCGTTTAAGTTTTTGGTAGCTACACGGGTACTGGCCGCAACCATCACCATGCCTATTCTTACCTTTTATACCGCAATGGTCGGCATGCTGGGCGCACTGCTCAATGTTTCGGTAAACGAAGGTACCAGTGCCACCACATTTTTTCAGAGCGCATTAGAAAACATCACTTTCCTGGATATCATTGCAAGTACAATTAAAGCGATAATATTTGGTTTTACCATCGCCATTGTAGGTTGTTATCAGGGTTATCATTCGTCAAAAGGTACAGAAGGTGTAGGAAAGGCAGCTAACTCAGCAGTAGTAACGGCGATGTTCCTCATTTTTGTTGAAGAAGTGGTTTGTGTTCAGATTTTTAGTCTTTTTAATACATAACTGAAATATGACATCAAAAAACATGACCGATTTCAGTGCAGAAAAAGTAATTGAAATCAAGGAACTGGATAAGGCATTCGGATCTTACCAGGTTTTAGAAGGTGCAAACCTTGATCTTTATAAAGGCGAAAACCTCGTAGTACTTGGAAAAAGCGGAACGGGTAAATCAGTGCTGATTAAAATAATTGTCGGCCTGCTTCGTCCGGATAGTGGATTGGTAAATGTACTCGGCCAGAAAGTAGATGAAATTTCTTACCAGGAATTACTGGACCTCCGTTTAAGGATAGGTTTCTCATTTCAAAACAGTGCCTTATATGATAGCATGACTGTTCGGGATAACCTCGAGTTTCCTTTGGTGCGAAACCGGAAAGACCTCACAAAATCTGAAGTGAATGCCCTGATTGAAGAAATGCTGGATGCTGTAGGATTGGCTCAAACCATTAATCAGATGCCATCAGAATTATCCGGTGGACAAAGGAAACGGATTGGAATTGCAAGAACATTAATTTTAAAGCCAGAAATTATGCTTTATGATGAACCTACCGCAGGTTTAGATCCAATTACTTCGAAAGAAATTAATAAACTGATTAATGATGTGCAGGAACGATACCATACCAGTGCCATAATCATTACTCACGATTTAACCTGTGCCAAGGAAGTGGGCAATCGTGTTGCCATGCTAATGGAAAGGCGATTTGAACGGCAGGGAAGTTTTGAGCAGATATTTAATTCAGGCGATCAGCTGGCACAACCATTTTTTGATTATAATTTTATACAATAACCATGAACGATAACAAAAAGAAAATAACAGTCGGCATTTTTATTGCCATAGGCATACTGATATTTGTGGTGGCGATTTTCACCCTCGGCAGCCAGAAAAAAACCTTTGTAAAAAGCTTTACCCTTAATGTAGTATTTAATGATATACAGGGTTTAAAAAAGGGAAATAATGTATGGTTCTCAGGTGTTAAAATCGGAACAATCAAGAAAATTGATTTTTTTGGCACATCACAAGTAAAAGTTGCGCTAAGCATTGAAGAAGACATGCATAAATATATCCATAAAGATGCCGGGGCCAGCATTGGAGCGGATGGATTAATTGGCAATAAAATCGTTGTACTTACCGGTGGTAACCCAAAATTTCCATTTGTGGAAGATGGCGATATGCTAAAGGTAAACAGTTCGTTATCTACTGATGATATCATGAAAACACTTCAGGTAAACAATAAAAACCTGGTAGACGTAACTTCTGATTTTAAACTGCTTTCCCGTAACCTGGTAGATGGAAAAGGTGCTGCAGGTGCACTCCTGTCGGATGAAGAATTGGCAAATAATTTCAAATCTATGGTGGCTAACCTGAATAAAACCTCAATGGCAACCTCAAAAATGGCTTTGGAACTCAATACCTTCGGTCGGACCTTAAATAACAAGGATGGATTAGTGAATAAGATGATGACGGATACTGCTGTTTTTGCAAAGCTGGAAAGATCAACTCAGAGCCTGCAAAAACTTACCCAATCGGCATCCGTAATGGCTGCTAACCTGGAAGCCGCCTCCGGTAAACTTAAAACTTCGGATAATGCAGCCGGATTATTATTAAATGATGCGGCCACCGCACAGCAGGTACGATCAATCATGGTCAACCTGGAGAAGAGCAGTAAAAAGCTGGATGAAGATCTGGAAGCTTTGCAAAGCAACTTCCTTTTGCGGGGTTTCTTTAAAAAGAGGGCAAAAGATTCGCTTAAAAGACAGCAACAGTAAATAAATCTATTATTAGAAATGCATTCAATTTTACATAGGAATTGGATGCATTTTCATTTTATAGAAATTCAGTTCAAAGTCATGATCATAAACAAAACTTGCACAGCAGTACCGAATGTTGTATATTATCGAAAACCTCAGATTAACGGTTCTCAAAAATTTATTATTCACTAAAACTTTAAAAATTTGGCATTAAAAAAAGCAGGATTTAACAGAGGGCCACGCTTACCCTTCAGAAAGAAAGAAGCAGAACATAAAATTAATCAGTTAATCACCGCTTCGGAGGTCAGATTAACCGGAGAAAATGTAGAAACGGCAATTTATCCCATCGCCGAAGCATTAAAACTGGCAGATGAACAAGGACTCGATCTTGTTGAAATTTCGCCTAATGCAGTACCCCCCGTTTGTCGCATCGTAGATTACAGTAAGTTTCTTTATGAACAAAAGAAGAAACAGAAAGAAATCAAATCTAAAGCCAAGCAAACCATCATTAAAGATATCAGGTTTGGTCCGAACACGGATGATCATGATTTTCAATTTAAATTAAAGCACGCAATATCATTCCTTGAAAGCGGAGAAAAAGTGCGGGCATTTGTACATTTCAAAGGAAGATCAATCGTTTATAAAGACCAGGGAGAAATCTTATTATTAAGGTTTGCTCAGGGACTGGAAGATGTTGGAAAGGTAGAACTGCTTCCAAAGCTTGAGGGAAAAAGAATGTTCCTGACACTGGCACCCAAGGCTGGAAAGAAATAATAATCAACAGGTTTTTCTTATACTATTCGATCTGATGCCTGATAGCCTGGCATCAGATCTATACGTATTCCATACCCTTCTGTTATTAATAAGAACGACAAAACTTATTTTTTTACTTCAATTATCTTTTTGATTCGGGAAGGATCATAATGAAGTCCGGGAGATAGCCAATACAATAATACCAAACGGGAGTACCTGTAATTTAAGGGAGAAAAGAGTAATACACCTGCAAAAATAATGGTTACAAAATACCATAAGTTTTCGTAAACAATATCTAAGCCCAATACATAAGCAGCCACGCCTAAAAAAATAATTTCGGCAACATTCATGGCATAGCTTACAAACATAGACACGTAGAAATATCCGGGTTCCCGCTCAAACTTCAGCTCACAAACATCACAAACCTCTTTCATCTTCTGAATCTTAAATCCATACATTGCACCGGTAAATATAGCACCCCGGCGGCACCTCGGGCATTTGGCATGG
Source organism: Pedobacter sp. MR22-3 (assembly GCF_026240075.1). NCBI lineage: Bacteria > Pseudomonadati > Bacteroidota > Sphingobacteriia > Sphingobacteriales > Sphingobacteriaceae > Pedobacter > Pedobacter sp. MR22-3. The sequence goes on along the minus strand of NZ_JAPIVF010000011.1, from coordinate 70,596 downwards.
ATGAATGCAGACCATTCAGAAACCCGCAATTCTGTACTGTTTTGTTTTTCCAACTGAGTATGATCCATATTAATAAAATGATTAATTATTTAAACTGAATACCATTTTAGAACAGTAAAGATCATGGTTAGTTTTTTATTATATTTACCAGTATCCAAAACGAAATCAGGAATACCCAAATCTGGCAATTATTATCCTATACTATTGATTTTAGAAATTCACCCTTTAAAAGGTAATCGGAAAATACAATATGTTATCCGAAAAGGAATAGCACTTTCGCTATCTCTGAGCTAATGAAGTCATTATTATTGGAAACTGAGCAGCAAATCTACTCAGTTTCCTGAAGTTTTATGAGCGAAGATTCACTTCAAAACCGCCGTAGCTTACCATATCTGCACTGTGCGCAATATTTAAGTTTAACTTAAGCTTTTCTATAATATCTTTTGCCGTTTGGATGGCCTGGTGAATATTACTTACCCCTCTGATTTCTATGCCTGAACGCATTACTTTAAATTTTGTAGGTTCATAACGATCTATAAACTTCTGCAAATCTTTTGCTATTGGTCTTTGTGTGCTCATTTAATATATTTTGCATTAATAAGCATGCTCAGTCCATAATTGTTTAGAAAAAAGATAAATTTCTTACAACGCCCGGTATTCAAAAAGTTCTGCTACATCCCCACTGTAATAAGTCATATATATATATTACAAATCGATATTGAAATCAATCTATAGAGCCAAAAAACCATTTAAAAAGAATAAAAACCATAATTAGCAATTAAAAAACAATAAAATACAGATAAAAAATTACAAAAAAATCAAAAAACAATCCATTATTTAATTAAATCATTCAAATTTTTAAACAAAAACGCAGTCAAATATTAAATACTCAAAATAAAACATCAATTAAATGATAATTAATATATAAAATATAATTAAAACAACTTTAAATACTATATTTGACTATCATTTGTCATATTAAAAAGCAATTATTCTATATATTAATCTAATTATCACAAAAAAAACAGAAGATTTATATTTTTTTTCAAGACATATACTAACCAAATATATTAATTGTTCAATTTTTAAATTTAAACCCAAATAAAATGACAGAAACGTCAAATAATTGGTTAGCCGCTTGTCGGGTGGAGGATGCGGTAGAAAATGGTGGGGTATGTGTAAAAAATGGTGATGATCAAATCGCATTATTTTACTTTACCAGAAGAAATGAGTGGTACGCCACACAAAATGAATGTCCGCACCGTAAACAAATGGCTTTAAGTCGTGGAATGATTGGTACTGCTACCGATGAACCTAAGGTAGCTTGTCCATTTCATAAGAAAAACTTCTCCTTAAAAACCGGTGAATGCTTAAGCGGCGATGAATGCGCCCTTAAAACCTATCCTGTTAAAATTGAAAACGGAACGGTTTATATTGGCATCAATCCCAAATAATGATCTGATTGAACATCAATATCAGATGAAGAGATAGCAGCAAGGCTATAATAAAATGGATGCTTTATTCATTGAATGGAATCACGTGGAGCGCGGATCATTGGCCAGGCAAAGGCATATCATTTAATCATGCAAACCAAACAAACCTTAAAATGTTGAACTCAACTAATCAACCCCTTAGCAAACTCAATATATTCTCATTGAAAGGCGTTCAGATGAAAACCTTTCACATTACCTGGCTTACCTTTTTCTTTTGCTTTTTCGCCTGGTTCGGGATGGCCCCGCTTATGAAAATGGCCAGAGAACAATTAAACCTGACTAAAGACCAGGTAGGGAATATCCAGATTGCATCGGTATCCGCTACCATACTTGCCCGTCTGATGATCGGCAGGCTCATTGATAAATTCGGTCCTAAACGCATTTATACCTGGTTACTCGTGTTATGTGCCATCCCGGTCATCTTCATTGGCACCAGTCAGTCTTATCTGTCTTTTCTTATTTTCCGCCTGGCCATCGGCGTAATTGGCGCCTCATTTGTCATTACACAATTTCACACCTCTATTATGTTTGCGCCAAACATTAAAGGAACGGCCAATGCTACGGCAGGTGGTTTTGGAAATGCCGGCGGAGGTGCGGCCAACTTCTTTATGCCACTTATTGCATCAGGGCTTAGTGCCATCGGGCTTTGTACCCCGGCTGACAGCTGGCGATATGCCATGATTTTTCCAGGCATCATGCTGCTCTTGTGTGCATTCCTTTATCATAGATATACCGAAGACAGTCCGGCGGGGGACTTTAAAAACCTTGATATGGGCAAGAAAAATAAGGAAAACACTTTTTTGCTTGCCGCCAAAGATTACCGTACCTGGATTTTAACCATTGCCTATGCGGCCTGCTTCGGTGTAGAAATTACAGTTGATAATTTTGCACCCATTTTCTTTACCGATTCATTCGGTGCCACCATAGCAGTCGCCGGAATGGTGGCAGGTATTTTTGGCTGGATAAATATATTCGCCAGACCTGTGGGTGGCATCCTTGCTGATAAAATTGGCAAAACCTGGGGGTTTGATGGAAAGACACTGTTATTGGCTTCCTTACTTTTGATAGAAGGCATTGGCTTAATCTGGTTTGCAAAATCCGGAAATATCGGCATGGCTATTTTAATGATGTTTGTTTTCGGCCTGAGTTTAAAAATGGCTAATGGAGCCACCTATAGCCTGGTTCCTTTTATTAATCCTAAAGCCGTGGGAAGCGTAGCCGGCATTGTAGGTGCCGGAGGAAACATTGGTGCCATGCTCATTGCCTTTATGTTTAAAGCAAAAGCCAACCATTTGTCTAAAAACCTGACCGGAGATCATGTCCTGCATAAAGATTTAATTGATTACACCAGTGCTTTTACATTATTGGGTTATATCATTCTGACCATAGGCATTGCAGTATTTATTTTCAGAACCGTTGTGGCACAAAAACAGCGAAATATCAATGAGCTTGTTTTTAATCCTTCAAAATAATTCATTTACCATCTCAAACATCTTTTGGAACCAGGAAAACACATATCAAATACCACTACCTGCTGCTATTGCGGCGTGGGCTGTGGTATTGTTGTACATAAGGATGCTCAGGATAACCTCACAGTTGCGGGTGATGAAACACATCCGGTTAACCGCGGTATGCTGTGTAGTAAAGGGATGAATCTGCATTATACGGTTAATGATAAAAGCGACCGCTTGCTTTATCCGCAGATGCGCTACAATAAAAACATGCCTTTACAGCGGGTAAGCTGGGACACTGCACTTGAACGAACGGCGGCTGTTTTTAAGGCTTTAATAGAAAAACATGGTCCGGACAGTGTGGCATTTTATGCCAGCGGACAATGTTTAACGGAAGAATATTATGTGGTCAATAAACTGATTAAAGGTTTTATCGGTAGCAATAATATCGATACCAACAGCCGCTTATGTATGAGCAGTGCGGTTGTTGGTTATAAAATGAGTTTGGGAGAAGACAGTGTGCCGATCAGTTATGATGATATTGAACTGGCAGATTGCATTTTCGTAGCCGGAGCTAACCCCGCCTGGTGCCATCCCATTTTATGGCGGAGGGTAGAAGCTGCTAAAGCGAAAAACCCAAAGCTTAAAATCATTGTCAGCGACCCAAGAAAGACTCAAACCTGTGCACTGGCTGATGTATATTTACAAATAAACCCAGGAACCGACATTACGTTACATCATGCACTGGCAAATTGCTTAATTACTGATGGCAAAACCAATCCTGATTTTATCCGGCAGCACACCAATGGCTTTGCCGCCTATCGTGAAAATGTATTGCGTACGTCCATCGCCGATGCAGCTATAATTTGCGGAATCACAGAAAGCGATATTCGGACGGCTGCTTCGCTTATTGGCCATGCCAAAGGCTTCCTCACCATGTGGACGATGGGCCTGAACCAAAGCGTGGTGGGTACCCATAAAAACCTTTCGCTCATTAACCTGAACCTCATTACCGGACACATCGGAAAACCAGGCAGCGGACCGTTTTCACTAACCGGGCAGCCCAATGCTATGGGTGGCAGGGAAGTTGGCGGACTCAGTAATTTGCTGCCGGCACACCGCAACCTGGCTGACGAAAAAGACCGGAATGAAGTGGAAACCTTCTGGAATATTCCGTTAGGCAGTATTAATCCAAAACCGGGGCTTACGGCTACGGAAATGTTTGATGAACTAAATACGGGCAAACTCAAAGCCATCTGGATTTTATGTACCAATCCACTGATTAGTTTGCCTGATGTGAAAATGGCTGAAGCCGGACTTAAAAATGCCCGCTTTGTAGTGGTTCAGGACATCAGTAATAAAATTGAAACGTTAAAGTATGCTGATGTGGTTCTGCCTGCAGCCGCCTGGGCGGAAAAAGAAGGCACCATGACCAATGCAGGCCGTTACATTTCTCATTTAAATCAAATGGTTGATGCACCCGGAGAAGCTTTGCCTGATGCTGAAATCATTTGCCGCTTCGCAAAAAAAATGGGTTATGCCGGCTTTGATTTCCAAAACCCTTCAGCCATTTACCTTGAACATGCGGCACTTACCGCCGGAACCAGCATTGATATCAGTGGATTGGATTACGAGATCCTTCAAAAGCAGAGGGCCGTTCAATGGCCATATCCAAAAAACAATACTTCGGGCACCTCCAGGCTATTCACCGACTATAAATTTCATACGCCTGATGAACGGGCAAACATTCTTTCCTTTTCAGACAAAAACCAGTCTGAACCTTTAAGCCCTGAACATCCGCTGATCCTCACTACGGGAAGAATTAGGGATCAATGGCACACCCGGAGCAAAACCGGTAAAGTAACGAAGCTGAACCAGCACCTTGGTGAAACTTTTTTAGAAATTCATCCGGCAGATGCCGCTAAGCGAAAAATTAAAGACCAGGATCTGGTAGCAGTGACCAGCTTACGCGGCGAGGTAAGGGTGAAAGCCAAATACAATGAGGACATTAAACCAGGCGTCGTGTTCATGCCCATGCACTGGGGCATCATCAACTATTATGACCATCACCGGGTCAATAACCTCACCAATAACCTGGTTGATCCCATCAGTAAGGAACCTGATTTTAAATACAGCGCCGTTGAAGTCAAATTGTATCAGAAGCCCAGACAAAAAATCATCGTAGTGGGCGCTGGTGCGGGTGCCTGTGGTTTTGTAAAAAGCTACCGGACCTTAAATATGGATGATGATATTGAAATTTTCAGCAAGGAAGACTTTCCATTTTACAACAGGGTACTCCTCCCCGATTACATTACAGGCACTTTGCCCTGGCATAACCTCATCAAAATGAGTGATGATGAAGAAAATCATTACCACATTAAACTACACCGCGGTATAGAAATCCGCCACCTTTCAACCGCAGCAAAAACCGTTACCGATAGCCGGGGCATTATTCACCAATATGACATTTTAATACTGGCCACGGGCAGCAGACCTTTCGTACTGAAAGATATGCCCCACATGAGAGGGATATTTACCATGAGGAGCAGAACAGATGCCGATCAGTTTAAAGCACACCTGACGAACACCAATAAGGAGGTTGTTATTGTGGGCGGAGGTTTACTGGGTATTGAACTGGCGACCTCTCTTAAGGAAACAGGTGCACAGGTAACCATTATACAAAGAATTTCGCGCTTAATGGGCCGCCAGCTGGATATGATGGGCAGCCAGCTGCTTCACGAAGAAATTTTGAGCAAAGGCATTGATATCATTTATAATGATGAGGTAGACCGCTTTTTAGGAGAAAAGGAAATAGCAGGCATTCGCTTAAAAAGCGGACGTATGATTGCCTGCCAGTCGCTGGTTATTGCTATTGGTACCGTTCCGAATATAGAACTGATCAAACAAGCCGGTATTGATTGTAAACGGGGGGTGGTGGTGGATGAATATTTAAGAACGAATGCAAAAGACGTCTTCGCCATTGGCGAAATTGCAGAATTTGAAGATCAGCTTTATGGCATCACTGCCGCTGCCGAACAGCAGGCCGAAGTAGTGGCCAGGTTTCTCTGTGGCGACATCGGCAAGTACTACACCGGAAGTTTACTGATGAACATCCTGAAGATGCACAGTCTGGCACTTTGCTCACTTGGGCTGGCAGAAATTCCGAATAATGGAAAGGGTTATGAAGAAATTATTTTTATAGACAAGGCGAAACGCTATTATAAAAAGTGCATTGTACACCAGGATAAACTGGTAGGTGCCATCCTCATTGGCGATAAAAGTGAGTTCCTCGAATTCAGGAATTTAATTGAAACCAAAATGGAGCTAAGTGAAAAAAGGCTTCAGTTGCTGCGAAGCGGAAAAATGGCTGAGCCGCTTATTGGTAAAACCATTTGCAGCTGCAATAATGTGGGTGAAGGTAATTTAATCAATAAAATAAAAGAAGGATGCAAAGATCATTTGCAGCTCTGCCAGCTAACCGGTGCAGGTATGGGTTGTGGCAGCTGCAGGCCAGAGGTCAAAAACATCCTTGATGCTTTCATCAATATCCCAAAGGAAGCCAAACCATTAATTCCTGTTGAACAAGATTAATCAAAGTAAAATGAGCAGAAAAACCACCAGTCCTTCAGAATTCATTAACGTAAAGGGCATAGAATATTTCCGTTTTGAAGAAGATTTCATGGAAGATAACATCCGTTGCATCCCTATGATTGTCCGTTTTAAAATGGATGCCTGCGGGATTAAGTTAAAGTTAAGCGAATGGAGTAAATTTAACGCAACTGAACGGGTAAAACTGGCTTTAATGTCTATTGATAACGCCGAAGTGACCGAACGCTACCATCAATACCTGATTGCACTGATTACCAAATACACGGGCAATACAGCTACAAAGCTGGCCATAGAGCCTGCACCCGCCTGGGCCAATTTGCAGCAGATTCCGGAAATGTTACTGGAAAAATCAGCAGAAATTGAACTGAACCTTTCACTGGAACAATGGAAAAAACTAACTGATATCCAGCGGTTTGCCTTACTAAAACTCTGCAGACCCGGACATGAAAATAAAAACTTCCCTAAGGCAGCTGTAGAATTTGGATTATTAAACTAACAGTATGCAACCACTCACCGTTATTATTAATTTTCCCGGCGGGATTATTTCACCCGGAAACCTGTATAACATCCTGGTGGCGGCCACAAGGGCAAAAATCCAATATATAAGGTTTGGACTAAGGCAACAGCTCTACCTGGATACCATCAGCTACAACGCAGCAACATTTACTGGTGAACTCAGCCGCCTCGCCATTGATTATGAAATTGACCAGAGCCAATACCCCAATATCGTAAGCTCCTACCCTGCTGAAGAAATTTTTATCCGGAACTCCTGGCTTACCGAAGGGGTTTACCAGGATGTGCTGGCTGCTATAGATTTTAAACCCAGCTTAAAGGTAAACATCTGCGATCATAGCCAGAGTTTCACGCCCATGCTCACCGGCAATATCAACTGGATCGCTTCTGCAGCGGCCGAACATTACTGGCACCTCATTATCCGCTTCCCTAAAACCAATGTAGTTTATGAGTGGGATCAGCTGTGTTACACCAACAGCATTTCCAGATTAACCAGGCAAATTGAAGCCCTGATTACTTCACAGCCTGCAGATTTTATCGATAATATACAAGCCAGCGGAGCAGAACTTTTCAGCCTGATGCAAACCAATGATTACATCTTAAAAAAAGCCACACAACCGGTCTCCACTGTACCATTTAACCTGCCCTATTATGAAGGCCTTAACCGCTACAATAACAAATACTGGCTTGGCATTTACCGGCGGGATGAATTGTTTGAAGTGGCTTTCTTAAAAAAACTCTGCCTGTTATGTACAGATACGAAAGTGGGACAAATTTGCTGCACCTCATGGAAAAGCATCGTTATCAAAGGTATTGCTGAACAAGATAAAATCCGCTGGAACAATTTGCTGGAAGAATTTAACATCAACATGCGCCATGCAGCCAATGAACTGAATTTTCAGGTAGAAGATAACTGTATGGAAGGCCTGCAGCTAAAAAACTACCTGGTGAAATACCTCAGCATAGATGATATCCGTACTTTCGGGATTTGCGTTGGTATTAAAACCAGGAAAAAAAGTGAAATATTCAGCAGCATTCTAATTCGCAAACGTTACCTCGTCCATTTTATGGGCGTCAAACTATTCCCCGTTTACGACATCCTCAGGGCAAAAGATTTTAATCCGAATGAACGTACAGAAGAAGTTTTTAGCAGTGGCAACCTGAAAGCCATGCTGCCCGAGCAGTTGAGAAGGGTTATTATGAAGTTTTATACTTTCAGAAAGGAAACCAGCCAGTATAAAAAAGCTGTTTCGCCCACTGCCAAAGTAAATACTCCTTTATTGGAAGAAGAAAACCTTTATCAATGCCGCCGGTGTTTTACCATTTACAACGAAGCCATTGGCGAAATGGAATCAAACATCCCGCCACATACGGCCTTTCAGCACCTTGCAGAAAGCTATTGTTGCCCGGTATGTGAAGGTACGAAAGATGAGTTTATCAAAATCAGCCATTCCGCCCTTGCTTATACTCCATCATAAGTATTGAAATTTTTAAAAGCCCCTGTTTTACCTTCAGGGATGATGAGTTCGCAAACCTTCAGCAAACTTAAAACATGTTTCATGCTGTGCCTGGTTAGCCTGCCCCCCTTTAGTTCATGCATAACTTTGGCTAAACTTCCGGCTTTATAAATGGCACAAAGTGGCTCCGGGTTTCCGTCATGGCCAAAAACAAAAGCTTCCTTAGCGGGTAATTTATTTTCTGCGTCCAGTAATTGTGTTAACAGGCTGGTTTCCATCAGTGGTAAATCGCAGGCCAGCACCAACAAGTCAGCCAACGGGTGTTTCGCATGTACCGATAAAAGTGCCAGCACCGGGCCGGCTATATCCAATGATGGATCATCAAAAATGAATTGTTCTTCTTTAAAGAATGGAAGGTAATTTTCGCGCTGACTTTCATTAACCGATATTGCCACTGGAATACCCAGGCCTTTCAGCTTCTGGAAAGCATGTATAGCCCAGTTGCCATTCCCCATAGAAATCAGCCCCTTATCGGTTCCCATCCTGGTGCTTTTTCCCCCGCAGCAAACGATGCCTAACATTTATTTCGAAGCAAGTTCAATTAATCCGGCTTCGTTCATAATACCCAGAGCTTTCCCGTTTACTTTAATCAGCTGTTCTGCCAGTAATTCATTCATGGTGCGGAATACCGTTTCGTAAGTGGCACCTGTAAAGGCTGCCAGATCCTGCCGGCTCAGCTCCAATGAGAGATAGCCATCCTGGTCTAAACCAAATTGTGCTTTCAACTCCAGCAAGGCCACAGCCAAGCGTCCTTTAACCGACATTAAAGCCAGGTTTCTCATTTTTTTCTCTGAAGCATGTAACTCATCTGCATAAAACATCAGCATCTGGTAAGAAAATTCATGATTAACCTTCAGCGTGGTTTTAAAAAATTCAATATCCACAATACAAAAATGAGTGGTTTCTAAAGCCGTGGCAGAAATGGGGTAAGCATCTATTTTTGAGGTTATGCCCCGGTGCCCAAAAATAGCACCACGGTTTGCGAAACGCAAAATCAGTTCTTTATCACCCCACTTTTTATGGATTTTCACATTACCGGAGGTAACAAAATATACCCCTTTAACTGGTTCACCCTCACTAAAAATCGATTCGCCTCTTTTGGCAATAAAGTTTTTTCTGTGGTGCGCAATGGCAGGTTGCCATTCAGGTAATGCCAGCTGGCACATCATACAGGTATTAAGGTCGCAAGCACTATCCTTCTTCATAATTTCAAACGTATAGGGTAAAAGTAATCAATCATCATTGATTTTAATTATAAAATATGATGTAGCAGAAGTCCTGTGGGTATCTTTCCTTAAAAAGAAAAGAACGATGTGACTTCTATTTCAAAAAACTCATTCTTCAAATTCAACCTCATTTAGCTTGTTGAATAAAACTAAATTCCATTTACTTGATACAAGTCCTAAAGAATAGAAATAAAACAGGGAAGTACCTTCATCGCGAAATGACTGTATTCTACATAGATAATGTTTTAGCCTAACAAATCAGATCGCTTAAATTATATCTCTATCAACCAAGGCTTACTACAGATTTGATACATACAAAATGTAATTAAACCCTTTAATCAACGTTTTTATACATACATCCACTTTATGATACCGAATGAAATTCTTGCCCCTTATTTTGACAATTTTATTTTCTCAGATCGCCTCCGCTCAAAAATCATTTGTTTTCCCTAAAGTAAAACTGCAAGGTTCTGCCGTTGAACAACTTCAACTGAAAAACTGGACGGTAATTGAAACAGCTCAGGGCGATTTAAATAACGACCAGGCAGCAGATCTGGCATTGGTTTTTGAATCAAACCAAACCATTGAGGAAACACGAACCTATGGCGATAACAATTCCGAAATTATTAAAGAAACACAGAAACCACGTATTTTAGCCATTTATTTTAAAGATAAAACAACGGGTGATTATCATTTATCAACCCAGAATAACGATTTTATCCTAAGATCTGAAGAAGGCGGAAAACTTGGAGATCCACTACAACAGGTAGAGATTAAAGATCAGCAACTTTTTTTAAGATTCAGAGGGGGTAGTGAGTGGCGATGGGAATTGGGTTACACTTTTAAATTCCAGCAAAAGGATTGGTATCTTACCAGTGCAATTAACCTTTATTTTAACCAGAATACTGGAGATATGACAGAGCGGATTTACGATTTCAATAGCCGCCAGCTCTTTACTACCATAGGCAATCTGCATCAGCGCGACATCGCCAATCAAAAAACCAGTGAGGTACTATTTTTCAGTCAGCTGAGAACATTCAAAACTTTTAAAAAGCCATGGGCCTGGGAAATCATGCCCAATGTTTATTTATGATGATAAGCTATATAAATTAAATCTGCTGTGCAATGACAAAGCCACTGGCCCAGGCCCATTGAAAATTATATCCCCCAAGCCAGCCTGTCACATCTAAACATTCACCACCAAAAAAGAGATTTGGAATTTTTTTACACTCCAGCGTTTTAGAAGATATCTCATTCGTATCAATTCCCCCACGCATTACTTCTGCCTTATCATAACCTTTATCTCCTGCAGGCTTTACTTTAAAACGATGTATTGTTTGATCTATTAGCTCCATTTCCATTTTGGTTAAGGCTGCAACAGGTTTATTTAGTGGCAAAAACTTCCCTAAGGCATCCGTCAGCTTTTTGGTGTAAAAACGGTTCAGCAAAGTAGAAACTAAAGTTCGGCCATTGAGTTTACGCTCCTCATCTAACAATTGAAGGATATTTTCTGCGGGAAGAAGATTTAAATTCACCACCTCACCTTTGCGCCAGAAGGAAGAAATCTGCAAAACCGCCGGACCGCTCAATCCCCAGTGTGTAAAAAGAATATTTTCTTCAAAAGATATCGCTTCATTACTCACTTCGCAAAAAACCGAATTGCCGGAAAGCTGTGAAAACCATTCCTCATCTTTTCCTGTGATGGTTAAAGGAACCAAAGCCGGGGCGGTTTCTATAATGTTTAACTGATGTTTCCTTGCAAAACGCAAGGCAAAATCAGTGGCACCCATTTTCGGAATTGGTAAGCCTCCGGTGGCAATCACTAATTTTTCCGCACGCAGTGAGATTATTTTTCCGTGTTTCTCGTAGGTTACTTTAAATTCATCTGGCAAAACTTCAATTTCCTTCACATCAGCTTTGGTTCTGATTTCCTGTCCAAAATCGGCACAGACCGAGGTAAACACATCCACCACATCCTTGGCGTTTTTATCATCAGGAAACAATTGCCCCAGCGTTTTTTCTTTTCCCTGAATACCATAAGTCTCGAAAAAACCAATAGTATCATCAACTGTCCATTGATTAAAGGCAGATTTGATAAAATGAGTATTTGCAGAAATAAACTGCTCATCTGAAGCAAACAGATTGGTATAATTACAGCGCCCGCCACCGGAGATTAGAATTTTAGCACCGGGTTTTTCATTCTTTTCCAGTACGATGACCTTTTTACCGAGATAGCCTGCCTGTACTGCACACATTAATCCACAGGCACCTGCACCAATAATAATCGCATCTGCATCCATCATTAAACCTAAATTGTTACTTTTGTACAAAAGTAGCATAATTTTCAACCCTTCATGGCAAAACAGATCAGCGAATTAAAATTAGGTATTTTAGGTGGTGGACAACTCGGCAGGATGCTGATTCAGCAGGCGATTAACTATAATGTAACCAGTTTGGTTTTGGATCCGGATCCGGATGCGCCTTGCAAACACCTGGCAAACTATTTTGAAAATGGTTCCATCACAGATTTTGACACCGTTTACAATTTTGGAAAAAAGGCTGACATCATCACTATCGAAATAGAAAAAGTTAATATCGAAGCTTTAGAGCAACTGGAAAAAGAAGGCAAACAAGTGTTTCCCCAATCGAGGGTAATTCGTTTGATTCAGGATAAAGGCGTACAAAAACAGTTTTTTAAGGAAAATGATATTCCAACCTCTCCTTTTCAGATTGTGAATACCAGAGAAGATCTTGAAAACAGCCAGATTCCTTTTCCATATATTTTAAAATTGCGCAAAGACGGGTATGATGGTAAAGGCGTAATGAGAATAAACAGTGCAGATGATTTGAAAAATGCCTTTGATGCCCCCTGCATTATTGAAAAATTGGTCGATTTTGAAAAGGAAGTTGCAGTTATTGTAGCCAGAAATGCAAAAGGCGACATGAAAACCTTTCCAATGGTTGAGATGGAATTTAATCCTGAAGCGAACCTGGTTGAGTTTCTGATCTCCCCTTCTACTTATGCTGAAAGTCTACAGCAGAAAGCCGAAAACATTGCTAAAAACATCGCATCAGCCATGAACATTACCGGAATTTTAGCGGTAGAAATGTTCGTTTCCAGCGATGGAGAAATCCTGGTAAACGAGGTGGCGCCGCGACCACACAATAGCGGTCACCATACCATAGAGGGCAATTATGTTTCTCAGTTTGAGCAGCACTTAAGGTCTATCTATAATTTGCCTTTGGGCGATACCACCAGCATTACCAATGCCGTAATGATTAACCTGTTGGGCGAAAAAGGTTCAGAAGGCGTTGCCAAATACGAAAACTTGGAAAAAATAATGGCTATTGACGGTGTTTTTGTTCACCTCTATGGAAAAAAATATACCAAAGCTTTTCGTAAAATGGGACACGTAACCATTGTTGACATCGACAGGGATAAGGCCATTGAAAAAGCAAGATATGTACAAAAGACTCTTAAAGTAATTGCTTAAATAAATAAAGAGCAAGGAACAAAGACTAAGGATTAAGGACAATAAGCGATAAAATAAATATCATGAGTGCAAAAGTAGGAATAATCATGGGCAGCAAATCAGACTTACCTGTTATGCAGGATGCCGCTGATGTGTTAAAGGAATTTGGGATTGATTATGAAATCACCGTAGTATCTGCGCATAGAACACCTGAACGCATGTTTCATTATGCGAAGGATGCCCATGCCAGAGGTTTAAAAGTAATCATCGCCGGAGCTGGCGGTGCAGCTCATTTACCCGGAATGGTGGCTTCTATTACCACATTGCCTGTAATTGGCGTTCCGGTAAAATCTTCCAACTCCATTGATGGCTGGGACAGTATTTTATCTATCCTGCAAATGCCTAATGGCATTCCGGTAGCCACAGTTGCACTTAATGCCGCTAAAAATGCCGGCTTACTGTCTGTTCAGATTTTAGCTACGGCAGATGAATCTTTAACCTTAAAAATGCAGGCCTACAAAGATGAGTTGAAAAGAAAAGTGGAAGAAAGCGCTGAAAGCATGTAATCCCCTATTTCCATTTTATGAACGCTCAAACTGAAGTACTCAATGCTAAAAACCATTATCAGATTCTGGATGGTTTACGTGGTGTAGCCGCTTTTTTTGTGGTGATGTTTCATATTATGGAAGCATTTGCGATGGGCAACCGTTTCGAACAGCTGTTAAACCATGGTTATCTGGCCGTTGATTTTTTCTTCCTGTTATCTGGTTTTGTAATTGCTTATGCTTATGATGACCGTTGGGAAAAATTAACAAAATGGGCATTCATTAAACGGAGACTGATCAGGTTACAGCCCATGGTCATCATCGGGACGATTATTGGTGCCGTTTTATTTTATCAGGGCGCAGGAGCAACATTCCCACCCATTGCGCAAACGCCTGTCTGGCAGCTCATATTAATTATGTTAGTTGGCTTTACTGTAATCCCCGTATTACCTTCTATGGATATCAGGGGCTGGCAGGAAATGCATCCTTTAAATGGTCCGGCATGGTCCTTATTTTTCGAATACATTGGTAATATTTTATATGCCCTACTGGTAAGAAAATTTTCTAAAACCGCATTATCCATTCTGGTTTTATTGGCTGCCTGTTTATTAATTTACCACACCGTATTGGGGAAGCAGGGCGATGTAATTGGCGGCTGGTCTGTGAATACCGAACAACTTACCATAGGTTTTACCCGGTTATTATTTCCTTTTTTTGCAGGTGTGCTGTTATGCAGGTTTGGGAAACTCATTCATATAAAAGGTGGATTTTGGATCTGTGCCGTTTTATTGCTTACGGTATTATCCTTTCCGAGGTTGGGTGGACCAGAAAAGCTTTGGATGAATGGATTATATGAATCAGTTGTAATTATTTTTATTTCCCCACTGATTGTTTCTATTGGTGCCGGAAGCCATATTGCTGGAAAAACCAGCCAGAAAATATGTAAATTTCTGGGCGATATCTCCTACCCGCTTTACATCACCCATTATCCACTTATTTACGTTTACACGGCCTGGGTGATTGACCATAAAATTCCAATGGAAAAAGGACTTCCAATGGGCTTATTATTATTTGCAGGAAGTATTGGTATTGCCTATTTAAGTTTGAAATATTACGATGAACCCGTTCGAAACTGGTTGCAGAAGAAATTCCTGAAAAAATTTAAAGCCTAATTTAAACTCGGATCAATCGGAAAATTGCTTACATGTGCATATTTGGGTCCGAGATTTACAATTACATCCCGCCAGAGTTTTTCATCATCATTACCAAAAATAAGATTGAGATCAGATACTTCGCTTACCATCCAGGCATTTTGTTGCAATTCTCTGTCCAGCTGCCCGTTATCCCAACCAGAATAACCCATAAAAAACTTAACCTCATGCTCATCGATGGCATTGGTATTGATTAAAACTTTAAGCGTTTCAAAATTACCGCCCCAATACAAGCCATTGCCAATGGGCTCCCCGCTTTGCAGTTTATCATAAGCCCTGTGGATAAAATGCAGGGTATCAGCAGCAACAGGTCCGCCGAAATAAATATGATTTTGAGCTTCCCATAGATCCTGCATCACATCTTTCAAAATAACATTCGCCACCTGATTTAAAATATAACCCACAGAACCGTCGTTGCCATGCTCAGACAATAATACCACAGACCGCTTAAAATTAGGATCAGACATAAAGGGTTCAGAGATCAATAAACGACCTGTTTTTGGTTTTATATTGTTAAGCATGATGATAATCATTTGTAGCACCATAAAAGATGCCTATTTTTGTTTTATGCAAGTTACTAATGAATATCTACAAAACCTGCGCCAAGAATATAAAAGCGCCACGTTAGATGAGTCTGACGTAGATAAAAATCCTATTACACAATTTAAAAAATGGTTTGACCATGCAGTTGAAGCGCAAATTTATGAGCCGAATGTGATGACCCTGGCTACTGCTGATAAATCAGGAAGACCAGATGCCCGTATTGTGCTATTGAAGGGAGTGGATGATGATGGATTTCGCTTTTACACCAATTACTTAAGTGCAAAAGGTAAAGAATTAAAAAGAAATCCTTATGCCGCACTGGTATTCTTCTGGCCAGAGCTGGAAAGACAAGTAAGAGTGGAAGGAATGGTAGAAAAGCTGGATAAGGAAACTTCAGAAGCTTATTTTAATACCCGTCCGGTAGCAAGCCAGATTGGCGCCATTGCATCACCCCAAAGCCAGGTGATTCCAGACAGATCTTTTTTAGAGGAAAAATTTGAGGATTTAAAAGCCAAAAGTGAAGATAAAGCCATTGTAAAACCAGCACATTGGGGTGGTTATATCGTTAAACCTACTCGCATCGAATTCTGGCAAGGCAGAAGAAGTCGCCTGCACGACCGCGTGAATTTTGAATGGATTAAAAATGAATGGGTTAGAACCCGATTGGCGCCATAATAATCTATCTAAAATACAATAGAGGTCTCCCATCCGGCAAGATCTCTATCTTTAACCAAATCATTAGCTATAATTTCAAAGGAAGTGTATATATGAACAAAACAGCCAAAACGATTAAAAACATCTCAGTAATCGGGTCCGGAACTATGGGAAATGGTATTGCACATTTGTTTGCACAGTTTGATTACCAGGTTAGCCTGATCGATATCAATGCATCTGCACTTGAACAGGCCATAAAAACCATTGATAAAAATCTGGACAGACAAGTGAGTAAAGGATTATTAACTCCTGCACAGAAAACAAGTGCCCTCCAAAACATCAAAACCTTTACATCCATCAGTGAAGGCGTGGCTCATGCAGATTTAATTGTGGAAGCGGCAACTGAAAATGTGGATCTGAAATTAAAAATATTCAAGGATCTTGATCTTTATGCGCCAACTGGTGCCATTTTAGCATCCAACACTTCATCCATTTCCATTACACAAATCGCGGCGGTTACACATCGCGGAGCACAGGTTATTGGAATGCATTTTATGAATCCGGTTCCGGTGATGAAACTGGTAGAGGTAATCAGGGGTTATCAAACCAGTGATGAAACCACCAAAACCATCATGTCGCTTTCCGAAAAGCTTGAAAAAGTTCCTGTTGAAGTAAACGATTACCCCGGTTTTGTGGCTAACCGGATCTTAATGCCCATGATTAATGAAGCCATCTATACTTTATTTGAAGGAGTTGCTGGCGTTTATGAAATTGATACCGTAATGAAAATGGGTATGGCTCATCCCATGGGCCCGCTTCAACTGGCTGATTTTATCGGGCTTGATGTTTGTCTGGCCATCCTGAAAGTACTACATGAGGGATTTGGAAATCCTAAATATGCACCATGCCCGTTACTCATTAATATGGTTGCTGCTGGTAAAAAAGGTGTAAAATCAGGTGAGGGATTTTATAAATATCATGCCGGTTCAAAAGATTTAGTTGTTGCTGAAAAATTCATTAAATCCTAATTTTTTTAGTATTTTATTTTATATTTGCAATATGAACGAAAATCTTGATCCGGATCCAAGCCAGCTTTCACCTACAGATCGTGACATTGAAAGGGTACTGAGGCCACAGGCATTTGAAGATTTTACGGGCCAGGAAAAGGTGATGGAAAATCTGCGCATTTTCGTTCAGGCAGCCAAACTTCGTGGTGAAGCACTCGATCACGTATTGCTGCACGGCCCGCCGGGTTTGGGTAAAACCACACTTTCTTATATTATTGCCAATGAAATGGGCGCCGGAATTAAGGTTACCTCAGGCCCGGTATTGGATAAACCGGGAGATTTAGCCGGACTTTTAACCGGCCTGGATGAAGGCGATATCCTTTTTATTGATGAAATCCATCGCTTATCACCTTTGGTAGAAGAATACCTATATTCTGCGATGGAAGATTTTAAGATTGACATCATGCTGGAAACCGGCCCAAATGCCCGTTCTGTTCAGATCTCGCTTAATCCTTTTACATTAGTTGGTGCCACCACCCGATCTGGTTTGCTGACTGCACCGCTTCGGGCAAGATTTGGAATCAACTGCCGTTTGGCTTACTATGATGCCAAATTACTAACCACCATTGTTCTTCGTTCGTCAGATATTTTAAATACCCCCATCAGTGATGAAGGTGCTTTTGAAATTGCTCGCCGAAGCCGGGGTACGCCGCGTATTGCCAATGCCTTGTTGCGCCGAACCCGTGATTTCGCACAAATTAAAGGTACAGGCAGCATCGATCCTGAAATTGCCAACTATGCCTTAAATGCACTAAATGTGGATGAGCATGGCTTGGATGAAATGGATAATAAAATACTGACTACTATTATCGATAAATTTAAGGGCGGCCCGGTGGGTTTAAAAACCATTGCCACGGCTGTTGGTGAAGATGAAGGTACCATTGAGGAAGTTTATGAACCTTTCCTGATCCAGGAGGGATTTATCATGCGTACTTCACGTGGAAGAGAAGTAACAGAAGCTGCCTACAAACACTTGAAAAAGAATTATCCGGCACAAACCGGAAAATTATTCTAACCTCATCATATACACTATAGCTGCATGTTAATAATAATGATGCTATGCAGAATGGTTTCCCGCTGATCAGTAAGGATTATAGCTGATTGAAATTGTTAATGCCCAAACATCACTTAAGATCTGCGTTTATCTTCAAAAATCTGCGGGAGAATATAATTGTTAATGGTTCCCGCTGATCAATAAAGATTATCGCTGAGTGAAATTGTTAATATCCACAACATCGCTTAAGATCTGCGTTTATCTTCAAAAATCTGCGGGAGAATATAAATGTGGATGGTTCCCGCTGATTAATAAGGATTCCCGCTGATTGAAATTTTTAATACCCAAACATCACTTAAGATCTGCGTTTATCTTCAAAAATCTGCGGGAGAATATAAATGTTAATGCTTCCCGCTGATCAAAATTGTTAATACTCAAACATCATTTAAGATCTGCGTTTATCTTTAAAAATCTGCGGGAGAATATGAAAATATTGTCACTCAAAAGGTCTCGCAAATCAATTAACCATCAATAAAATATACTGAAAAGGATATGAGCTCCATTTTTGAATCTGTTTTACTATTATAATTATTATTTAACCAAACATTTAGTGACGCCATCCGTTCAGTTAGGGTAAAACCAGCAAATTATGAATATTGAATTACGTAAGCTAACGCTAGAAGATTACGCCGACTTAAAAGAATCCATGTTGCAGGCCTATGATAGTATGGGCGGGTCTATATGGCCAAAAACCAGTATCGCCAAACTCCTGAATATTTTTCCTGAAGGACAAATCTGTATCGCCGTTGATAATAAGGTGGTAGCCTGTTCACTTTCCATTATTGTAGAGTATGATGAATATGGCGACCGGCATACATACAAACTTATTACAGGTGATTATTCTTTTACAACACATGATCCAAATGGTGATACGCTTTATGGTATCGAAATTTTTGTTCATCCTGATTTTCGCGGATTAAGACTTGGAAGAAGACTATACGAAGCCAGAAAGGAACTTTGCGAGAGTTTAAATTTAAAAAGTATCATTGCCGGCGGAAGAATCCCCGGATACCATACCTATGCCCAGACGTTGACACCAAGGCAATACATTGATAAAGTAAAGGCGAAAGAAATTTATGATCCAACCTTAACTTTTCAGATTTCCAATGATTTCCACGTGAGAAAGGTTTTAAAGAATTACCTGCCCGGGGATAAAGAATCAAAGGAGTTTGCCACCTTAATTGAATGGAACAACATCTATTATCAGGGGGTAGATGCCTCTGCCCGTTCGGCCATGACGATCAGGCTTGGTTTGGTTCAGTGGGAAATGCGTTTGTTTCCGGATATGGACGTATTTTATGAGCAGGTAGAGTTTTTTGTGGATGCCTTGAGCGGATATAAAGCTGATTTCATCATGTTCCCCGAATTGTTTAATACCCCGCTCCTTCAACCTTATAACCACCTTCCGGAAATTGAAGCCATGCGTAAGCTGGCCGAAAAAACACAGGAAATTGTTGACAGAATGCATGAATATGCCTTAAGTTATAATGTCAACATTATTACAGGTAGTATGCCTTTACTGGAAAATGGCAAACTATACAACGCCACCTATTTATGCCACCGTACAGGTAAAATAGATGAGTATCGGAAAATACACATCACCCCAAATGAGCAGAAATATTATGGAATGATCGGCGGAGATAAAGTACAGGTTTTTGATACTGATTGTGGTAAAATCGGAATTTTGATTTGCTATGATGTGGAGTTTCCTGAACTGAGCAGAATTTATGCGGATCAGGGGATGCAAATCCTCTTTGTACCATTTTTAACCGACACACAAAATGGTTATACCAGGGTAAGGCATTGCGCACAGGCCAGGGCCATAGAGAACGAATGTTATGTAGCCATTGCAGGTTGTGTAGGGAATTTACCGAAAGTAAATAACATGGATATACAATTTGCGCAATCAGCTGTTTTTACACCATCTGATTTTGCTTTTCCAACCAATGCAGTAAAGGCTGAAGCTACACCCAATACAGAAATGGTACTGGTAGTTGACGTGGACTTACATTTACTGGATGAGTTACACCATTATGGAACGGTTAAAGTCCTTAAAGACAGAAGAACAGACTTATACCAAACCAAATTATTAAAATAATTTTTTTTGCAGGTTCACGTTCTGCTTTAATCTGAACCTAAAAAAACATCATAAAAAATGCCGGTTGCATCAACAACCGGCATTCAATTTAATCTAAAGCTACTTATTTTCTTAAAGCAAACCATACGATCAATCCGATAATTACAGCAATCGGTAGGATCCATTTTAAAACAGAACCTGCGCCATTCTCATCTTTTTCCGTCACAGCTGGCTTTGCTGGTCCGGGATCTTCTTTATGATTTTCATAATCTTTCTCAATCGGTTTAGGAGCTTCTCCTGATTCCGTATGTTGTGGATCTATATTTTCCATATTTAGTTTATTGAGTAAACCCCTTAAATCTTCATTTCTGATTCATTAAGAAATACTATAAATTAATTTAGTTTCTAATTCAAGAACACGTGATTAATCAAAATGTTTTAAATCCTAAGCCTTATCTTTGCGTCAACGTGTACAATAATGCCGCAAAATATAGCCTGCTGATAAAAAATGAAGCCAAACGTCTTGGGTTTTTAGATGTGGGTATTTCAAAGGCCGAATTTCTGGAAGATGAGGCACCCCGGCTGGAAAAATGGCTTCATCAAAATTACCATGGTGAAATGAAGTACATGGAAAATTACTTTGATAAACGCCTTGATCCGAGATTGCTGGTGGAAGACGCTAAATCTGTTATTTCATTATCGCTCAATTATTATACGGACGAAAAGCAATTGGATCCCGATGCACCTAAAATCTCCAAATATGCCTACGGTCAGGATTACCATACCGTCATTAAAGATAAACTGAAGGCACTGACCTTTTTTATTGAAGAAAATATCGGAGCAGTATCAGGTAGGGCTTTCGTAGACTCTGCTCCAGTTCTGGACCGTGCCTGGGCAAAAAAGTCAGGTATTGGTTGGATAGGAAAAAACTCCAATCTGATCAGTAAAACAGAAGGCTCCTTTTTCTTTCTGGCGGAACTGATTGTAGATCTGGAACTGGATTACGATCATCCCTTTCAAACCGATCATTGCGGTACCTGCACGCGCTGTTTAGATGCATGCCCAACAGATGCTATTATTGCCCCACAGGTGGTAGATGGAACGAAATGCATATCTTATCTGACTATTGAGTTGAAAAATGAAATTCCTACAGAATTCAAAGATAAAATGAGCAACTGGATGTTCGGCTGTGATATTTGTCAGGATGTTTGCCCATGGAACAGGTTTTCAAAAGCCCACAATGAAGATGCTTTTAAACCAGAAAACGGACTTCTGGATTTAAGTGTTCAAGACCTGACCGAAATTACAGATGATGTATTTAAAAAGGTGTTTAAGGGTTCGGCTGTCAAACGCACTAAATTTGCAGGATTGAAAAGAAATATTGATTTTCTTAAACCAGAATAGCTTTAAAAGCAAAGTGGCCTTAATGACTAAGGCCACTCTGGTAAATATAAATTTAGCTATTTAATTCACATTAAAAGTATTATCGCCTTTTGCTTTATCCGGAACATGGCTGCTACCCATTACCACTTTATTGAGCTTTTTAGTTGTTTTAACCGGAATTAAAACTTCCTTGGCTCCCTTTTCCCATACCCCGATTGTCGTATGGCTTTTCGCTGTAGTGCCATCGCTGTAAGTCAGCGTCAGGTCTACAGGCAGTGGTTTGATTCCTTTGTTTTCTACAGCAACCATATACCCGTCATTGGTTTTATTTACAGCTTTAATACCTAAATCTAAAATGCCACCTTCAAAAAACCAGGTTTTCCAGAACCAGTTCAGGTTTTTACCGCTTCCTTCATTCATGCTGTTAAAAAAATCGTATGGCATAGGATGTTTGCCGTTCCAGTTTTTAACGTAAGTATGCAGTGCTTTGGTAAACAATTCATCACCCAGGTAATCTTTCACAAACAGATAAGCTAAACCGGGCTTAGGATAAGAATTTGTAAATGAACCCGAACCCTTCAAATCCGTTGTCAGCGTCATAATAGGTGAATCATCTTTTCCTCCTGATGATGAAGCAGTAGGCTGAACGCCGTATTCATCCACCATTGTCGAATCAATCATAGGAGAAATCAGCCACTCCCCAATCGTTGCCCAGCCCTCATCCATCCAGCCATATTTGGTTTCATTAATCCCCATATAAAATGGAAACATGGTATGGAAAATTTCGTGATCGGTAAGGGTAATGGCATCCTCGCGATTACTAACCGGATTGTCATTTACCATCATCGGATATTCCATTTGATCTAAACCATCAAAAATAGTTTCATGATTGTATGGAAAAGGCCATTTAGGAAAAACAAAACTCATCGATGATACTGTTTTACGCGCAAAATCTATCACCTCATAATAATCTTTATGCTTAGGATTAAATACCGCATCTACACGGGTTCTTCTCCTGGTTTTAGGATCAACCACCAAGCTGGTTGATTTCCATAAATAATGATCACTCAGGGCGAAAACAAAGTCAGTTACATGCTCAGCTTCAAACTTAAAAGTATTGAATGCATTGTTTTTAGTCACTTTTTTAGTTGTCAAATCCTGATCTGTGATCACATCAATCACTTCATCCTTCTTTTCTGCAGCTGCAAGTCTGGTCACAATCTGCTCCTGAAAAACGTCTGACGCATTTTTTAGATCACCTGTTGCCCAAACACCGTATCCGCCCGGAACTGTGATTTCTGCGTTAAACTGATCAAAATCATTATAGAACTCTTCGGCACCGGTATATGGAAATTTATTCCACCCATCCACATCATCATATACTGCTATCCGTGGAAAAAAATAAGCCACAAAATAAGCACCTTCATCTACCTGACCGGTACGCAGATGTGAACCTTCATTTAAGGTATAATGATAATCGATATCAAATTTAATTGTTTTGCCAGGTAGAACTGCAGGTACTTTAACCGTCATGTTTGTACCGTTAATCTGGTAATCGCTGATGATCCTTCCTGTTGCTTTTAGTTTTTCAATGGCTACTCCTTCGCCTAAATCAGATTCTGCGATTTTAGATTTACGGGGGGTACCTTTTTGGTAAATATTAGGATATAGCTTAAACCAGATTTCGGTTAAAGTATCCGGACTGTTATTGGTATAGACTACGCTAACCTTACCTTTTAATAAGCGATTTACCGGATTGAAATCTATTTTAAGATTATATTTAGCAGCATTTTGCCAGTAATTTTTACCGGGCTTTCCATTCACATTTCGGGTTTCATTTTGATAGGTTTTCTGAAATTCAGGCGCTATGGGTAAAATGGTTTGTGCACTGGCATAAAATGCCGTGCCCAATAGCAGGCTAAATATTTTTATAAATTTCATTTTTTTTAAACTTTAGGGCGAAGTGCCTGGCACATGGCAATCAGTCAAGCAATTAAACAATTTACGTTTCGCAAGCAATTAAATAATCTAAACAGTTACCCAATTATCTATTTTCCAAACTTCATTTTTAACTGTTCCAGCATATCGGTATTGATCGGCTCGGCAGGTTTTTCAGGTTTGGGCTGCGGTTTTTTAAACTGCGGACGAGGTGCGGATGGATTTTGCGGTGGCTTCGGTGTCTTGTTCTCGTTTTTCCGGGCATTAAACTTCGCCCATTCCTCATCCAGTTTCTTTTTGGTGTAAAGCGGGAAATCACCATTTTTCATCCAAGCATAATAGCTTGGTTCTACCGCAAAAACCTGTTGCGCGGTTTTGCCTTTATGCTTTCCGAAGTTAAAACAAACTTCATCCTGATCATTATAAACTAAACGACCAGCAAAATCTACAGGCTTATTTATGTTGGTAAAAGTGTGCAAAGCATCTACATCATTTACAACCGGAATGCTTTTAACCCCCTGTTTGCTTTCAAATTCAGTTTCCTTATACATTTCCAGCTGACCCAAAAGCACTTTATAGGTTGCTATTACATCTGCTTCAGCGGCATGTGCATTAACCAAATCTTCCTGGCAATAGAATTTATAAGCTGCTTTCAGTGTGCGCTGCTCCATCTGGTGGAAAATATTCTGCACATCAACAAACTTTCTTTCAGTCATGTCGAAATCAACTTCTGCCCTCAAAAATTCTTCCAGGAGCATCGGGATATCAAATTTATTGGAGTTATAACCGGCAAGGTCACTATCACCGATAAAATCTGCTATTTCTGTGGCCAGCATTTTAAAGGTGGGTGCATCGGCAATGTCTTCATCATAAATTCCGTGAATTAAAGAGGTTTGCAAGGGAATAGGCATTTCAGGATTTACACGCCAGGTTTTGACCACTTCAGTTCCGTCAGGCATTGCTTTTAAAACGGCAATTTCTACTATTCTGTCTGCTCCTACATTTATACCTGTTGCCTCAAGATCAAAAAATGCCAGAGGTCGCTTTAAATTTAATTTCATCAGTTTTACTATCAGATTGAGATGAAGCTGTAATCAACATCCATTAATATATATTTATTCAAAAGTGCTAAAAAGGATTGGTTTGTTTGTACAACACATTTATTTAATTCAAAATATTTCCTGGTTATCTTTCCGAATATTAAATTGCGAAAAAATTACGCTTTACATGAAAACCTTCTTGTTATCTCTTGTGCTTTGCTTTTCTGCATGGTCTGCATTTGCTCAAAATTTTACTTACGGACAGGTTACCCATGATGAGATGGACTTTGACCGGAAAAAAATCGACAGCAATGCGAATGCGGTTGTATTGAAAGAATTCGGAACAGCTTGCATCCAAAAGCATGACATCAGTGGGCAGCTTGAGCTCGTTTTCGAATACCATACCAAAATTAAAATATATAATAAAAACGGTTTCAGTGCAGCAAACATCATTATCCCAACCTATAAGGGTGCCAATTATGAAGAGCTTATTACTGAGTTGAAAGCCTCTACATTTAATTTTATCGATGGAAATTTCGCAGAAACCGTTATGGATAGAAAAGCTGTTTTTAAAGAAAACAGATCGAAATACATCCAGTTAACGAAGTTTACTTTACCCAACCTGAGAGAAGGTGCGATCATTGAATACAGTTACAAATTAAAATCGCCAAGATTGTTCAATTTTAAAACCTGGGAGTTCCAGTCTGATCTGCCTAAAGTATCAAGCGAATACCAGGTTTTTATCCCGGGTATATACAACTATAATGTTTCATTAAAGGGCTACCAGAAGCTTAGCGACCAAAAGGCTGAACTTTCTAAAGAGTGTTTAAGATTTGACGGGGCAAATATAGATTGTTCCAAAATCACCTACCTGATGAAAGATATTCCTGCATTTGTGGAAGAAGAAAATATGACGGCTCCAAGTAATTTCAAGTCTGCTATTTACTTCGAACTATCTGATTTAACTTATCCGAACGGTGCTAAAACTTCATATACCAAAACCTGGAAAGATGTGGATTATGAACTTACTACTGATCAGTCATTTGGTTCGCAAATGAAGAAAAAAGACATTTATAAAGATCTGATTGCAGGTATAATTCAAAATGCTCCGGATGACTTGCAGAAAGCCAGGGCCATTTTTAATTATATTAAAAAACAAATCAAATGGAATAATTACTATGGCGTATTTTCAGAAAACAGTATCAAAAAATCTTTGGAAAGCAGATCCGGCAGCGTGGCTGATATTAATCTTAACCTGATAGCAGCCTTATCAGCAGCTAACCTGGATGCAGAAGCTGTTATTTTATCAACCAGAGAAAACGGCACCATCAATAAATTATATCCTGTCATCTCTGATTTTAATTATGTGGTAGCTAAAGTGAACATTGGCGATAAAAGTTATTTATTAGATGCTTCTGAACCCCTGCTTCCATTTGGTTTATTACCATTGCGATGCATCAATGATCAGGGCCGGGTGATTAACCTTAAAAAGGCCTCTTACTGGATTGATTTGAATGCAAGCCAGAAAAGCATAACCAGTTATATTTTAGCAGGCAAATTAAATGCTGAGGGTAAGTTAACCGGAAATTTAATTACTTACACACAGGGTTATGCGGCATACAATAAAAGAAAGGACATTCAGAAATCCGGGTCAATAGATGAATATGTAGAGAAAATTGATGAGCGTTTACCGCGAATAAAAATCTTACACCATGAAATTGATAATTTGGACAGTATTGAGAATATACTCACTGAAAAATATGAAGTTGAATTTACGGTGAATGACGGCAGCTCAAACAAACAATTTTATCTGAGTCCGTTTTTTATTAATGCCATTACCAAAAATCCTTTTAATCTGAATGAAAGAAACTATCCTGTAGATCTGGGTGCAGCTACTGATGAGCGGATATCCATTCAGATTACGCTGCCTGATCAATATGAATTATTGGAAAAACCAAAAGACATGGCCATAGGTCTACCCGAATCCGGGGGAAAGTATCTGCTAAATACCTCACTGGAAAACAATCAGTTGTCACTGCATCAGGTTTTACAATTGAACAAAGCAGTTTATGAGCCATCTCAGTATCTGTATCTGAAAGCATTTTACAGTAAAATCATTCAGAATCAAAAAAGTGAGTATTTACTTAAGAAGGCAAATTAATGAAATATATCATTGCACTCGTATCGCTTTTACTGCTACCGAGGCCGGGTTTTACCCAATTACATTTTGATGCCGACCTGATCTCGCCACAGCTTCGCAACCGGGCAAATGCCTGTATCAGAAATGAAGAAATTACGGTAGATATGATTGCAGACGATCATGTAACTTACCTGCAGAAAAAAACAATTACCGTATTTAATCAAAATGGAGATGATAATGCACGCATAGCCATTGGTTATGATAAAAATAATGCTATCAAAAGTATTAAGGGTGAAATATACAATGCTGGCGGAATATTGATCCGGAAATTTAACCAGAACGATTTTTCTGATATGAGTGCTGTAGATGGGTTTTCTTTATTTACCGACAGCAGATTAAAGCTTTTTACACCATCCGTAAATCAGTATCCCTATACCATTTCTTATGATGTGGAAATCAGAAATAAACAGAACCTGATCATTCACGACTGGATGCCAACAGCTCAGCATAATGTTTCTGTTGAAAAGAGCAGTTATACTTTTATCAGTAAACCTGCGGATCAGGTTCGGATTAAAACCCAAAACTATCCCGGTAAGCCTATAGAAAGCGCTGATGAAAAGCATAAAAAACTATGCTGGTCCATTAGTAACCATTTTGCCACGAAATCAGAACCTTTTAGTCCTGACCCTGAAAATTACCTGACCAAGGTACAGATTGCCCCCCGGCAGTTTTATTATTACGGGCATAAAGGAAATTACAATAACTGGCAGGATCTCGGTCAGTGGATATATGATGACCTGTTGAAAGAGAGGACTGTATTACCTGCAGCTACTGTACAAATGGTTAAAGACCTGGTTAAAGGCGAAAACAATGATAAGGAAAAAGCCCGAAAGATATATCGGTTTTTACAGGAAAAAACACGCTACATCAGTGTTCAGATTGGCATTGGTGGTTTCCAGCCTGTTGCTGCCAGTGAGGTAGATAGGCTTGGCTATGGAGATTGTAAGGCACTGGTGAATTATATGCAAAGCTTACTTAAAGCTGCTGACATCGAATCTTATTATTGTGTTGTGCAAGCAGGATCAGTTAAAAAAAGTGTTGATCCCGATTATGCGAGCATGACGCAGGGCAACCATATCATTTTATGTATGCCACTCAAGGGAGATACCACCTGGCTGGAATGTACCAATCAGAAAATCCCTTTCGGATTTTTAAGTGATTTTACAGATGACAGAACCGTTTTTGCCTGTACGCCAACAGGCGGAAAGCTCATGCATACGCCCAAATTAACTACACAGCGTAATCTTCAGATCCGTAAAGCAATGCTGACCGTTAACCCTGATGGAGATGTTACTGGTAAAATGAATACGATATTTTCAGGAGGACAGTATGATAACCGTGAATCAATAACCGATAAGCCTTTAAGTGAACAATATAAGCTTTTAAGAGCGGTATATAATATTGATAACATCAATATTGAAGGTGTTCTCTTTACCGAAAAAAAAGAAAGCAACCCTCAGCTTACGGAGGATGTTCAGTTTAGTATCAGAAGTTATGCACCTTTAAATGGCCGTAAAATGTATCTGCAGTTGAATGCGTTTAACGTTCAGCCAACAGTTCAGGAATTGCGAAACCGCACGTTACCGGTTTACATTAACCGCGGTTTTACAGATGAAGATACGCTGGAATTTAATTTACCAGATAACTTAAAACCGGAATTGGTTTTGGTGGAAGATAAGCATTTTAATAATCCATTTGGCGAATACCTGCTTAAGGTGAGTAAAGAAGGGAGCAAGCTAACCTACTTCAGGAAAATGGTACTGCATGACGGCACCTTCCCTGCTGAAAAATATGCTGATTTTTCAAAGTTTATCAACGATGTTCACATGGCAGACCGCCTAAAACTGGTGCTTAGCTTAAAATAATAATGCCCAGCCCGATTCCAATGATCATGATGAGATACATAATAATTTCAGTTGATGCAAAGCGTTTGTATTTGGTCCAGAAAGAGTAATCATGATCTTGATTTGGCATAATTGAAATTTAAAACGCTAAAATAAGTAAATTCAGCTAATGATCAGTCCGGTATTTTGTGATTTGTCTGGCCATCCCCCTGAAGAGTACCAGATGAAAAGGCCACATGGTGTACCAATACATACGTCCCCACAATCCGCGGGGCCTAAAAGTGGCAACCTGTGATAAAAATGCCTTACCATGAAAATTCACCAATTTTAATTCCAGCCAGGCCTCTCCCGGAACCTTCATTTCCGCATAGAGCAAGAGCCTTTTATTTTTTTTATCGGCCAGTAATACCCGCCAGAAATCCAGAACATCTCCGGCCTGCAAATCCGTACTGCTGGTTCTACCACGTCTGGCGCCCACTCCGCCGAACATTTTATCTAAAAATCCCCTTAACTGCCATAGCCAATCCATATAATACCATCCCCGCTTTCCACCAATGCTCCATATATTTTCAAAAACTTCTTCTGCTTCCCTGTCAAACTGCATTTTCACCTTATATTCCAGCGTGCCATTTTGCGGAACTTTTATCTGATCCATAAAATCATTATCCAAATAGCCCCTGTTGAGGGCATCTTTCCAGCTGGAAACAATAGAATTCTGATCAATTTTTTCAAATGCAAGGTGCAAAGCTTCTGCGTAAGTTAAGCACTTTCTAGGCACCACCCTCTGAATACGGTTATCTTTACAAACGACCTCATTTTTCATGCTATCAACCAAACTTCTGGCCAACGCATATGGCACTGGCGTAATCATATTCAGCCAGAGTGACGATAATCTTGGAGTTAATACGGGTACGGTGATAATCCAGCGTTTAAGTTTTCGCTCTTTGGCATAACCTAAAAGCATATCCCTATAGGATAAAATATCGGGTCCGCCGATATCAAATGTTTCATTATAAGCTTTTTCATTATCCAGTACTCCCGTCAAATAAGCCAGCACATCACGTATACCGATAGGCTGACAAAGTGTTTTAACCCATTTAGGGGCCACCATCACGGGGATTTTCTCTGTTAAATCACGGATAATTTCAAAAGAAGCACTACCTGAACCAATAATAATGGCAGCCCTTAAAATGGTACAGGCTATTTGTGATGATTTCAATTCATCTTCTACCGCTAATCTGGAACCAAGGTGTTTGGAAAGATGCATATCATTTGCAATTCCGGTTAAATAGATAATCTGCCTGCAATTCGTTTTTTTTATGGCTGCAGAAAAATTTACAGAAGATTTTCTTTCCATATCAGAAAAACCCTCAGCACTTGACGACATGGAGTGCACCAGGTAATAAGCCGCATCTATATCTTCAGGTATTTCGTTCAGCGCATCAGCATTTAAAAGATCACCTGAAATCACCTCTACTTTGCTTTGCAACTCTGATGCTAAAATAAACCTTCTTTTATCCCGAACCATACAAACCACTTCGTGATTCTGATCCAAAAGTAAAGGCAATAAACGGGTCCCGATGTATCCATTTGCGCCTGTCAATAAAATTTTCATCTGGTATTTATTTTATGCATAACAGATTTGACGGTACTTTGTTACAAAATGCCGCATGAGTTTAAAAGTTTAATGATAGCCAAGTAAAACCTGGATGATCAGTCACAGAAAAGTAAAACACTTTGTAATGATAAATTTACAGCATTTCGCTTACAATAAATCTTTTTCTACCTCGTATAAGTACCAGTAATTTACCAAATATTCCTGAATGAGAAAAAGCATCCCTGGCCTTGCTGTGATTTTATTAGTGATCAGCATGGTTTGCACAAGTTGGACGGTAGTGGAATTTCCAAAACAACAATTATCTTTATTTACACCTGTTAAGGATAGTATTTATAATCTCTATGTTTCTAATATTTATCATCAGGCTAAACTCGACTCTGCCGGGTTAAGTGAGGTTGTATTTGAAAAAGCATTTACAGGTTTCTACAATCTGAAATACTCAGGCTTAACACAATCAAAAGACATCCTGTCTATTGTGGATTTTGATCAGGAAAGTTGTAAAAAGCGCCTTTACATTATTGATCTTAAAGACAATAAACTGCTGATGAATACCTGGGTGGCGCATGGTCAAAATAGCGGACATGATAAACCCGACAGTTTTTCGAACAAGCCCAATTCCAATCAGAGCAGCCTGGGTTTTTACCTTACCGGTGAAATTTATAATGGTAAACATGGCCGCTCGCTTAAGCTTGACGGAATGGATGTTGGTTTTAACGATAAAGCCCGTGAAAGAGCCATTGTATTGCATGGCGCGAATTATGTTTCGCAGGGAACAATTGATCAGCTCGGGCGGTTAGGGCGAAGTCAGGGTTGCCCGGCAGTTGCTTCCAAACTTTCAGATCCGATTATTAAAATGATATCAGGCAGAACGGTATTATTTATAAATCGTTCTGATCAAGGTTATAATTCTCAGTTTTTAAATGAAACCCTTGCTGCAAGTATGGTGTCCAATCAGCAGGAAGTTTTTGCTGTAAAAATGGATTAAAATCAAAATAATTAAAATTTTTCACTTATTTAAACTTCAAATTTGTAATTTATTTTATACATTTAAAGTATAATCAAAATCACTCTATTTTTTATACATCCCGGTTAATACCTGATTATGAAAATATTGTGTTTTTTGGTGATATATGTATCTGCCAACTGCGTTTATGCGCAAAATAGTCAAGGGCCCAGGCTCACCGCTCTTGCTGATAACGGAACTGCCGTAAATGATATATGGACATTACAGGCCAATCCTGCCGGAATTACCTTTCTCAATCATCCGGCTGTTTCATTAAACTACATCAAACATCTTTTAAGTGATGAAATCAGCACCCAGGCATTCGTTGCTGTAATTCCTTTTAAAAATAATTATGCAGGTATCAGTTTTCAGCGTTATGGATTTGCGTCCTACCATGAAAGTAAAATAGGCTTCGCCTACGCTAAAAAATTCGGACAAAAACTAGCATTAGCACTCAATGGCAATTATCATCAGTTAAAGATCGAAGATTATGGCGCATCAACTGCTTACACTATCGATGCGGGTGTATTATATCAATTTAATCAGCATTTCAGCACAGGTGCTTTCAGCAGTAACGCATCACGGCAGCAGTATAGTGCCAGTTTGCGCTCCGCGAAAATACCTGCTTCATATAATATCGGGGCTAGTTATCTGGCCAGTAAAAAAGTATTAATTGCAACAACGGTATCCAAAATTACAGATCAACCAATTGATGTCAGGATAGGCGTAGAATATCAACTTTTTGACTTACTAAGTCTTCGGGGCGGCTTAAGTACAAAGCCTTTTAAGCAATATGCGGGTTTTGGGATCAATTGCAAAAAATTTGTATTGGATATGGCTACTACTTATGAAGCCAGTCTGGGTTATGCACCTCAAATTGCAATCAGCTATGTATTTTAGGATCTTCACCGCCTTATTTGTAATAATGGGATTTATTGCAAATGCACAAGTTTCAGAACAACAGGTAGAAATAAGGGATATCCTGGAAAGTGTTGCAGATCATCTTCCTGATGATTATGACCTCACTGAACTGGTCGATGTTTTAATGCGTTACCGTAAAAATCCGATTAACCTCAATCAAACCAATCCGGATGAACTAAAAACGATTATTTTCCTTTCTCCATTACAAATCAGCAATTTCTTTAGCTATATTAAAGAAAACGGAAACCTGATTAATGTCCTGGAGCTTCAGTCCATTGATGGTTTTGATGAAAGAACAGTTCAAAATCTTCTGCCATTCGTTACCCTTCAGGATATGGGCGAATATGAAAAACTATCTTTTAAAAAGATGATGCAGTCTGGCGAAAATGATTTTTTGATGCGTTTTTCACAAATTCTGGAAAAGCAGAAAGGATTTACAGATTTACCCGGCAACAGGTATTTAGGTTCGGCAGAACGTTTTCAAAGCCGGTATCGATACCACTATGGTACTATATTATCTGCGGCCATTACCTTAGACAAAGATGCGGGTGAAAAATTCATAGCCAGGCCTTTTGACTTTTATTCAGGAAATATTGCACTGTTTAAACTTGGAAAGATCCAAAAACTGGTTATGGGCGATTACACCTTGCAGTTTGGACAGGGATTGACGTTATGGTCCGGGTTTTCATTTGGTAAAGGCCCTGATGTCACCAGCGTTGCCAAAAAGGACCTTGGGTTAAGACCTTATAACTCCACTAATGAATATTCTTTTTTCAGAGGAGTTTCCGCAACCATCAACCTGTACAAAGGCTTTGATATTACGCCGTTTGTTTCGTTTAGAAAACTGGATGCAAGTCAGGCACTAGACAATAATGGAGATTTGGTACAGTCAACCGTTAACCAAACTGGTCTGCACAGAACACCTTCAGAAATCGCCAATAAAAATGCATTAAATCAACAGGTTTATGGTGCCACACTGCAGTACCATAAAAATGAATTTTCACTTGGTACCATTGCTTACCATAGCCAGTATGGAAATCGTTTTATTACCCAAAAAGCATTATATGATCAGTTTAGTTTTACCGGAAAATCGCTAACTAATCTTGGCATATATTATAATTATACTTATAAAAACATTTATCTCTATGGCGAGGTTGGCAAAAGTATGCCGGGGGGCATGGCCTATCTGAATGGTGCACTTATCAGCTTATCGCCAACGATATCAGCAGCCATTACACATCGGAATTACCAGCGGAATTACCATAACTTTTTTAATCAGGCTGTGGCCGAATCAAGTGAAGCAGTCAACGAAAAAGGAATTTATATGGGTTTGAATATCAATCCCGATAAACACTGGGCCTTCTCTGTTTATGGCGATTATTTCCGTTTTCCATGGCTGAAATACAGGGTTGATGCCCCTTCAAAAGGTTATGAATTGTTAGGTCAGGTGATTTACACGCCAGATAAAAACTATAAAATACTGCTTCGTTTTAAAACAGAGATCAAACAGCAAAATACAGATACAAAGGTCCCTGTAAATTTTTTAGATGATGTAAAAAGAGAGGGCTACAGGCTCGAATCTATCTGGCAGGCCAGTCCGAAGTGGCGTTTCCAAAACCGGATGGAAGTATCTCAGTACCACAAAGGCCCTGGCAGACCTGAATTTGGCTACCTGATTTATCAGGATGTAGATTATTCTCCCATGTTTGCGCGCATAACAGGCAATATAAGGCTTGCATACTTTCATACGCCAAGTTACAATAGCCGGATTTATGCTTATGAGGATGATGTGCTCTACAGCTTTGCTTTCGGCATGTACAGTGGCGAGGGATTCAGAACGTACCTGAACTTAAAGTGTAACCTCGGCAAAAAGTTAAATATATGGGCCAGATATGCCATGTTCTATTATCGGGATGTGGAAAGCATTGGCACCTATTTAGATGAAATTCAGGGAAACCGGAAATCAGAGATAAAGATTCAGTTGCGGTATCAATTTTAACAGATGCTTAAGGAAGAATATTTTTTCGTCAGAATATTGGCAGCCCTGATACCTGGAATTGTCTTTTTTTATTTGGTTTCAGGAGATCATATGATTAGTGTACTTGGTACGGTTTGTTTTTTGCTGTACCTAACCATCTGCATGCTAAACATTTTTTATAAAAAACTAAATGCCTATCGGTTTAAAGGTTATACCGGACTGTTAATTTACCTCCTGTTTTTTTTCCTGGGTGGCTTATTAACTTTTATGAATAAGGAAGAGCTTAAGCCAGATTATTTCACTAAAAAAACTGTTGATTATTTAAAGGTTATGGTAAACAGTGAACCGGCATTTAGTAAAGGGATACTCAGGTTGAAGGTTAAAATAATTTCAGGATACCTGGAAAACAAACCTGTCAAACTGAGCGGACAAATACTCCTGGCCATCAAAACAGATCGCTTTAAACCATTGAAACTCCGATATGGGGATGAATTATTTATTCTGGCTAAATATTCGGCAGTAGAGCCGCCCTACAATCCCGGAGAATTTAATTTTAAGCAATGGCTGGCTATACAAAACATTTATGAACAAGCCTTTATCAATCAAAACCAGTTCATTAAAACAGGTCGAAATACGGGAAATCCCATGCTTAGGTTTGCCATAAACTGGAGGGAACAACAGGTTATTAAATACAGAAAATACATTAAAAATGATGAAGCTTTTGCAGTAGCCTCTACACTCATTTTAGGCTATCGTGCCGATCTTTCTGCAGAAACACTGTCGGCCTATGCTAAAACCGGGACCATACACGCCCTTTCCGTGTCAGGAAGCCATGTGGCCATCATATTTTTTGCGCTCGATTTTTTGTTGGTATTTCTGGATAAACAAAAAGCACTTAAAATTTTTAAATTCATGCTTATCTGTACACTAATATGGACCTATGCTTTAATTACAGGTTTATCCCCTTCGGTTGTTCGTGCTGCGATTATGATCACGATATTTATCATAGCAAAAACTTTTGCCCAAAATAAAAACAGTTATAATATACTCGCATTTGCTGCTTTTTGCCAGTTAATCTATCAGCCTTTTCTCATCTGGGATCCCGGATTCCAGCTTTCCTATCTTTCTGTTTTTGGTCTGTTGTACCTGCAGCCTAAAATTTACACCTGGATTTATCTGGAAAACAAATGGTTAAATAAAATCTGGGAATTGACCGCACTTTCGATTGCAGCACAGTTGGCTACATTTCCGCTCTGTGTATATTATTTTCACCAGTTCCCGGTTTATTTTCTGCTTGGAAACTTATTTATTTCCCTTCCGCTGATGATCATAATGGTTTTAGGTATTGTGATACTGCTCCCCTTTTCAGGCAAACTTACACCCTTATTTGAATGGATTATTGTAACGACGAACCAGGTTTTAAAATGGATTGCCGGTTTACCTTATGCTACTTTTTCATCCTGGTGGATCACACTACCCGGATTAATACTGCTCAGTTTATCACTTGCATTTTTTGTATATGCCATGGCAAAATACAATAAAACCTTTCTCTTTGCCGCTATGCTCACTTTCATAATTTACCAGTCAGTACTCTCTTATGATCGTTACAAAGCAGCCAGGCAACAAAAAATTATCTTTTTTACCTTGAGAAAAAATTATGCTGCAGCATTTATTCAAGGTTATCAAGCCATCTTATTAACAGATTTAAATCATGATGATCAGACATTTCACTTTTCAGTGAAACCGGCATTAGACCAATTGCAGGTGAGCCATATTAGCATAATGCATTTAAAAACAGATACCATTATACCCAATTTTATCTTCCAAAACCAACAAATTATCTTTCACGGGTATAAAATTCTCATTATCGATGAATCGTGGAATAATAAAAAAGTGCAGGCAGCAGGTAAATTTAATGCCATCTGGCTTACAGGCAATACTACTTTTAAAATTGAGAATCTTCCTGAAGAAATTCAATATGAAAATATTATTCTGGATGCTACCAATAAAGACTACAAAATTGAGCGGTTTAAAAAAAATGAATACAATTATAAAGCACGGCTTCAAATTTTAAAGAAAAATCCTGCATATTTGGTTCAATCAACAGAATAATATGGAACAACTGGTTTTATACAATGTAAGTGACCGAATAGCGACTATCACCATCAATCGTCCTGAAAAGCGTAATGCCCTGAATCCGGAACTGATTGAAGCATTGACAATCGCCTTTCAGCAGGCCGAAGAAGATGAACGCGTTAAGGTTATCATATTAAACTCTAACGGATCAACCTTTAGTGCCGGCGCAGATTTAGAATATTTACAACAATTACAAAACAACAGCTTTGAAGAAAATGTGGCAGATTCAAAGCGATTAAAGAAACTTTTTACCACTATTTACTACCTTCCAAAAATTGTAATTGCCCAGGTAGAAGGTCATGCCATTGCCGGCGGTTGCGGCCTGGCTACCATTTGTGATATTATTTTTGCCACACCTGAAAGTAGTTTTGGTTATACTGAAGTAAAGATTGGGTTTGTACCGGCCATTGTTTCCTGCTTTCTGATGCAAAAAGTAAATGAAACCATCGCAAAGGAGATTTTACTTACCGGAAAAACCTTCCCTGCAGAACAGGCCTTAAAATTTAATTTAATCAATTTTGTAACAAAATCAGAAGAAATAAATCAAAAGGTTAAAGAATTTGCCTTAAGTTTGTGTGTAGGGAGTTCAGGTAATTCATTAATGATTACAAAACAACTCATTAGCCACACCACTAAACCGCTTCTAGAAAAAACTTTAGAAACCGCTATACAAATTAATGCCCGTGTTCGGGAGAGTGCTGATTTTAAAAAAGGTATCGCATCCTTTCTGAATAAAGAAAAAATTAACTGGTAAATAACTAAAACTGAAATAAAAACATGTTCAAATCAATTAAAACAAGTGTTGTAGCCTTTATCTTGGTAGGTACAGCCGTAATCGCTCATGCGCAAAAGAAAATCACCGAGGGTACAATTACCTACGGATTGGAATATAAATTAACTGACGAGCAAAAATCTGCCATGGGCGGACAAGAGCCACCTGCTGAATTAAAAGTGAAGTTTAATAATGGCCTTACAAAAATTGAAATGGAACAAGGTCCGGCAATGATTGGAATCGTTTCTGATAACAATGATAAAACTGGTTTACTTTTAATTGATGTGCCTATTGCTCAAAAACAATTTGCCGTAAAACAATCAAAAGAAGATGTGGCCAAAGTAATGGGCGATATGCCAAAATATTCGGACTTCAAAGCGACCGGACAGAAACAAACTGTTGGTGGTTTCAATGCAGAAAAATATACTTTTAAAGACGATAAAGGAGGAGCACACGAACTTTGGGCAACTAAAGAATTAGATTTACCAAACGTTGGATCGCAGAATTATTTCCCAGGTCTTGGTGCTTTTCCGGTAAAATATACTTTGGTTCAAAGAGGTATAGAAACCACTACTACCTTAAAATCTATTGCTGAAGGTAAAGTTGGTACGATTTCTAAAGATGTTCCGACTGGATATGAAGTTGTAACCATGGAAGACCTTGCTAAAATGCAGGGTGGTGGTGAATAATTAAACACAATCAATTAATATATGGCTTTTTAACTGCCGGCTTTTTATTTAAATTAGCCGAAAAGTTAAAAAGCTTTTTTTATGACTAAAAATTTATGATTAAATACTTCCTATTCAGATTATCCATCATTTGCATTGCGCTTTTTGCTGTGTGCGATGCAAATGCTCAAGGTATTAATTGGGCAAAAGACGGAAATTCCTATTATCAAATCTCAAGTGGAGAGATTGTACTGGTTACCCTACCTAAAAATGACAAGAAAACTGTTGTTTCCAGAGGTTTACTTACACCCGCGGGTCAAAATAACCCCATCGCTGTCAGGAGTTTTCAGTTTTCAGCAGACGGAACTAAAGCATTAATTTACACCAACAGTAAAAAAGTATGGCGTTATGATACCCGTGGTGATTATTGGCTGGCCGATTTAACCAACAATAAAATCATCCAAATAGGAAAAGATAAACCAGCCTCTTCCCTGATGTTTGCAAAAATATCTCCTGACGGCACTAAGGTAGCCTATGTGAGTAAGCATAACCTCTATGTAGAAAATACCGACGGATCGGGAGCAAAAGCCTTAACCACTGATGGAACAGACCGGATGATTAACGGAACTTTTGATTGGGTTTATGAGGAAGAATTTGACTGCAGAGACGGTTTCAGATGGAGTCCGGACAGTAAAACTATTGCTTACTGGCAAATAGACGCCACCAAAATCAAAAACTTTCTGATGATTAACAATACAGATTCCATTTACCCTTATACCATTGCGGTAGAGTATCCAAAAGTTGGTGAAAATCCCTCGGCCTGCAAAGTAGGTGTGGTGAATATCGCAACAGCTAAAACCAACTGGCTAAAGGTTCCTGGCGATAACATACAGCATTACATTCCACGTATGCAGTGGGTTCCGAATAGCAATGAAATTATTTTACAGCAACTTAGCCGTGAGCAGAATGAAAGTAAGGTTTTTCTATGCGATGCAAATTCAGGTGCTGCAAAGGCAATTTATACTGAATCGGCAAAAGCCTGGATTGATGCACAAGATGAGTGGAAATGGCTGGCCGAAGATAAGGAATTCACCATTTTATCAGACAAGGATGGCTGGAACCACCTGTACAGAATAAGCCGTGATGGTAAGAAACAAACATTGGTAACCAAAGGAAATTATGATGTCATCGATATTAAACTTATTGACGAAAAAAATAATTATGTTTATTTTATGGCATCGCCGAATAATGCCACACAAAAATATTTGTTCAAAACCAAACTAGACGGCAAGGGTAAACTGGAGCAGGTAACGCCATCCATCCTGCCGGGAACACATAACTATGATATCTCCCCGGGTGCCACTTTTGCACGTCATACGTATAACAGCTCGGTGGTTAGACCCATTGCGGAATGGATGAATTTTACCACAGGAACTCCTTTTACGATGGATGGAAGCATTACCACACAATTATCTAAACAGGAAGCTCCAAAAAATAAAGTAGAATTTTTTAAAGTAACCACAGAAGATGGCGTTGAATTAGATGGCTGGATGAAAAAACCAGACAACTTTAACCCTGATAAAAAATATCCTGTAGTATTTTATGTTTATGGCGAACCAGCTTCACAAACAGCGGCTGACACTTATGGCGCAGGTGTGAACAAGTTATATGCGGGAGATATGGCTAAAGATGGCTATATCTATATTTCTATGGATAACCGTGGCGCACCTGTTCCGAAAGGAGCTATGTGGCGCAAAAGCATTTATAAAAATATTGGCGTCCTCAATGTACATGATCAGGCCATGGCCGCAAAAAAACTATTGGCAACAAACTCTTTTATGGATAAAGACAGGGTGGCCGTTTGGGGCTGGAGCGGTGGTGGTTCATCTACTTTAAACCTGATGTTCCAGTATCCGGAAATTTATAAAACGGGAATTGCCATTGCGGCAGTAGGCAACCAGCTGACTTATGATAATATCTATCAGGAGCGTTATATGGGTACACCTTTTCCAAGTAAGGAGGCCTATATTAAAGGGTCACCTATTACTTATGCCAAAAACCTGAAAGGTAATCTACTCTATATTCATGGTACAGGAGATGATAATGTTCATTACCAGAATGCCGAAATGCTGATCAATGAACTGATTAAAAACAAAAAGGTTTTTCAATTGATGAGCTATCCAAACCGGACCCATAGTATCTCTGAAGGCGAAGGTACCAGCGAACATTTATCACTTACCTACACCAAATTCTTAAAAGACAACTGTCCTCCGGGAGCGAGATAATTGGTATCACTTAAATCATTTAGCGGGGAATCGGTTGTCGATAGCCCCGCTTTTTTTTGGCCTGGTACCAGGTAATGATTAGTCTATGCCTGAAATCCTTTTTATCTGTCGTATACGTTTAAAAGATTAATCTTCTTTTTCAAAACAATTTACTAATTTTGTTAGTATTGAAACGATCAGGCAGCGCAGATTTACCATTACATTATGGCCACGTACCACCATGGCTGGCGCAGCGTATGGCCAGATTAGGTCTCGCCATTGTAGAGTCTATTTTAATGGAATATGGCAAGGCTGAAGTCATCCGCAGACTAAGTAGTCCGTTCTGGTTTCAAAGCCTGGGTGCAGTAATGGGTATGGATTGGCATTCATCAGGTATTACCACTTCTGTAATGGGTGCACTCAAAAAATCCGTTAATCCACTATCCAAAGAATTAGGGATTTATATTTGCGGTGGCAAAGGAAAATTTAGCAGGGAAACACCAAATGAACTTTTAAAAATTGCTGATCAAACTGGTTTAAATGGCCATGAACTGGTACGGGCAAGTAAATTGAGCGCAAAGGTAGATAATACTGCTGTGCAGGATGGTTTTCAATTGTACCTCCACAGTTTTATACTGAGTAATGAGGGCGACTGGGCAGTGGTTCAGCAGGGAATGAGTGATGCCAGCTCTACCGCCAGAAGGTATCACTGGCATTCTGAAAACTTAAAATCATTTATTGAAGCGCCACACTCGGGTATTTGTGGCATTAACCAGGGACAGATTCTTAATCTTACGGCTAATGAAGCGCATATTACGCGTCAAACGATGATGAATATTACCACAGAATCACCTGGCATAATGATGTCTGAAATTCAGAAACTGGTGCTGCCTGATCATCATGAAGTGAAAGCAAAAGATGTTGACCTGAAACGATTAGGTAGCATACTATGGTTGGCTCAGGAGAAACAGCCGGCTGATTTTGAGGAACTTTTGTTACTGGATGGCATGGGTCCGCGGACCTTACAATCACTGGCTTTGGTGAGCGAAGTTATTTATGGTACTCCATCCCGTTTTTCAGATCCGGCCAGGTATTCCTTTGCACATGGCGGAAAAGACGGTCACCCCTTCCCTGTTCCCGTAAATGTTTTTGACGAAACCATCAATGTTTTACAAAAAGCCGTTGAGAAAGCTAAGATTGGAAATTCAGATAAGCAGCAGGCGATTAAATCGCTTCATCAGATTGCCAGGAATGCTGAAAAGGATTTTATTCCAAACCTGAATTTTGAAAAAGTGATTGAACAGGAAAAAGCAGAAAGCTGGAAACATGGGGGCAGAACAATTTTTGGAAAAGAGCAAGCACCAACAGATCAATTAAGTTTGTTTTAATGACTGTTTTGGTCGCTGTTGAATCAGGTTAAGTATGTTGAGCATTGCTAAGAATTGTAATTAAGCAAAATTATCATCTTTAGCAATTCAGAAAAATCATCATCCGCTTCATCATCAGGATCTGCTAAAAAAAAGGTCATGGTTTGCACCATGACCTCAAAAAATATAAAAATTCAACCTACTTAAGCATAAGCAACAGCATCTTTGGAGGCGAGTTGAGTCACGCCCATTAAGTATTCATCTACTTTACGGGCGGCCTCTCTCCCTTCAGAGATGGCCCAGACTACTAATGACTGCCCTCTACGAACATCGCCTGCGGCAAAAATTTTACCAATATTGGTTTGGTAGGTATGTTCAGAAGCTTTTACATTTCCAAGGTTATCCAGCTCAACTCCTAATTTTTCAATCAAGCCTTGCTTTTGTGGATGCAGGAAACCCATGGCTAAAAATACCAGTTCACAAGGTAAATCCCTTTCGGTACCGGCAACCTCTTTAAAAGTTACCGGCCTTCCCAATGCATCAATTTCCCATTCTACATCCACTACCTTTAATGCTTTCAGGTTTCCATTTTCATCAGCAATAAAGTTTTTGGTATTAACTGACCAGGCCCTTTGTGCACCCTCTTCATGAGAAGAAGTGTTTTTTAACAACATGGGGTAAGTTGGCCATGGCATATTTTCTGTACGTGCCTGTGGCGGCATAGGCATAATTTCAAATTGCGTTACTGACTTTGCCCCGTGTCGGTTTGAAGTTCCGATACAATCCGAACCAGTATCTCCACCACCGATTACAATGACATTTTTACCTGTAGCTAAAATATTTTCGGCAACAATTTCTCTATTGGCTACACGCTTGTTCTGTTGTTTCAGGAAATCCATGGCAAAGTGAACACCTTTAGCCTCACGTCCCGGAATTGGCAAATCACGTGGAATCGTTGATCCGCCAGCCAGAACAATGGCGTTGTAATCTC
The DNA here is from genome assembly GCF_026240075.1 of Pedobacter sp. MR22-3. Taxonomy (NCBI): domain Bacteria; kingdom Pseudomonadati; phylum Bacteroidota; class Sphingobacteriia; order Sphingobacteriales; family Sphingobacteriaceae; genus Pedobacter; species Pedobacter sp. MR22-3. Next base: position 28,040 of record NZ_JAPIVF010000011.1, on the reverse strand, counting down.
TGAGCAAGGTGCTGATTTCGACATTTTCACCCACATTGGCATTGCATTTAAACATGATGCCTTCTTCTTTCATCAAATCAATCCGACGGTCGACCACATTTTTTTGCAGTTTGAAATCCGGAATTCCATATCTCAATAAACCACCCGGTGCATCGTCACGTTCAAAAACGGTAACTTCATGACCAACCTTATTTAATTGAGCAGCGGCAGCTAAACCTGCCGGACCTGAACCAATAACCGCCACCTTTTTACCTGTTCTGATCAATGGGGCCTTTGCCTTAATGAAACCCTTATCAAAAGCGATTTCAATAATGTGTTTTTCAATTTCTTCAATGGCAACCGGCGGACGGTTAATTCCCAACACGCAGGCTGATTCGCATGGTGCCGGGCATATTCTCCCTGTAAATTCAGGAAAATTGTTGGTGCTTAATAAAATATTGGCAGCGAGTTCCCATTTTGCCTGATATACAGCATCATTAAACTCCGGAATCACGTTACCTAACGGACAACCTGACTGACAGAAAGGTACACCACAATCCATACAGCGGGCGGCCTGATTATTTAATTCCTGTGCGGGTAATTCATGTAAGAATTCCCCATAATGTTTTACACGAGTTTTAGCCTCTTCTCTTGTGGGCGCAACTCTATCGTATTCCTGAAATCCTGTTACTTTTCCCATGGCTTAGTGTGTTTTTACTTGTTGATTACGTTTTGCTAAAACTGCTTTATATTCTTTAGGAAATACTTTTATAAAGTGGTTCGACTGTGTTTTCCAATCGCTTAAGATAAATTCGGCCACCTTACTGTCTGTCAAACGGATATGTGTTTTAAGTAAAGCCATTATCCTTTGTTCATCTTCAGCTTGTAACGGATCAAGATCAACCATTTCCTTATTGCATTTGCGTGCAAAAGTTCCATTGGCATCATAAATCCAGGCCACCCCACCACTCATTCCCGCGGCAAAATTGCTTCCCGTATCTCCAAGAATTAAGACTTCCCCACCAGTCATGTATTCGCATCCGTGATCACCAACACCTTCTACAACTGCTGTTGCACCAGAGTTACGTACAGCAAAGCGTTCACCAGCTTTACCCCGTGCGAATAACTCTCCTGAGGTTGCGCCATAAAGTGCTACATTACCAATAATAATATTTTGTTCCGGAACAAATGCACAATTAGCGAAAGGATAAATGGCTAAACGCGCACCGGATAAACCCTTACCCACATAATCATTTGCCTCACCCTCTAATGATAAGGTTACACCACGGGTGTTAAATGCACCAAAACTCTGCCCTGCAGAACCCACAAACTTAAAGTTGATCGTATCAGGCGGTAAGCCTGCGCCTAAATGTACTTTTGATATTTCATTGGATAACATGGTACCCAGAGAACGGTCTGTATTTTTTATGGTAAAGCTGGCAAAAACCGGTTCATTATGCGTAATGGCTGGCTGCGCAGCGGCAATTAACTGATGATCCAATACATGTGTTAGTCCATGATCCTGTTCTTCCGTATTAAATAAAGGCAGGCCATTATCTGCAGCTTTATAAAGAATGGCAGAAAGATCCAGGTGTTTCAGCTTCCAGTCTTCAGCGGGCAATTCACGCACTTTTAAAATATCGGCCTGTCCGATCATCTCATGAATGGTTCGGAAACCAAGCTCAGCCATAATCTCACGTAGTTCTTCTGCCAGGAAATGAAATAAATTCACCACATGATCTGCATCTCCGCTAAACAATTTTCGCAATTCCGGATCTTGCGTTGCCACACCCACCGGGCAAGTATTTAAATGGCACTTACGCATCATGATACAGCCTGCTGTTACTAAAGCTGCAGTGGCAACCCCCCATTCTTCGGCACCCAACAAGGCTGCAATGGCGATATCCCGGCCGGTTTTAAGCTGTCCGTCTGTTTGCAGCACAATACGGTTCCGCAATTTATTTTTCACCAAAGTCTGGTGTGCTTCAGCCAAACCAAGTTCCCATGGTAAACCGGCATGCTGAATGGATGTCAGCGGTGATGCTCCGGTACCCCCATCAAAACCAGATACTAAAATCACATCGGCATGTGCCTTGGCCACACCTGCCGCAATGGTTCCAACACCTGCTTTAGAAACCAATTTCACATTAATTCTTGCGGCACGGTTGGCGTTTTTTAAATCGTAAATCAGCTGCGCTAAATCCTCAATAGAATAGATATCGTGATGTGGTGGCGGAGAAATTAATCCTACGCCAGGTGTAGAGTGACGCACTTTTGCAATCCAATCATCCACCTTATGGCCGGGCAACTGTCCACCTTCTCCGGGTTTGGCACCTTGAGCCATCTTAATCTGCAACTCATCCGCATTGGTTAAATAATAACTGGTTACCCCAAAACGAGCAGATGCCACTTGCTTAATCGCCGAACGCATGCTGTCTCCGTTTTCCATTTTGGTATAGCGCATTTCATCTTCCCCTCCCTCGCCGGTATTGCTTTTCCCGCCAATGCGGTTCATGGCAATGGCTAAGGTAGAGTGTGCCTCATGAGAAATGGAACCGAATGACATGGCCCCTGTGGCAAATCTTTTTAAGATGGCTTCAGTAGATTCTACCTCATGTAAAGGAACGGCAGGACGACTATAATTAAAGTCGAACAAACCGCGAATGGTATAAGCCTGTTGTGTTTGTTCATTTACCAGTTTAGAGTATTGTTTAAAGATACCGTAATCATTTTTACGGGTTGCGTTTTGAAGTAGATGGATGGTTTGAGGATTAAACAAATGTGCCTCCCCCTTACGTCTGAATTTATAAGTACCACCTGCCGGCAATAAATTTTCCGTTTGCGTGGCTGGCCCAAAACTACGGTGATGCTTAATCAGCGTTTCTTTTGCAATTTCATCTAGGCCTAAGCCGCCGATACGCGAAACCGCACCTGTAAAATAAGTATTAACCACCTGCTTGTTGAGTCCTAAAATTTCGAAAATCTGTGCACCCTGGTAAGATTGTAAGGTGGAAATCCCCATTTTGGAAAAGATCTTCAGCAAACCGCTGTTAACTGCATAGATATAATTCTTGGTTAGCTGTTCTGCTGATAAACCAGATTCGCTCTGAAAACCGTTGATGGTTTCTAAAGCCAGGTAAGGATTAATTGCAGTAACACCAAAGCCCAATAAAGTAGCAAAGTGATGTACTTCCCAGATATCCCCTGCCTCAATCACAATGCCAACTGCACCACGGTAACCTTTACGAATTAAATGGTGGTGAACTGCAGAAACGGCCAGTAAAGATGGCATCGCCGCATGTTCAGAATCAATTGCCCTGTCTGTTAATACAATTACCTGGAAACCATCTTCCACCGCATCTACTGCATAACGGCATAAACGGTCAAGTGCTTTGGCCATGGCACCCGGTTTGCCATCCGCCCTGAAATAAGTTTGAAGTGTTTTCGCCTGGAATACCCCGGTATCGATACTTCTCAGTTTTTCCAGTTCCTGATTGGTTAAAATAGGATGTTTGATGGCCACACAATGCGCCTGCAAAGGATTTTGTTCCAGCAGGTTTCCATTGCTACCCATAAAACTAGCCAGACTCATGACCACCTTTTCGCGAATCGGGTCGATAGGTGGATTGGTTACCTGCGCAAATAACTGTTTAAAATAATTTGATAAATGCTGTGGGCGTTTGGATAAAATGGCCAGTGGTGTATCTGTACCCATTGAACCGATAGGTTCTTTGGCCTCGATAGCCATTGGTTTCAGCAATAAATCGATATCTTCTCTGCTGTAACCAAAAACCTGCTGATATTTAAAAATAGATTCTTCAGATAAACCGGTGAACATTACCCTCGGATCAGGCAATTCTTCCAGGCGAATCTGGTATTGATTGATCCAGTCTGCATATGGACTACCACCACAAACTTTGGCTTTGATTTCTTCATCACTGATGATCCTACCCTGCTCCATGTCGACCACAAACATTTTTCCCGGGGTTAAACGGCCTTTTTCGATAATGGTGCTCTGATCAATTGCCAATGCACCTGCTTCTGAACCCATAATCACCCGATCATCTGAAGTGATGGCATAACGCGAAGGGCGTAAACCATTACGATCCAGTGTTGCACCAATCAGTTTACCATCGGTAAATGCAATGGCTGCAGGTCCGTCCCATGGTTCCATTAAAGTAGCGTGGAATTCATAGAAAGCTTTTTTCACCGGATCCATATCTTCATTGCCATCCCAGGCTTCCGGAACCAGCATCATTAATACGTGTGGTAACGTCCTTCCGGCATGGAGCAATAATTCAATCACGTTATCCAAACAGCCTGAATCAGAGTTGGTTTCATCAATTACCGGCAATAACATATCCAGCTCTTCTTTGGTAAAATAGGCGGAAGCAAAAGATTTTACACCAGCCCTGAACCAGTTTAAATTTCCCTGCAGCGTATTAATTTCTCCGTTGTGCGCAATGAAGCGGAAAGGCTGTGCCAACCGCCATGAAGGAAAGGTATTGGTCGCGAAACGGGAATGCACTAAGCCCAAAGCTGAAACCATGCGTTTGTCGCTCAGATCTGTGAAATAGGTACGTACCTGTAAAGAAGTCAGCTGGCCTTTATAAATAATGGTTTGTGCGGAAAGTGATACAATATAAAAATCTTTACCGCCGTTAACCGTGTTGGCAATTAATTTAATGAGGTAGTTTTTAAAAACATAAAGTTTCCGCTCAAAATCTACACCTGGATTCACCACATAAGGACGGGCAATAAAAACCTGTTCAATTTCAGGTTCTACTGATAAAGCCATATTGCCGATATCAGTAGTATCTACATCCACTTTTCTGAAACCTAAAATTTCCAGCCCGAGTTTTTCAGCAGCACGGTAAATCAGTTCCCTGCATTCCTCTCTTGATCTGATATCCTTTGGCATAAATAGCATACCTACACCATAATTATTGGTTTCAGGAAGGCTAAATCCCGCTTTTAAACATTCGTCATAAAAAAATTCGTGAGGAATCTGAATCATGATACCCGCGCCATCGCCCGTGTTTGGTTCTGCTCCACATGCCCCTCTATGATCTAGATTTTCTAAAATAGTAAGTGCATCGGAGATGATTTGATGCGATTTTCGCCCTTTCACATGTGCAACGAACCCAATACCGCAGGCATCGTGTTCAAATTGCGCGTCGTACAATCCACTGTTTGGTTCCATTCTTTGCTCGTTAGTTTGTTAGTGTATAGGAAACACTAAGATATAAAAAACGATGGTTAAATTACAGAGTTGCTACAATTTTTGGAATAATTTTAGTTTTTAAACAATTTTAATCCATAATATTAAAATATAAACAAATATATAAGCTTATAATTATCATTTTAGTAATCAGCAAAAATAGCCTTTAATAGGTTATTTAAATGGCATTTTAGTAAAATTGTAAAGTTTCGAAAGGCAGAAGTATGAAGATCTTTTGCCATTTATCATATGATTCATCTGGCTGGTAGATCAGGTTATACTATAGTACTCACATTAGAAAGCTGCAGCAGCCTGATGAATGGCTATCTGCACACTACCCTACTGAAGCCTCGCCAGTCAAGTCGACTAAAAAGCCTAATGCATGGCCAGACTTTGCTAGTTTTAAGGTGACTTCGCCAGCAGGGCTAATCCCACGGCTATAACTATCTACCCCGACAAGCTCTCACCTCATCCGTCTCCATCATTTTATTCTCGTATTAATCAGCCAGATAGCCTGTATCATTAAAAAATTCCACAAATGCGTTTTGCAAAACAACTTCTTTTTCTACCTTTGTGCCGGGCAAGTCTTTTACGACCAGCTCCCTTTGAACTCCCCCAGGATGGGAACATAGCAAGGGTAGAAGGTTGTAGCGGTGCGATAGAAGTTGCTTGCCCATTTTTTTCTTTTCCCTTAATCCCCTGAAGGGGGAATTAAATTCTTCAGGGTTCAATCGTCGAAACTCAAATATTTAAGAATTATAACCATGAAATTTTTTATTGACACAGCAAATCTTGATCAAATCAGGGAAGCGCATGATCTTGGCATTTTAGATGGTGTAACCACCAATCCTAGCCTAATGGCGAAAGAAGGCATCACTGGCGAAGAAAATGTAATCAACCACTATAAAGCCATTTGTGATATTGTAGAAGACAACGTAAGTGCAGAGGTTATTGCAACTACTTTTGATGAGATTGTTAAAGAAGGTGAAGCATTGGCTGCTTTGAATCCTAAAATCGTGGTAAAAGTACCCATGATTAAAGATGGTGTTAAAGCCATTAAACATTTCTCTTCTAAAGGAATTAAAACCAACTGTACTTTAATTTTCTCTGCCGGACAAGCATTATTAGCGGCTAAAGCCGGAGCAACTTATGTTTCTCCATTCTTAGGCCGTTTGGATGATATTTCAAGCGATGGTTTGGTTTTGATTGAAGATATCAGAACTATTTTTGATAATTACGGATACGAAACTCAAATTCTAGCAGCTTCTATTCGCGGTCCGTTACATATTGTAAACTGCGCAAAATTAGGTGCAGATGTAATTACTGCGCCTTTAGCTGCAATTACAGGCTTATTAAAACACCCATTAACTGATTCAGGCTTAGCCACTTTCTTAGCAGACCACGCTAAGGCAGCAGGTAAGTAAGCTTGAAATCTTGAGTCCTAAGTCTTGAATCGGTTTTCCGGTTTAAGACTTAGGATTTTTTGTTTTACAAAAGGCGTATGCTAAAATGAATAATGGATGATGTTGAAATTTATAATTACATCTCCATTTTCTCTCTTATATTTTATTTTTTGGAGAGCAGTTACAGTGCTTATCGGTTACAATAGTCCTGCTTTACATTATATTCCGGTGATTGTTTAGTGTAAAACTGATTTTTAACAAAACCGGAATGCCATTTCAATCAGGTCTAGGTGGCAGAGGCAGTCGAAGGCCATAAATATCAAGTGGGATTTCAGGCTTAGATTTTTTTATGTATAGTACAACAGACGCTAGACTAAAGACTCCCGGCTAAGGACTTCCTTCACCTTCTCATAACTAATCTGCTCATCCGGTTCGATTAGGATGCCCTTTACTCCTGCCCCGTTGGCCGCTTCCACATCCCTCGGTTTATCACCAATCATAACAGATAATGCCGGATCAATGTCATACATATCAATTGCATCTAAAATCATTCCTGAGGCTGGCTTCCTGCATTTGCATTCGCCACCCACCGTGGGATGATGCGGACAGTAATAGAAACCGGCAATATCAGCACCTTTGGCCACAAATGCATTTCTTAACATCTGATGCATGATGGCCAGTTCCTGTTCAGAATATCTTTTCAATGCAATACCGCCCTGATTTGTAATCACAATGAGTAAATAGCCTTCATCGTATAACTTTTTTAAGACAGGGATCTGGTAGTCGAGTATTTTAAAATCTTCCACGCGACAGATGTAATCGTATATTTCGTGATTCAATACACCGTCACGATCAAGAAAAATAGCTTTATTCATTTGCGAATTATTAAATTGGAGACTGCATTTCTGAGGAGACAGTCTCGGGTAAAATTAAGCTTCAAAATAAGCAAAAAATAATGGTATACAAAAGCTAAACCTGCCTGGCCAACATTGGTATTTCAACTATATCCGTAAGCGCGGGTAATCAAAGCTTCATTTTTTCCCAAACGATATTTCAAGTATCGAAAAGTTGTATAAACGGGGAGCTACAGAGAGTAAGCAAGCAATAGCTAGTTCGTTTTTTTCTAAAAAATTGAAATTTGACGGAACTATGTTTCGAACTCTTGAAATGAATGTGACACCTAAACATATCTTAATGTCAAGCAAGTATTTATAGTAAAAAAACCGACATCAAACCATTAAAAATTTTGATGTCAGTCTTGTGATCTCGCTGGGATTGGCTCAGCCCCGCAATATCCCAAACTCGGCCCTAAGCCTTTTACAAATCGAACCCAGGCCCTGCGCTTCTGTTCGAAACTAAGCGGGTTGATGCCAAATGAAAAAACCTTTCATTTCTGAAAGGTTTTTGTTCTCTGTGATCCCGCTGGGATGTGAACTTCGTTCAATTTTCAGCGTTTAAAAGCTATCTGGAAGGTTTTTAAAAAGCGACTCACCGAATTACTCACCTTTTTGTCTGTATTTTTTAGTTGCAATTGCTATCAAGTAAATATAATATTTTATTTTAAAAATTTGAAGAAAGTTATGTCAGAATCTTCTTATTGGTTAGTAAGTCCACAAAACAGAAACTAAGCCACTTTCACCTACTTGGTAACATTGCTCCCATAACTTCCAATCTTTCTTTTTTTTGATCTCAAAATCCTCGGCAAACCATTCTATCGCATCTACCTTTTCTGGGTTGGGTTCTAGTTGACCTTTAGTAAAATAATCTCCCGCAACAGTCCAGGCAGGGACGTTGGAATTTATTGGAAGATAGGTAAATGGAAAATCATTGGAGTGGAATTTCCATTTGACCACACCTTTTTCCATATAAATGACCATCACGGGAAAACTGCCCAATGATATGTACCTTAGAAATGTAGCCAACAGAGAAGTTTGGAAATAGGCACTTACATCCTCAATCAAATTTATACTCAGTTTTTTGCCCTCGACCTTATTGACGTATAATGGTGCCGGCATTAAAAGCTCTGTAGCAAAATCATTTGCCTGTTTTTCGTGAATACCTTTCTTAAACCATTCAGAAAGAGTTAAGGGAGTGTCAGAAAATAATGCCGTGGCATCTTTATGGAGCAAAAAATGACCGATTTCATGTCCCAAAATAAAATTTCTTCGACCAGGATTTGTAATGGTGTTATTGACCGTGATGATTGCGGTATCTCCTTTTATGAGTATCCGCCCGTCGGAACCTTTTATCGGTTCATCTTTTACAAGAATACCTAATGCACCTGCAATATCTTCCAGTGTCAGATCGGATGGTTGTGTCCAACCAATCATAGCATGTAACTCCTGAGCAGCTTTTAAAGGGTTATTGCTCTGGATCATTATCAAGCTTATTTTTTAGGATTTCTATCAGGAGGAGTAGTTCCTGATCCTCTAAGATAGATTTTTCGTCATCCTTGGTCAGTTCATCAAATTTCCTGAACAGTGGCACTAATTGACCTGCTTCCTGTGGATTTAATAACTTTTTTAATTCGTCTAGGCCTTTTTCTCTAAGTTTTGCTATCTGGGCGAGTGCTTTTTGAAAGCGGTCTTTGTTTTCCAGAGCCCTTAGTTTTGCTGATAATTGTTTGACCTTTATTAAATGTTTATCTACTTGCCTATTTGATTTTTGTTGAAGTTCCTCTAAAACTTCTTCATCTAAACGGTGATAGTTGATCTCCATCATTAACCCGTATAGATTACTCAAAACTTGCTTTGCGTTTAACGTTGCCATGTTAATTTGTTGAAGATTGTGTTTTTTGAACCCGTCGCATTAGCTTTTCTCTTAATTTATCCAGCTGCCGGACATTAATTCCTAATAATTCAGCTATATCTGATCTTTTCTTTCCCTCTTTTAATCCTTCGATCATAAATTCTAAATTTTCATCCCCAGTAGCAGCGTCTTCTATCTGCTTTAATCTATTATCCATTTGCTGGTTTTCATTCTCATCATTTGGAGGTTCTGCCAGATCATAAAATTCTTCTTCAATATCAGTGTATTCTATCTTTAGCGCTTGTCCTTTAGGGGATGTTGCTTTAACGACTTCTTTACTGATATAACTATCAGCAATCCTTATCAACTGCTGCGATAAGGTAAACTCGTCTTTCCATTCCCACTCTCCGGTTAGCACTTTCTCATAAGCGATGCCTAAATAATGCTCTATCGGATCAGCGCCTAAGTTAGCTGCCGCATGGGCTCCAGACAGCGTCTTTTGTTTCAACTTCCATTTAATATGCTCTTCACATTTCGCCAGCGCAACCTTCCAATCATTATCTGTTAGATGGCTTAATTTGCTCTGATTACCATAATAGTACTTTCCAACTTCCATAATATTAATAACCAGGTAAATCTTTTTTTACACCAGTGGGGGGATTTTTAAAATGTTCGGTTATATCTATAATGGGGACACTTAAAGCAAGCGATCCCAACTTAACTATAAATATATAAAAATATGGCAATTATAATTACTTACGACATCCATTCGAAACATGTAGAATTTAAGAAGGTAATGTTTCAGCTTGGATACAAAGATCAGGTTTTAGACCAACACTCTAAGATAATCTATTTTCCTAATACTGTACTTTATCATCCTACTAAAACAGCCATTGAGGCGAGAGACGATGCCCAAGCTGTCTCTAAACAACTATCTGTCAAGTTGGAAAGATGTATCTCAACCATCTGGAACAGTTGGGCCGCTATTTATGGGGAACCATTTAATTAAGGAATATGGAAGAAGAAAATAAGAAATTTAGAATACTCTCCATTGATGGTGGCGGGATTAGGGGACTAATCCCGGCAAGAGTTCTGGCAGAACTAGAGGAAGAGTTTCAGCAGAAGGAACCTGATAAAAAGCTTTACGAGCATTTTGATCTAATCTGTGGTACCTCCACTGGAGCAATACTGGCTATAGGTATTGCTTTGGGCATTTCTGTAAAGGATTTGGCCAAATTCTATGAAGATAATGCAAAAGTAATCTTCCCCAGGTTTATTTTCCGCTTTTTGCCCCGTAAAGGCAGGGTGTTTTTTAATGCTATGTATAGCAATAAAAAACTCCTCAAAAAATTAAAAGAAGTGTATGCAGAGGCCAATGGGGGAGCTGATCCGTTGATGAATGACCTAAAGGTGAAAGTTTGTATCCCTGCTTTTAACGGCAATGATGGTGCGATCAATGTGTTTAAGACAAGGCACCATCCAGAATATAGAAGGGATTATAAATTGCCAGCATACCACGTTGCTATGTCAAGTGCCTCGGCACCTGTCTACTTCCCCCCGCATACCTTCTCATTTAAGAATGAATTTGGAGAAGGAACAAACATCAATATGATTGATGGAGGCATCTTTGCCAACAACCCTGCATTGATTGGGGTATTTGAAGCAACCGACAAATTGGGAATAGCAATAGGTGACATTAGTGTGCTTTCGTTTGGTACCGGAGAGGGCAAACAGATCATTAGGCGCTCTTGGCGACCAAAAAATGTATTTGACTGGTTATTCCCACATCCAAAACTTGTTGATCTGGTATTGGATACACAGGCTCAGATCACTGAACAGTACTTGCTGTTTTTACAAAGGGCACTGGAAAAAATTGGCAATACTTTCAGTTACCTGCGGATTCAGCATGATATGAAAGGAGATAATATAGAGTTGAATTCATCAAAGGACAAACACATCGCACGTATGAAGGCCATCGGAGACGAACTGGCCAAAAACAACATGGTAAAAATTATTAACTTTTTAAAATCGAAATAAAATGGCAGACTGTCACTTATTATTCCTGGACTATCAAGAAGAGATCGGCATAGGAAAAGCAAAAAAAGATCGGATGATCTTCTCGAAAGAGGCACTAAGAAAACGCATCCGCAAATGGTTTAAGGATAACCATCCTGACTATGAACCTAAGTTTTTTATTCAGGGTTCGCACAAAATGAAAACCGGCATCCGCACGAAGCAGGATATTTGCGATTTGGATGATGGTATCTACTTCTTCAGAGAACCTGATGTAACAGCAACAACTATGCAGGGATGGATTTGGGATGCAGTATACGGATATACAGCTACTACTCCTGAGCATAGAAAAAAATGTATCCGTTCCATATTTGCCGGAGATTATGAAATCGATCACCCAGTTTATTATAAGATAAATGGACAGGAATATAGAATTGCCATAAAGAACACTGGGTTTGAGGATAGTGATCCAAAGGCAGTTGTAGAATGGTTCAGAGGCAAAAAAGATAAAGCGGGTAAGGTGTTGAGGCATGTGATGTATTTGAAAGGCTGGTGTGATGATTGTTCACACAAGATGCCTAGTGGCCTGGCCATAACTATCCTAGCTTGCAACGCAAAAGAAAAGATTGTGTTAAATGACCGGGATGATATTACTTTAAGGGATTTACTAAAAGAGATAAAAAAAGCACTGGATCTTGAATTTAAATGCGTTGTTCCTTCTGTTCCCAATGATGATCTGTTCGAACACTATGATGAAAACAAGAAGAATAACTTCTTAAATGCGCTGGATAGGTTCATTGAAGATGCAGATAAGGCTTTGAAAGAAGAAAACCAGTTATCCGCTAGCAAACTCTGGAGAAAACACTTGGGCAATCGTTTTCCTGAAGGCAAAAACGAAAAACAAGAAACAAACAGCAGGTTGGCATCCGCGGTAGCAGCTGGGGCCGCAACCTCGAACCCTTGGGCGGATGAACAATAATTTTTCTCTTTTTGAAGCAGAGGCTAAGTTAATATGTTCGTCTTTACCTGGATTTTCTTTGATGATGACCGAGCAGGATGCTCCGATGCTTATTGGAAAGGTAATTTTAACGGATGGTCAGCAGAACCTTATCGACACTTATGAGGTGAAGATTCTGTGTACTGAGGATTATCCGTTTTCTTTCCCCTATGTCTATGAAACTGGTGGTAGGATACCGATAAACATTGACTGGCATATTTTTCCTGATGGACATTGCTGTATCAGCTCTATCCCTGAAGAAATGATAAAATGCAGGCAAGGGATAACTTTGCGGGGATTTATAGAGAATCAAGTAAAGCCTTATTTTTTTAATCAAAAATATCGGGAAATACATGGCTTCTTTCTGAAAGAACGCTCACATGGTAAAAAAGGTAACCTCGAATTTTTTACTGATACCTTCAAGGCCAATGATCTGAACTGGATTGTTCGTATGCTCTACTTTATCAAAGATCATGATGAACCTGATAGGGTTGCAAAATGTTTCTGCAACAGCGGAAACAAATATAGAAAGTGTCATCGTGAAGCATTTCGATTATTGAAACCATTACCACGGCAAATGATTGAGCAATTCATAAGTTTTCTTAGCTGACCTCATTAATTTTAACTATCATATTGAGGTAAGGTCGCCTTCCAAAGTTTAACGAACACAACCTTCCATATAATCGCCATGATTGATTTTTAATCTGTTGCGCCTGTAAAAGCTCGTTCACAACCAGAGTGTTGCGAATATTGAAGTTTACGCTTGAAAGATATTAAGAAAGAATTTATCGAAATGTTTGGTTTTTTTCTGTAGCTGGTATTCAATAATTTTATTGGAAGTTAACTTATTGGACCGCTCAATAATAAGCTACTTATCTAGTGATCAAGAATAGTGATCACCTTCACAAACAAAGAATCGTTGGATCCAGAGAAAAGTACATCTAGGACATATTAATCATATATTTAATCATTTTAACGGTTCTATTTGTCTTATTGATATGTCCTATTGATTCACTGAGGTATAGGAAATACTTTTTGGTTAGAAATTTATTAATAGCTTTAAAAAGTTGATTCGCGTATTCCAATAACAGGTGACGTGAAAACATAAGGTAGTTAATGCGATTTATATGACCAAGAAAAAAACCACGCAGTCGTTTTCTCAAAGGATGGGGTTGGAAACAGGTTTCAAAAAAATACAATTAAAGCAAATGGATGATGACCTAAAAAATTCTCTCTGGAATCTCATCCACGAATACGTCTTGTATTACAATAAACGTGATTCATTCACAGATGAAGGTCTCATGGAATTCAGAACTGATTTAATGAGTAATTTCATTAAGCAGCCTGTTCACACCATTCCGACTAACCATTTTGATTATGAGCGCCCCTATTATGATAAGTTTTCAATGTTATCCTGGAACAAAATTTATGACCTGATGCAGTTTTTGCTAGGCAAACCTTATGTTAGAATTGGTTACGCCGATCAATTGAATTATGTCCTGGAACGTGAGTTCAGTGGCTACCGGGTAATTAAAAATTTAATTGTGCCTGTGTCAAATGAACTGGAAACAGATACAATCGACGAGGCTCTAAATTCGGCGAAGAAATATACTGCCCTTGACGGGGTTAATGTACATTTGGGCAATGCGTTGGTACTGCTTTCTGATCGGAACGATCCCGATTACAGAAACTCTATTAAGGAGTCGGTCAGTGCTGTGGAAACTGCCGCAAAATTAATTACAGGCGAATCTACACTGGGAAACGCTTTGAATAAAATTGAAAAGACAGGTTTGCCTGTCAACAATCAGCTAAAAGAAAGTTTTAACAAAATCTATAATTTTACGAATGATAAAACTGCGGGTATTCGTCATGGGGTATCAGGCGAACACGTGGCGCCTGATTTCGAAACTGCAAAATATGTGCTAGTGACGTCCAGTGCATTTGTCAACTACCTGGTCGGACTTGCTGAGAAGGCGGGGGTAATTAGTAAAACCAAGAAAAAATAATCTCGCAGACATATGGCTAAATATTACGGAGAGGGCAGCGGAGAGGGATACACTTTCATTAAAGGTTAAACTTCGGGTACTACGTTGATCTTGACGAAGAAGGCTCAGTATGTTTGCTGCTGAAGTTAGAGCCAGCACTAACGATGTCTGTTATTGAAGGAAAGCCTATGAGCGTCATCATCCGTAATTCAAATTTAGATCATAGGGGATCAACGCTATACATCTGGGACGATAAAAGCAGGCCTGCTTTTATCGCCGGGAATTCTTTTGGAGCTGAAGATGCAACATGGAAAGGCTTCGACCAATGGGCGATAAAATTTGCCAATAGGGCTAATGAAATAACTGTGTGCTTTTTCAATCACAACAATCATAATTTCTTCAGCGCTAAGTTGAAAATTGAGTCTAATCCTGCTGACTTTGAAGCCTGGTTATTTAAGGTTTATAATGATCCTGAATATAAGGATGAGCGTCTGAAACCAATAAGAGGTGATTTCACTCCTGAAGAAGTCCGGAAAGGATTTGAGCTGAAAATTGCGAATGTAAATAACGAGCAGTCTCCAAAGATCAAATTCAGTGCTCCAGAATATAAAGCGGGTGCATTAAAGCACCCACTCACGCAAAAACCCTATTTTGATTATGCAGACTACTTGAAGGATGGAAAGCATGGGACTTTGCAGGAGATCAGTCTCACCAGCAAACTCGAAGTGTTATTTACAACAGATCATCAGTTGTTCATTTCCCCCAGGTATGAAAACGGACTGGAGTTCACAGACTTTTTGCTTTTTGATGGGGACTGCGTAATGGTTATAGAATCCAAATTCATTTTGAGTGATAAACCAACCAAGCGGCATTCCAACATAAGTAAGGCAATTAATCAACTCATGCGCGTTGAACTTCAAGTGAAAAGAAAAAAATGCAAATTACAAGGTGAGCAATTGCAGAAAATGATCAGTCGAATGAATCATGTATTGAAGATTTGCGTGATAAACGATCGGATCAGCTTTGATGATCCTTATGCGTCTTTGCTTGCCAAACAGTTTGAAAAACCTGACTTGCCTATATTCATTTCAATAACAGATTTTACCAATCTGCTCACAGGTTTAAATCTAAAAAACCCGGATTGCCTCAGTTATAATTTATTCAGTAACCTGATTAGGTATTATGTAGAGTTCCTGAATAGCGATCGAAAGGTATGCTGGTTTGGGGGTTTTAGTATTGAAGAGTTATCACTTAAGGAACTGAATGATTTGGGTAAAAACAGAAGCAGTGATTTGTATTAATACCGGGATTGTTCTTTTAGTTCGAACAACCTTTGAGGAAAGGCAGAAAAGTTCTAAGATAGCTGATGTATTGGACGGGACAATCAGTATCATGGTTTAATCCATCTCATCATAAATGTGTCTGTGGTGTGTGATAACAAATTTCAGGTCGTATCCCCCGAGTCTTGCCTGATAAGGAACTTTGTAAACTTTGAATTCGTAAATTCCGTTCTTCATCTTTATTTCATTTCCGCCAATCAATGCATCATTAATTTCCGGCTTAAGCTGTTGATCGAAAATCTTTTTATAAAGTATAGCGGCCATGCTGGCCAATTGTACCTGTGCCGTTGGAGTATGAGCGGGGTTAAGCAGTTGCAGCCAGAGTTTAATTTGTGTGGCTTCATGTTGGTTGCCATAGACACCATAGGTAAGGGAGTTGCTCAATACTTCGTCGTCAAGAGATTTTGAAAACGAAGTTACGCCCCAAAAATCGTCATAATAATTGATGTAGTTTTCAATTTTGATGCCTTCTTCAATAAGAAAATCCTTTGCCAGGTAGGGTGACCAGCCATCACCGGATAAGACAAGTGGCTTTTCCTTTTCGTTTTTCTGATTTTCTTTGATGTGCCGGATGGAGGTAAATATGTCTTCTTTGGTTTTCGGGTGTACCCTGAAGATGTGAATTCTCCAACGATCTAGTCCCTTCAGGTTGAAAAAGAAGTTAAGCATAACCAGTCTTTTGGTGCATTTAAGTAGACTGTTCGGTTGGATTTGTATTTTCATTACAGCAAAGGCTACTTCAAACCGCATGTATAAGGCTAGCACATATAAAAATGGAACAAATAATAGAGAATGGAAAACGGGTAACAGGAATTGAAAAATAAGTGAGGTTTTAAAAACAATGAACTGAAATTCAATGGCCACCAATAATATGATGACCACAATGTTTACACTGTCTATCACATTCAATTCTTTCCGATATTTTTCAGGGTTGCGAACATACATTTTAAAGCCAGAAAGAAAACCCACGAATACTGCAATTCCTAGTTCCACCCATAAACTGAAGGTGTAAAGCCCCATAATAAATTCGAGGATTGCCGTAAATTTGACCAGGTCAAGGAGTTTTGTCTTGAAATATATTTTAACGTCCTTCGTTCTTGCAATACCATACATCAATGGGAAAGCGGCCAAGAAAAACCATAGTATGGTGTCCTTTAGCATCGACAAGTCCCACATGTTAAGTGTTTTGAGCAAATACACACTACCCACGGTGTACAGGACGTTGAGCAGATAAATAACTAGGAAGCTTTTTTCAAACAGCGATGTGATTGCCGGGGCAAAAGATTTTCGGATTGAACTAATACAAATTACAAACAAACCTGATGCCAGCAGCAGGATTAGATAAGCTTGTTCACGTGTGTTGAGGATTTCTGCGAGTTCCATCTATTTAGGCTGTATACAAACTTCATGGACACAGTCGAACATTTTAATTCCTTTTTTTAAAGGGTTAAAAGGGTTACTAATCCGCCAGATGTTAGGTGTTTTACTGAGCGTTTCGTAGACGATATAGACATAGTAATTTTCAAAACCCTTGGCCAATTGATGCTCGAATTCTGTGAGGAAAAAGCTGAGCTGGCCTCTGGTTCTGCTGGTGGCTTTCACTTCAATTTGTTTTGGCGTTCCGTCTAGTTCAAAGCTTAACACATCATATCCTTGGCCATCAGTTTCTTTGGATATCCATTTTACTTTTTTGGCAAGGTCAAGACATCCGGCTTTTTCCAGGTCTCTTTTTTCTTTCAGGAAGACAATTTGCTCGCCTCGGTTTCCAATGGCTTTTGCTCTGCGGGATTTTTTCAGGTAATCAGGTGATTTCTTTTTATGGGATTTTTTCTCTTCTCTTCTAGGGTTATGGTCTTCGTCAACCTCGCTGTCTGCGAATTCTGCACTGACCATGGCAATGTCGATCAATGTCGGTACGCGGTTCTTTTCTTTTTTTCTTGATTTTTCCGGGTAGTAGTTTTGATCGAGCTCTTCATTTAAAAAAATAGCAAATTTAGTGAGCGACCAAGTATCCATTATCTCGTGGCTAGCTTTAAAATCGAGTAGCCTTTGCTGCTTTCTAATTGGTTTCTCCTTGAAACTGTCTAAATCGTCCAGGTTGAAATACTTCAGAATGTCATCTAAATACTCGTCGGCATATATACTTAAGTAGTCATTGGGGTAATAGGTAGCCAGGATTTTTCCTTTAAATTTCGGAGCTATTTTATTTTGAGCAATATTTTGGTGATCTTTTGCCGCTCCTGCTTTTAAGACTTCGCCTATGTTCCATTTGATGTCTTCAAACGCATTAACAACGCTGTTTCCATACTTTTTGGTGTTCCGATATTTGACCACTTTATCATCACCATGGGTACCGTGCCATACGCCATATTGTGAACAGGGGCTTCCAGAAATCCTACCATGGACATCCAGTGGTTTCTCCAACCAGTAACAAAACGTGCGTTCACCTCCCTGCAACATTGTGCCGTAAACATAATCCTCCTTTTTAAGTTTTGCGATGTTTTCTATTGGAAATTCTTTTTGGAATTCAGTGAGTAATTGGCCAATGTGTTGTAATCGGATTTTATCAAATCCGATTTCGAATTTTGCTATGCTTTTGTTGAGATCCTTCAATTTCATGAGACACGTTTGAACTTATTGTTTAGACTGATTTACATGCTAAACTAAACATTCCTGCGGATAACGACTAAATCCCGAAGGATGATTTTAAAGTTTACGAACTTAAGATTTAGGATAAATGTAAACCCAAGGAAGGAAATCAATCATTTTGACCGACTTTATGCTTTCTTTTTTTATGTCCAGTAATCCTTCATATATAAACAACACGGGAGCAGTAAATTTTGGCCGTTTTTGGTAGTCATATGTTTCGAGGTAGTATCCACCTTCAGCACGTGAGTGAGGATCATATATATCAGGGCTTTCATACAAGATATCAAGGTAGACCTTTAAGTGAACTACATATCTGTACTTATTGTCTTTCGAATCCAAATGGCTATAAAACTCTTCGATATTAATATTTGTGATTGATCTGGATATAACCTCAGACATCTCCCAGCCATCATCATACATGGGGTTTATATAAGTAATCAATGCATTGATGTCTTTGTCCAAGTCTTTCAAAATTCGTTCCTTTGTGAACTTCTGGCTGATCAGCTTTTCAGTCAAGAAAGGTAGATTCCAGCCACGTTGATGCAGGTATTGGGGTATAGAGGAGAGCACTTCTAAATTTTGCACTCCGTATTTCGCTTTAAGATCCTGGAACAAGGAATTCTGGGTGTAACCGTTGTCCTTAGTGATGAAAATGATCCTTGATTTTTCATGCACTATTTTCTTTCGCCCAATCTTGGTTAACGTATCTTCGCTATATTCCTTGGCAAACACCAGTAAGGAATCCCATATCAAATAATCCCTCATCTGGACATTTGCTGCTGAATTTCTGGAGTTTATTATGAATTTTGTCAGCTGGACACCGCTGATTTTAGTGTCCGGAAGTACAGTGATACTTTGGTTGAACTTCGGATCATTGCCTAATGTTTTCTTAAACCATACTAGGCTCTTTTCGACTTCAATATCAATATTCAGGTTCAATTTCTTCTCAAATTCAAAGAATGGATGCCTTTTAAGTGCACTCGTACTCGAGTTAAAAACGTCCTTCTTTTTATATAGTTCCTGTTTGAATTGATTGAGGAATTCTTCAGCGACAATTCTGGACATGATCACTTCGCCTTC
This sequence comes from Pedobacter sp. MR22-3, assembly GCF_026240075.1. Lineage (NCBI taxonomy): Bacteria > Pseudomonadati > Bacteroidota > Sphingobacteriia > Sphingobacteriales > Sphingobacteriaceae > Pedobacter > Pedobacter sp. MR22-3. The sequence goes on along the minus strand of NZ_JAPIVF010000011.1, from coordinate 8,625 downwards.
GGTAGCGATGGAAAACGAAAAAAGATTAATATAATCTACGTTTTCGTAAAACTTGAAACCAAGTTCTCTGAAAATGCAGGTGTCCAGGATTATGTAGTCTGTCATTTAGGTTTCGCTTTAGATTTGGTGCTTTTTTTTGCCACTGTTTTAGCGGGCTTTTTATTGTTTGCAGCTGGAGTAGTGTTTTTAATTCTCCAACGATCAGGAAAGAACGGGGTCAGGAATTCCGTATGGGCCAGGTCAATCAAAAAACCAAAACCTGCTTTTCGTGTTCTGTAATCATAGCTAAATTCGCGTTTAGCCAGAACCGCTGTTTTAAGTTCCGGAAATTCTTCCCGATAAGAAATTTCAGAATGGTAACCTTCGTAATGCAGAGTGTGTGAAAATAGTGATATTTCATGACTATCAGAGCTCAACTCAGGCATAGTAAGAAGCTGCTGATCATCGTATGGTACAAATACGCCAAGTGTAATATTCAGCTCTATAAGAAACTGCTGGACTTCAATAAAATCATCTTTCAGGTCTAAAACGACTAGATATTCGAACAAAATACCCATTAAGTGCGAGGTGGTGTCAACGTAATAGATGTTCTTTTTTTGGGTGATCATGAACTGACTGACGTTTTTGACCCGCATGCTTGCGTCCGGCAATCTTTTGAAGGATTGATAACCCCGTATAATGGATGTCCACGTAAGTCGAAGCAGTTTGACGGCTTCGTCCTTTGCACCATTTTTGATGAAAAAAGAAATAGCAGCCACAATTGGAATCGAGTGCACGTCAAGTAATGGCCTGTGTGTTCCGCTATTGTTTTCGATCACTTTGCTAAGCTTTTTCACCTGTTCCTGAACGGATGGATCTTCGTTTTTTCTATCAAAATTAATGAGTTCGTAGTAATTTGCCAGTGAAGCTAGGTAGGATAATGAACGCATTGGATAACCGACCTGTTCATACCTGCCGCCATGCGGAGACCACAGTCCGTTTTTAAATTCTGCAACTGGTAATGTTTTACCGAAATAATCATCAAGGAAAGATCGGTAGGTTAACAGAAAGCGATTAAAATGTTTAACAGCTGCCCGATCTGTTTCAATGTTGTTGGCTAAGATCCAATTCCAATAGGCAAGTACGGCATAATTCAGGCATTGACGTGCTGGTTCCAGGTTCCCTGCCTCTTTGGCGTAAGTATGGACGACGTAGGAAATGAGTTTGAGCGTTTCACTCAGCAACACTTTTCTCCGTCTGCTCATTTCCTGGTATGCTCCGGCTTGTTCGAAAATCCTGTTGATCAGTTGTCTAAAGTCTGCATTATTGTTTCCTGGTGTGCTGAATAAAAGCAATACCCTTTTGAAGAGATTGATTGAAATGTCATCAACAAGCAGATATTCATTGAATAATTTCTCTGAGAACAACAGGCTCAATTCGTAAATACCCCATCGCTCATATTCAAATAAAATGGGTGCTGCAATTTTAGAAGTGCGTTCTGATGATTTCCCTCCTTTTCCTTTCGGCATTAGCTGACCGATTTTGGGAAAAGTAGCTTCGATAAACCCCTCATAGGTCTCCCGAACCCCTTCTTTCACGACCCCATTGTGTACAAACACAATTTTAATTGGCAGGTGATTGAATTCTGGATGCGAATGGTTTCTGAAAGGCCTGTCTTTTGCTTCTAATATGGATTCCCTCACACCATCTTGCTTAAAATAGTTGGAGTTGGTAATGTCTTTGTCGCTTTCTCCTTTGATTTCGAAATAGAAGCGCTTCTTGATCCCATCCGCCGGGTCGATTCCCACTGCTACGACATCCTTTCCAAATTGCTGATATCCCTTAGTGGTTTTAGGCGTGGTGATGATCTGAAAATCCATTACCTCTAGCAGAATTGGAAAAATGGCATCTAGCTCCCGGTCTTCCTTGAGGGATTCCAGGTATTCTCTTACAATTATATTTTTCATGGCGTTTCGTCGTCTGTATAATCCATCCCCGATAATTGCTGTTGATAAGCCCATTGATATTCGTCTGGGTTCATAAAATATCGCATGTCCATCAATCTGGAAGTAGAAACTGTCGATAATTTGCTGATTTTCTCGCTGCCTATGCTTTTGTAGGCATCGCCACGGATCACAGCAGTGTGACTTGCTGTTTGCGCAAAAAAGCTTTGTTGCTGAACTTTATCCATACTTTCCGCCCGCGATTCATGTTCGATTTTGAAATAATCTTCAAACGCTTGAAGTTCATTGATCCTTGGATCAAATTCCTTCAGCGCCTCTTTATGTTTTTTTACGATAATGTATTGATCAAACGCCGCTTTAAGCGATTCTAACATTGCAATGTCGTCTGGCTCTTGTTCATCCATATCCTTTTTAACCAGATCTAGCAGGTTTTCATCATAAGCATCAATAAGTTCATTAAGACCTTCTAATAACACCTTTCGCACTGCCTTATGATCACTTTTTCTCAACTTCAAGATCATTGGCAGCAGATCCTCAATGGAATGGGGATGAGGAAGAAGGGTTTTAATAATCCTGATCTGACCCTTTTCATTCAGTTTGAGAAAATCAACCTTGTACATGCCCATGTATTGACTACTCATAATTCTCATTCCCGCCAGTCGAATTACCGCCTGATTATCCACTAGGGTGCTAAGCAGTTCTAGTTCGAATCCTTCTGAATTGTGATGGTGTAATGTTGAAAACGCGCTAGAAAAAATTCCAAAATTCACTGCTGGGCCGTACATTATATAAGCCTGCCTTGTAATTCCGAAAAGGTAAGTAGGGTTTTTGATCTTTTTAAAAATATCTTCGAGATATCTGGGATTAATTAAAATCACTTTGTTGACCAGGGCAACTTTTTGTTCATCATTCCCTTCGATCAACCCCAGCCGAAATATCAAATCGTGGTTTAAACCCAAATCCTCTATATCAAGTAAACTGTCGATTTGCTTGAAGCACTCTTCACGAATCTCATCAGGACATTTTACATTTTCAATAACTCTTGTATAAAATTTTGGGAGCAGATTGCGAATGGTAACGATATCAAATTTAGGGTCGTGTAGCAATTCATATGCAGTTCTTATGTGATCTGCGGTTTGGTAATTTAAGGTGCTAAATCCTGAAGCACCTTCTACTGGTTTTTTGATAAATACATCTTTTATTTCTTTAAATGCGTACTCTGGACTGCGCTCATAGATTTTTGAAAGAAATCCAGACATGCAGTCTTCTAAAGCTATCCCATTGTTTTCTTTTGCATATTCGTAAAGCTCCTGCGCCCGCTCAATATTATGCTCTCCAACTTCGCTTATAGCGCTTTTGGCCAGATAGCTCTTTTCCGGGACAATGTAAAGGAATCTTAGCATTTCAAATGCTTTAGGAATATCATCATTAAGGTAAGGAAAGGCGGAGTAATACATCATATCAAAATGACGCAGCGGTACGTGGTCATCTTTCGCCTGCTGATCAATCGTGGGATAAAATTTGCTGATATCCTTATCATGTTCCTGGTTGAGCCAGACAAGTATATACCTTTCCAATTCAAATCCTAGATGTAAGTACCAAATAGTTCTAGGCTTTGGCTGGCAGATCATTTCTAGAAATTCTCTGACGTATTCTAGTGCAGGAACGATTTCGGTTGGCAACGACCGGTTCATCATTTCTTCAGCAACCTGCTGGTATACTCGGCATATAATTATGGAATCAAAATTGAACTCCACTCTGCCTTCGAAATGTTCTGTAAGTAATCCGTTCTTCACTAATTTCCCTGCACCATCTGCATCATTTTTAGCAAAAACTGCCTTTTTCCCCGCTATTGACGTTTTAATCAGGTTAAGAAGCTGCTGGTGAATTTCAATATGTTCTGCCAGATACCTATCGGCAGCGCTTATAGTTAATACGTTCATCTTACTTAGTTTATCCTTTCGTACGCTCTTGGTTAGATGAGAGTCGTAAATCCAAAGATACAATTTTGGAGTAGTATGCTACTATCAAAGAAGTTGACTTTAGGTTAGACATTTACGTATATAAAAATTGGAACTCTTCTCAATTTTGAGAGCGTATCTTGCTGAGCATGTCTGATATGGCGGAATGAATACTCTTAAAAAACATTTTGAAAAACTACCCTAGACCACCTACATTCCTGATTTTGCTGTTGTGGTGATTTTAGCTCCGCCGTTTACCAAAGATGTATTGAGATTGTCGAGCATAGATAGAAGTGTCTAGTTGACGCAAAAAAATATATTTATAACTGTTGGAATATTTAATACTTTTAAATAAATCAACATGATAGCTTGGATCAAATCAAGATTTTGTCAGAAAACTTAGCTTAGTTCATTCAAAAACCATAATTAATGAATTTAATTTATTTTAAACCCCGCAAGCCCTTTTCATTCTCGACCCACCCGTATGATTTGGGAACCTTCATGGGTTTATGGCATAACCATGATGACAACCATTTTCTGTTGAAGATTTACAGAATGGACGAAAAAGAGTATTCAGATTATTATAATTATCACCTGAATTATGCTCTAGAAAATAAATTGGAAAGTGAAGAGGATTTCTTTCGCCATGTATGGCAGGTCGTTCAAAACAGGATCAAACATTATGAAATACAGGATCCATTTTCACGTAACCACGCAATCCACAGGCAAAGCATCGAAAAACTCCAACAGTTTCAAAAGTACCTTCACAGCATAGATCAATGGAATGCAAGGCCATCACATATCGTTATCGCTGAAAAAGATGAACTTATCCATAACCAGAAACAAGAAATCGAAAAACTAAATGCTGAATTGGCGGAGTTGAATCAATATGAAGTTTCACTGAAGATCCTAATTGATGATGGACATCTGCCAACTTTCATACATGTTATTAAACAATTGCGTGATTTACAACTGCCATCTGGCAGGAAACTTATAAAGAGCGACCACAAAATCCCGTATGCTAAGATGATTGCCAAATATTTCTCACACGGCGGTAAGGATATTCCCATCGAAACCGCTAGAAACTACTTTGTCGACAAAAAAGGAGATGTAACTATTAAAGGTACTTCGATACAACCAGAGCATCGCCTTTTCAAAATCATACCAATAGAACCTGCAAAAAAATAGCAGGCAGTACATCTACTGTATATGACCAGACCAATCGGATGGTCATTGTTTCAACCATTTCCCGCTACAAATTTGCTTCCGTAAACTTAAAAACGGAGGCAATTATGCAGATCGAGATCTTAACGAGAGAAGAGCTCCAAAGGTTCAAGTCCGAACTTATAGCGGAGATCAAACAGACCATCAAAACAAATGAAACGGTAACCCACAAGCAATTCCTCCGCAGTTCGGAGGTAAGAAAGCTATTGAAGATTTCATCTGGCACCTTGCAGAACCTGCGCATAAAGGGAATACTTCCCTATGAAAAGATCGGCGGCATATTCTACTATGCACATGCGGACATCGAACAGTTGTTGGGCGAAATCAGTAATTCGTAATGGGAACGGCAGAACAACTGGCCAGCTTTCTGAAGCTTGCCAGCGGGAACAGGCGTTTCCGTCAATCGCACCTTAGCCTATATTCGGCCATACTCATGTACCACGACAAGGCATCACGCCAAAACCCGTTTCGGGTATCAAGGCGTGAACTGATGAAACATTCGGCCATCCGTTCTTATGCGACCTACCCACAAATGCATGGGCGAGCTGATCGCAAGCGGCCTCATCGAATACGAACCGTCGTACCATCCGAACCTTGCCAGCCGGGTTACCTTGTTGAACAATAACGGCGAACCATGAGGGGTAGGCACATTGCAGAAAAGTCCTTTTCCTTCTTCGGGAAAAGGAGCAAGCGGAAGTTGGGCAGAGCCCTACTTTGCTTGCCCCACGCTACGCTATGGGGGTTTCGAGAACCCTCCAGGGGTTCTCGTCCACTGTTAAAGTGGCATAGAAGTCGAAATTGGAACCCCCTTAAGGGTGCGATATAACTGGTTATAAAGATATACGGATATGCAGGAAACATTGAGAACGGTAAAATATTCAGTGCAGGATGGTGTGAAATTTGAAAAGATCGCCCTCAAGCTCGGCAGGTCAAAGCGTTTGGTGTTTTCCCAGATGCTGGATTATTTCTATCGGAGCAAAAAAGATCCGACCGACCTAAACGATGAATTGTTGAAGAACACCATCCTTAAAGGGCAAAAGGAATACATCGGCTTCATCAAAACACAGGAGACCGAACTGCTCATTCCCATCAAACGTGATTCGACTAGGATGATCGAAGCGATGAAGAAGATAATTGACCGCTTCAATGGTCAGATACTGAAGCATAATGATGAGATGCTGTCAAACCAGTCGGCACAGGCAAAAAGACTGGGCACTTTGCACGAAGTAGCCAGCAACATCGAGATGAAAATAATCACAAAGGAAAGGTTGAAGAAGAATTTCATGCTGATACTAAACAGCTACATCAGGGAACGGGAACGAATGGGCATGATGACATCGGGCAAGGAAAAAGAGGAACTAGCTGAACAGACGCGTAAACAAATAGAACTGCTCTGATATGTACATCAATATTACCGACAGCCTAACCGCAAACAACAAGGGAAGCAGCAGGGAGTTGGTGCACTATCTTGAAAAGGAGAACAGGATCAAAGATAAACTTGAGCCGGAATTTTGGTTCAATCATAGTGGCAACAGGATCGAATCCTATGAGGTAAGAAATGCAATAGACAGCAATATCGCCAAGCTTTGCAAGGCAGATGCAAAGTTCTTTCTGGTCAACATAAGCCCCAGCCAAAAAGAACTAAAATATCTTGAAGAAAGCTATGGTAATAAGGAGATGAAGAAACAGCTGAAGAAATATGCCGAAAAGGTAATGGACGAATATGCAAGAAACTTCAAGCGTGAAGGAATCAGTTCCGCCAAAGACCTGATGTGGTTCGGCAAGATCGAGAACTATCGCTATTACAGCCACAAGGACAAAGAAGTATCAAACGGTGAAAGAAAACGTGGCGAGAGAAAAGAAGGCAACCAGATGCACATTCAGATTATCGTAAGCCGAAAGGACGCCAGCAACAGGATCAAGCTGAGCCCCATGAACAATTCAAGAGGCAAAAACCAGACACATTCCAAAAAGCTTGGGCAGTTCAACCGTGTGGCATTCAAGCAATCGGGCGAAACCATCTTTGATAAGCTTTTTGGATTTGACAGAAGTCTAAAGGAGACTTTTGCGCATGCTAATGTCCAGAAGAACGGAAGCCTTGCCCAAAAAGAGCAATTGGACATATTGGAATTTGGGGCATCGCAGAATAACCGTTCCCAGGCATTTATCAACCAACTTGCAAGGGAATTATCAATAGGTGCTTTTACCTCTACCAGTGAAATGTTGGAGGTATTAGGGAAAACGGTTTCGGGCTTTATTGACCTTATGATGGATCCAGTCTATGTACCTAATAATGAAACAAGTCCTGTTGAAGAGGCCGAAAAAAGAAGGAGAAGGAAAAAAAATCAAATTGAACAATCTAGGGGGCATGGTGTATAGTTTGGTTATTACGGTTTCCCGTAATTTCAACTAAAAAGTTATCTTTAATTTAGCCATTTAACAAAAGATATTTTATGCAAACATTTCTAATTGGCTATGATTTAAATAAAACTGGGCAAGATTATGCAGACTTAATTGATGCAATAAAAAAATTGTCTTCCAAATGGTGGCACCACCTTGACTCAACTTGGATTATCAAATCTAATAGCACGGCTATTGCAATCCGAGATATTTTAGCAGCGCACATTGATGATAATGATGAGTTACTAGTGGTTAAATTAACTGGAGACGGTGCTTGGGCAGGATTTAATGATAAAGGTACGAAATGGTTGATTACTAACCTGCCAACAACATAATCACTAATTTTAAATTTAAATATATGACAGCTTACAGAATATCAGGCGTATGGAAAGACTCTCAAAATGTCATAACCCATTATGCTTTTCACACAGTAACAGCAACTGGAGTTACCAGAGCTACAAAAACATCCAAAAGTCAAGCAATAACCCTTTTAGAGACAGCAGGGAATAGTGCCATGACTTGGATGTGGGACTACAGCAATTCATTTTGGAAAGTCGGGGAAAATGTAACGGTTGTGGGGACTGGTAATAATAAATACTTAAGATTAAACCCAGATAACAAACTGACTGACAATTTAGCTCATCTCATTAATTTCGATTGGATAGCTATTTAACCAAACTTATAAATACCAATGATTAAGCACATCATTGTTCCATTTGGAGGCCTCGATATTAGATAAGAATATGAGGAACGATGTGTTTTCAAATTGAATAAATTTATCAGAACTACAAAGCAAATTAAAACCTAAAAAATATGTCAAGATGTACAGCACCAGTATATGGCCATCGTTCAGCAAGCGCAGCAGCAGATTGCCCCGCTTGCGGTGGTCGCAATCGTGGATACAATTCATACTCATCCTATTCATCACCTTACTCTTCTTCAGCATACACTTCGAGCAGCCGTAGTGGCGGAAGTGGATCTGGAAGAAGTGCTAAGCCGCGTTGGTCGCGACCAGGATCTTCCATCATGTATACAAATGAAGAGGTTCGGACGCTCACACCAGTTCGTGAAAATATCGAGAAGCGATCATCTATACC
>NZ_JAPIVF010000010.1:0-94665 GCF_026240075.1 Pedobacter sp. MR22-3 | reverse complement strand
GGTAACACTTCCACCACCTAAAAAAGTATTCTGGCTGAATATACCTCCCTGAGCACCTACACTCCAGGTTCTTAAAGGTTGTTTACCAAATCTACCAGAGGTAGTTGGTGTTGATTCTTGTGCAAATAATTGTGATGATAATCCCAATAATGCAACCATCATTGATAGTTTTGTAATATTTCTGTTCATATTGTTAATTTTCGATATTAACAGGGAGAGCTATATTTTGTTTCACTATCAAATCATGAATAATGAGCAAAAGTAAATTAAACGCTCTGTTACAGTGATTTATGTTTTTTATACTCTTATTTGGAGTGCAATATCACTTAAGGGAATGTCTTAAGCCTTATGAAAATGACTGCTTTTAAGTGCAGAAAAAATATTTTAAGGAAAACAAAATCTTGATTAAGATTGATTTGATTTTTTGCCGGTATACATTTTTTACCCTTATTAAATCTTTTCCAAACATAATAAATGATAGCCTATAGTCAGCTGATCACATCTGAATCATCTAGAATTAAATGTCAACCAATTAAGTTACCAGGCCCATGGTTTCGGCCATTCTGCAGGCTTCCATCGCGTTACTTGCGTTTAGTTTTTGAAATATATTTTGTCTGTGTCGATTCACAGTATTGATACTCAGCATCAGCTTATCTGCAATCTCTTTGCTCCTCAGTCCACGTTTAATTAGCCGTAAAACCTCTTTTTCTCTTGAGGAGAGGAGTACTTTAAACTGCGCTTCATTCTGCTCAATGATTTTTCCACTTTTGTTGTTAATTATAATGCCTTGAGGGACCTCAAATTCCGGGTGGTCATAAATCATTTGGTAAAGGCAGAGTGCCAGCCAGATACTGCCATCATCCGAACTGGTGATATACAGCAAACGATGTTTGATCAATACGTATTTGCCATCCCTGTTTTTTATTCTAAGTTTGGTGATGACCTCATAATCCATGCGTTCTTCGGCAGGCAAAGTATGCAGGTGCTGAAAAAACTGGAACTCAAGTCGGTATTTTTTCTGTAAATCTTCAGGATGTATTTTATTTAATAACTGATCTTCCCAAATGGATCTGATTTCATGATCTTGCTTAAATAGCCCAAGCTGTCCAGCGATATCGCCATAATAAAGAAAGCTTTTCCGCGCTTTCATATCACTTAACACTGCAATACAGTTTTCAAATTGACTGTACATCTGTGCAATACCCTTCGCGTTATCCAGTTTCTGATCAGGATTTTGGATCGTTTCAAAAGTTTGAGACAAAAGTTTAATATCAAGCAGATTTCGCATTTAACTAAAATTGATGGTTATTTATGACCATTGAAATTGGCTGAAGCGTTAATAACTTTGCGAACTTAATCATTTGAATGGTGATGAAGTGATGAAATAAATGTTTTCAATTGCTTGTATTCTCATAATTGATCATTACTATAAATTAATCGATAATATTAAATGAAAAGAATTCTTTTGACAATAGGTATTTTATGCGGACTAAACGAATTGAAGGCGCAGAATTTAGAAAAAATGCAGTGGTTTAATGAGCCGGATAAATGGGAAATTAAGAATAATACCTTAAAAATGCAGGTTACACCAAATAGTGATTACTGGCGTATTTCTCATTATGGCTTTACGGTTGATGATGCACCATTTTATTATGCAACATATGGGGGAGAGTTTGAAGCAAAGGTAAAACTTACCGGAGCCTATAAAGCCCGATTCGATCAGATGGGTTTAATGATCCGGATAGATCATCAGAACTATATTAAAACGGGGGTGGAGTTTGTGGATGGGAAATTTAACATCAGTACAGTAGTTACTCATGATAAAAGTGATTGGAGTGTGCTTCCGTTGGAAAAGGTGCCGCCATTTATCTGGGTTAAAGTGGTGCGCCGACTTGATGCCGTAGAGATTTTTTATTCTTTGGATGATCAAAATTACATCATGACAAGAAATGCTCCTTTGCAGGATAATACACCTGTAATGGTGGGCTTAATGGCTGCTAGTCCGGATGGTAATGGTTTTGAAGCAAAATTTGAAAACTTTAAGGTGAAACATTTGCCAGATCAGCGCAGACTGGAGTGGTTAAAAACACATTAACCATAAAATGACCAGCAGGTTTAAGGAATATATAACGTGCTCCATTATTTTTATATGCCTGAGTTACCAATATAAATTAATTCTGATACACTCACATCTATCAGAAATCAAATTCCAGCTGGTTATTTTCGATATTTTCGATTGGGATTTCATCATAAAAACGAGAAAGCGTAATGCCCAGCAATCGAACTTTCATGGTTCCCAATTGCGCTTCCTCTAAAAGTTTTACGGCTTCCTGAAACATCTGCGAAGCCTGATTGAATGGTGTTGAAAACGAACGGCTTCTGGTAATCTGTTTAAAATCTTCAAATTTAATTTTTAGGGTAATGGTTTTTCCTTTTAACTGATGCTTCTCTAACCTGGTGGCTACCGTTTCGCTGATTTGCTTTAATAAATCGTGCATTACGGCCAGGTCATTGGTATCTTCTGACAAGGTGTCTTCTGCGCCAACGGATTTTGTTTCGCGTTGAGACTGAACAGGCCGGTGATCCAGTCCGCGTACAATTTTGTAATAGAATTTGCCTGATTTTCCAAACTGTGCAATGAGTTGTGATTCGGTTAAGTTTTTTAAATCAGCACCAGTGTTAATTTGCATGGCCTTCATTTTTGCAGCAGTAACTTTGCCTACACCAAAGAACTTTTCAACAGGAAGTTTTTCCATAAAAGCCTTGATTTTTGATGGGCCAATAAAAGTTAATCCATCTGGCTTGTTCATATCTGAAGCCACCTTAGCCACAAATTTATTGATGGAAACACCTGCAGATGCGGTAAGGTTCAATTCATTTTTGATGGCATCTTTAATCGATTTGGCAATATTGATGGCTGATCCTATGCCAAGTTTATCTTCCGTAACATCCAGATAGGCCTCATCCAGCGAAAGTGGCTCTATCACATCAGTATAGCGGCTGAATATTTCCCTGATGGCTTTTGACACCGCGGTATAGGCATCAAACCTGGGATACACAAATATAGCTGTTGGACAAAGCTGATAAGCTTTACTGCAAGACATTGCGGAACGAATGCCATATTGCCGGGCTTCGTAACTGGCTGTGGCAACTACCCCGCGACTATCGGGCTTGCCGCCCACTACAAGAGGTTTCCCCCTATACTCAGGAAAATCACGTTGTTCTACCGATGCATAAAAAGCATCCATATCAATGTGGATAATCTTTCTTATAATACTTTCAGGCTGATCGGACATTGATGGGTAGTATACGTTCGGAATGAAGAATCACTTTTTGTGAAAAACTGATATTAAATTTCGAAAAAAATATCATGATCTGGAGTGTCCCGTATTTTTCTTTACATAAAATCAACCGGGATAATGTAATCCGGAATGGCTAAAGGATCAGTAATGGCCAATGATAATGACTGGAAAATCAGATATTAGAGATGTAAACAATCTAAGCTATTGGCAATAGGAAATTGGTTATCGTTAACGGGTTAATTTAAAAGTTCCTGCACTTTATCTAATAAGGAATCCATTTCGAAAGGTTTTTCCATAAAGTCGTTCGCGCCCGCATCCATGGCAGATTGCCTGATATCACGGCTTGCTGAAATCATCAAAACCGGAATTTCTTTGTATTTAGGGTCATTTTTTAACAACTTACAGATATCACGTCCGTCATGTCCACTCATCCAGATATCGAGCATAATTAAATCAGGTTTATTTTTCACTGCATCAATAACTGCTCCACCATCGTAAGTAAACTCAACATCATAACCCATCACTTCCAATATCATCGTTATCGCATCTACTATCCCTTCATCATCATCAGCGATGAGTATTTTCTTAATTTCCATTTGGCGTAGATTTTGTCTTATTTGTTAGTATTTATAGGTGAAAAGCAAATATCATAAATTCTCTATTAGTATTAATGGATAAATCTTGTTTTTGTTTTAAAAAAAATATATTATTTTAAATTTCACTTCCTGATGGTTTTTAGACCATATTTGTTTCAACTTCATGCTGTTAAAAAAGAGAAATATGGCGCACATGATGAATAACTTAGCATCTAAATGATAATTTAGAAAAGGAGTCAGAACAGTTGTATTGTATTATAAAATTAAAAAGTGATTTTATCACTTATATTTACATCAAAATTTAACCAGTCTATCTTTCAAAGTTAAAATGGATCATATTAATATTAAGAAATTAGCAGAAGCATTAAATCTATCAACTTCTACAATTTCGCGTGCTTTTAGAGATAACAGCGATATTAATGGTGCCACCAAAGAGCGGATTTTAACCAAAGCGAAAGAATTAAACTATCAGCCTAACCATTACGCCAGCAATTTAAGAGAACAAAAAAGCAAAACCATTGCGGTAATTGTACCTGAATTGGCCAACAATTATTTTTCACAGGCTATACATGGTATTGAGCGGGTGGCCAGGGCGAATGGTTATCATATCCTAATTTATGTGACCGATGATGACTATCATAAAGAGGTAACCTTTATTCGGCATTTGCATAATGGCCGGGCTGATGGCATTATCATGTCAGTTTCGGGGGAGGCCAACGACCATAATTACCTGAATGAGTTCGGTACGAAACGCCTGCCGTTGGTTTTTTTCGACAGGATTTATGAAGATATTGTAACGCCCAGAGTGATTACGAACGATTATAACAGTAGTTTTTTAGCCACTGAACATTTAATCATGCAAGGTTGCAGGCGCATTGCTTATCTGGTGGTGAATAAAAGTTTATCCATCGGTAAAACGCGGATGCAGGGATATTTAGATGCTTTGACCAAGCATCAGGTTGGTTTTGAAGAACAGTTAATTGTGGATTGCAGTAACAGTTATGATGAAAATAGCATTATCATTAAGAATGCCTTAATGGATTTAAAGCCAGATGGTGTTTTTACATCTGTGGAACGTCTGGCTTTTGCTACTTATTATGCTTGTTATGATTTAGGCATTGACATTCCTGATGATTTGAAAGTAATTAGTTTTTCCAGTCTGGAAATTGCCCCGCTCTTAAATCCATCACTCACCACCATTACGCAACCAGCGGCTAAAATTGGAGATGAGGCAGCTAAATTATTATTCAAAATTTTAGATTGTCAGCAAGATAAAAATTTCATGAATGAGGTGGTTCTGGAGTCAGAAATCATCATCCGTAATTCTACCTCAAATCAGCAAAAAAAACGCCTGAAATAAGCAGGTTTTTAATCCCTGAAAATCTCAAAAAAAAATCTTCACTTAGTGTAAAATAAGCAGAATTCTGTTCAAATTTCGGGAACGTTCCCGAAAACGCAGCAGATTTGATATTGATTTTTTCGGGAACGTTCCCGAAAAATGGTTGAAAAATGGCTTAGTGTAAAAAATACACGCTAAACAACTTTTATGTTTTTTTAAATAATTGATTGTCAATATTTTATTTTTTATTCGGCTTTTTTTTGAAATCTAAAATTTAAAGTAAAATTAAATTTTTATCAGTTTTTTACAGGTCTGTTTTTCGCTGTAAATATATTTTTTAAATAAATTTTGAAATGTAATTATGTGCTGTAAATTAGGCCTGTGTGTAATTCACTATAATATTTAACCAAATTTTTATACTTAAACGAGCTTCGAATATGAAAGTATTTTACCTGTTAAAACAGGGGCTTTTGGTGCTGTTAGTTTTTTCAGCATTAATCGTAAAAGCACAAACCGGATCAATCTCCGGAAAGGTGCTTGATGAAACCGGCCTGCCATTACCTGGTGCTTCTGTGGTTGTAAAAGGTACAACCAGAAGTACATCCACTGATGGTGAAGGAAATTTCAAAATTGCTGGTTTACCGAACGGTTCGGTAACCTTATCTGCCAGTTTTATCGGCTATCAAACACTCGATAAAGCGGTAAGCCTTAATGGCAACACTACGCTAAACTTTCAGCTGGTGCCTGATGCACAAAAATTAAATGAAGTTGTGGTAATTGGCTACGGTACGGCAGAAAAGAAAAACTTAACCGGTTCCATTACTACCGTAAGTTCGAAAGACTTTCAAAAAGGTACCATTACCACTCCTGAACAATTGATTCAGGGTAAAGTTGCCGGTGTAAACATCATTTCAGGTGGTGGTGCGCCAGGTGCAGGAGGACAAATCCGTATTCGTGGTGGTGCATCTCTAAATGCCAGCAACGATCCGTTAATTGTTGTGGATGGTGTTCCTTTCAGCGGAAACAGTATTGGTAATGCACCAAGTCCGCTTTCTTTAATTAACCCGAACGATATTGAAACCTTTACCGTATTGAAAGATGCAAATGCAACGGCAATTTATGGTTCCAGGGCATCAAATGGGGTAATTTTAATTACCACTAAAAAAGGTGCTTCAGGTGCACCGGTGATTAATTTCAGTACCAATAATTCCATCGCCACAGTAGCGAAAAAGGTTGATGTTTTCTCTGCTGATGAGGTTCGTGCCTATGTAAACGCAAATGGAACAGCTGCACAGCGAGCACTTTTAGGTACCGCCAATACTGATTGGCAGGATGAAATTTATCAAAACGCATTTTCAACAGATAATACGTTAAGCATTGCCGGATCATTTAAAGGCGTTCCTTACCGCGTATCTGCTGGTTATTTAGATCAGGATGGAGTATTGATTACCGCCAAGTTGAAAAGAGCAACTGGTGGTTTAACCTTATCGCCACGTTTATTTAAGGACCACTTAAAAATTGATTTAAGTTTAAAAGGAACCCTGAGTAATTCTCAATATCCTGATGATGCCGCAATTCAGAATGCCATCCAGTTCGATCCCACTCAACCTGTTTATGCTGATAATAAATTTGGTGGCTATTTCGAGTGGATTTCAGGAACGGGGGCTGCAGGCGTGCCAAATCCAAATGCACCACGTAACCCTGTTGCTTTAATCAGGCAGCAAAATAACGTAGGTAATGCAGAAAGAAGCTTTGGTAATGCCAGGTTTGATTACTCTTTTCACTTCCTGCCGGAATTGCACGCGAACTTAAATTTAGGTTACGATATCGCTAAAGGTTACGGTTCAAAATCAATTCCTGTTTATGCAGCGCAACGCGCCTCAACAAATGGTTACTACGAAAGAAGGTTAAACAATGGTTCTGATAAATTCTCAGAGTTCTATTTAAACTATGCCAAAACAGTAGAAAGCATTAAAAGTAGGTTTGATGTAACCGCTGGTTATGGTTACTATGATAACTCCACTACTGATTTTTATTTCAATACGTACAGAGGAACAGGGGAGATTTTAACTACTCCTGTATTCCCTAATGCTGTAGAGAGACAAAAGTTACTTTCTTATTATGGAAGATTTGTATACACTCTTGCTGATAAATATATCCTTTCCGGAACGATGCGTGCAGATGCTTCATCAAGATTCTCAGAGCAGAATCGTTGGGGATATTTTCCTTCAGCTGGTTTTACCTGGAGAATTATTGGCGAAAATTTCTTAAAAGACAGCAAAGTGGTATCTGATCTGAAATTAAGATTAAGCTATGGCGAAACAGGTAATAAAGACGGATCAACCATTGGTAACTACAATTACATCTCCAGATACTATGCCAATACCAACCAAGGTCAGTATCAGGTGGGCAACTCTTTTTACAATTATTACAGTCCTGCTGGTTATGATCCGGATATGAAATGGGAAACCACAACTACTTATAATGCTGGTTTGGATTATGGTTTCTTAAAAGGAAGATTGTATGGTAGCCTGGATGTGTATTACAAAAAAACAAAAGATTTATTGAGTACGATTAACATCCCGGTAGGGACCAACTTCAGTAACTTATTAACCACCAACGTGGGGAATATGGAAGTAAAGGGTGCTGAAGCCAGCTTGAATTTTGTAGCCATCCAACAAGATGAGGTAACCTGGGAATTTGGTGTGAATGCGGCTTACAACAAAAGGAAGATAACCAACTTAACGTTAAATCCTGATCCGGGATCTAAAGTTGGCGCAGGTGACATAACCGGTGGTACAGGAAATACCTTAAAATGGAATGCGGTGAACCAGATTCCAAGTGCATTCTTCGTTTATAAGCAAGTTTACAATGCCAATGGCGTGCCTCTAGAAGGTATTTATGAAGATTTAAATGGCGATGGTGTAATCAACACGAATGATCAGTATTTCTATAAATCACCAGATCCAAACTTCACCTTTGGTTTCAATACGTCATTCACTTACAAAAAATGGACGGCTACAACCGTGCTTCGGGCGAGCATTGGAAACTATGTATACGATAACATTTCATCCAACTTCGGAATCAGAAATAACATCTTAAGTACACAGGGAATTCTGAACAATGCCGGGGTAGATTTATATAATACCAATTTCTCCGGGAGTTCGGGTACGCAGTATTTAAGTGATTATTTTATCAAAAATGCATCATTCTTAAAAATGGATAACGTTGGTTTGTCATACAACGTAGGTAAATTATCTAAAAACAGTAACACCAGTATGCGAATTTCAGCGAACGTACAGAATGTATTTATCGTATCTGATTACAAAGGCTTAGATCCGGAATTATCATCGGGGATTGATTTTAACTTATACCCAAGACCGAGAACTTACACTTTGGGTTTAAATGTTGGTTTCTAATATCAAAGAAAATATAAAAATGAAAAATTCATTTAAAATCATATTGGCATCAGGGTTCTTGCTTTTAGGTTTAAATTCTTGTAAAAAAGAGGACTTAAACTTAACGCCAACCAATGATGTAACTGCCGAGAATGTTTATGCCACTCCGGCCGGATATAAAAATAGCCTGGTGAAGCTATATGCAACTTACGCACTAACCAGTCCATCAGGTTCAGACAACAGTGATGTTGGCGGATTAAATGCAGGTTTTGCAGATTTCTTCAGGTTATTCTGGACTTCGCAGGAGCTGACAACGGATGAAGCCATTTGTGCCTGGGGCGATGTGGGTATTCCAGAATTAAACTTCGGCACGCCAAGCAATGATAACCAGTTTTTAAGAGGTTTATACTCGAGAAGTTTACTGCAGATTACTTTCTGTAATGAGTTTTTAAGAGAAAGCACACCAGAGAAATTGGCAAGTCGCAACATTGCTGGTGCAGATGCCACCGCCATTACCCGCTACCGTGCTGAAGCTCGTTTTTTACGCGCTTTTCAATATTGGGTATTGTTAGATGCTTTTGGTAATCCACCTTTCGTAACTGAAGATGATAACATTGGTAAAGTTGCACCAAAACAAATTCAAAGAGCAGCGTTATTTAACTATGTGGAATCTGAATTAAAAGCAATTGAAGGCGATTTAGCTGAGCCGCGTGCAAATGATTATGGCCGTGCCGATAAAGGTGCAGACTGGGCTTTATTGGCGAGGTTATATTTAAATGCACAGGTTTATACCGGTACCGCGAAATATACTGAAGCCATTACCTATTCCAGTAAAGTAATTGCAGCCAGTTATCAATTGAAAAACAATTACCTGGATCTTTTCAAATCAGATAACGATAGAAACAATACAGAAAACATCTTAACCATTAACTATGATGGCGTAAAAGGAACAAATTACGGAGGAACTACTTTCTTAATTAATGCGGCCATTAATGCAGATATGAATCCGGCGAGTTTCGGTGTTCCGAATGGTGGATGGGGTGGAAACAGGACCCGTCAGAATTTACCGGCTCTGTTTCCTGATGCAAACGGAACGTTAGATAAACGTGGTGTTTTCTTCGGTACTAAAAATACAATTGATGATGTTGGTACTTTCACTGATGGGTTACGTGTTACAAAATTCACCAATAGAACATCTGCCAATACCACTCCAACTTCGCTAAATGGCGTATTCAGCTCGCTTGATTTTGCTTTATTCCGCCTGGCTGAACAGTATTTAATTTATGGAGAAGCTGTTGCGCGTGGTGGTTCCGGCGGAAGTGCAAGCCTTGCTTTAACTTATGTTAATGCCTTACGCACCAGGGCTTATGGAAATGCATCTGGTCATGTGAGTGCTGCGGCATTAACTACAGATTTCTATTTAGATGAGCGCGGACGTGAATTATACTGGGAAGGTCACCGCCGTACAGATCTAGTCCGTTTCGGAAGGTTTGCAGGTGCTGCTTATTTGTGGCCATACAAAGGTGGCGTAAAAGCCGGAGCATCAATCCCGGCTTACCGCAACATCTTTGCCATTCCAACAGCAGATTTAATTGCCAACCCGAATCTGGTTCAAAACACAGGTTATTAATCTTAATTTTTAATAAGAGATGAAATCAACAATATTTAAATCCTTAGCGTTGGGCTTAATCACCCTATCGCTTTGGTCCTGCAAAAAAGATGAAACGCAAACCGTTTCCAATATTGCACCTGCAGGTACATTAGCGGCTTCGGCAACTAATTTAAATTTAGTGCAATCCAATGGTACGCAAACCGCACTAACCTTGAACTTTCCTATATCTACCGCAACAGGTTATGTTGTGCCGGTAACCTCTACTTTGCAGTTCGATTTAAAAGGGAAAAACTTTAGTACGCCAAGTGAAATAGTGGTTACAAGGGGTACTTATGCACCAACGGTTACCCAGGTAAATAACATGATTTTAGCTTTGGGTGGCAAGGTAGGTACACCTGCACAGGTTGAAGTAAGGTTAAAATCCGGCGCAGCCGTAAACGACATCAGCTATTCGAATGTAGTTACTTTAAGTGCAACACCTTATTTAGCTTCTGCCTGGATTTATGCTCCTGGAGCTTACCAAAACTGGGATCCCGCTACTGCAGATAGTTTGGTTTCGCTGTCAAGCAATGGCATTTATACCGGAATGATTGCCTTTACGCCAGGTAAACTTGCTTTCAAAATTACACCTGCAAAAAAATGGGATCTTTCTTACGGTGATGCCGGTACGGGTACCATCAGTACTTCTGGTGGCGATATTAATTCGCCGGATGCGGTAGTAAAACAAGTTACGGTCGACTTAAATAAATCAACCTACACCATCACTACACCAAAAGAATGGTCTATTATTGGTGATGCAACTCCAGGTGGCTGGGTTACTGATACCGATTTGAAAGTAATTAACGATGGAAAAGCAATGGTTTACACATTGCAAACAACGCTGGTTGCAGGAGAATTTAAATTTCGTTTCGGTCACGACTGGGCGATTAATTTAGGTGGCGGTACCACGCTTGCTTTGGGGGGTGGCAACATTAAGGTGGAAACCCCTGGCATTTATACCATTACTTTAACGCTTACGAAAGCAGGCGATGTGGTAACAGGCGGTAGCTACACCATGGTTAAAAAGTAATTAATCTTTATTTCGCCCTGCCGAACGCATGTTCTGCAGGGCTTTTATCCTTTAATGTTTCAGCATGTTCAGATCCAAAAACTTTTCGCTCTTTCCTTTATTATCCAGTGCTCAAACAAACTTTCTGCAATTTGCAGGAAAAAAAATAATGCTGCTGACTTTGCTGATTTCACTTTCGGCAAGTCATTTATTCGCCCAGAAATTAGAACGGATCGAGCCGATGTTCTGGTTTACAGGTATGCACAATCCTGAATTGCAGTTGATTGTACATGGCGAAAACATCGCATTAAGTACTGTTTCATTAACTTACCCGGGTGTAAAACTGGTAAAAGTTAATAAAGTAGAAAACCCAAATTACCTGTTTTTAGATTTAACCATCGCGCCAACTACCAGGGCGGGAAAATTTCCAATTCACTTCACTGTAAACGGAAAAAAGATATTAAATTACACTTACGAATTAAAGAACCGCGATAAAAGCGCAACCAGAATTCAGGGCGTAACTCAAAAAGATTTTATTTACTTATTGATGCCGGATCGTTTTTCGAACGGCGATAAAAGTAACGATGTAGTGAAAGGCTTAGCCGAAACTGCATTAAACCGTGATAGTATGTATTTCCGTCACGGAGGCGATATTCAGGGGGTAATGAATCACCTCGATTACCTGAAAGATTTAGGCATCACCACCGTTTGGATGACGCCGGAAATCGAAAATGATATGGAAAAAGCTTCCTATCATGGTTATGCAGTAACCGATCACTATAAAATTGATCCGCGTTATGGCAGCAACGAACTTTTTAAGAAATATGTAGAAACTGCTCATGCAAAAGGCATGAAAGTGATTAAAGATATTGTGCACAATCACATTGGCACGGGGCATTGGTTTTTTAAAGATTTACCGATGAAAAGCTGGGTGCATCAGTGGCCAAAATATACACAAACCAGTTACCGCGATCAGGCGGTTATGGATATACATGCCTCACAAGCCGATCGCAAGAAAATGCTGGATGGCTGGTTTGTGCCGTCTATGCC
The DNA here is from genome assembly GCF_026240075.1 of Pedobacter sp. MR22-3. Lineage (NCBI taxonomy): Bacteria > Pseudomonadati > Bacteroidota > Sphingobacteriia > Sphingobacteriales > Sphingobacteriaceae > Pedobacter > Pedobacter sp. MR22-3. The sequence goes on along the minus strand of NZ_JAPIVF010000010.1, from coordinate 82,320 downwards.
AGATCTGGATCAGCAAAACCCTTATGTGCAAAATTACCTGACGCAAAACCACATCTGGTGGATTGAATATGCAGGCATTGATGGTTTACGTTTAGATACTTATCCTTACAACGATCCGGCTTATATGGCAGATTGGGCATTGAAGATAAAAGCTGAGTTTCCAAACCTTTCTATCTTCGCAGAAACCTTTGTCAGTGGCGTGCCGAATCAGGCCTATTTTACAGAAGGAAACACTGTAAATCGCGGCTTTAATACACACCTTCCGGGAATTACCGATATGGCTGTAAAAGAAGGGATTTATGAAGCACTAAACGGAAAAAATGGCTGGACTGATGGCGTGAATCGTTTGTACGACGTGATCGCACATGATTTTTTATATAAAGATCCTACTCAAAATTGCATCGCATTAGATAACCACGACATGAGCCGTTTTTATTCTGTAGTGAATGAAGATTTCGAAAAGTATAAAATGGGTATGGCCTTATTGCTCACCATGCGTGGCATTCCGCAAATGTATTACGGAACTGAAATTTTAATGAAAAATTTCTCTAACCCTGATGGTTTAGTGCGTGCCGACTTCCCTGGTGGATGGGATGGTGACAAAAAAGATAAGTTCATCGCCAAAGGTAGAACAAGCAAAGAAAATGAGGCATTTAATTTTGTGCGGACATTAGCAAATTACCGAAAAAACAGTGTTCCTTTACAAAGTGGAAAATTGATGCAGTTTGTACCGGAAGATGATATTTATGTGTACTTCCGCTACAATGAAAGCGTTAAAGGAACAGTGATGGTCGTTGTAAATAATGCCGAAAAAGAAAAGACACTGAAAACGGATCGTTTCACAGAAAGAACCCTCGGAACTACCTCAGCGAAAAATATCATTACCAACGAAACCATTTCATTCAACGAAATTAAAGTGCCAGCAAGGACAACGCTGGTTTTGGAGTTGAATTAAGTAGAACGCAAAGAATAAATACTAAGGCGGAAAGATCAAAGATCAAAGCGAAAAACCAGGTAAGCACACCTGCCTTGATAATAGATACTTACTACGCTGTACGATATAACAACCAATAATGCAAGAAGAACTCCAAACCCCCAATCCCGAACCCAAAACCCAAATAAAAGCCTGCCTTTTTGATCTTGATGGCGTTTTAGTTGATACCGCTGTTTACCATTACCAGGCTTGGAAACGACTCGCCAATACCATGGGTTTTGATTTTACCGAAGCGCAAAACGAACAGTTGAAAGGCGTAAGCAGGGTAGAAAGTTTGAATAAAATTTTGGCCTGGGGCGGCGTAGAAAAAACGGATGCTGAAAAAGAAGAACTCGCCACTTTGAAAAATAGCTGGTATGTAGAAATGATTACAAAAATGACACCTGCAGAGGTTTTGCCCGGAACGGTAGATTTTTTGACTGAAATTCACCAGGCTGGTTATAAACTGGCTTTGGGTTCGGCGAGCAAAAACTCAGGGATTATTTTAGAGAAAACCAATCTTGCGCATTTCTTTGATGAAATTGTAGATGGCAATATGGTTACTAAATCAAAGCCAGATCCGGAAGTATTTTTGAAAGGTGCAGAACTTTTAGGTTTCAAACCTGATGAATGTGTCGTTTTTGAAGATGCTGTGGCTGGTGTGGAAGCAGCGAAAAGAGGTGGCATGAGAGCCATTGGTATCGGCGAAAAAAGCGTACTCACCGATGCGGATGTAGTCGTTAGCGGATTAGACAAATTAACAGTTAAAGATTTAGAGAATTTATAGGTTTAAGGTGTAGGGTTTAAGGTGAAGGGCATTGTCTCCAATCTCCAATCCCGCTACTCAATACTCAATTATGAAAAATTACATTAAAGCAGATGAGTGGAACATTATCGAAGAAGGCTTTGATCCACATTTAAATAAAATTTCAGAAAGTATTTTCAGCTTAGGCAACGGCCGGATGGGTCAGCGGGCTAATTTTGAAGAAACTTATACCGGCGAAACTTTATCAGGTAATTATGTTGCAGGCGTTTATTATCCTGATAAAACCCGCGTAGGCTGGTGGAAAAACGGCTATCCGGAATATTTTGCTAAAGTTTTAAATGCTGCAAACTGGGTAGGAATTGAAGTCAAGCTGGATGATGAAGTTTTAGATTTGGCAACTGCCGAAGTAAGCGAATTCAAGCGGGTGTTGGATATGCATGCCGGGGTTTTGGAGCGTAACTTTACGGCCAAACTAAAAGATGGCAAAATTGTAAAAGTGAAAGCGACTCGTTTTTGCAGTATCGCAGATGATGAAGTTGGCGCCATTCGTTATTCCATTACGCCAATAGATTTTGATGGGAAATTAACCTTAATGCCTTTTATTGATGGTGATGTTAAAAATCAGGATAGCAATTATGATGAAAAATTCTGGGATCTTGTTGCGGATGAATTTTCAGGAACAGAAGCTTACCTCAAACTGAGAACGAAAAAAACAGCTTTTGAAGTTTGCACAGGAAGTAACATCGAACTCTACAAAAATGGGGAACAGCTTGATGTTCAGTTGGAGGAAGTTCGCCGGGAAAAATTCGTCGGACAAACTGTAACGCTGGATATAAAGGCAAACGAAGAGGTTACACTGATCAAAATCGCGGCTAATTTATCTTCCGAAAACTATCCAAAAGAATCGCTTTTAAAAGAAACAAAGGGAGTAATTGCGAAAGCAACGGCTAAAGGTTTTGATACTTTATTGTCAGAACAAAAAGCGGCATGGGCAACCAAATGGGAAGAGAGCGATATCATTATTGAAGGAGATGTATCTGCACAGCAAGCCATCAGGTTCAATATTTTCCAGTTGTTTCAAACTTATACAGGTAAAGATGATCGCCTGAATATCGGTCCGAAAGGTTTTACCGGCGAAAAATACGGCGGCTCTACTTATTGGGATACTGAAGCTTATTGCGTACCATTTTATCTGGCTACCGCTCCGCAGGAAGTAAGCAAAAACTTATTGGTTTATCGCCATAAACAATTAGGTAAGGCGATCGAAAATGCTGCAAAATTAGGCTTTAAGGATGGCGCAGCGTTATATCCCATGGTGACCATGAATGGCGAGGAATGCCATAACGAATGGGAAATAACCTTCGAGGAAATTCACCGCAATGGTGCGATTGCCTTCGCTATCTATAACTACATCCGCTATACTGGCGATGAAAGTTATCTTTCTGACTTCGGCTTGGAAGTACTCATTGGCATTGCCCGTTTCTGGAAACAACGTGTAAACTGGAGCAGCGAAAAACAGCAATACGTAATGCTCGGGGTTACAGGTCCGAATGAGTACGAAAACAACGTAAACAATAACTGGTACACCAATTTACTCGCTACCTGGTGCATGAAATATGCCACCGAAGCTGCAGAAATTGTGAAAACGCAGCAGCCACAAAAATATGCGAATTTGCTGGAAAGCGTAAATTTCAGAGATGAGGAATTTACCGATTGGGCAGATATTATCGAAAAGATGTACTATCCGGAAGATCAGGAAAAAGGAATTTTCTTACAGCAGGATGGTTATCTGGATAAGGAGCAAACATTGGTAAAAGATCTGCCGGCGAGCGATAGACCAATCAACCAGAAATGGAGTTGGGATAGGATTTTGCGCTCACCGTTCATTAAGCAAGCGGATGTATTACAAGGTATCTATTTCTTTGAAGAAGATTATGATCTCGAAACCATCAGAAGAAACTTCGATTTCTATGAGCCACGTACCGTTCACGAAAGTTCCTTGTCGCCTTGCGTACACAGTATTTTGGCCGCGAAACTAAACGACGAAGCACGTGCTTACGAATTTTATCTGCGTACTGCCCGGTTAGATTTAGATGATTACAACAACGATACAGAAGATGGTTTACACATCACTTCAATGGCCGGAACCTGGATGAGTGTGGTAGAAGGTTTCGCCGGAATGCGGGTTCGAAATGGAAAACTACAATTTAATCCGTTTTTGCCAACACAATGGAAATCGTTCTCGTTTACGATTGGTTTCAGAGGTGCAACGCTTAAAATAAGGATCGCAGAAAACGGCATCACCATTAAAAACAATAATGATGTAGAACTTGAAATTAATATCAAAAACCAGTTGTATAAGTTAGCGGGTAACACTGAAATCGAAGTTAAAAACACTGAATTAGTATGAGTAAGGATGAGGGTCTAAAGGTTGAAGGTAGAGGGTTAAAAAAGCTAACTTTTGCAAATCAGAAAGGCCTTTCGGCACCATGTTTGTCACCTTTTCGATTACGCAAAGTAAGTCATCATATGCTTATCTTGATCTTAATGCTGCTCTCTTCATCATCATTTGCACAAAAAAGGAGTAAAAAAATGAACGATCGACAAATCGTGATCTATCAGTTATTGCCTCGGTTATTTGGAAATAAAAACACTAAAAATATCCCTTACGGAACCATTGAACAAAATGGTTCCGGTAAGTTTAACGACATTACTGATAAGGCTTTAGACGGAATTAAGGAACTTCATGTAAACTACATTTGGTACACCGGAGCCATCGCCCACGCCAGTTTAACCGATTATGCTGCCTATGGGATTAAGGTTGATGATGCCGATGTGGTAAAAGGCCGGGCAGGTTCGCCCTATGCCATCCGCGATTATTACGACGTGAATCCTGATTTAGCCGTTGATGTTAAAAACCGGATGCAGGAGTTCGAAGCTTTGATCAAAAGAACACATGCAAAAAATCTAAAAGCCATTATCGATTTCGTTCCTAACCATGTCGCCAGAAGTTATCATTCATACGCCAGGCCAAAAAATGTGATTGATTTTGGTGCGCAGGATGATCCGAGCAAAAGTTTCAGTCCGAAAAATGATTTTTACTATGTTCCGGGTCAGCCGTTCGTGGTACCCACCAACGGAGAAAAAACGCCTCTTTCTGCGCTGCAGGATGGAAAGTTTGAGGAAAATCCGGCTAAAGCCACCGGAAACAATGTGTTTTCAGCGGTGCCTAAATATGATGACTGGTATGAAACCATTAAACTCAATTATGGGGTAGACTATCAGCATGGAGAGAAACAGTATTTTGATCCTATTCCGCCAGTGTGGTTAAAAATGAAAGATATTTTAATCTTCTGGACTCATAAAGGGGTGGATGGTTTCCGATGCGATATGGCCGAAATGGTGCCGATTGCCTTCTGGAACTGGGTAATTCCACAGGTAAAAAAAATAAATCCGGATCTGATTTTTCTTGGCGAAGCTTACAATCCGCAAGTATACAAGCAATACCTGGACGAGGGTAAATTCGATTATTTATACGATAAAGTTGGATTATACGATGGCTTAAAGCGATTGATCAAAAACGAACCAATTGCAGATGTTAAGGATATTCGTCACGTATGGCAGGCAGAAAGTGCTGGTTTTGGCAAACACATGTTGCGCTTTTTAGAAAACCATGATGAGGAAAGAATTGCTTCTGCAGGATTTGCAGGGAAGGCCGAACTGGCTTTACCTGCAATGGTGGTTTCGGCAACCTTGGGCCAAGGCCCCGTAATGTTATACTTCGGACAAGAAGTAGGCGAGCCCGGTAAAGGTGCAGAAGGTTTTGGTGGCGATGATAACCGCACCACGATTTTTGATTATTGGGGCGTACCCTATCATCAGCAATGGATGAACGGCGGCTTATTCGACGGATACGGTTTAAATGGAGATCAGCAGGCGTTAAGGACTTATTATCAGCAGTTATTAAAAGTAACCACAACCAGTGATGCCGTTTTACATGGTGAAATTTATGATGTTCCACAAAACGGAAACATGAATAACCGCATGTATGCTTTTATTCGCTATTCGGGCAAGCAACGTTTATTAGTGGTTGCGAACTTCGACAGGGACCAGACTTTAGAAGCAACTATTGAAATCCCGGATCAAATTCTGAAAGTGAAAAATTCTTCGCCGGTTACTGATTTATTAACAAACAGCAGGCTGAATATTCCGGCAGGAACAAGTATTCCTGTTAAACTTGGGCCGGTATCCGCGCAGGTGATTGAATTTTAAAAAGTATTAACCACAGAGTACACAAAGAAAAAGCACAGAGCAAGCAGAGAAGTTTTAAAATGTCAACGTCTTTTGTGTAAAAAATCGGTGTGCTATGTGGTAAAAAACAGAACCAAATAACAATGAGCTTACAGAGGAAATGAACAGTTAGCAAATAGAAACTTTGTGTCCTCCGTGAAAAACGCTGTGCCCTCTGTGGTAAAATAACGAAAAATAATGAGCTTAAAAACAGTTTTCGAGAACCCGAAATTAACACTGGTTCAAATCATTAACATGAGTGTTGGATTTTTCGGAATCCAATTTGGCTGGGATTTACAACGTGCCAACATGGGGCGTATTTATGAAAATCTGGGGGCCAATCCAGATCAGGTTCCCTTATTGTTTCTAGCCGCACCATTAACCGGGTTGTTGGTTCAACCGATTATTGGTTACCTGAGCGATAGAACCTGGCACCCGAAATGGGGGAGAAGAAGACCCTATTTTATGATCGGGGCAATTGTGAGTAGTCTGGCACTGATCGTGATGCCACACAGCAGCGTGCTGTGGATGGCAGCAGGTTTGCTTTGGGTTTTAGATGTTTTCGGAAACATAGCGATGGAGCCTTTCCGTGCTTTTGTTACCGATAAATTGCCTGATAGTCAGGTGAACCGTGGTTTTATTATGCAAAGCATGATGATCGGTTTGGGTGGAAGTGTGGCTTCAGCGTTACCCTGGTTAATGAACAACGTCTTTCATTTGCAAAACACAGCTGCAAAGGGAATCATTCCTGAAAATGTGAAGTTTTCGTTTTACATCGGTGCTTTTTTCTTTTTCGCAGCCGTATTGTGGACGGTCTTTACCACGAAAGAGTATCCGCCACAAGAAAACGAACTTCCGGAAAAAGAAAGCAGAGGTTTCAGGAACGGTGTAAATGAAATTTTCAGTGCATTGAAAAATATGCCGAAGCGCATGCAGATTGTTTCATTGGTGCAGTTTTTCACCTGGCCGGGGTTATTCCTGATGTGGTTTTATTACACTACCGCGGTTGCGGTAAATGTATTTGGTGGCAAAGATGCTGCCGATCCGGTTTATGCACAAGGCGCCGATTTTGGGAGTTTGACTTTGGCTTATTATAGTGTCATTACGTTTCTTTTTGCATTGGTGTTGCCCAAAATTGCTGATGCTTTAGGAAGAAAAACAACCCATGCCATTTGTCTAATCTGTGGTGCCAGCGGACTGATCAGTGTAGCTTGGGTACATGACAAAAACATGCTGTATCTATGTATGACGGGTGTTGGCATTGCCTGGGCCAGTATTCTTTCCATGCCTTATGCCATGCTGAGTGGTTCTTTACCAAAAGATAAAATCGGGATCTACATGGGCATTTTTAACTTCTTTATCGTGTTACCAGAGATTATCGCTTCGCTGGGTTTCGGCTGGTTAATGCGAAACGTATTAAATAATGATCGCCTTTTGGCGGTTCAATTGGGTGGTGGCCTGATGATTTTAGCTGCAGTGATTTGTTATGTCTTCATCAGAGAACCGAAAAAAACAGATGATGTTTTGACAGTGAAGTTGGGTGTTGAAGAGAACAGATCGGTGTAAGATTGTTGATCGTTTTTCGTTCACAGTTGGTAGGCTTCGATAAAAAGATTGCTGTATCAAGTTCAGGAAGACGACCGCATTAATCCTTTGTTCATATCAATACAAAAAGCAGTTTAAAATAGAAAGGAAGCTTACAAATTTAAATTTGCGCTTCGCTATTACCATCCTGCTACCCGGCCTAGGAAATGGATGGATGGAGAAAACAATTAAAGTTTCCACCACAATCTTTCATACCACTACCACCCAAGGCAGCACAACCACCGATTTTTCATCGGGTGCTTGTGCTGCCGAAATAAAGCTTTAACGAATTTATCCGACATCAGTTCCAAGCCTTGACTTTTGCTTGCTCTTGTTAAGAAAAAGAAGAAAGCCCTTCGCGGCCAGCCGAGGCCAGCCATCGCAGTGGAAAAAACTGCACGATTCGAAAAAATCTCGGATCAAGTTCAGGAGAACATACGATTTGGTAACATTTCTACAGCGATTTTTGATTAACGCTTCTTAAGTTTGATATTTAAACATTCAAACCAAACCTTCAATGAAATTCAAACTTGTACTCGCTACCTTCTTATGTGCAGGCTTTTTCGTCAATGCACAGCAAGAGCCGAAGAAAAACCAATCAAAAGAAACTAAAACCACCACAGAATTAACCGTTAAAGAAGAGCCGAAACCTGCAGCTAACGAAAGAACCATAAAAGTGGAGAGCACTGTAGTGACCAATCACACTGTGAATATCAACGGTAAATCCGTTCCTTATAAAGCTACAACAGGTACTTTACCCGTTTGGGATGAAGACGGAAAACCTATTGCAGGCCTATTTTACACTTATTATGAGCGGAGCGATATTTCCAATCGAGATAAGCGACCATTGGTGATTTCCTTTAACGGCGGTCCGGGCTCGGCATCGGTTTGGATGCATATTGCTTATACCGGTCCGGTGGTTTTGAATATTGATGATGAAGGTTATCCGGTACAGCCCTACGGCTACAAAGAAAATCCGTACTCTATTTTAGATGTTGCTGATATTGTTTATGTAGATCCGGTTAATACGGGTTACTCTCGTGCGGTGAGTAAGGATGTACCGAAAGAAAAGTTTTTCGGCGTAAAAGCTGACATTAAATATTTAGCCGAGTGGATCAATACTTTCGTCACCCGCAATAATCGTTGGGCATCACCAAAGTTTCTTATTGGCGAAAGTTACGGTACCACCCGCGTTTCAGGTCTGGCTTTGGAACTACAAAACAACCAATGGATGTATTTAAATGGTGTGGTTTTGGTCTCGCCGACAGAATTAGGCATTGAAAGAGGTGGCCCTGTTGATGCTGCCTTGCGTTTACCCTACTTTGCGGCTACGGCCTGGTACCATAAAGTGTTGCCTGCAGATTTACAGTCGAAAGATTTAACCGCCATGTTACCCGAAGTTGAGGCTTTTACCATTAACGAACTCATTCCGGCAATTGCACAGGGAGGGATGTTGAGTGTGGATAAGAAGAAGGAAATTGCAAACAAAATGGCACGATATTCCGGCTTATCAGAAAAGGTAATCATGGATTATAACCTTAACGTACCAACAGATTTCTTTTGGAAAGAACTGATGCGAAATAAAGGGTTCACGGTTGGTCGGTTAGATTCACGTTACCGCGGCATCGATAAAATGAGTGCTGGCGAAGGTCCGGATTACAATGCCGAATTAACTTCCTGGTTGCATTCGTTCACGCCGGCTATTAATATGTACATCCGCAATGAACTCCATTACAAAACAGATTTAAAATATAATATGTTCGGTTCTGTTTACCCTTGGGATAAAACAGGCGACCAAACCGGAGATAATCTCCGCCAGGCGATGGCACAAAATCCATTCCTACACTTATTGGTGCAATCCGGTTATTACGATGGTGCCTGCGATTATTTCAATGCCAAATACAGCATGTGGCAACTAGACGCCGCCGGTAAATTAAAGGATAGAATGACATGGGAAGGCTACCGGAGCGGACACATGATGTATCTGCGAAAAGATGATTTGAAAACGGCAAATAACCACATCAGGGAGTTTATCAAAAAAGCGTTGCCAAAAGAAGGAGAGGCGGCTAAGTTTTAGCTATGATGGTGGTGATTACAGGATGCTAAGATAGTGTAGAGATATCGTTCATTCAATAATGGGAGCGCAAAGGCAGTGCAAATATTAAAGTTTGTTCCTGCTTTGCGCTGTATTCCCGATAAAAAATCGGGAGATGCCGCTTCAATCAGGGCTAAATCGGTTAGGCTTGTGGTACGGAAACCCCTCATAGTAGCGGTAACCTGAATAATTTAAACCCGACCACTGTGCTCAGGGCTGCTTTACCAAAGCATTACTGCCACTGCTTTCCAAATGATTTATTTAGAAGCAACAGATTTCACTGTACATAAACTTTAAGGTTTGACAACTGAAATCGTCAGTACGTAGGAAAATTTGTCAATACTGCCAGGGCAATTTATCTGCTTAAAAATTCAAAGCGTAAACTGTTGCCTGCAAACTAAAAATAAATACTTATTTTTGTGGCTCAATTATGCAGCAAATAAAAACATCATTCGATTTTGAAAAACCTATTGCAGATTTAGTTCAGCAAATAGAAAAGGTTAAGCAGGTTGCCGATAAAACTAAGGTAGATATGTCTGCCACTTTAGATGAGCTTGACGGTAAATTAAATGAAACAACCAATAACTTATATAAAAATTTAACAGGCTGGAATAAGGTTCAGATGAGCCGTCATCCGGATCGTCCGCAAACGCTTGATTATATCAGCATGATTTGTGATGATTTTATTGAGCTTCACGGCGATAGAACGGTTAAAGATGATAAAGCCATTATTGGTGGTTTTGCGACCATAAACGGCCAAACCGTAATGGTTATCGGTCATCAGAAGGGTAAAAATACCAAAGAGCGTCAGTTTCGCAACTTCGGTATGGCTAACCCTGAAGGTTACCGCAAAGCTTTACGTTTAATGCGCCTGGCAGAAAAATTTAACAAACCTGTTGTTTCTTTTATTGATACCATGGGTGCTTATCCGGGTTTAGAAGCAGAAGAACGTGGTCAAGGTGAAGCCATTGCCAGAAACTTATTAGAAATGTCTGTACTCCGTGTGCCGATTATCTGTATTGTTGTGGGTGAAGGTGCATCAGGCGGTGCTTTAGGGATTGGTATTGGCGATAAGGTTTATATGTTAGAGCATACCTGGTATTCTGTAATTTCTCCCGAATCTTGTTCATCTATTTTATGGAGAAGCTGGGATTTTAAAGAAAAAGCTGCAGAATGTTTAAAACTAACATCTGATGATATGTTTGGCAACAAGCTGATTGATGGAATTATTCCGGAGCCGCTTGGAGGTGCGCATCAGGATCCGGAGCTAATGGGCAAAACGTTAAAAGAATACCTGATTAAAGATCTGGCAGCTTTGGGTAAATTAAAAACCGATAAAATGATTGAGCAAAGAATTGATAAATTCTGTGCAATGGGAGTTGTAAACGAATAATCATTAACTAACTAATTTTTTTTGTCCCGTTTGGCCTGGCTGAGCGGGATTTTTTTTTGCAGTTCACGCTCGTTGCAGTTCACGCTCGTTTGAAACGAGCGTGTAAATAGGTTGCCGTATTTTACGGCGTGTAAGGGTAAACTGGTTTTGTATACTTTTACGATAAAATCGTAAGGCTATTATTGCACTTGTTAGAAACAAGCGCAAGCGCTATAGAACGGCTTACGCTCGTTTGAAACGAGCGTGTAAATGGTTGCCGTATTTTACAGCGTGTAAGGGTAAACTGGTTTTGTATACTTTTACGATAAAATCGTAAGGCTATTATTGCACTTGTTAGAAACAAGCGCAAGCGCTATAGAACGGCTTACGCTCGTTTGAAACGAGCGTGTAAATGGTTGCCGTATTTTACAGCGTGTAAGGGTAAACTGGTTTTGTATACTTTTACGATAAAATCGTAAGGCTATTATTGCACTTGTTAGAAACAAGCGCAAGCGCTATAGAACGGCTTACGCTCGTTTGAAACGAGCGTGTAAATGGTTGCCGTATTTTACGGCGTGTAAGGGTAAACTGGTTTTGTATACTTTTACGATAAAATCGTAAGGCTATTATTGCACTTGTTAGAAACAAGCGCAAGCGCTATAGAACGGCTTACGCTCGTTTCAAACAAGCGTATAAATAGGTTGCCGCATTTTACGGCATATAAGAGTGAACTCGTTTTATACATATTTACAATAAAATCGTAGGGCTATTATTGCGCGGCTTTAAAACCGAGCGCAAGTACATATCTTATGCATCTCTCAATCAATGTCTAACAATTCAATTTCTATTGGGCCTCCTAAATTATAATAGTTGGATGCTGAACTATAAATATAATGTTCTGGCTCAGACACTATTCCAGCTCTAACCGGATTTTGATGAATGTAATTCAACTTTTGAAATGTAAAATTTGGACTGATTAATTCAACCGCATGATAACCATCTTGCCAAACTTTATAGTTTTCAATTCGTGTAAGATATTTTCCAGCAAATTCAAATTTATTAAGCAACCATTTCCTGCGACTTTCATTTTCAGAAGATATCTCTTTAATAATAGCCTTGTTTGTGAATTTTTTAAAATCTCTTATGATTTCAAAAAGCTTGACATTTGTATGGGTAGATGCAATAAGATGGATATGATTTGTCATTAAACAGTATGCGTAAAGTATAAGGCCTTTGTTTGATTGGCAATACTTTAAAGAATCTATAATAATTTCTTTATAAGATTGACGGGTGAATATATCCACCCAATCTACAATCGTAAAAGTTAGAAAGTAGATACCTTCTGGATTCCTAGCTTGATACTGATCTGACATTCAATAAAAATATTTATTTATACTGAAAAATCATAATTGCTTACACTCGATTCTAATGAGCGTTTAAATAGTTTGTCGTATTTACGACTTATATGCCAAATTAATCTTTATGCATCTTTTTACGATAAAATCGTAAGGCTATTCTTGCACTCGTTAGAAACGAGCGCAAGCGCACAAAAAAAGCAGCTACAACCAAATGTAACTGCTTTGTAAGCTTATATTTTAATCATTAAGTTTATTGCCCCGGGCCTTGCTGCCCATAATAACCTGAAAATTTAGCCTCCAATCCAGCAAATATTTTTTCCAGTTGTGTGCTTACCTTTTCCTGGCCGGCAGCCTTGCTGGTTTTAATCATTCTGTCTAAATAGTAGAGACCTGTCTGCACATTTTGCGATCCGGTTAGTGAACGTTTAGACTGAGAAATATCACTCAGGAAAATAAGTTCTTTATTGATATAATCTGCTGATTGTGTTAAAATTTCATTTGCCCTGGCTGTTTCACCTAACTTATACAGATTTTCGGCCATGTAATATTTTACCACTACAGTACGAATGCCAAAGAACCGTTGTGGCATCACTTCATAATATTTATCTACCACTTTTTTAGCTTCGGTATTTTTTCCTTCTTTAATTAAACTTCCGGCGAGGTTACTGAAGATATTGGTGAAAATAAAGGTGTCATCTGATGATTGCGGATCTAAATAAGTGGCAGTTTTCATGTTGCCCCATTTGAACTTGGTCATTACGTTGTTGTAAAGAACCGGAGTATTTAACTGTTCAGCCCTTTCTTCATTATTAGCAGTATCTGGTTTAAGTGGGATCAAGCGTAAGGCCAGGCCTTCACTGTATAAGTATTTATCTAAACCATTGTATTGATCTGAAGGTACAGTAGAGGCAAAATAAATTGGCCTTTTCCAGTTGTTGTGTGCCAGGATATCCAGCATGGCTAAAGTACCTTTAGTAACATACCCTTTGTTGAATGTCCAGTCCATTTCAGGAGTAATTTTTGCTGCATTGGCAGGAGAAACGGTTCCTGTACTGATTACCTGTTGCGGATCAATGGTGATTTTGAAATTTTTAGTAGGCAGGAAGTTAGATTTAGTACCATCCTGCATGGCTACTTTATCATTGTCATCATTGGATAAAAGTAATTCCACGATGTTTTTAAGTTCCACATTACCTGCAATTTTATAATCATCGAAAGGCATTACATCTCTTTCTCCCTGTACATATTGTTCAGGTTTCATGGTGATTGGCAATGGCTCAGATTGATTTTGTTTCTGTCTTAAACCATTAATGTACCAGTCTGTATCGAATAAGCTTAAATTCACAATCCGGACATCAGGGCGAACATTTTCAACCTCCTGGATGTACCAGAGCGGATAAGTGTCATTATCGCCATAAGTAAACAAAATGGCATTGGGTGCGCATGACTGAAGATAATCCAGTGCAATATCATGTGCCACCATTTTTGTAGAACGATCGTGATCATCCCAGCCTTGTTCAGCCATAATTACAGGTGCAACCAGTAATCCAATCACGGTAGCGCCAATGGCACCAGCGGTTGGGCTTAGCTTTTTGAGTACCCACTCTCGAATGGCCAGAACCCCGAGTCCAATCCATATCGCGAAGGCATAGAATGAGCCTACATAAGCATAATCACGTTCACGAGGTTCTAAGGGCTTTTGGTTTAAGTATAAAACAATGGCAATACCGGTAAAAAAGAAGAGTAAGGCCACCACACCGGCATCTTTTTGATTGCGTTGAAAATGCCAGATGGCACCTAACAAGCCAATAATCAATGGCAGAAAGAAAAAGCGGTTGTAAGCTTTATTATCAACTGTTGATGGGGGCAAATGACTTTGATCGCCAATTTTCCAAGAGTCAAAAGCTTTAATGCCACTTAACCATTCTCCTTCATAACCGCTTCCCTGACCTTGTTCATCATTCTGGCGGCCAATAAAATTCCATCCGAAATAACGCATATACATGTAACCGATCTGGTAGCTGAATAAGAAACCTACGTTATCTACCAGGTTTGGCTTTTTAGCATCATCAAGGTGCATCCATTCTTTATAAAATGCGGCATGAGGGGCATCATCGCTATACATACGGGGGAGCAAAGTATTGTTGTTGTATTCGTATTCCGTTTTTGTACCTGCTTTTTCATACTTATCATTCCCTTTTCTCCAGATGGTTTTTCCCCCCTCTTTAATTCCGGTCCGTTCAGAGTTGTAGTTAGGTCCGTAGCCCAGTGGCCTGTCACCGTATTGTTCACGGTTAAGGTAGCTTAAAAAGGAGAAAGCATCTTTAGGGGCACTATTATTTAAATTTGGATCAGCTTTTGCCCTGATGATGATCATAGAGAATGAAGCATATCCGAAAATAATGAGTACTGTTGAAATCAAGCCCAGGTTTAATAATTTCTTTTGGTGTTTAATGGAGTACCTGATTCCCCAAACCAATAAACCAATTAATACGATCGCAAAAAACAGCACGCCTGTTCCGAAGCCAAGACCTAAAGTGTTCACGAAGAATAAATCGAAATAGGCACCGAAGGAGACTAAATATTGAATAATGCCATATTGAATAACAGCTAAAATTAAGATTCCAGCAATCAGGGTTTTAAAAATACCAGCGGTAGTGGCTTTGCCTGTTCTTCTGAAATAATATACAAAAGCAATTGCCGGAATGGTTAATAAGTTTAGTAAGTGAATACCAATAGATAAACCCATGATATAGGCAATAAATAACAGCCACCTGTCGGCTCTCGGCTCATCGGCATGAGATTCCCATTTTAGAATTGCCCAGAATACAATAGCTGTAAATAAGGATGATTGAGCATAAACTTCTGATTCTACTGCAGAAAACCAGAAACTATCTGAGAAGGTATAAGACAACGCACCAACCGCTCCGGCACCCATAATGCTGATTAACGTACTTTTTGAAAGCACCTCGCCTGGTTTAACCAGTGTTTTTTTAGCCAATGCCGTAATCGTCCAGAATAAGAACATGATCGTAGCACCGCTTGATACTGCAGAACCAATGTTCATCCAGTAGGCAATTTTTGTAACATCACCAAAGGCAAAAATAGAGAAGAAGCGTTGGATCATTAAGAATAATGGTGCGCCTGGCTGGTGTACCACCTGCATTCTGTATGCTGATGCGATAAATTCTCCGCAGTCCCAAAAGCTTGCAGAGGGCTCAAGGGTTAAAACATAAGTTATGGTAGCAATTAGAAAGCAGATCCAGCCTACTATATTATTGACTTTAGAATAATTCATTGGTTATTTAATGATATTAAAAAATTGTTTTCACATAAAAATGCTGCCGAAATTAACTATTCTAGTCGATAAAACTGGTAAATTTTTAGATTGATTTAACAAATTTTAACGGCCGCTGGTTATTTTACCAGGTGCTTTATTGCCTTTTAAATTTGGTGAAAAAAATAAAAACCCATAAACAGAATCATAGATGCTGATTATGGGTTAGGTTTAAATGGACTTTTACTTAGCTTGAGGCAAATGGGGTAAATCTTTGTATTAATTCGTTGTATTGATTTTCAAGTTGCTTACTCAACCCGCTCTGCTTAAATGTTTGCGTCAGCTTGACCATCTGAGCAAGATAGGTAAGGTAAATACGAACGTTTTGCGCTGATGCGAGTTGATCTTTGCTTTCAGAAACGTCAGCCAGATAGGTCAGCTCTTTGTTGATGTGATTGGCGGATTTGCTGATCATTGCATTTGCCCGGTTTAAATCATTCAAACGATAAAGGCTTTCTGTAAAATAGAAAGTACTTACCACCTGGCGCATGGTATAAAATTTGTCAGGTATCACCTGAAAGTATTGATTTGCTATTTTTTTACCTTCATTAATTTTTCCCTCATCAATTAATTTAGTTAACAGCCCGCTAAACATATTTGAAACATAAGTCACATCATCAGCTGATTGTCTGTCCAGGTGATTCGCATTTTTGATATTGCCGTATCCATATACGTTCATCAGGTTATTGAACATCGGTTTTGGGTTAATCAGATCCTTACCGTCAGCTTGTGAAGGATCTGATTTCAGCGGCAACAGGTGCTTGTTAAGGCCTTCTGTATATAAGTATTTATCCAGTCCGATGTACTGCTCATCTGGCATAGCACTGGTGAAATATATTGGTCGTTCCCAATTGTTATGAGTTAGAATATCAAACAAAGCTAAGGTACCTTTGCTGACATAATTCCCCGTATATGTCCATTCCATGCTTTCAGCAATTTTTCCGGCATCTTCTTTTGGCACCGTTCCGGTATCTAAAACTTGTTTGGGATTTATTGTTAATTTTAAATTCCGGGTAGGGAGGATATTATATTTAGTGCCATCATTCATCGTTACTTTGTCTGCATCATTATCTGATAGCAATACTTCCAGAATATCTTTTAATTCAACATGTTGCGCAATTTTATAATCCTGGTAATACATAACATCCCGGGTACCGGCAACATATTGTTCTGGTTTAAGGGTTATTGGCAAAGGTTCCGATTGATTCTGTTTCCGCTTCAAACCATCAATATACCAATCGGCAGTGAACAAACTCAGGTTAACTACCCGTACATCCGGACGAACATTTTCCACTTCCTGTGCATACCAAACCGGATAAGTGTCATTATCGCCATAAGTAAAAAGAATGGCATTAGGTGCACAAGATTCCAGGTAATTAACAGCCATATCATGAGCAACATGACTTTCTGAACGGTCATGATCATCCCAGCCTTGAACAGCCATCAATACCGGCACCATTAAAATTGCGGTAAATGATGCAAACAGGCCCGCTTTTGCCGGTGAAAGTTTTTGAAAGAGCCAATCTTTCAGCCCCAAAACACCCAGGCCAATCCAGATGGCAAAGGCATAAAAAGATCCTACATAAGCATAATCTCTTTCGCGGGGTTCTATTGGTACCGAGTTGAGGTAAATCACAATTGCAACTCCGGTAAATACAAACAATAATCCAATTACTCCTGCATCTTTATGATTGCGTTTAAAGTGCCAGATAGCACCAATTAATCCGATAATCAATGGCAGAAAGAAAAAACGGTTATAGGCTTTGTTTTCTGTAATAGATGGTGGCAAATGGCTTTGATTGCCCAGTCTCAAAGCATCAATTGGCTTAACGCCACTTAACCAGGCACCATTACGTCCTCCTAATTGTCCGTCTTCATTATCTTGCCTTCCCACGAAATTCCACATAAAATAGCGCATGTACATTTGCCCGGTCTGAAAAGAGAACATATAACTTAAATTATCCATTAAAGTAGGTTGATGTGCATCATCAAAACCCATGTAGTTTTTGTAAAAATTGATGTGTTCAGGCTTATCGCTATACATTCGTGGCATTAAAGTTTTGTCAGCAAAAACATATTCTGATTTGGTTCCGGCAGATTCATATTTGTCTTTCCCCTTTCTGTAAAGTGTTCCGGTTTCTTTAATGTCGATTTTTTCTGAATTGTAATTTTCACCATAAAGTAAAGGACGATCACCATACTGAGATCGGTTAACATAGCTTAAAAAGTTAAAAGCATTTTCAGGGTCTGTGTTATTCAAATTTGGTTTCGCATGTGCCCTGATGATTAAAATAGCGAATGAGCTGTAGCCAAAAATGAGCAGCGTTGTAAACAGCAGAATTATGTTCAATGCTTTTTTATGCTTGCGGATAGCGTAATGGATTCCATAAACGAGTCCGCAAATAAGTAATAACACAAAAAATAGAATACCACTGCCAAAGCCAAGACCTAATGTATTTACAAAGAAAAAATCGAAGTTCGCCGCAAATGAGACCAGGTATTGTATAATTCCAAATTGTACAGTTGCCAATGCCAGAATTGATATGACAAAAACTTTAATCACATTTTTCAAGCGGGGATTTGGATGCTTTTTGAAATAATATATGAAGATCAGCGCTGGGATAGCCAATAGGTTTAAAAGATGTATGCCAATCGAAATACCCATCATATACGCTACGAATAGTAACCATCGATCAGCCTTTGGTTCATCTGCATGAGATTCCCACTTTAATATTCCCCATAATACTATTGCGGTGCAGAGCGATGACATGGCATAAACTTCAGCCTCAACGGCCGAGAACCAAAAGCTATCAGAAAAAGCATAAGCCAGCGCGCCTACCAGACCGGCACCCATGATACTGATTAATTTAGAAGTGCTTATTTCTTCTTCTTTTTTAAGAATCGTTTTTTTTGCCAATGCTGTAATGGTCCAGAATAAGAAAAGAATTGTACCTGCGCTTGCCAAAGCTGAAGATACATTCATAAAATAGGCAACCAGCGTTTTATCGCCCAGGGCAAGCGTAGAAAATAACCGCTGGATCATGGAAACCATTGGTGCACCTGGCTGGTGAACAACTTCCATTCTATATGCTGCTGCAATAAATTCTCCGCAATCCCAGAAACTTACAGATTGATCTAAAGTGAGGATATAAGTGAGCGCAGCAATAAAAAAGCACAGCCAACCCATAGCGATGTTGATCTTTGAATAATTCATAGTAAAATTTAGTCTTTGATAATAAATGATTTATGTGGTTCCTGATTAAAAATGTCGTAGAAAAAAATAAAATGTTGCACGGCATATGATGATTTTTTTATCTTTGCAATGCAAAAAGGAAGAGTAAGAAAAAATTGAAAAATTTTTTAAAATGACTCTTGCATATTTCAAATAAGCTTCCTACATTTGCATTCCCTTACGAGGGGTTAACCTCGGGAAAGTTTGTCCGATAGTATAAGGGTAGTACGACAGTTTTTGGTACTGTTTGTCTTGGTTCGAATCCAGGTCGGACAACAAATTTATCATCGGATCGTGTTTTTAAATAACATGATCCGATTTTTTTTAAACCGTAAACTACACACGGATTATGCCATTGCAGTTTAACCCGGTAAAATTATTTTCCGGAACAGGTTCACGAGGACTATCACTGAAAATTGCCGAAAGTTACGGCAAGCCACTTGGTGATGTTACGATCCACAAATTTAGTGATGGAGAATTCCAGCCTTCTTTTGACGAATCAATCCGCGGCTGCGATGTTTTTTTAATCCAATCTACTTATCAGCCTAGTGATAATTTAATGGAACTCTTGTTGATGGTAGATGCGGCTAAAAGGGCATCGGCACATTATATTACGGCAGTTGTTCCTTATTATGGTTTGGCCCGTCAGGATAGAAAGGATAAACCACGTGTAGCAATCGGCGCCAAATTGGTAGCAAACTTATTAAAATCAGCAGGTATCCACCGCATTATGACGATGGATTTGCATGCGGCTCAGATTCAGGGTTTCTTTGATATTCCGGTAGATCACCTGGATGGATCAGTGATTTTTGTACCTTATATTAAAAGTTTAAATCTGCCAAATTTAACCATTGCATCTCCGGATATGGGTGGTTCATACAGGGCCAGAACTTTTGCAAAGTTTTTCAATGCAGAGGTAATTATCTGTGATAAACGCCGTAAACGGGCCAATGAAATTGAATCCATGTCAATTATTGGTGATGTAACCGGGCAGGATGTAGTGTTGATTGACGATATTTGTGATACCGCCGGAACATTATCAAAAGCTGCGGCTTTGATTATGGAAAATGGTGCGGCTAGCGTAAGGGCAGTCTGTACACATGCGGTATTATCTGGTAAAGCCATAGAAACGGTTGAAAATTCTGTGTTAACAGAATTGATCGTAACAGATACCATTCCTTTAAGAATGGAGAGTGAAAAAATAAGGGTGCTGAGTACCGCAAGTTTATTTGCCAGGGCAATTGCCAATGTAAATGAGCACGGTTCAATTAGCGACTTGTTTAAAGTATAGCGTTAAGCGTGTTGCGGTAGGCGTTTAAAAGGCCAAAACAACTTATGCTGAACAAAAAGAGAGTTTGAAAAAGTTGGAGGTTAAATAGTTTAGGGCTTAAGGTCTTAATACTCGATACTAAAACTTGCTACTAATAAATAAATATAAATAAAATGAAAACAATCGCAATTAGCGGTTCTCCAAGAGAGAACGTAGGGAAACGCGATGCCAAGGAACTTCGTTACGAAGGTAAGGTTCCGGCGGTATTGTATGGTGGAAAAGAGCAACAACACTTAGCAGTGGTTATTGCTGATTTAAGAGATGTTATTTATACCCCGGAAGTAAATTTTGTGGAAATTGATGTAAACGGTACTAAAACTAAAGCGATCGTTAAAGACACTCAGTTTCACCCGCTTACTGACGTATTAATGCACATCGATTTTCTTCAGTTGTTCGACGAGAAAGAAATCGTTATGGAAATTCCGGTTAAATTAACAGGAACTTCTCCAGGTGTTAAGATGGGGGGTAAATTGATTCAGAAATTACGTAAGTTACGTATCAAAGCATTACCTGCTAACATGCCACAAAATGTTGAAGTAAGCTTAGAAAAATTAGAAGTAGGTAGTTTATACCGTGTGCGTGATCTTAAAGCTGAAGGTTATGCCATTACAAATACTCCTGAAGATACAATCGTTTCTGTTGCAATGTCTAGAGCATTAAAACAAGCAGAAACTGAAGCTGCTAAAGGTAAAAAATAGTACAAGGATTTCACTGATTAAAGTGATTTCACAGATTAAAAGCGGTGCAAAAGCAATTTTGTACCGCTTTTTTATTCAAATTTTGTCTTAACCTACGTTACCCGTCAGAAGCTAAGGTTACTCCCTAGGTTTTCCAAAACCCATTTTTCATCTTCCATTAAACATTATATCTTTGCGCAATGAAATATCTGATAGTTGGCTTGGGTAATATTGGTCCGGAGTATGCGCATACGAGGCATAATATTGGATTTGATATTGCTGATGAATTGGTGAAAGACTTAGGGGGCAGTTTTGATAATATCCGGTTGGCCTATTATGCTGAAGTGAGTTTCAAAGGAAAAAAACTTCATGTCATCAAGCCTACAACTTTTATGAACCTCAGCGGTAAAGCCGTAAATTATTGGATGAAGGAGTTGAAAATTGCTCCTGAAAATGTATTGGTTATTGTTGATGATCTGGCGCTCCCACTGGGTAAACTCCGGTTAAAACTACAAGGCTCAAGTGCTGGTCATAATGGCCTAAAAAGTATAGAGGAAGTTTGTGGCGGACAAAATTATGCCCGTTTAAGATTTGGTATTGGGAATGATTATCCTAAAGGTCGTCAGATCGATTTCGTTTTAGGTCTGTTTGATAAAAATGAACAACTGGAATTGCCTGCGCTTATTGATAAAAGTGTAGAACTGATTAAAAGTTTTGTTACGATTGGTCCGGCACATACCATGACAGCTTTTAATAAATAACATCGAATCATCATTATTAAACTTCATCTTCATGACTTTCATCGAATTTAAAGATTCCTTAAAATCTGATCATCCGCCCATAGGTTTATCTGTTCCATTAAAGGCACTCTGGTTTGATGGAAAAGGTGATTGGGATCAAGCGCACCATGAAGTAGATCATTTGGATGATGCTATCTCCGCTTTGATTCATGCCTATTTACACCGTAAAGAAGGCGATACCTGGAATGCAGATTATTGGTATAGGAACGCAAAAGAAAGCCGGCCACAAATTTCACTGGAAGAGGAATGGGAACAGTTAGTCGTACGATTTCTATAAAAGCTTTTTTTCCGAAATAATTAAGATTTCCACCAACGAAAAAAGACCATCTTTCAATGGTCTTTTTTCGTGATATCGTCGTTTAAATTATTTAACCTGTTCCTGTGCCCTTGCGATATAGGCATCTACCAACTGTGCTTCTGCACTTTCAGGGTATTGTGTCTTGATTTTGGTGTAAGCATCAACCGCACCGTTAAAATCTTTCAGGTTTTCATTTACCAGACCTAGTTTTTTAAGAAACATTGGTGAAGTAAATTTACTGGCTTTGTCTGATGCTTTTTTATAATAAGTAGCAGCTTGCTTGTAGTCTTTCAGTTCGCTATACGCATCACCCAATAAGCCTAAAGCCAATGGATCTGCAACCGGACTGCCAGTTGCGCTATATTTTCCAAGTGCATCAATAGCTTGTTTATATTCACCTTTACGTAAATAAATTCCGCCAAGATAAAGGTTAGCTAAATTAGCAGATTTAGTATTGTCATATTCATCAGCAATTTGTGCTAAGCCTGGATAACCGCCTTCACCTTTAACTGCTTTATTGTATAAAGAATCAACACCTACATAAGATTCAGCCTTAAACATTTTGCTTGCTGCCTCTTCAGCACGGCCTTTTAAGTAGACATTTTGATACCAAAAATATACACCGATTAATAAAACTACAGCACCTGCGATAAAAAGCAAGCTCTTATTATTTTCCTGTAAAAATGAACCTTTTTTAATAGGTTGAGTAGTCTGGTTATCTGTTGTAGACATGTTTGTTTAAAAAATTAAGATTGCAAAAATACATTTTTCAATCAAAGTATCAACCTTTATTTTGAAGTATTTAATTAAACATTAGTTATTTAGAGGTTAAAAAACGGTAAATTGCGCCATATTTATGTGGTTAAAGAATATTACGCTTTTAAATTTTAAAAACTATTGCGATGCAGATCTCCGATTTTCAGATACTGTAAACGTTTTTACCGGGAACAATGGTTCAGGTAAAACCAACATGCTGGATGCCATTCATTATTTATGCCTGTGTAAAAGTTATTTTAACCCGATTGATGGTCAGCAGATTAAGACCGGAGAAGATCTGTTTATGATTCAGGGTGATTTTGACCGCAATGAAAAAAATGATAAAATTACCTGTGGCGTAAAGAGAAATCAAAAAAAGCAATTCAAACGGAACAAAAAGGAATACGAAAAACTTGCCGACCATATTGGTTTATTTCCTGTGGTGATGGTTTCTCCATATGATGTGAACCTGATTATGGAAGGTAGTGAGGAGCGCAGGAAATTTATAGATAATGTTATCTCTCAAACCGATTCACATTATCTTGATCAGCTCATTGCCTACAACCGCCTTCTTTTAAACAGAAATGCTTTTTTAAAGCAAATTGCCATCACCAGAAAATATGACCCGACATTGCTGGAGATTCTGGATGAGCAATTGGTGATCGCGGGAAACAGAATTTTCTCAACCAGAAAAGCATTTATGGATGAGTTTATTCCACTCTTTAACGACTATTATCAGTACCTTACCGAAAATAAAGAAACAGTTGCCTTAAATTACCAATCGCAATTGTCAGATATGCCATTTAATGAGTTATTGCGAAAATCGGTTGAAAAAGATCGGGTGTTAGAACGCACTACAACGGGTATTCATAAAGATGAGCTTGCTTTTGTCATCAGTGATATGCCGCTGAAAAAATTTGGTTCGCAAGGTCAGCAGAAGTCTTTTTTAATTGCTTTAAAACTGGCGCAATATGCCTACCTGGCAAAAAATAAAGGTTTTAAACCGCTGCTGTTGCTGGATGATATTTTCGATAAGCTGGATGATCACCGGGTACAGAAATTGATGCAAATGGTGTCTCACCAGGATTTTGGGCAGATCTTTATTACAGATACCGGAAAAGAAAGAGTAAAATCTGTCTTTGAAAAAATAGAAGTTGATGTAACTTTGTTTGAAGTTAAAGAAGGACAAATAAGCCATGCGTAAGCCGAATGATGTAACGATGAAAGATGCCATCAGCAAAATGCTTGATGTGTATCGTTTACGTAGAAAATTTGATGAAACATCCATCCTGGCTATCTGGCCGGAAATTATGGGTACTGCCATCGCAAATAGGACAACACAAATCTATATAAAGGATAAAAAGTTATTTATCAGAATAGAATCATCCGTAATTAAAAATGAACTGGTAATGGTTCGTCAGGGCATTATACAAAAGTTAAATGAACATGCCGGTAGTGTGGTCATCAATGAAATGATATTTCTATAATGGCTTATAAACAGAAAGCGCTGGATGTATAACCCAACGCTTTCTTATTTTGATTCAGCACCAGGTGCCTTTCAAATTAACTTCTTCCGCCGCCAAATATTTTAGCCAGAATCCAGATCACTAGTGCTACTACTATTACGACTACGATTACGCCTGACCAAACGCCGGCTTTGAAAATACCTCCAACAAGTTCACAACTGCTTAAGGTAGTGCATAAAAATGCGATTAATGCTACAGGTAATATCTTTTTCATACTGATGTTATTTTTTTATAGCTAACATCGAATACGAAATAAAGTTTTAATCACGGGCTATTTACCGTTAACTTTTAGCAATTCCACTTCAAAAATTAGAGCGCTATATGGTGGAATATCAGCTCCGGCACCACGCTCGCCGTAGGCCAGTTGGTATGGAATAAAAAATTTATATTTAGATCCTGCAGGCATCAATTGTACACCTTCAGTCCATCCTGGAATCACCCTGTTTAACGGAAAGCTGATGGGCTCACCACGATCATATGAGCTGTCAAATTGTTTTCCGTTTAGCAAAGTTCCTTTGTAGTGTACTAAAACAGAATCTGTAGCGATAGGTTTAACGCCTGTTCCGGCGGTTATCACTTCGTATTGCAGTCCACTGGCAGTCGTTTGTACGCCTGCGCGTTTTTTGTTTTCTTCTAAGAAATCTTGTCCTTCTTTTATCATTGGTCCGTATTTAATTTTATTGGCTTCAGCCTCAGCTTTATTTTTAACTGCTGATGCTTTAGTAATGGCTGCATTGATATTTTCCTGAGCCTGTTGTGGTGTTAAGATTAATTTTCCGCCTGTAAATGAATCCTTTAAGCCTTTTATCAGCATCTCATAATTTAAAGCTGATAATCCGGTCGTTTTTAACCCTGCTCCAATAGAGGTTCCGAAAGCATAACTGGTAGAATCTAACCCAGTTCTTAAACCAGAAATAACCCTGGTGGTTTTAGTTATAGTTGTTTTTTTAGCAACAGGTTTTTTTACGGCTGCTTTTTTTTGTGCATAAGTGGCAATGGAAAAGGTTGAAAGGCAGGCTGCCAGGAGAATTGTTTTCATTTAATAATAAGGTATAATGTTAAAACGGTTATATACGCTGGATATTTTAAGCTTGAAAGGTACGAAATTGATAAAACAATAAAACCCCGAAATCTCGGGGTTTTAGCATAAAAATATTTTTTACAATTGATTAGAAACGCTCATCTGCCTTGAAGAAGAAGTTTCCTTCAATCTCCGCGTTTTCATCAGAGTCAGACCCGTGAACGGCATTGGCATCAATTGATTTGGCATATTTCCGACGGATCGTACCTTCTGCCGCTTCAGCAGGATTGGTTGCGCCGATTAATTTTCTGAAATCTTCAATCGCATTGTCTTTTTCAAGGATAGCAGCAACAATTGGTCCTGAAGACATGAAGCTTACTAAATCTTTGTAAAATGGGCGTTCAGCGTGCACCGCATAAAACTGACCGGCAGTTTCATCCGTTAATTTGGTATATTTTAATGCGATGATTTTGAAACCTGCATTGGTAATGTCGTTTATGATCGATCCGATGTGGCCGTTTGCAACTGCATCAGGCTTGATCATGGTAAAAGTTCTGTTCGTGCTCATTGTGTTTGAATATCAATTTTTCTGCAAAAATACGTTTTATTGATGAATAATCAACAGCCTTGTATAAGATCATGCTATACTTAATAGTTGTACAATCAGTCATCTTCAGGAAAGCCTTATTCATGATATATCATCCGGCTGTCTTAAAATCCTTTAATCCTATACTAAAAATACTTAGCTTTGCAACGCAAAAAATATATGCTTACACTACCTGAGTTAAAATCTTTACTGGCTACGCCACAACGAATTGTCATTACCACACATCACAAGCCGGATGGAGATGCCATGGGTTCATCACTAGGGCTGTATGGTTATTTAATCCAAAAAGGTCATCATGTAAAAGTCATTACGCCAACTGATTATCCAACTTTTTTACACTGGATGCCTAACAATTCTGATGTAATTATTTATACTGAGGAGCATGAAAAGGCTGCGAAACTGGTAGATGAAGCTGCTTTGATTTTTTGTTTAGACTTTAATACCTTAAGTCGAATTAATGAACTGGGTGAGCTCGTCAGAGCGTCAGGTGCTAAAAAAGTAATGATTGATCATCATTTAGAGCCTGAAGATTTTGATGATTACCGCCATTGGAGCATTAATGCCTGTGCGGCAGCACAGTTGGTATATGACTTTATTGTCAACCAGCTGGAAGATAAACCTGGAATCAATAAAGATGTTGCCGCTTGTTTATACACTGGTATTATGACGGATTCAGGATCGTTTCGTTTCGAGTCGGCCACATCTGATGTTTACCGGATCGCGGCAGACTTGATTGATTTAGGTGCTGAACACTGGAAAATTCATCAGCAGGTATATGATAATGCCAGTGAAGACCGTTTGAGGTTCCTGGGTTATTGCCTTTCCAATAAATTAGAAATTATCAGGGATTACAATACTGCAATCATTGCTGTCAATAAAGAAGAATTAGCCCGTTTTAACAGTACTACAGGCGATACAGAAGGCGTGGTCAATTATGCGCTTTCCATTAATGGCATCAGGCTGGCAGCACTGATTATTGAGCGCAGTGATAAAGTAAAGCTTTCAGTAAGATCAACCGGTGATTTTCCGGCAAATGAAATCTGTAAAAAATATTTTAATGGTGGCGGACATCGAAATGCTGCCGGTGGTGCCTCAGAAAAACCTTTGGATGCGGTAGTAAATGATTTCAAATCCATTTTAGAAGAGTATAAAAATCAATTAATTGCGTAAAGCAGATAACCAAATTAAATAAAGTTTAAAATACAAAATGAAAAAAGGAATTATTGTTCTTGTAGCTGCAACATTAGGGTTGGCAGCTTGTAACAAAGAAAAAAAAGGTGCTGGTGGTTTATTGTATACCATTCACCATTCTGAAGGAAAAGAGAAAATCAAAGAAGGTGATATCATTAAAATGAATTTCATCCAGAAAAATGATAAAGACTCTGTTTTGGGCAGCACTTATGATAATGAAAATCCACAGGTTTTTCCAGTTCAAAAGAAAATGTATGCTGGTGACATGAATGATGTGTTAACTTTATTTGGAGAAGGTGATAGTGCAACTTTCAAAGTGAATTTGGATACCATGGCTTTTTATAGTAAACAGCCTAAGCCAGAGCAGTTTAAGAATGATAAGTATATTACCTTCACTATCAAGGTAGAAAAAGTTTTCAAAAAGAATAAAGGTGAAGCTGATTCAACCTTCAATAAAAGAGCAAGTGAGTTTTTTCAGGCAGATTTTAAAGCCAGTGCAGAGAAAAAGAAAGGTGCTGAAGAGGGTAAAATTAAAGCTTACGTTTCTGATAACAATTTAAAAACGAAAACTTCTGCAAGTGGTTTACAATATATCATTACAGCACCAGGAAATGCAGAACGTGCACAACTAGGTGATACAGTAACATTAAACTATACCGGAAGATTAGCTAAAAAAGACAGTAAAGGTAAATATCCGGTATTTGATACCAGTGATGAAAAAATTGCCAAAGCTGAAAATAAATTCCAGGCAGGCAGACCATATGGCCCAACTAAAATGGCTTTGGGCGGAACCATTCCAGGTTTTACTGAAGCATTGCAATTGGTTGGTAAAGGTGGAAAAATCACGGCTATCATTCCTTCTAAATTAGGATATGGTGAACAGGGTGCTCCACAGGTAGGTATTATGCCTTACAACCCAATTGTATTTGATATTGAGATCACAGATATCAAAAAGGCTCCTGCAGCAGCAGCCGCACCAATAAAAAAATAAATAAATTAAAAAGGTGTTGTTCTTTCTGAGCAACACCTTTTTTTTGTCCCATTAAGTCATAGCAGAAAATGAAAAAAGGAATAATTATGATACTGGCGGCAGCTTTAGGTTTATCTGCCTGTAATAAATTTGAAAAGGGCGAAGGCGACATGACCTATAAAATTTACAATAGCGAAGGGAAACCTAAAATTCAGGAAGGTGATTTCGTTAAGTTAAATGGGATCCAGGTGATTGAAACCAAAAACGGGGATTCTACCCTGGTGAATACTTATGACAATGAAAGACCTGCATTTTTTCCCATCAGCAAATCAATGTTTAAAGGAGACCTGGCTTCTGCTTTAAAATTACTGGGCGAAGGAGATAGTGCTGTTTTTAAATTGAATTTAGATTCTATGGCCAAATATTCAGGTCAGCCTAAACCAACCGGCGCAAAAGATAACTTTTCTACTTTTACCATTAAAATAGAAAAGGTTTTACATAAAACGGCTAATGAGGCTGATTCTATTTTTGAGAAAAAGAAGCGTTCATTTTTTGAAGAAGAATACAAAACTTTAATTGCAAAAAATAAAGCTAATGAGGCTTCGAAAATAGCGAAGTATATTGCTGATAATAACCTGAAGACCCAAAAAACAGCATCAGGTTTGCAATATATCATTGAGGTACCGGGTAATACGCAAAGGGCAACCTTAACTGATACCATCATGGTTGATTATACAGGTCAGTTCACCAATAAAAAGGCCGATGGCAAAATCAACGTTTTTGATACATCAGATGCGAAGGTTGCCAAAGAAGCTGGTATTTACTCACCAATGGCACAATATGCAGCCCGTCCATTAGTTTTGGGGCAACTGGCTCCGGGATTTATTGAAGGTGTTCAGATGATTGGTGTAGGCGGAAAAATCAAAATCATTATTCCTTCCAAATTAGGTTATGGAGAAAATGGTGGCGGTCCGATTAATCCTTTTACCCCGTTGGTTTTTGATATTTCTTTAAAAGCAATTAAATAAGATATAGCCGGATTGTATCCATAACAGGCGTTTTTATTTTTCATGATAGCCTCAATCGATTTTAATCGATTGAGGCTATCTCCTTTCTGATAATTGATTAAGAAAAAGAGGTTGCTCTTTGCATCTCACTACGACTAAACGTAAATGGCGATCGCCTTAAGATTGCTTCATATCTCCAAAAAAAATCTATTAGCAATAAAAATTTACCTAATCCTCCCAGTCTTTGAAAGGATGAGTAGTTAAACTGGCATTATAATAACGCTTATCACCAGTTACTTCTACATTAATCCATGGTGGACACTCAAAATCTTCGTCTTCAGCTAACAACTCAATTTCTGCTACAATTAATCCTTCATTATCACCAGAAAATACATCTACTTCCCAGGTTTTACCCTGATGGTCAATTTCGTATCTGATTTTTTCCAGTTCACCTTCCGAAAAATGATCAAGCAACTCCTTTGCTTCGGCCAGAGGGATTTCATATTCATATTCCAATCTTGAGGCACCTACTGTAATGCCCTTTATTGTTAGCCAGGCCTTTTCTTCCGCTATTCTTACCCGAATGGTCTTAGCAGGATCATTATGGATATAACCCTGCCTGAGGTTCTTTCCTGCTGGTTTAATAACCTGATGCCATTCTTCGTGATGAAGCAAAAATTTTCTTTCGATTTCGATACCCATTATCTGGCTCTTTTTTGCAAATCAGCAACAGGCATACTGATCATTCTTCCTATAGGCTGTTTTCCCTTATACGTAATCACACGAAGCATAGTTGCATCTTTTGGTGGCGTAATCGCGGTTGTATATTTAGGATAAAAACGATCTGGCATAGAATTGTCGAAGCTATAATAAATGTCTAAGCCATCAATTTCAGGTGTCAATTCAATCATCAATTGTTTATCAGCACTGCGTTTCACTGTAAAAACCGGATCGTAAATAGCAGGTGAATATTTAACTTCAGCTAAATCCAGTCTTTTAAAGTGCTCTTCTGTACGGTCAACAAAACTCGTCCAGTTTTTCTTTTCTATAGGACTCCATATAGCTTCAGAAATAGCAAAGGCACGTGGCCATACCATGTATTGCACCTGGCGGAAGTTGAAAATCTGTTCTGTCCAGAGATTGGCTTGCCCTCCGATGATATATTTAGGATCTGCGCCTGCAGGTATTGGATTGAACTGATACGCTTTATTTAACCGAAGGGAAGCATAAACCTTAGGTTCTGTAATCACATCGGCCTGCATGTAATCTAGATAGGCAAATTCAGTTGGGCTCATCACCACGTTATGCTTATCTTTTGAAGCCTCAATGCCATATTTTAAACCCCTCCAGCTCATTACTGATGCCGTAGGTGAAACTCCGCCTTCCAGAATTTCATCCCAGCCCATGAACTTCTTGCCTTTTGAAACCACGATCTGCTCTACACGTTTTTCGAAGTAAGCCTGTACTTGCGGAATGGTTTTTAAACCTTCCCTTTGCATCAGCGCCTTTACCTGGTCATTCTTCTCCCAGAAATTATGAGGGGCTTCATCACCGCCCATGTGTATGTATTCAAAAGGAAAAAGTTTGGCTACTTGTGTAATCACGGAGTCCAGGAAAACATAAACCTTTTCGTTCGCCGGACATAGCGTATTATCTACTAAAGCGAGGGGAGGTGCACCACGGCTCCAATCCATAATCTTTTCACCTGAACGAACCTTGTAATTAACTGCATCCGGAGTGCAGGAAAGTTCCGGATAAGAGGCGATTGCCGCTAAACTGTGTCCGGGAACGTCAATCTCCGGCATGATGTTTACAAAACGATCCTGGGCATATTGTACCAGTTCTTTAATATCTTCCTGTGTATAGAAACCGCCATAATTTCTGGGTTCATCAGCGGTTGGCGGAATAAAGTCGCCAAAGGTTCCGGTTTTTTTAACACTCCATGCACCAACCTCAGTTAATTTTGGTAAACCTTTAATCTCAATTCTCCATCCTTCATCATCCGTTAAATGGAAGTGCAGCAGGTTAAATTTATAGCGGACCATGTTATCAATAAACTGCTTTACCTCATCCTTTGTGAAAAAGTGACGTGCAACATCAAACATCAGCCCCCTCCAGCCTAATTTCGGATAATCGACGATATCAACACAGGGCAGCTTCCATTTTACGTTTTCGACCAGTTCCTTACTTTCAATAGCTACCGGAAACAGTTGAATCAGTGATTGAACACCCCAGAAAATTCCTGCCGGTTGATTGGCCGTAATGATAATTTGGTTGGGGTTCACATTTAATTTATAGCCCTCTGTACCCAACTGTGCATCACTTTGAGTATTCAGTATCAATTTAATTGTTGGATGATTTGCTGTAGAAACGGTGCTCACAAATTTCCCCGTAGCTGTTTTAATTCTTTCTGATAGAAAAGCAATACTTTGTTTTAAACCTTCATTTTTTGATGCCTGAATACTTACGTTTTCAGGTAAGGTAAATTGTCCGGCTTTTTTCATCAGCGATACAGGTTCCGGAATAATGGCAATCTGAGCAGTTGAAACTGCATTTTCAGTATCGCCGATTTCAGTTTCACCGACTAAATTTTGTGCATAGGTATTGGCAGTAAGAATACAGTATGACAACAACAGGAATAGTTTCTTCATTTAAGTATTTAAAATTGAAAATTATTGATCTGCAATTTATTAAAAAGTTAGGAATTAGCCTATTTTCTCTTTACTAATCATGAATGGCTTTACTAAGTCGATTTAGTGCTTAAAAATCAGTGCCGATTAATGTATTGGAGAGTTTAAGGGCTTAATGAAGTCAGTATGGTTTTGGAAGCTGTTCCCTGTGTATACCATAGCGAAAGTTACAGCCGATTTTTGATGGACTGTATAAATGCATCATGCAGGTTTTTGCTAAAGCGGCTTTGCTGATCCTTTAAACGTTCAGGGTGCCATTGCACAAATAAAAGGAACGACTTGCCAGCGGGTTCAAGGCGTTCTATGGCTTCGGCAATACCATCTGGTGAAATGGCACTCACCACTAAACCTTTGCCAATACGATCGGTGCTTTGATGGTGATTGCTGTTAACCAAACCAAAATCAGTATGTACAATTTGTTTTAACCAGGAAGATGGATTGATGATAATCTCATGATAACGGTCTTGCTTGTCGGGCATTTTAGAATGGTCAAACTTTCCCCAGGTGGCAATATCCGGAATTAAAGTTCCGCCAAAAAAAACATTGCCAACCTGTATTCCCCTGCAAATGCCCAAAACCGGAATATGATTTGCCTCTGTATATGCTAAAATTTTAAATTCAAATTCGTCCCGGAGTTCATCCACATCATCTTCATGGCAGTATGGATAATAGTCTGGCTGATTATAAAACCGGGGATGCACATCCTCTCCACCGGTTAATACAATCCCCTGGCAGTTTCTGATGGCTTCAAAATTATCCAGTTTATAACCCAGCTGAATTACCGCTATGCGGCTATCATATGATAATACCCAATCCCGATAAATAGAGAATTTGCTGCAATCGGTAACACCAATAATTATTTTTTCAGCCATTAAATAAAAAGTGATTAATTGAGATTTTTATTGGAGATCTGATTATCTCTGGTGTTTTTTTGAACAGTAATGGCACCGAAAAGCGAAAGTAAAAAAGCAAAGGCATAAAAACCTTTTTCACTGGGCAATAGTGTGGCGTTCCATAAGCCAATCACCAGCAGGGTAATGGTGAGCAAAGTAGAGAACCAGCTTAAGCCATAGTAAATTTCAGTTACTGGAATGCCTTCCAGTTTATCGCGAACAGCTTTTTGTAAGGAAATTACAGCAAAAAGGCCAAACATTAAAACAGTGAAATAATATCCTTTTTCATTCAGCAGCATGTCTGAACGCCAAAGGCCAACAATAAAGCCGATCATTCCGGTGCCTAAAGCAATCCAGGAAGCAGCTATAAATGCATTTGATGGTTTTTGGTTCATTTGATTAGCGTTTAATAAAAATGTAATTGATTTATTAATGGTAAAGGTTAAAGATATATAATTTTTGGTTGGTCAGTATTTATGCCGATCATTTTCAACACCTGAATATCTTGCCAAAACAATAATACACAATTCTTTATTATACTTAAATCTTAACTTAGTTTAATGCAGACTCTACTTACTTCAGCGCAAATGCGCAAAGCGGATGAATTTACGATAGCAAATACGCCTATTGCTTCTATTGATTTAATGGAAAAGGCAGCCAGGGCCTTTGTACATAGTTTTTTAAGAGATGAATTCGACACGTATAAAAGCATTGCTATATTTTGTGGTAAGGGGAACAACGGAGGCGACGGACTGGCTATAGCACATCTTTTACTCAGTAATGGATATAATAATATAAAAGTTTACCTGGTTAATTTTTCTGAAAAGCAAAGTGCTGATTTTACCATTAACCTTCAGCGGCTGGAAGAATCCAGGTGTAAAAAGGTAGTTTTAAATGCAGCTGCAGATTTAAAAAGTATCAAATCCGATATCATTATAGATGCTATTTTAGGGTCCGGCTTAAATAAGCCCCTGGAAGGTGAGTATGCAGCACTGGCAAGACTGATCAATCAATCGCAAAGAAAGGTTTATGCTGTTGATGTACCGACTGGCTTTTTTGCAGAAGGAAGGTTGCCAAAAGAATATAATGGAATAAAAGCCTTTAAAACGATTTGTTTCCAACGGCCAAAAATTAATTTTTTTCTGCCTGAATCGGTACAGGCGACAACACAGGTTGAAGTTGTGGCAATCGGATTAGATGAGCATTTTATGCAGAAACAAACGTCAGGTTTTTATCTGATCGAGCAAAGCGATGTGAAAAATATACTCCAACCCAGGAGATTGTTCAGCCATAAAGGTACCTATGGTCATGCCTTAATTATTGCCGGAAATACAAATACCATGGGTGCCGCCCTGCTTTCTTGCATGGCATGTCTGCATACCGGTGCAGGTTTAACTACTGCGTGTATTCCTCCTGGCGGCTTAATTGCACTGAACACAGCCCTTCCCGAGGTAATGGCTTTACCACGTGATGAATATACCCGGATAGAACACCCAGGGAAATATCAGGCCATTGCTGTAGGACCAGGTTTAGGTGTTTCTGTTGAAAATGAGCGTTTAATGGAAAGTTTGATGACATTTGATTGTCCATTGATTATTGATGCTGATGGCTTAAATATATTATCAGAATGGCCAGATTTATTAGGCAAGTTGCCCGCACATTCCATTTTAACACCACATATGAAGGAGTTTGACCGGCTTTTCGGGTCACACGACAACTGGTGGGACCGGTTGCAAACTGCAAAAGAACAGGCTGTTAAATTACAGGTCGTTATTGTGCTTAAAAATCAGTTTACTTTTATCTGTACTACCGAAGGTGAAGTTTTAATTAATTCAACCGGTCATCCTGCCATGGCGCAGGGCGGAATGGGCGATGTTTTAACCGGAGTAATTGCGGCTTTTTTAGCGCAAAAATATAAGCCTGCCGATGCCGCTGTTTTAGGTTGTTTTGTACATGGAAAAACCGGTGACAGCCTCGCTCAGCATAAATTTGTGGTTACGGCTTCACAGGTAGCTGCCGGAATTGCGGATACCATTCAGAAGCTGATGTAATTGACGCATGTAATTTCCTGAGTACTATTCGGGTGGATCTATTCAGTGATAAATGTGTTTTTAAAAGTGTCCGATTTGCCTAAGTTATCACTAACGATATGGTATTACTGAAAAAATTAATCACAAATTAAAAATGGCTTAAACCCCTTTTGGGAATGTTTAAGAGCCGTATTTTTTTTATTCGTGTGCATACTTCAGGCAAACAGCTATTTATAAAATGATTTGGCTCACGAATTGATGAGGGTGTTAGAAAACCGAAAAACAATATTTAATTATGGAAACAAAAAAAGAGTATACCTTAAAGGAGCTCATTCAGGAATCGGCAGAAGATCCCAATGAAAATGATTTTTTTGAACTGGAGAAACCTGCCTTGCTGGAAGTCAATCTGAAAAACCAGAAAATTATGGCCAAAGCAGGATCGATGGTAGCCTATATTGGCAACGTTGATTTTAAACGCGAAGGTTTGTTAAGTAAAGGATTAGGCGGCTTATTGAAAAAAGCGATATCCGGAGAAGGCACATCATTGATGCATGCAACAGGAACAGGCAAACTTTATTTAGCCGATGAAGGTAAAAAGGTTAAAATCATTAAACTTCAGAATGAATCCGTTTTTGTGAATGGAAACGATGTTCTGGCACTTGAAGACAGCATTAAGAATGAAATCAAGATGTTAAAAAGTGTTGCAGGAATGATGAGTGGCGGATTATTTCAGGTTAAATTATCTGGCAGCGGGTATATTGCCATTACCACACACGGAGAGCCCATTTTGTTGAGGGTAAGTGCCAATCAGCCGGTTTATACGGATCCCAATGCAACAGTGGCCTGGTCAGAAAATTTATCACCTAATATTAAGACCAATCTTACTTTCGGCTCATTCATCGGAAGAGGGAGTGGCGAATCATTTCAATTAGAGTTTTTCGGAGAGGGCTGGGTGTTAGTGCAGCCATATGAAGAAGTGAAATACGCACAAAAATAAAAATATCATAAAAAATCCCAGCAAATTTAAAACCTGCCGGGATTTTTTTATTTAAATATTCTAATTAAACACCACCCATTACGGTTAGTTTTTCCATCGTTGGGTTTACACTTCCACCCATAGGTTCAAGTGTTACTGCAAAAGCCTGTGCATCCTGAATGGCTTGCATTTTTAAAAGGGCTTCTTTTGAAGTCGAATCCGTTTTGCCAAATACACCAAGGCTTACCGGTTTTCCATTTACCATTGCCCAAAGTTGGTATTCATGTTGCGCATCTGCCTTCGGAAGATCCATTGCCAGGTAATTTATCAAAACATTTTTATTTTTTTTATTCCAATAGACATTCATTTTTGCCTGAGGACTTATGGCCTGCCCCTTCATTTTGATGGTTGCCCATTCTTTACTCTCATTCATCTGTACCAGATTATTTAATCCCTGGTTAGAATACTCGAGCTTGCTTACAACACCTGCAAATTTTTGTTTATCTAAATTTAAACTCGCAATCTGGTCGTGTGCATCGGTTAACTTACTATAGGTGATAAACAATGCCGCTGTACTCATCAACAAAAGTGCAATGCAGGCAACCAGTGCATAACGCAAGGTTTTTACCTTTCCGCTATGGTTTTCAAGCTGAACTATTTTTGTTTCTTGTGTTAAAGATGGTATAAGAACATGCTCAGTTTCTTCATCTGCACCAATACCTAATTTCTCAAATAGTTTTGTTTCAACAAACGCAGCAGGTTGTACTGCATTTTGCATGGCATATTTTTCCAGCGCATCTTCAATGGCAGCAAGTTCATTTCTGATTTCCTGATGCTGACTGGCAAGTTCCTGTACCTGCAGCGCTTCCTGGGGCGATAAATCACCCAAAACGTACAGTTCAAGTACTCCTGATTCGATATATGCTTTTAAATTTTCCACGCTTAATTAAAATTCCTTCTCAATTCAATAATAGCCAAACGAATGCGGGTTTTTACCGTACCCAATGGCAGATTTAACTTTTCTGCGGCTTCTACATGTGTATAGCCTTTGTAATAAACTAAATCAAGAACGGCATGTAAGTCCGGTTTTAGATTTTCAACAAGCTGCTTTATCCCAAGTACATCCGGGTTAAAAGTAACTTTGTTTTGTTCATCAACGAAACTTACGTTATTTTCTATATCCTGGTTTTTGAGTGAATTTTTAAAATCTTTAGAACGTAACTTATCAATAGATAAATTTCGTGCAATATTCATCATCCAGGTAAACAGTCTTCCTTTGGAATTGTCGTAATGTTCAGCAGATTGCCAGATCTTTACAAAGGTTTCCTGCAATACATCTTCAGCAAGCTCCGTATGGGTGATAATCCTGGAAATAACGCCGTAAAGTGCAGATGAATACATCCCATACAGTGTTTTTAACACTGACGAATCTCTCGATTGTAGTGCAAAAACAAGTTCAGGTTCAGTTAATGTAGTTTTTTTCAATGCGGTCACTATGCTTGCTAAGATACATTACTGAACACGAAAAGCAAAAAAATGTTTTATAAAGAAATTCCTGCAGGGAGTGCAATTTTTAAAACATTTTTTAAACCGCAGTCATTTTCTGCTTTATGCTATACCATCAATCGGGAAAAGATGTTTTTCAGCATGATAGGAAGAGCGAACCAGTGGACCACTTTCTACATATTTTAATCCTTTTGATAAACCCACTTCTTTATACATGGCAAACTGATCAGGATGAATCCAATCGATAACCGGATGGTGATTGCGGGTAGGCTGTAAATACTGGCCCAATGTTAGGATATGTACACCATTTGCAACCAGATCATCCATCGCTTCAAAGATATCTTCATCCGTTTCACCTAAACCAAGCATAATACCAGTTTTAGTTCTCAAACCAAAATCAGAAATTCTTTTCAGCGCTTCCAGGCTTCTGTCGTATTTAGCCTGAATTCTTACCTGCCTGGTTAAGCGTTTAACCGTTTCCATATTATGTGATACCACTTCCGGACGTTCTTCCAGCACACGGTATAAATTATCCCACTGCCCTTTAAAGTCAGGAATTAAAGTTTCCAGTGTTGTTACCGGACTTTCCCTGCGGATGGCCTGCAATGTTTCAGCCCAGATAATAGAACCACCATCTTTCAGATCATCACGGTCTACTGATGTGATTACGCAGTGTTTTACCCCCATTAATCTTACTGAATCGGCAATGCGATTGGGTTCATCAACATCAACAGCTAAGGGCCGTCCGGTAGCCACAGCACAAAAAGAGCAGCTACGCGTACAAATATTTCCAAGAATCATGAACGTTGCAGTACCAGCACCCCAGCATTCGCCCATATTCGGACAGTTACCACTTTCACAAATGGTGTGGAGTTTATGGGTATCAACCAGACTGCGAACCTGAGCGTATTCTTTGCCAACAGGCAATTTTACACGCAACCAATCCGGTTTACGTTTAACTTCGGTTACTGCAGGTACAACTGGTAGATCAATCATAATGCAAAGTTAAGGATTAGGATTGAAATGTAACAATATGGAAATGTTGTAATGTTGTAATGTTTGAAGGTTACTTTTTAAAGGAAATGCAAATTCTCCGATTCAGATCCTGCAAATTAGACATGCCGACTTATAGCTTACCATAAACTTTTTGCTTGATTCAATAGCGCATTCCCTTTTTTGGTGATTTCTTTTTTACCGTTATTTATAGTAGATGACCCGGTATATTGACTAACTGCATTTGAAAGGTTTCTGAATTTATGAATGCCTGCAAAAATCTCTTTGGTGTGTGGAACATCGTTTTCCTTCATTACCCGTTCCCAGTTAATTTTTGATAGGGTAGCAATCATGTATTTTGAAACCAGTTTGGTGATAAAGGCTTTATCATAAACACCATTCAACGCTGCATCTGATTTTCTTTCACCTGCAAAATCAATGATTTCTTGAAAAGCCTTATGTTCTGTGTCTGAAAACAAAGGGCTTTTCTTTAGCTTTTCAAGCGCAGGAACAGCTTTTTCCGGTTGATCTCTTTTTAAATGCAGATAAGCGTCAATAATCCATACCAATTCGTTTTGAAGGCCTAGCTTATTCATATCCTTTAAAAAGCATTCAAAGTCTTCTAAAGATCTTTCTTCATCAATCTTGCGTGCCATGCGCATTCTGTCGAAGCCTCTGAATAGGTAATTCATTCCATCAAAGGCAATATGAGTTTGGGCGTCACTTAAATTTCTCCAGCCAAGAAAAGCCTTAGTATATGGCAAAGGCATATCTTTATTTTGATCAAGCCACCTGATATTTCTTGATAAACCATCCTCTGAAAGATAATACAGGTTATTTCCAAAAAATAAGAATCCCCGTACAAATTCCAGCAATGTTTTCATTTCAGAGTCAGGCAGAAGTTCGGGCTGTGTTTTTGAGCATTCATATAAGGCAAATGGCTGACCTAAATCCCGGGTAGTTAATACTGCCATGCTTAAAATGGCGTGCTCAATATTCTGCGTAAGAAGCCTTTCTGCCGGGTCAATGGTCTTTAAATTTACTTTTGGCGCACCGTAGAGCACATTAAAACCCTGTATCAATCCCGGGAAAATATCTTCGTCGGTTTCTTTTACAAAAGTTTTGACCTTACGGTAATTGTTGTAGATTTTAAAGGCTTCCAACACCGAAATGTGATGCTTGCTGGTGTCCATTAACGACAAAACAGATTGGTTGTACTTAGAAAAATGCTGATACTCGGACATATTAGTGTCCAGCACCGCATTTGCACGAATGGCAATTTTGGTAAACTTATAAAAAATGATTTTATCATAATTGATGTTTTCCTGTAGCTTTTGTTTATCCAAAAGAAGTAAGGCTTCATCTGTTTGGTCACCAGAACAAGCCCAAAGGAAAATTGTGCAAATTAATAAGAGCGAATACTTCATCATTATCATTTAAAATAAATAGGTAAACCAAAATGCTGGCTAATCAAAACTAGTCTTTTTTCAAACTATCGCAGGATCAAATGTTTGTTTATGCAATAGATTTTTTTAATTCAGGCGATATGATCTTTGGTTCTGTTTTTATAATGCCATTTTTATCAAATTTTGATCAGTTGGTTTAAAACGGAATGGCTTTTGCGAATCAGATTCTCGAAAAAAATATTTTACTAAATTAAATTCTAATTTTTTGGCAATTTTTTTAGTTTTCCGACTGCAAAATTCGTTGTATGTTTAAAATGATTCTAAATTTGTAACTCCTTTAATATAAAATGACTAAAAAGAAAAAGACAGTTGGCAAAACTGACGTAGATGTGATTTTAATAGGCGCAGGTATTATGAGCGCTACCCTTGGGGTTTTATTAAAAGAATTAGAACCTGGTTTAAGCATCGAAATTTACGAAAGACTTGACATTGCGGCGGCAGAAAGTTCTGATGCCTGGAATAATGCAGGGACTGGTCATTCTGCTTTTTGTGAATTGAATTATACTCCCGAAAAAAAGGATGGTACGGTTGAAACCAAAAAGGCCGTACAGATTGCCGAAAACTTTGAAGTTTCTAAACAGTTCTGGGCTTACCTTATTGAAAAAGGATTGGTTTCAAATCCGGGAAACTTTATTCGCAAAATTCCGCACATGAGCTTTGTTTGGGGAAAGAAGAATGTAGAGTACCTGAGAAAGCGTTATGATGCATTGCAAAAATGTACCCTGTTCAGTGAGATGGAATATACGGAGGATGCAAAAGTAATTGATACCTGGGCACCTTTGATTATGGACGGTCGCAAGAAAGATGAAAAAATTGCAGCAACCAAAATGGATCTGGGAACTGACGTTAATTTTGGTTCTTTAACCCGTGATATGTTCAGCCACCTGAAGGAACAGGAAAATGTAAATCTTTATTTTAATCATGAAATCCGCGATCTGAAAAAAAATAAGGATGACAACTGGATCGTTAGGGTTAAAGATTTGGAAACCAATGATAGCCGTAAGCGCACGGCAAAATTTGTGTTCATCGGTGCTGGTGGAGGTTCCTTGCCTTTGTTGGAAAAATCAGGTATTCCGGAAGGAAAAGGCTTTGGCGGATTTCCGGTAAGTGGCCAGTGGTTAAAATGTACGAATGATGAAATTATAGCCAAACACCATGCAAAAGTATATGGAAAGGCAGCTGTAGGGGCGCCTCCAATGTCTGTTCCGCATTTAGACACCAGGATGATTAATGGCAAACAGGCATTACTCTTTGGGCCATATGCAGGTTTTTCTACAAAATTTCTGAAAAACGGCTCATTTCTTGATTTACCTAAATCAATCAAGTTTAACAATATCCGTCCGATGATTTCTGCGGGATTGCACAACATCGATTTAACAAAATATTTAATTGATCAGGTAAGACAATCTCCTGAAGACAGATTAGACGCATTAAAAGAATATTTACCTCAGGCTCAATTAAAGGACTGGGAATTGGAATATGCCGGACAAAGGGTTCAGGTGATTAAAAAAGACGCAAAAAAGGGCGGGGTACTGGAGTTTGGTACTGAAGTGGTCAGTGCTGCCGATGGTTCAATTGCAGCTTTGTTGGGTGCGTCACCTGGTGCCTCAACTGCAGTTTCCATTATGCTGGAATTACTGGCGCGTTGTTTTAAGGAAGACCTCGCTACAGATGAGTGGCAGGCCAAGATCAGAGATATGATCCCCACTTATGGTCAGGAATTATCAAATGATGCGGAACTTTGTAAAAAAACCAGGGTAAGAACTTCTAAAGTTTTGGAAATAGAAAATACCTGATTGGTTTCAGGATAGTACACAAAAAAGGGCGAAAATAATTTTTCGCCCTTTTTTATGTTTGAACTATTAAGATGTGGTTTAGGCTGCAATAACTTCTGCAACTTCATCTGCAGAGATATCACTGTGTGAGGCTTCTAAAACACATTCACTATTTTTTATCAATAAAATTTGTGGGGACTGGTGTGCCACCTGAAATACTTCTGCTATTGCATTGGAAATTTCGCGATAACTGATCAGATCCAAAAAGTAAAGTGTTGTATCTTCAGGAATCACGTCCCAGTTAAATTCAAAATTTCTTTTTGCCATCATCGAAATGGAGCAACGGGTACTGTGCTTAAAAATTAAGCTATAGCCTTCTGCACTTTTAATTTCGTTTAACTGATCCAGTGATGTTAAATTAACCCAAGTCATAGTAAATATTGTTTATAGGGATAACAGTTGCATGAAGGTAATGTTCTGCAAATGACCTAAAAATGAAAATTAATAAATGTGTTTGTATTTAGTTTCTTCTGCGTCTGCCTTCAGGATAAGAGCTGTATGCCGGACAAAGTTTAGAAGAACAGGATTCTAAAATGGTAATGGTGCAAAACACCGCCAATAATAAGATGGCTACTTTTTTCATCAGATGGTTAATTTAATTCGCTAAGGTACAAATAGTTTGTGAAAGCACAAGGTTAAATGTTTGTCGCGAAATCAGCCATTTTGATTGCTGTGATGGCCGCTTCATCTCCTTTATTACCATGCTTTCCGCCTGCACGATCCTGAGCCTGCTCCAGGTTATTGGTGGTTAATACCCCAAAAATAACAGGTTTGCTATATTTGATACCTACATTGGTTACGCCCTGCGCTACGGCGTCGCAAATAAAATCAAAATGCTTGGTATCACCCTGAATCACACAACCTAAACAAATCACGGCATCAATATCACTTCTTTTGCTTAATAATATTTCTGCTCCTCCGGTTAATTCAAAGCTTCCGGGAACGGGCAAAGAAATAATATTTTCTTCCTTCACACCATTTTCTATTAGGGTTTTTAAAGCACCATTGTATAAAGCACCGGTAATCTCAGCATTCCATTCGGCTACAATAATTCCAAATTTATAATTAGCACCATTGGGCACCGTAGTATGAGAGAAATCAGAAAGATTTTTAAGTTGTGTTGACATGGCGTAAAGATAAGGCTAAGCTTTGAATGTTGGAAACAGAAATGTTTAACAGTTGTAAGTTTTGATCAGGTTAATTGTATACCGCTGTAAGTTGCGCCTACGGGAATGATTTTGTTGCCAATCCAGATCTGGTTCCTGTCAAACTTTGTTATTTGATTTTTAGCTACGATGAATGCCCTATGGCAACGGATGAA
Source organism: Pedobacter sp. MR22-3 (assembly GCF_026240075.1). Lineage (NCBI taxonomy): Bacteria > Pseudomonadati > Bacteroidota > Sphingobacteriia > Sphingobacteriales > Sphingobacteriaceae > Pedobacter > Pedobacter sp. MR22-3. The sequence continues at coordinate 39,420 of NZ_JAPIVF010000010.1, read as the reverse complement.
CGCATTTTTTGGCAAAAGTTCTGCTAAATCGTTAATCGTGATTCTTGAACTTAACAATTTATCTTTCAAATGGATTTGCGTATAGTTTCCCGAAGCTTCCATGTAGAGAATGTCAGTCAATTCTACTTTAATTTGTTCATAACCGTCTTTTATAAAAATATAACTGGCTTTGGCTTCTGTTGTCTGGTTGCGAAGGTTATACAACTCGTTCGCCTTATTGCAGGCTTTTAAAAAACGAGAAAGTGAGAAGGGTTTGAGCAGGTAATCAACCGCATCCAGTTCAAAACTTTGTACCGCATGTTCGGTGTATGCCGTTGTGAAAATCACCATTGGTGGCTTGCTTAAACTTTTCAGGAAATCAATACCACTGATGTCTGGCATTTTAATATCCAAAAAAATCAGGTCGACCTTATTTTCCTGCATGAAACTGATGGCCAGAAAAGCATCGGTAAACGTTTCTGACAACTCTAAAAACGGCACTTTCGCCGCATGGGATTTTACAATATCCAGCGCAATGGGTTCATCATCTATGGCAATAGCTATCATCCTTATGTATTCAAGGCAGCAATATAATTAAGATAAATCTAACTGTAAGGTTAAATGAACAAAAAACTCTTTGGCGCTTTCACGAATAATCAGTTCGTGTTTGCCATAATAAAGCATTGATAAACGCTGTTTCACATTTTCCAGTCCGATGCCACTTTTTAATTTTTCAGGATCATGATCTGCCTTGATGTAAATGGTGTTGCTTACATCAAAATACAGGGTGTTTTCTTTTGTCTGCAGGGTGATTTTGATATAGGAAGGCTGCTGCAGGCTGATCCCGTGTTTAAAAGCATTTTCTATGAAGGGAATCAGTAACATGGGGGTAATTTGAAGGTTATTCAGTTGTTCCTCAATATGGGTGTTAATGTTAATATCTGCTGACCGTGATGTTCTGAGCTGCTGTAAATCGATATAATTGTTCAGGTATTCCACCTCACGCATTAAGGAAATCTTATCCTGCATATTTTCATGCAGCATAAAGCGCATCATGTCTCCGAGTTTCTGAATTCCCTCGCCGGTTCGTTCTGCATTTTCCTGTAAGGCCGTACCAAATAAAGTGTTGAGGGCATTGAACAGAAAATGTGGATTAATCTGAGACTTTAAGAAGCTTAAACTGGCATCCGATTTTCCGAGTTCAGTTTTCAGCATTTGTATTTCTGTCTGCTTCTCAAACTTATTTTTATAAATATACCAGGCGGCTGGGGTAGTGATACAAACCAAACTGATCAATGTTAATACTAACGCCAGTGGAACTGCATTTCCGCCACCCATAAAACCGGCAAGTAAAAGAAGAAGTAACGGAATGATGAGGGCTGATAAGGCTACGTTTCCCCAAAAATAGCGTCCAAATCCCTTCATTTCCTTTCGAAGGTTAGGGATAATATAGTAAATGGAAAGAAAGGCGAGAATTACATTTACCGGTGGTGCAATAAGCCAGAATACTAAAATTTCGTTATCAGATTTAGCTGATATCACTGCCATCAAAATCATTAAGGATATTAACCATATTTTGGCGGCCATAAATATTTCGGAAATAATGCTCTTTCCATAGCTTTTCAGAAACTGAATTTTATTGATGAGTGCCAGTCCCTGTTCATTAAAATAGGCATACACATTAAAAAGGAGGTAGAGAAAGAAAATGTAGGTAAAGGCCTCACCGAAAAAAAGACCATACCCATGATTTAAATCGTGAAATTCGATTAAACGATAGGCTTGCGAATAAGTATTGGCAACCATCCAGGTAATCACTGAAATAGCGGTAACAATAACTGATAAAATAACATTCAATGCGATGTTATTTTTTCGGGTTAACTGAGGCATAAAACAGAAATTAAAAAGCAGGAAACTGATGTATACAATGCTGATTTTGAATAACTCAGGAAGAAAGAAATTCTCTATTACAGAAAAATCAATGCCACTCTCTTCAAACCGGTAGCTGTTTCCAGAACCATAAGTAGTTTGTGAGCAAATACTGATTAGCGCCAGAATGTAAAGGGTTGTAGAAATCCAGAACTCCAGCTGGTTAATGTTTTTTGCTTTATCGGGTGGGGCAATTTCAGATAATACGTACATGTGATGCTAAATTATACTGCAATGCTACAAAGAGTTATTTATTTGTTATTTAAAATGTGATGGATGCATTAAAAAATGTGATGAACGGAAGATTTCTGCGTTTATGGATCTAAAGCATAAATAAGAATATTTCATTATCTTATTATCTTTGCGCAAATAATTCACTCATTAAATAATTCACTAATTCACTAATTCATTCATTTAATAATTAACCCATTCACTCACTCAATAATGATATGATCGTTTACGGAATCCCAAATTGCAATACAGTAAAAAAATCCCTCGACTGGTTAAAGAAAAATAAAATTGATTTCGAGTTTCACGACTTTAAGAAAAAAGGGATCACTGCAGAAAAGCTAAATGAATGGTGTGCTGTATTCGGTTGGGAAACGGTGTTGAACCGCAAGGGCCTGACCTGGAAAAAACTCAATAAAGAAGAACAGGCCAATATCAATAACCAGGAGAAGGCCATTGCTTATCTTATTGAAAATACAAGTGCCATCAAGCGTCCCGTTATTGAAAAAGATGGGCAGGCGATATTAATATCTTTCGATGAAGCACTTTATGTTCAAACACTAACCTGACACATTTGTTGTATTGTTAAAGTTTGTTAAAAGCGGGCTTTAAAAAATTTACTCCATTACTTTTGATATATGTATAAGCTGATCATTTTTATTCTTCTTGCCCTGCCTGTTGGCGTTATTGCGCAAACAGTAACCACTGGTACTGTGTTCGATTACTCAAAGAAAACCATTTCTTTACCTGGTGTTTCCGTTCGCAACCTGAACAGCAAAAAAACGACCAGCACCAATAGGGAAGGTAAATACACTATTGCCGCTACCATTGGCGATTTGATAGAATTCTCGGCAGTGGGTTACCATACTGATACCTTATACTTAACCAATTTATTAAACAGAACCATTTACCTCCCTGTAAAATCTAACAGCCTGGCTGATGTGGATGTGAGAGGCGTAAGAATGAATAGTCAGATTACAGATGCCAAAGATCCGCTGGCTGAAAAATATACCTTATTGAGTACAGGCGGAAATCTGAACAGAAAAAGGATGACAGATAAAGTAGGAGGTTTAGGTCTGAACCTGGGTTACGGGAAGTACAAAAGGCAACAACGTAAAGAAGCTGAACTGGAAGAGAAAGATATGTATCAGGAAGAGATTGATGCAAATTTTAGTGAGAAGGCCATTACAGATTTAACTAAACTGCAGGGCGAAGACCTTAAAAGTTTTATGATCATTTATCGCCCGTCAATAGAACAGATAAAATCAGAAAGACCTTATCGTTATGATTATTATATCTCAAGAGCATTTGCTGCCTGGCAAAAATTAACTCCACAGCAGAAAAAATTACAGGATTTACCAAAATTAAAGGTCAATTAATAAAAGCCTGATTTCTTGCGGTAACATTATAAGCACATATGTAGTCGTATGTGCTTATTCTTTATATTTACAGCTTCTTTGCAACTTATTCATATGAAAATAACCAGACTAATCGCAATTTGCGCTTTTAGTTGTGCTTCGGCTTTATCTGCTTTTGCGCAACAGGCTGCACCAGTATCCAATTATAATCCGGCAGATGCCTTTGGACCCCTGTTCTATACACAAAATGGAAATGAATTTCGTTCAGCCAATGGTACGCCAGGAGTGAAGTACTGGCAAAACCGGGTAGATTATAACATCACCGCCAATTTAGATGAGGCACAAAACCTGGTTACAGGCTCAGTAACCTTAACCTACAAAAATAACAGTCCGGATCAGTTACCGTATTTATGGTTACAACTGGATCAGAATACATTTAAAGAAAATTCCCGTGGTAAACAAATTACGCCTGCCCGTAGCCGTTATGGCGCACAAGGTGAAAAGTTTGATGGCGGATACCAGATCAAAGATGTAAGTGTATCCAAAAAATCGGGTGTGGTAAAGTTTACTTCATTAATTGAGGATACCAGGATGCAGATTCGCCTTGATCAGCCTTTAGCGGCAAATGGTGATGTCATTACCATTAAAATTGATTATGCTTATGTTGTCCCGAAGGAAGGATCGGATAGAACGGGTCATTTAACGACTAAAAACGGTGAAATTTTTGCCATTGCGCAATGGTTCCCGCGGATGTGTGTGTATGATGATGTGCTGGGATGGAACACTTTACCCTACTGGGGTGGCGGTGAGTTTTATTGCGAATATGGGGATATTAACTTTGCCATTACAGCACCTGCCAGTCATATTGTAATGGGTTCGGGTGAGCTTTTAAATCCATCGGAGGTATTTACGCCAGAACAATTAAAAAGATGGAATGCAGCAAAAAACAGTGATGAAACGGTTCACATCCGTACAGAAGCAGAAGTTACTGATCCGAAATCTCGTCCGGAAAAAGATAAATTAACCTGGAAATATAAGATTATCAATGCACGTGATGCCGCATGGGCTTCATCAAAAGCCTTTGTTTTAGATGCGGCAAGGATTAATTTACCAAGTGGTAAAAAGGCACTGGCTGTTTCTGCACAACCTGTAGAAAGTAATGGCACAGATGCTTATGGAAGAGGTGTGGAGTATGTAAAAAGCACCATCGAACATTATTCTACCAAATGGTTTGAATATCCTTACCCCATGGCTGTTAACGTAGCTACAAACATTGGTGGGATGGAATATCCAGGCATTGTTTTCTGCGGATGGACTGCCAAAAAAGGCAGTGCATGGGGCGTGATTGACCATGAATTTGGCCATACCTGGTTCCCGATGATTGTTGGTTCAAACGAACGCAAATTCGGCTGGATGGATGAAGGTTTCAATACCTTTATCAATGGCATTTCATCAAAAAACTTTAATCATGGAGAATATGCCCAACGTGCTGCTAATATGAATGCCATTGGCAAACAGGTGATTGGTAACCCGAAATTTGAAAACATCATGTTAATGCCTGATGGGATGACTGAAGCGAATATTGGCATTAACCTATATGCCAAACCGGGATGGGGATTGAATATTTTAAGAAATGAAATTTTAGGCGAAGATCGTTTTGATTATGCCTTCCGCCAGTATATTAAAAACTGGGCCTTTAAACACCCTACGCCGTATGATTTTTACCGTTCAATGGAAAATGGGGCCGGCGAAGATTTAGCATGGTTCTGGAGAAGCTGGTTTTTAAATAACTGGAAAATGGACCAGGCCGTAAGTACCGTTCAGGAAGTTAAAACCACCGATGGAAAGCTTACCGGATATACCATTAAAGTGCTTAACCTCGAAAAAATGCCGATGCCTATTATTCTTCAGGTGAAAACAAAAAGTGGTAAAACCGATATAGTTAAAGTTCCGGTTGATGTATGGATGAAAAATACCAGCTGGCTGGTTCGTTATCCAACTACTGAAGAAATTGTTTCAGTTACTTTAGATCCGGATAAGGTTTTACCAGATAGTAATCCGGATAACAATACCTGGACGGCAGGATCAACCGGTGAATAGTGAAAGCACAGGATATACTGATGAGGTACAGCCGTAAATAAACGGAATTTATATTTGAGCCCGGCCATTTGTTTGCCGGGCTTTTTTATGGCAATATTTCTACAATTTGATCCAATTAAATGAATAATTTAGTTTCTGAAATTTAATAATGATGGAAAATAACCACTTAGAAATAACGAATCCGGAAGGAATATATGATCCCCGTGCACATGCTTACTCGCATGTAGCTACCGTATCAGCCAAAGACATATTGGTTTTTGTAGCGGGGCAGGGTGGAAGTAGAATGGATGGCATCTTAAGTGATGATTTCAGAACACAGGTAAAGATCGTTTTTGAAAATATTGGGATTGCGCTCGCCAGTAAAGGTTTGAATATGCAGCATATTGCCAAACTGACTACACTGGTTGTAGACTATGACGATGAAAAACATCAGATCCTGATTGAAGAATCAACTAAAATCTGGCCAGACCTTAAATTTCCGGCGAATACCCTTATTCCGGTGGGCAGGTTAGCATTGGATGGGATGTTAATAGAAATTGATGCAACTGCTGTTAATGCTTAAATGATGGATAAATCAGCTGAACGAAAAAATGTCTACAAAGTTTATGATAAGATTGCGGATTGGTATTCAAAAAATCGATCTCCTTCGATAGGTGAAAAGAACTATCTGGATGAACTGATACAATTTCTGCCTTCAGAAGCTGAAGTTTTAGATTTAGGCTGCGGAAATGGTAAGCCCATCATGGAATATCTACTTCAATCAGGATTGAAAGTAACAGGTGTAGATGCCAGTGATAAAATGCTTGAACTGGCAAGAGCAAGTTTCCCTGCCGAAAATTTCATACTTGAGGATATGCGAAAACTTCAATTGGGTAGAAAGTTTAGTGCCATTATTGCCTGGCACAGTTTCTTTCATCTGCCTGCCGCAGATCAGCCTGATATGTTCAGGTTTTTTGCAGAGCACCTTCATGATAAAGGTATCTTGTTGTTCACTTCAGGAACAGAAAATGGTGAGGCCTGGGGCTTTATAGGAGGTGAGGATTTATTTCATGCCTCCCTGGATACATCAAGATACGAATCCATTTTATTGAAAAATCATTTTAAAGTACTTAAATATCAGGTTAATGATCAAAGCTGCGGTGGAGCAAACGTTTGGATGGCACAATATTCTCCCTGATTTGGGAGCTGATAAAGGTTAATTATTTTAGTTTACCTTTGTGCAAGATATTAATCCATCTTACCAAATTTCACCTTAACAACCACCTATGGCAGAAATACAAAAGAACAATCCCTTACACGGTATTACCTTAGAAAAAATTGTAACGGATCTGCAGTTGCACTATGGCTGGGAGAAACTGGGTAACTTAATCAGGATCGATTGTTTCACCAACAACCAGAGCATTAAATCAAGTTTAAATTTCTTGCGTAGAATGCCCTGGGCACGTAAAAAAGTGGAAGATCTATATTTGACTACCTTTCATCAATAGAAATTTACTGGTCAAACTCTTTTTCCAAACCCTGCCTCAAATCAAACAGCAACCACTGTTTATTTTTGATATCAGCTTGTTTGTTTTTCAATAATTGTATAAAATCTTTTACCCCAATTTCTTCATTTCCATTTCCGTGAATCAGTACAATGCTGCCGGCATTTGGCTGCTGCCCTTTGGCCAGCCAGGCATCGCTGCCAACCGGGATTAGGCCATAAGCTTCAATTTTATTCACGATGCGCTGATCGGATACCAAACCCGGAAACCTGAAAAATACGGAAGGTGTTAAGCCATTTTTCAGCATCAGTTTTTCATTTTCTAAAACTTCAACATCTAAATTCGTTCCCGGAGCCAATAAAAAGTTTTCTGCTAATGGCAGGGTATTTACGTCATGATGATAAGAGTGATTTATCCAGGTAATATCCAGCTCGTTTTTCTGCACCAGACTTTTCAGCCAGTTCAGATCATCCTGGTGTTTTAACATCCATTTCCCTGATACGGAAATGGCGATAGGTGCAGGTTGTTCTATTTTTTTAAATTCATCAAAAACCGACTGAAAGATAATACGATCCAGATTTTTATGTGAAGGACAAAGATCAATGGTAAGTGCAATCCCTTTTTCCTTGGGAATAGCATGGTCTATCCCTGCATTTTGCAATTGTAAGTCTTTTGTAGCTGCAGCCTGCAAGGATTTTATATATGGGCTGTTCTTAAATGTTGCCATTATTTCCGGACCTTTTAAACTACTGGTATTATAATTGCCAGCCAAATCCAATTTGGTATCCAGTGTTTCTGTATTGACCAGTAATAAATATTTTTGAGTTTTATTAACGAAACTTCTGATGGCTAGGAACTTATCAGTGCCTTTGACCGCAATAGAAAAATTAGCTTTATACTGTTTGATCTGATCAAAATTCTGTCCGAAACTATTGGTGCCAATGAATGGCATCATCATCAAAACAATGTATAGCGATCTGGATAATTTCATTATTCCTTATTTAAAATCTTTCTAATTTAGTCTAAAAATTTTATCTTTACCAAAGAAGGTCATGAACAAAGAAAAGGTAAAATTATGGTTTAAGCGTGTAGGCTTAATCGGTTTTTTATTCTTCCTGATTAAGGGATTGATCTGGCTTGTGGTATTTTATTTTATTGGCAAAAACGTTACTTAAAAGTAAAGAGCATATTCGCCAGAAAATTCCAGACAAATACAATTACAATTGCGAAGAATTTCGCCATATAAAAGTTTGTTCCATTCTTTCTCTGGTGAAAAAGGTAAATAATAAATGTATTTAAGCCTAATCCAATTAAGCTCACCACCAGAAATTTACTAAATTCAGTTCCCCAGTGTACATTTGTGCTTTGAAAGGTCCATACCCGGTTAATTAAATAGTTATTGGTTACTGCAAGGCTAAAGCCAATGGCATTAGCCACATATTTATTTACTTTGACTTTTTCTTTAAAAAGCCAGGTGGCACCAAAGTCGATGGCCATTCCTAGCAAGCCTGTCAGGCCAAATTTTATAATGCGAAAAAATACATCCATATTAATGCAGTTTAACAAGATAGAAATGTTCTAAAACCTGAGCGCGCGTTTTCGCATTTAAAAATTTACCTGTTAATTTGGTGATGTGAAAGTATTCAAAGGACTTTAAAACTTCAGCACCGTATTCACTTTTTAATTTTGTAAGTTCCACTTCTGGCACATAGATTACCAAATTCTGCTCATGTTTAATCTTGTCTAAATCCTCATAATTATGTAGATACTTCACTTCTCCAGGCGCATAAAAATCAAAAGAAAAAGCATCGATATAATTTAAAACAGCAGGCTTTGCAGTTGGATAATTTTTCTTTAGCCATTCACCGGCAATACCTCCAGACTGGTATTTCAAAATTGCAGGGTAGAAGAAGATAAAAAGGAAAAGCATCAATCCTACCGAAACAAATGTACTTCTTGCCATAATAGTTTCTAATTTTATTCCTTTGAAAAAAAGAAAAGAACCTGCTAAAACTACCAGTAGCATCCCAATCATTAAATAAGGATAATCGAAGCCGTAAACTATGCTCAAAGCAGAAAGTAATGCAAAAACCAAAATGGCTAATACATTTTGCACATTAAAGAAAACCTTAAGGCTTTTACCTTCCAGCTTTCTTAAATATAATGCCGTTATGATCGAAAACTGTGGGAAGACAATTAATATATAATGCGGCAGCTGAAATTTGGATAAAGAAAAGATTAAAAAAGTAACGGCAGCACTTGCCCAGATCATAATGCTTTCAGGTGCTAAGTTAATGCGGTTTTTTTTCTTAAAAAGATTGATAACAGCTGTATATAATAATATTGACCAAGGCAGGAAAGCCCAAAGCGTGGTGTGCAGGAAGAACGAAATATCGCCTTTCCCTTTAATGGGGCCATTGTTAAAAAAACGACCAAACTGACTGTCCCAGAAGAAAAATTTTAAGCCGGAAACCCCTGTTCTTTCAAAAACAATTTTTTCCGGATGGAGATCAAACTGGGTGTAAAGCGCATAAAGTTCCGGTGTGATGAAAACAAAAATCAATACAACTGCAATCCACCATTTTGGCTGCCACAATTGTTTGTATTGCTTAGTAAATAGCCAGTAGATAATAAAACCGGCAAAAACAGGAATCAGTACAAAAATACCCTTAATCAAAATGGCACAGGCAGCGAAAAATGAACCTGCAATCAGGTGCCAGAAAGAGGCCTGATGTGCTTTATGATAATGATAAATGGAAGCAAGGGTAAAGGTGGTAATATAAATCTCTGCCCTGACATCAAAAGTGGAGGTAATGATGTGAAGCGCACTCAAAAAAATTACTGCGGAAATTAAACCTGTTTTCTCATCGTAAATATCTTTGGCGAGTCGAAACAAATACCAGGCTCCTAGCAGGCCGAAAAGAAATGAAGGCAGTTTATAGGCAAAAGCTGATATGCCAAAAACTTTAAAAGATGTGGCGGTAATCCAGAAAGTTAAGTGTGGCTTATCCAGCCAGTCGGCACCCCGGCCATACAGGTTAAACCAGTCCTGAAACAGGATAATATTTTTCGACATGGAAGCGTATAATGCGCCGTCGGGTTCCATTACGCCTCCGAATAAAGCCGGTATGCTTGCCAGTGCAAGGAAAACGATCAGGAATTGATATAGTGTGGTATCCTTTAAATTCATTTTAATTCGAACAAATATGAGCAAAAAAAAGTCAAATTTCTTTAAGCTTTCCGATTAACAGCGGCAAAGCCCTATCTTTGAGGCATGACAAAGTTATCGGTTAACATCAATAAAATTGCTACACTTCGCAACAGCCGCGGGGGTAATAATCCTGATTTGGTTAAGGTGGCATTAGATTGTGAACGTTTCGGTGCCCAGGGGATTACAGTACATCCCCGCCCGGATGAACGTCACATCAGGTACCAGGATGTATATGACCTGAAGGCTGTTATTGCCACTGAATTTAATATTGAAGGGAATTGCCGTGAAGATAAATTTGTAGACCTGGTTTTGGCCAACAAGCCTGCGCAGGTTACTTTGGTGCCAGATGCCGAAGGTCAGATTACTTCCAATCATGGTTGGGACACTCTTAAGCATCAGGACTATTTAAAAGAAATGGTTGCGGTTTTCCAAAAAGAAGGTATCAGGGTTTCCATCTTCGTAGATCCTGTAGTGGAAATGGTAGAAGGTGCCGTAGAAACTGGTACAGACCGCATAGAACTATATACAGAAGCTTATGCGCATAATTATTATGCAGATCGTGAGAAAGCGATTGTAAATTATATTGCTGCTGCCCATCATGCCAATCAATTAGGCCTGGGTATCAACGCTGGTCATGATTTAGATTTACATAACCTGCATTACTTCGCCCAAAGCATCCCTGGTTTATTAGAGGTGTCCATTGGTCACGCTTTAATTAGCGATGCACTTTATTTGGGGCTGGAAACCACTGTTCAGAAATATTTGCAACAACTTTTATAGTTGAAAGTTAAAAGTATAAAGTTAAATTAATTTATTAGGCTTTCTACTTTAACTCTTCACGCTAAACTTTCAACTTCAATATGTTAAAAGGAATTGTCCTTGTTTTTTTGGGTGCCTGTAGCTTTGGTATCCTCTCTACATTTGTTAAACTGGCTTACCACGAAGGCTATACTTTAGGAGACGTAACCGGTGCGCAGGCATTTTTTGGTGCGGTGATTTTATGGGTTTTATTTTTCATTCAAAGCAAGACATCAACATATCGGGCAAAAGAAATCAAAATCATTACGCCCTGGTGGAAAATGATCATGGCAGGAACCTGTACCGGACTTGTCAGTATTTTTTACTATCAGTGTGTTAAACTGGTTCCAAATTCTGTTGCCATCATTTTGCTGATGCAATTTATCTGGATGAGCATTTTGCTGGAGTTCCTGATTTTTAAAAAGAAGCCATCAGGCTTGCAATTAGGTGCAGTTCTGCTGGTTTTAGGCGGAACAGTTCTGGCGAGTGGAATGCTAGAAACCAGTATTTCAGCATTAAACCTTAAAGGGATTGGTTTTGGTTTGTTGGCTGCCCTTTGTTATGCCGGCTTTTTAATGCTAAGCGGAAGAATCGGCAATGAATATCCAACATTGAAAAAAAGTGCCCTCATGATTACCGGGGCTTGTATATTGATATTTGTTATTTTCCCACCTGCATTTTTATTTAATGGTGCTTTAGGTGGCAGCCTGTTAAAGTGGGGGTTAATCATTTCCGTTTTCGGAACAGTTATTCCACCGCTGTTTTATGCCGAAGGTGTACCCAAAATCGGTACAGCACTAAGTTCAATATTAAGCGCAGCGGAGCTGCCGGTAGCGGTGATGATGGCTGGCTTTGTATTGCAGGAGCAGGTATCTTTTTTGCGATGGGTGGGTGTAGCGATCATCTTATCGGCCATGATTTTGCCAAATCTGAAGTATTTGAAGCGTAAGGCGTAAGTTTTTAACCGCAAAGAATGGAGGGTTAAAACGCAAATAGCGTAAAGTTGGGAGGCTGAAACAAATGATAACCACGGGGTAAACAGAGAAAAAAGGTACAGAGCACACCGGGGTATGGCGTGTAGTTAGTTTTTACTTTCTTTGCATTTAACCAGCTTGTGCTCTGTTTCCTCTGTGCAATCTCCGTGCCCTCTGTGGTTAAAATTGAAACGAAACAATGTGCACCCTTTGCGGTTAAACTAAAATTAAATAACTTTAAAAGCAAATGATACAACCATGAAAAAAATTACCATTTATATATTATCGCTGATTATTATCGGTTTAGCCGGATGTAAAACCAAAGTTACCATTAATCAGGATGAGGCCGGGGAGGTGATTACAGAATATTTGAAAGCCAATCCAGAATATAAAACCATCCGTTTTAAATTTGGTGAGATAAAATTCAACAGTACCAACGATTTATTTGAACTTGGAAAATATAAGTCTTTAGCCAGTAAGGGATTAATTACTTTAAATTTAAAGCAGGCAAAAAAGAGATTTCTTTCAAAAGACAGCAGTTTTGTTTACCAGATTAACTTAACGGATAAAGCCAGTTCAATGGTGTTGAAACAAGATGCAGACCGGGCAACTGTGAAAGCTGTAGAATACGTTTTAGCAGATGAGAAGCCTGTTAATTTTGAACAGGTGAATTCCAGTACAGCGAAGGTTACCGTTTCGTTAAAAATGATAACCACTGATTTTGAGCCTTTTGATAAAGAAGCGAATAAGAACAGTAATTTTATTACCAAAACCTATAAATTAAAGCTGGATAAAGAAGAAGGCTGGCGCGTACAAAAATAAGTTTTTGTAAGAATGGCTAAAGGGGATTGTATTTTAACCGCTTAATTTTTATGCTTCAAAAACCAGGTTTTAAATTTTTTAAATAAATCTGTCTTTTTTGGTCTTGATTTACCATCATGTGTCAGTTCATGATCATAATGATGTTGTAAATCTTTTCCGTATTTTTTTTCTGCCGCGTTACCGGACTTTAATTCATCAATAAAACAAAGTACATTATCGTTTAAAGTACTGTTAAAAGAAACGGCAAAGTATTCGCTTCTTTTAACTGGTTTTTTATTCTGATTAATTTCACTGGCACCATTTTCAGCGAAATAATCAACATGATGAATCAGCGGATTTAGTTTTTTTAATCGCCTGGTTCCTTTTCGTTCGTTTCGCCAGGGATGCTCTTTTTTATATAGCTGTGCTAACAGGAAATCTTTTTTCCAAAGTGTAACCTGATGTGACATCAAGAAATCTGAAGCTTTATTGTCTATTGTAGCAATGTTGCAACCCTCTATAAACTGATCAGTTACTAAGGTTTTATATACACTGGCGCTATGAAGTTTGATCTGCTTACAGTCGTGTTGCTTTGCATAATCAAATAATTGCTTAAAAAAATCAGAATTTACCGGTTTGCTTAACCACATATCTTCCTGGAAATAAAGGATATATTCTTCTTCTAAGCTGTTTAATAAGGTAGTTAGCCGATCAGCCCATTCGCCTTGGCCCGACTTAATATTCTTAAAGCTTGATATTGTTGCATCCTTAACTTCAGTGGCAAAATAATAATTACATGGAATCTTAAAATCCCAGTTTCTGGAGAAGAAGATGTCAAAGCCTGGGTAAAGAAATTCATATCGGTCACAGGTATGAACCAGTAAGGCAATATTATGGTGAGGTTCTGACATAAATAGATTTGTTCGCCAAAGCTACTAAAAACCTGGATTTTGTCTATTATTTCACTACGAAAATATGACGATCCATATTATCTTTTGATACCTTAAAGTAGTTGCCTTTTTCTTACCTTTGCGGGAAATTTATTATTCATACCGCATGAGCTTAAATATCCATTACAAGGAAGATTTTCAAAATCGTCATATTGCACCAAATGAGGCAGATACAGCCGAAATGTTGCAAACTGTTGGCGTAAATTCTATTGATGAGCTGATTGAACAAACTGTTCCGGCAACGATTAGGTTAAAACAGCCTTTAAATTTGCCTGCAGCAAAGTCAGAAACGGAATATCTGGGTGCTTTAAAACAAACTTCATTACTAAACAAGGTTTTTAAAAGCTTTATCGGTCAGGGTTATTATGATACGATTACGCCAGGTGTAATTTTACGCAACGTTTTTGAAAATCCAGGATGGTATACACAATATACGCCCTATCAGGCAGAAATTGCACAAGGTCGTTTGCAGGCCCTGTTAAATTTCCAAACGATGGTGATTGATTTAACCGGAATGGAAATTGCCAATGCCTCACTTTTAGATGAAGGTACAGCTGCGGCTGAGGCGATGTTTATGCAATACAGTACACGTAAAAATCAGGCGGCTAAGAAATTCTTCGTTTCTGAATTACTTTTTGCGCAAACCATTGATATTTTAAAAACCCGTGCCAATCCTTACGGTATTGAATTGGTTATTGGCAGTCATCTGGATTTTGTAGCTACTGAAGATTTCTTCGGCGCAATGGTGCAGTATCCGGCAGGTAATGGTGAAGTTTTTGATTACAAAGATTTTGCATCAGCACTGCATAATCAAAATATTAAATTAACGGTTGCAGCTGATATTTTAAGCTTAACCTTATTAACGCCTCCGGGAGAATGGGGTGCTGATATTGTGGTCGGTACAACACAGCGTTTCGGTATTCCGATGGGTTTTGGTGGACCGCATGCGGCATTTTTCGCAACCAAAGAAGAATACAAGCGTTCAATCCCAGGCCGGATCATTGGTGTAACCATTGATAGCCACGGTGATTATGCTTTAAGGATGGCTTTGCAAACCCGCGAACAACACATCCGTAGAGACAAAGCAACTTCTAACATTTGTACCGCACAGGCATTATTAGCCATTATGGCTGGCTTTTATGCCGCTTACCATGGTCCGAAAGGTTTAAAAGCCATTGCAGAACGTACACATGGTTTGGCCGTTAGCTTGGCTTCAACATTAAAGGGCTTAGGTTTTGAACAATTAAATTCCGCTTATTTCGATACGATTCGTTTTGATTTAGGCGACTTAAAAGGTGGCATTCAATCTGGTTGTATCGATAACGAGATCAACTTAAATTATGATGGAAACATCGCTACCATTTCAGTTGATGAAACGACTACTTTTGAAGATGTGGTTTTAATGGCTAAAATCTTTGCTAAAGTTAAAGCCGTAGCGGCTGATCAGGTGGAAGTGGTTGAAAAAGTAGAAACGATTATTCCTTCAGCTTTACAGCGTACTTCGGCTTATCTGACGCACCGGATTTTCAACTCTTATCATTCAGAGCATGAAATGTTGCGTTATATCAAATCATTAGAAGCAAAAGATTTATCGCTTTGCCACTCCATGATTGCTTTGGGTAGCTGTACCATGAAATTGAATGCAACAGCAGAAATGATTCCGGTAACCTGGTCTCACTTCGGTCGTATTCATCCATTTGCACCGGCTGATCAGGTGTTGGGTTATTATTCCGTTTTTAACGAACTGGATAAATGGTTAAGTGAAATTACGGGCTTTGCAGCCATGAGTTTACAGCCAAATGCTGGTGCTCAGGGAGAGTATGCAGGTTTGATGGTCATTCGTGCTTATCACCATGATCGTGGAGATTTCCACCGTAATGTGGCTTTAATTCCTGCTTCTGCACACGGTACTAATCCAGCTTCTGCGGCAATGGCCGATATGAAAATTGTAGTGGTTAAATCTCTTGAAAATGGAAACATTGATGTGGAAGATTTAAAGGCGAAAGCTGAATTGCACAAGGATAACCTTTCTTGTCTGATGGTTACTTATCCATCAACTCACGGTGTATTTGAAGAAAGCATTATTGAAATCTGCGAAACCATCCATGCCAACGGCGGACAGGTTTATATGGATGGTGCAAATATGAATGCACAGGTTGGTTTAACCAGTCCGGCTAATATTGGTGCCGATGTTTGCCACTTGAACTTACACAAAACTTTCTGTATCCCTCACGGTGGAGGTGGTCCGGGTATGGGTCCAATCGGTGTAGCAAAACATTTGGTTCCTTATCTTCCGGGGCATGCTGTGGTTGATATTGATAAAGGAAAATCAATTTCTGCTGTATCATCGGCGCCATGGGGCTCAGCTTCAATCCTGATTATCTCTCATGCTTATATTGCCATGATGGGATCAGAAGGCTTAACCAATGCTACGAAATACGCAATCTTAAACGCAAACTACATGAAAGCGCGTTTAGAACAGCATTATCCGGTACTTTATTCAGGTGCTCAGGGACGTTGTGCACACGAGATGATTTTGGATTGCCGTTCATTCAAAGCTTTTGGAATTGAAGTAACCGATATTGCGAAACGTTTAATGGATTATGGTTTCCACGCACCAACCGTATCTTTCCCGGTTGCTGGAACCTTAATGGTGGAGCCTACTGAATCTGAACCTAAACATGAGTTAGACCGTTTTTGTGATGCTTTAATTGCGATCAAAAAAGAAATCGATCAGGTGGAAAACTTAACTTTTGATAAGGTTGATAACCCGTTGAAAAATGCACCGCATACGGTTGCTGTGATTACGGCGAATGAATGGGAACATACTTACAGCCGTCAAACCGCTGCATTCCCATTGCCTTACGTGTTAGAGCGCAAGTTCTGGCCATCAGTTGGCCGCGTGAATGACAGCCATGGTGACCGCTCATTAATTTGTGCCTGTCCGCCGGTAGAGAGTTATCTGGAAGAAATCGTTCCTTAAAAAGGTTGAGGGTATAATGTCGGAAGATTTAAGGTTTTTCCTTTCTAAAGCTTAATTCTTCCTGGCAAAAA
This sequence comes from Pedobacter sp. MR22-3, assembly GCF_026240075.1. Classification (NCBI taxonomy): domain Bacteria; kingdom Pseudomonadati; phylum Bacteroidota; class Sphingobacteriia; order Sphingobacteriales; family Sphingobacteriaceae; genus Pedobacter; species Pedobacter sp. MR22-3. Next base: position 22,557 of record NZ_JAPIVF010000010.1, on the reverse strand, counting down.
GTACGAAGCAATCTTCATTAAATAAATTTATCTGCAAGTTTTGTGAAATCATTTTCACCAAGCTTGCAGATTTTTTTTGCTGCTTCTCCTGTAAGGTTCAATTATTCGAATTAAAAGCTCCGAAATGCCATAATATCCCCGATGGATCGTGAAGAAAACATTCACTTCCCCAGTCTTCATTTCGGATGGAACTTAATTTTACATTTTCATATTTTGCTGGTAAATCTAATGCTGTGAGGTCATTGTAAAATTGGTTTACATCTGCAACTTCCATAAAGATCATGGTGTTATCAACCCAATCTTTTACGTAAGCATTTTGCAAATAAAAAGCCAGGTCACCCATTTTAAAAACAGACATCCCATCGCTTAAATTGGTTTCTTCAAATCCTAAATCCTTATAAAAATTTCTGGATGTTCCGAAATCTTTTGCGCCAATAAAAGGGCGCATTGATTTTACCTGTTTATTCATTTGGTCAATTTTAAATTAAAAACATTGTTATTTCCTGCAATGCAGTATCAATTATTTAATATCAATTGTAACCCAAGATTAAGAAATATCGTCTGATACCGCAAATAAAATCAAAATGAAAAAAATTCTTACGTTATTCATATTAACAGCCATTACTTTTAGCTTTAGTCAGGCACAAACTTTTGAATCTAAAGTGGATGGTTTACTTAACCAAATCTTTAAAGACAAAAACGGACCCGGCGGTATATTTTTGGTCGCCAGAAATGGTAAATCCGTATACCAAAAAGCTTTCGGTAATGCCAATATTGAATTAGGTGTTAAAATGCAAACTCAAAACGTATTTCAGCTGGGATCAATGACCAAACAATTTACGGCCATAGCCATTTTAATGTTGGTTGAACAAGGGAAAATAGATTTGCAAAAACCCATTTCAGCGTATATTCCGGATTACCCTATGGGCGATCAGATTACAGTTCATCATTTGCTTACCCACACTTCGGGTATAAAGGATTTTACTAAAATGAAATCCCTCAATCAGATTGCACAACAAAATTTATCTCCTAAACAGATGGTCGATTTTTTCAAAAATGAGCCTGTGGATTTTAATCCAGGAGAAAAGTTTGAATATAATAATTCTGGTTATGTAATTCTCGGATATCTCATTGAACTGGTTTCTGGCGATACCTATGAAAATTACCTCAATAAAAATATCTTCAAAAAAATTGGTATGAAGCATTCCCGTTATGCATCTGATGTAGCGATTATTAAAGACCGTGCTTATGGTTATCAGCAGAAAACGTCGGGCTACGTGAATAAAACCGCTATTAGTTTTAGTATTCCATTTTCATCTGGTGCCTTAATGTCTACGGTTGATGATATGTTGCGCTGGCAAAATGCCTTAAACAGCCGGTTAATCCTTAAATCAGAAACCATCAAAAAAGCATTTTCGAAATATAAATTAAATAATGGCGAAACATTTAATTATGGATACGGCTGGCATTTAAAAGATATTAATGGCGTAGCTACCAGAGAACATGGAGGCAGTATTTTCGGATTTAAAACAATGGGGATATATATTCCTGAACAGGATATTTATGTGCTCGGGTTAAGCAATTGTGATTGTAATTCGCCCACACAAGTGGTTAAAGATATTGCTACACTAGCCTTAAATACATTCGGGAAAAATTAATTTCAATTTCATTAAACTACTGCAATAATCTGATGTCCATAGAATGATTTTAAATAAATCTATTACATTTGAAAAAGTTAACATAGGTCAATGATAAAGGATAAGCCTTCATTATATCTTTGTATCACAATTAAAAAAAACCAAACATGAAATTAAAAATCTCTTCAATCTTTTTGTTAGTGGCAGTAGTATCATTGTCAGCTTTTAAAAGCCCTGTTAAACCAGTAGCTTATACCGTTGATCCGGCAAAATCTACCATTACGTGGGTAGGTAAAAAGGTAACTGGTTCTCATAACGGAACAATCGCTTTACAATCAGGAACTTTAAATGTTGATGGTAAAAAAGTAACCGGCGGAACTTTCACCATTGATATGAACTCTATCAAAGATGCCGATGGTAGCGCTAAATTAGAAGGCCACTTGAAAGCCGATGATTTCTTCGGAACTGCAAAATTCCCAACTTCAACTTTCGTCATTACTAAAGTGGCTGGTTCTGGTGCTGCATTAACGGTTACAGGTAACTTAACAATCAAAGGAATTACTAAACCAGTAACTTTTCCTGCAACTGTAGCTGTAAATGCTGATGGAACAGTTTCAGCTTTAGCTGGTAAAATTTTAGTTGACAGAACTAAATATGATATCCGTTACGGTTCTAAATCATTTTTCGACAGCATCGGCGATAAAGCAATTGATGATAACTTCGAAATCGGTGTGAAATTAGTAGCTAAAAAATAATTTCGAAGCCTTCCTCAAAAAGGATAGTTCGTAAAAAAAAAGATCGCGGCATTTGTCGGGATCTTTTTTAATTTTCAGCTGATCGTTTTTTGCTTTGGACTTTAGTCTTTAAGCTTTGGTTCCGCTTTCGGGTATAAATTCTATCTTATTCTAAACCCTCCGTCGAGCGCTTCCACAAAACCGGTTGCCTGTTCTTTGCTGTGGTAAAATAAACATTCCCAATTTTCGGCAGCAGCTCTTTTACCAAATGCTTTGCGTAGCTCCATTGCTTTTCTGCCATCGAAGTCATACTTGGCAATGAAATTTTTAATCAGTTCACCCGGTTCAGGCAAAACATCACCACCAAAAAATACCTTTTGATTTCCCTCCGTTAGTAAAAAAACCTGATGATTTGGGCAATGCGCCCCGGTAAACTCATAGGCAATGGCTTCATCCAGGTTACCATCACCTTCTATAAATTTCAGTTGGGCATTGCGCTGAAGAAAATCAAAAATATCAGTATGGTAAGAACTGGAAGTACTGCTAAAAGCGGTTTCCCACTCTCCAAGATTAATGACATATTCCGCATCCGGGAAACTTAATTCTATCTTTCCATTTTCCTGTTGATGTACCATTCCTCCGGAGTGATCATAATGCAAATGCGACATTAAAACCTTGGTTACATCTGTCGGATCAAAGCCTGCATTGCGTATGTTTTTGTGTAAAATCAGTTCGCCATGGTCATCGCTAAAACCCAATCCGGTATCAAAAAGAATTAAATCATTGTTCAGTTCCACTAAAAAAGGCTGCACATTGATGAACAGTGAGGCTGGCCGGTCTTTAAAATTATGAACGGCAGCATCAAAAGGGATAAATTTTTTGGTAGCATCTACCGAATAGGTTCCTTCAAAAAGGGTGTGAACTTGCAAGGTAATGGAGATTTAAATTAAAAAAGTATATTTACTGTTCGGAGACAAATATAATGGAAAAAAGATGGGTGCTGACATCAAATTGTAATGATGACACGGTAAAGAAAATAGCAGAACAACTTAATATAGACAGGTCATTAGCGCAAGTTTTAGTTCAGCGAAACATTTGTGATTTTGATCAGGCCAAATATTTTTTCAGACCGGAACTGGCTCACCTTCACGATCCTTTCCTGATGAAAGATATGGATGTAGCCATTTGCAGGATTGAAAAGGCCTTGTCTACTCATGAGAAAATCCTTATTTACGGCGATTACGATGTAGATGGAACAACATCCGTAGCCCTGGCTTACAGCTTCTTTTCTCAGTTTACCGAAAATATTGAATATTATATTCCTGATCGTTACCTGGAGGGATATGGAATTTCTACCGCGGGGATTGACTATGCCCATGAAAATGGTTTTTCGCTCATCATTGCGCTGGATTGTGGGATAAAATCATTAGATAAAGTTGATTATGCGAACAGTTTGGGTATCAATTTTATCATTTGCGATCACCATTTACCCGGTGATGAAATCCCGGAAGCGGTTGCTGTTTTAGATCCGAAAAGAAGTGATTGTGCCTATCCTTTTAAAGAATTGGCTGGCTGCGGAATCGGTTTTAAACTCGCCCAGGCTTATGCGCAAAAGCATGATCTTCCTGCCGATACTTATCTCCGGTACCTGGATCTGGTCATGGTGAGTATTGCTGCAGACATTGTTCCGGTAGTTGGAGAAAACAGGATACTGGCTTACTATGGATTAAAGAAACTGAATACTAATCCATGTGAAGGTTTAAGGGCGCTGATGGAAGTATCTGGGAAAAAGGAAAATTATACTATTATTGATGTGGTATTTACTTTAGGACCCAGGATCAATGCTGCCGGAAGGATAGACCATGCCAAACATGCAGTAGCCATGCTGTTGTGTGAGGCAGACAGCAATTCACTGGAGCAAAGCGAATCCATCAACCTTAAAAATACAGAACGAAAAACGTACGATCAGGACATTACCCGTGAGGCACTTGACCTGATTGGGAGTAGCGATACATTGATTAACCGGAAAACCACGGTGGTATTTAATGAAAACTGGCATAAAGGTGTGATCGGAATTGTGGCTTCACGACTGACTGAAACGTATTATCGCCCCACTATTGTGCTAACCAAATCAAACGGGCATGTAGCAGGTTCCTGCCGTTCGGTTGTGGGCTTTGATCTGTACGAAGCTTTGAGTGGATGTGCAGATCTTCTGGATCAGTTTGGAGGTCATAAGTTTGCTGCAGGTTTAACCATGCAGGCCCATAATGTTGGTGCCTTTGCAGATAAATTTGAAAAAATTGTTTCGGCTTCCATTACCGATGAATTGCTTACCCCAATGCTTAAGATTGATGCTGAAATTGAGTTGGCTCAGATTGATGGCAAGTTCTTCAGGGTTTTGGCACAAATGGGCCCATTCGGACCAGAAAATATGGCGCCGGTTTTTGTCTCACATGGTGTTTATTTAGATCGAGCTGCAATGGCTGTCGGCGCAAATCATTTAAAAATTATCATAAAGCAACAAAATTCGCCTATTTTTGAATGCATTGCATTTGGACTGGCAGAATTTCAAAATCTTTTACAACCAAATATGCCGTTTTCTGTTTGTTATACCATAGAAGAAAATGTGTGGAGAGATAAGAAACGTATGCAGCTTAATGTTAAAGGGATAAAAGTTAATTAAACAAATAAAATCGTCATGCTGAACTTGATTCAGCGCTTCCATTAAAAAGATCCTGAAATAAATTCAGGATGACGAGCAAGGAAAATATGATATTAAGAGCCGAAAATCTGGTTAAAAAATATAAACAGCGAACCGTTGTAAATGATGTTTCGTTTAGTGTAAGTCAGGGAGAAATTGTAGGCTTATTGGGGCCAAATGGGGCAGGTAAAACCACCTCATTTTACATGATTGTGGGGTTGATTAAACCAAATGAAGGGCGGATTTTTTTAGAGGAAGAAGATATTACGCAGGATGCCATGTACCGAAGGGCGCAAAAAGGTATTGGTTATTTAGCTCAGGAAGCATCGGTATTCAGAAAGCTTACGGTTGAAGATAATATTCTGGCTATTCTGGAAATGAGTAACCTGTCTAAGGAAGAACAAAAGGATAAGCTGGAAGAGTTGATTAATGAATTCAGTTTGCATAAAGTACGCAAAAACCGCGGTGATTTATTATCAGGCGGAGAGCGCAGAAGAACAGAAATTGCCCGTGCGCTGGCAGCAAATCCCAGCTTTATTCTGCTGGATGAACCTTTCGCTGGTGTAGACCCCATTGCGGTAGAAGAAATCCAGAGCATTGTGGCGAAACTTAAACATAAAAATATCGGTATTTTAATTACCGATCATAATGTGCAGGAAACACTTTCCATTACTGATCGGGCATATTTACTTTTCGAAGGTAAAATTCTTGAACAAGGTGTGCCGGAAGTGCTGGCAGAGAATGAAATGGTGCGAAAAGTATATCTGGGTTCAAACTTTGTACTGAAGCGTAAAAAATTCGACATATAATTACAAGGCATGGCAATTGTAAACTCAATTTTTACCTGGCTGATGAAAAAGCGGATCCACCAGATCGAACTTTTTATGAAATATCCTTATGATGTTCAGCAGGAGTGGTTTCACACCTTAATTGATAGTGCAGAAAATACAGAATGGGGCAAGATGTATGACTATAAAAGCATCCTCACCCCGCAACAATATCAGGAACGTGTTCCTATTCAGAATTATGATACCCTAAAGCCTTATATCGAAAGAATGCTGGCCGGCGAACAGAATATTTTATGGCCATCGGATATTAAATGGTTTGCCAAATCATCGGGTACCACCAGCGATAGAAGTAAATTTATTCCTGTTTCGAAAGAATCACTTGAAGAATGCCATTTTAAAGGCGGGAAAGACATGCTCTCCATTTATTGTAACAACCGGCCGGATAATCAAATGTTTACCGGCAAGGGTTTGGTGCTGGGCGGCAGCCACCAGGTCAATCAGCTTAACGAAGATTGTTTTTATGGAGATCTATCAGCAGTGCTGATTAAAAACCTGCCCATCTGGGCCGAGTTTTACCGTACACCTGATATGTCTATCGCTTTAATGGATAATTATGAGGTAAAGATGGACCGCATGGCTGAAGCCACCATTCAGGAAAACGTAACCAGTATTTCAGGCGTACCTACCTGGACCATCGTTCTGGCCAAAAAGGTTTTGGAATTAACCGGCAAAAACAACCTGTTGGAAGTTTGGCCCAACCTTGAAGTGTATATTCATGGTGCGGTGAACTTCGCCCCATATCGCGAGCAGTTTAAACAACTTATTCCTTCAAATGACATGTATTATTTGGAAACTTATAATGCTTCTGAAGGCTTCTTCGGCATTCAGGATCAGGATAATTCTGATGAAATGCTGCTTATGCTTGATTATGGTATTTTCTATGAGTTTGTTCCAATGGAAAATATAGGCGAAGAAAATCCTAAAGCCTTATTGCTTGGTGAAGTAGAACTCCATAAAAATTATGCTATCGTGATTTCCACTAACGGCGGTTTGTGGCGTTACATGATTGGAGATACCATTCAGTTTACCTCACTTGCACCATATCGTATTAAAATTACCGGACGAACCAAACATTTTATCAATGCTTTTGGTGAAGAGGTGATTATTGATAATGCAGAGCAGGCTTTAACCAGGGCCTGCCTTGAAACGGGTGCTGAAATAAAAGATTATACCGCCGGGCCAATTTATTTTGAAGGCGAGAAAGCAGGCGGACATGAGTGGATTATAGAATTTGATAAACAGCCCGATGATTTCGAAAAGTTTATTGATGTGATGGATAATACCTTGCGTGAAGTCAATTCAGATTACGATGCCAAAAGATTTAAGGATATGGCCCTGTGTAGGCCAACGGTACACAATGCGCCAGCCAATACTTTTTACAACTGGTTAAAAGCCAGGGATAAACTGGGTGGGCAACATAAAGTTCCGCGCCTGGCTAACGAAAGGAAATACATAGATGATATTTTGATCATGATTAGTGCATCTGCAGCATAATAAAAATATTCGCAAACTGGATCTGCAGATTTTGAAAAACACCGTTTTCCCCCGGCATAGTTACGTGTTTAGGAAAAGTACTTGCCGCCAGTTTTTTAATCCGGTAGAGTGTTATGTGCCTGTAGAATAAAATGTTGACAATAATTAACCGCAATTGAAAATAAAAACCTCAAGCTTTTGGATCGTTTTATCAAATACGCGGAAGATAATTATGATACTTTTGGCCGTTAATTTGTGAAGCATCTGTTATGAAGATGAACAGACAAAAAATATTGGATTTTTTCAGGAAATCTGAAAACAGGGCAACTTTAATCCTGAAAGATAAATCCAAGGCCAATACCACTATTAAAGATGCATTGGGGAAAGCTGTAACCAATAAAGGACAGCTGGATGGCGTTTGGGAAAAAATGGTATTGCTGTTCGCTGTGTCAAAAGATTATGTTAACGGGAATTATACCGAAATCCCTAAACGATCAATTGTAGCCATTTTAGGTGGATTGGTGTACTTTTTATCGCCAATAGACGTGGTGCCGGATTTTGTTCCTGTACTGGGTTTTATAGATGATATTTTTATATTAAACCTGGTTTATAAGCAGGTAGTCAAAGATCTTGAAAATTATAAAGTCTGGAAAGATGCTCAAATTGAATATATAGATGATTCAACCGAAACATAGTTTTTTAGACTGGCTGAATCATCATCTTTTCGCTTGTCCGTTTAAATCTCATTTTGGGTTTGATTGTCCCGGATGTGGTTTCCAGCGATCAGTTATTGCTTTGCTTAAAGGAAATTTAGCTGAATCCTTCAAATTTTATCCAGCTGCGATACCACTTATTTTATTAATTCTTTTTACCCTGCTTCATCTTAAAATAGATTTTAAAAGCGGTGCACAAATTATCAAAATCGCTTTTGCAGGTATTGCAATAATTATTTTTATCAATTACATTTATAAAATATACACTCATCAACTTATCAGCTAAAACGCATGTCAGAAGAGCAGGAAAAACCTCAGGAAAACCAACCCATTAATTTGGGTAAAAATGAAATACCACAACCAAACCCTGTAAATACCGGGTTTACAACACCTCCGCCATTTCAGCAACCTCCACCATTTGGTCAGTTTGGCGGTGGAATGGGCATGGGGCAGCAAAATCTTCCAAATGCTACTGCTGCATTGGTGTTGGGCATAATTGCCATTCCAGCCTGTTGCTTCTATGGTATTTTTGGTTTGATTTTTGGTATTATTGCCTGGATTTTAGGCGCGGGTGATGTTAAAAAATATCAGTTAAATCCAACTTTATATACCGAATCATCTTATAAAAATGCGAAAGCAGGTAAAATCTGCGGAATGATTGCCACTATATTAAGTGTATTATTTATCGCAATTGTAATTCTGGTTATTGTAGGTGCGATTGCAAATCCTTCTGCTTACGATAGTTTTTTCAAAGGAATTCATTAAGAGCTTACTAATTTTACCTTAAAAATATAAATCGGATGACACAAGCCATCCGATTTTGTTATTTTTGTATTGTCCAAATTGTAAATAAAAAACTCACGATAATGTATCCAGAATATTTAGTAGAACCAATGCGTAAGGAATTAACCAACGTTGGTTTTGAAGAATTAAAAAATGCAGCAGATGTAGACCAGGCAATAAAAGGTGAAGGAACTGTATTGGTGGTTGTAAATTCTGTATGTGGTTGCGCGGCAGCTAATGCCCGTCCGGCAGCTAGAGCAGCAGCAGCACATGAAAAACACCCTAATAAATTGGTAACTGTTTTTGCAGGTATGGAAAAAGAAGCTGTAGATCAGGCAAGAAATTATATGATGCCTTTCCCTCCATCATCACCAGCTATGGCCCTTTTTAAAGATGGCAAATTGGTACATATGATTGAGCGTCATCAAATTGAAGGCAGACCAGCGCAAATGATTGCTGATAACCTGATTGGTGCTTTTGAGCAGTACTGCTAATAATTGATTGCACAGATTTTTGGATTACACCGATAGGTGATTCTTAAAATTATATTGAAAAGGTGAATGGAAACATTTGCCTTTTTGCGGTTGTGGTGTTGATAAACTAACTGTTTTATTTTGCCACGGACGCACTGAAACATGGAGGTTTAATGCCAGATATACAAGGGGCGTCATTTCGAACGTAGTGGAGAAATCTTTTAAATTTTATTTCAAATAACTTGGTACAAAGATCTCTCCATTTCGCGTTGCTCTGGTCGAGATGACGACCATTCTATTGGAGTCTGTTATTAGTAGCGAAGTCGAAGGATCTTCATTGTAGCGTGTTTGTTCCGTTGATTGAAAGTTTAGTTTTTCATAGGTCAGAGATTATTCATAATATATTTAAGATTTAAAAAGTATTCATGCTTGCGACGCAGTTCTTCACTGTATCCGATATCTATCGGATCAGAATGACAGAGAAGCAAAAATCTGTGTAATCAACTTAAATCCTCTAATCTGTGTTTACTAAAAATCTTTATTGAGCAATTTCTCCAGTTCTCCGAACGAAACGTTCATTCTTACTCTGCCTTGTTTGGCATATGAAATTTCTCCGGTTTCTTCAGAAATGATTACCGCAACGGCATCAGTTGTTTCGGAAACACCGATACCGGCACGATGTCTTAATCCAAACTGCGAAGGCAATTGGTCGTTATCTGTTAGGGGTAAAATACAACTGGCACTTTTAATTTTATTTTCTGAAATCACTACAGCACCATCATGCAAAGGACTGTTTTTTTGAAATATACTTTCTAGTAATCTTTTGGATATTTTGGCATCCACCACTTCGCAGCTGTTTGCAAAAAACTGCTCGTCATAGAACTTTACAAAAACAATTAAAGCACCCGTTCTGGTCTTTTTCATCGTTTTACAAGCATCAATAATCGGCTTGATGCGGGTCAGGTTATTTCTTTCAATTTCCTTTCGCCCAAACAAATAACCCCACCAGGCCTTGTTCTTCTGCAGGAATGCATTTTTTCCAATCAGTAACAAAAACCGCCTGATCTCGGGATGGAAGATAACGATTAAAGCAATGATGCCCACGCTCATGAATTTCTCGATGATAGTGGTTAGTAACTCCATATGCAAACCTTTCACTACCCAGTAAAAAACAGTGATAATGAACATTCCCACGAGCAGATTTACAGCAAGTGTATTCCGAATCAGGGTATAAACATAATAGATTAAGAGTGCTACCAGCACAATATCTACCACATCGGTTACAGATACTTTAAGAAAATCGAAATCAAATCCTTTCATTAGTGGCAAGATAGCAAAACCGTTTTCAGTTTACAATTTTCAATTGATTTGACAATGTTATTTTAACCATTTAATCTGGCAATGAGTTCTATACATTCCATGGCCTCCTTCACATCATGAACACGCAGGATGCCAGCGCCTTTTTGTAAGGCAATCGTATTTAAAACAGTGGTTCCGTTTAGGGCTTCGGCAGCAGTGGTTTGAAGTGCTTTATAAATCATACCTTTCCGGGAGAAACCAACCAGTACCGGAAGCTTAAATATTTTGAAAGCATCCAGGTTTTGAAGCAATTCATAATTATGTTCGATGGTTTTACCAAAGCCAAACCCGGGATCAATAATGACATCGTGGATATGAAGTGCCTTTAATGCTGCGATCTTTTGAGCCATATGATCAATTACATCCAGGGCTACATTTTGATATGTTGGGTTTTGATGCATGTTTTGAGGCGTACCTTGCATGTGCATCATAATATAAGGCACTTGGAGCCTGGCCACCGTTTTGAACATGTGTTGATCTAAATCTCCGGCAGATATATCATTAATAATCTGTGCGCCTGAATGGATGGTTTCTTCGGCCACTTTTGCCCTAAAGGTATCAACCGAAATCACTACCTCCGGAAATTCTTTCACCAAACTTTCTATCACAGGAATCAAACGATCTGATTCTTCGGTTTCAGGGATATCAATGGCACCCGGTCTGGACGAGTATCCGCCAATATCGATGAAGGTTGCACCCTCTTTTAAAAAGGCTTCAGTTTTTGTAAGCGCATCATCAACAGATTTTGTTCGGCTGCTGCTGTAAAAAGAATCGGGCGTAACATTTAAAATAGCCATTACTTTTGGCGAGCTTAAATCCACTAACTTTCCCTTAATATTGATGCTTTGCTTAGGTTCGAAAATTTTTTTTTCTGACATGATAAGCCCTTCCGGGATTTGAGTTTCGCTATAAAAATGTATCTTTAGCTTTTGTTTTTCGCAACAAAAATACACTAAAACTTAATAAATACTGGCTTTGATACAAACAAATACCGCTGTAGAATTTGATGAAGTAATTGCAGTTTGCAGATCATTGTTTTTGAAAAAAACGAAAGATTATGGTACTGCCTGGCGTATCCTCAGGCCAAGTTCCATTACCGATCAGATTTTTATTAAGGCGCAGCGCATTCGTACGCTTGAAGAAAAAAAAGTAAGTAAGGTTGGTGAGGGAATTGTTCCGGAATATATCGGCATCATTAACTATTGTGTAATCGCCATGATGCAGCTTGAATTGAGTGAAAGCAATCCGCTCGAAATGCCATTTCAACAGGTTGAAAGTTTGTTTGAGGAAAAAATTACGGAAACAAGAGATTTAATGCTGGCTAAAAATCATGATTATGGCGAAGCCTGGCGCGACATGAGAGTGAGCTCATTAACCGATTTGATTTTAATGAAAATTTTCAGAGTCAAGCAAATTGAGGATAACGATGGGGAGACATTAGCTTCAGAAGGGGTGAAAGCCAACTACCAGGACATGCTCAATTATTCAGTTTTTGCATTGATTAAACTGGGGGTTAAATAAAGTATTGATGAGCGCCATTATTTGTAAATTAAACATTTCATTGAAAATAAATAAATACGAATGAGAAATATATTGTTGAACTTTTCCCGTTTTTTTGTTGGCGCATTATTTATTTTCTCAGGATTAATCAAAGCAAATGATCCGCTGGGTTTTGGTTATAAACTTCAGGAGTATTTTGAAGTTTTCCATATGGATTTCCTTATTCCGGTGGCTACTGGTATGGCCATCCTGCTTTGTACACTTGAAATTGTATTGGGCGCATTGCTGATTTTGGGTTTCTGGAGTAAAAAGGTAGCCTGGGGTTTATTATTGTTAATTATATTTTTTACGCTGCTTACATTCGTTTCGGCAGCATTTAAAGTGGTAACCAGTTGCGGCTGTTTTGGTGATGCCATTCCGCTTACACCTTGGCAGTCATTTGGTAAAGATTTAATTCTACTGGTGCTGATCATCATTATTTTCATCAGCAGGGATGCCATTCAGCCATTATTTAAAAAAGCGTCCAGCCAGCGGAATATGGCTGTTCTGGTAACATTGCTGTCTTTAGGCTTTGGCTTATATACCTACAATGTGCTTCCCGTAATTGATTTTCTGCCTTACAAAGTAGGCGCACATATTCCCTCGCTGATGGTTATTCCTCCGGGTGAAAAACCTGATGAATTTGAGATCATGTATCACCTCAAAAATAAGCAGACAAAAGAAGAGAAGGACATGAGTGATAAGGATTACCTTAAAACTGAAATCTGGAAAGACAACAACTGGGAAATTATAGGTGAGCCGGTAAAGCGTCTGGTTAAAAAAGGCTATGAACCGAAGATTAAAGATCTGGTTATCAGTGATGCCTCGGGTACAGATTATACGAAAGAAATTATTGAAAATCCTTACTACAGTTTGATTTTTGTTGCTTACGATTTGAAAAATACCAATGAAAATGCGATTGGGAAACTGAATGCCATTGCCATGAATGCCACACAGCAATTTAATATCCGTACGGTTCTGCTCACATCCAATGCAGCCCAGGAGGCAGAAGCTTTTGTGAAAAAGAATAACCTGTTTTCGGAAGTGTTTTATGCCGATGCAGTGCCTTTAAAAAGCATGGTACGAGCTAATCCGGGTGTTTTATTATTGAAAAATGGTGTGGTGATTAATAAATGGCATTTTCATAATGTACCTACCTTTGATCAGCTAAGCAGAAAATATTTTGATAAGCAATGATTGGATACGCCATAAAAAAAATACTTTATGGTTTACTGGTGATGGCCGGCGTAGTGCTGGTTGTTTTTGTGCTTTTTAATATTCTACCCGGTGATCCGGCCAGGATGACGATGGGACAACGGGCCGATATACAATCCTTAGAAGCTGTTCGTAAAGAATTTGGACTGGATAAATCAAAGCCAGTACAGTTTCTATTGTATATTAATGATCTCTCACCTGTAAGTGTGCTAGATAATGATAGTGCCAATAAGGCAAAGTATCATTTTGTAAAATTGATCAGCTTTGATCAAAAAGCATTGGCCTTAAAGTGGCCCTATCTGCGAAGTTCTTATCAAACTAAAAGAGATGTGACCGCAATTTTGTCTGAGACGGTGCCCAATACCTTCATACTTGCATTAACAGCGATGATATTTGCCACTGCAATAGGCGTTTTCTTAGGTGTGCTGTCAGCTGTTTATAAAGATTCGTGGATAGACAAGTCTGCAAATGCCTTTGCCATCCTCGGAATTTCTGCACCTTCGTTCTTTGCGGGGATTATCATCGCCTGGATTTTTGGCTTCATGCTAAGTGATTATACCGGATTGAAAATGAGTGGGAGTTTATATTCTTATGATCCGTTTAATGGTGAAATTTTAACCCTAAAAAATTTGTGGTTACCGATGATTACTTTAGGCCTAAGGCCATTGGCGATCATTGTTCAGTTAACCAGAAGTGCCATGCTTGATGTTCTGGCGCAGGATTATATCCGCACGGCGAGAGCCAAAGGATTAAGTAGAAATGCCATCATTTATAAACATGCCTTAAAAAATGCGATGAATCCGGTAATCACGGCTATTTCTGGGTGGTTCGCCTCCCTGCTGGCAGGTTCTTTTTTTGTAGAATATATTTTTGGTTATAATGGACTGGGCAGAACTACTGTTACTGCGTTAGAAATGTCAGATTTCCCTGTAGTCATGGGCTCCATATTATTTATTGCTTTTGTATTTGTGGTGATTAATATTTTGGTCGACATTCTTTATGCCTATGTTGATCCAAGGGTAAAACTAAGCTAGACATGACTGAAAAAGAAATTATCGATTATACCAAAGTTGCTGATCAATATATCATAGCGATTTTTAATCAGTCAACAGTGGCACAGCCCGAAGCAGCGCGATTGTTCAGCCATGTACTTAATGCACAGCATATCTGGGGAAAACGGATGTTGGGCCTCAGGCCGCTTTACGGGGTTTGGGAACTCCATTCGCAGGAGGATTTTAATAAAATCTCCGAAGAAAATTTTAAACTCATTTACCTGGCATTGAGTGAAACCACTTCAGATCAGGTTACTTATTATCATAATTCCAAAGGCATACGTTATGAAAACCGGGTAGATGAAATTCTATTGCATTTATCTAATCATTCTACTTATCATCGCGGACAGGTGGTCACCTTATTGAAGAAAGCCGGTTTTGAACCACCAGTAACTGATTACATCATATTAAAACGAGACCAATTATTGTAGGTCTATTGAAAGCGTAATATAAATGAAGATTTTTCTTATCGGGTATATGGGTTGTGGTAAAAGCACAAAAGCGAAACAGCTGGCGCAACGTTTAGGCTGTCCGGTTATTGATCTGGATACCGAAATTGTAAAAAAATCAGGAAAAACGATTGCTGAATTTTTTGCTGAATTTGGCGAAAGTGGCTTCAGGGATTATGAAAGCGACATGCTTAAAACATTTCCATATCCTGAAACCTGTGTGGTGGCAACAGGAGGAGGATTGCCATGCTTTTTTGACAATATGGATTGGATGAATGAAAATGGCACAACCGTTTATCTTCAGATGGAGCCGGCACAATTGGTCTCCCGGCTTCAAAACAGGCAAAAAAGACCTTTAATTAAGGATTTGGATGATGAACAACTGTTGGCATTCATTCAGCTGAAATTAGCAGAGCGGAATCCTTTTTATACCCAGGCCAAAATGATTATAAATGCTTTTGACCTGGATGCGGAAATCTTAGAAAGCGCCATAGTTGGCAAACTTTAGCCCGGAAGATTATCATCAATAATTTTAGCTGAAAGCAAGGCAAGGGGGATGCCGCCACCCGGATGCACACTGCCGCCGCAAAAGTAAAGTCCTTTAATTTTTGAACTGAAATTCGGGTGCCTTAAGAAGGCTGCGAACTGGCTGTTTGAACTGTTTCCATAAAGTGAACCCTGGTAAGACCCTGTTTTACTTTCAATGCTCCTGGGATCTAAAATCTGTTCACTGATAATGTCCTTCTCGATATTTCTGTTTAAAACCCGGCTGATTTTTTTAATAATATTCACCCTGGCAGCCTGAATCATAGAATCCCAGTTTTGTCCATTATTTGATGGAACATTAATCATCACAAACCAGTTTTCACTGTCGTTTGGCGATTCCCCCCTCAGGTGTTTTGCACTGATATTGATGTAAACAGTAGGATCATCACTGATGGATTTATCTTTCCAGATTACATTAAACTCTGCTTGGTAATCTTTGGCAAAAAAGATATTGTGTAAACCCAGGTCACTATAGTTTCCATCCATGCCCCAGTAAAAAATCAAGGCAGAACTACTGCGCTCCTGATTGAGTAATTTTTTAGGCGGATCAATATTTTTAAGTAAATTTTTATAGGTAAACCAAATGTCGAGATTAGAAACTACCACCGCTGCTTTATAAGTTTTATCGTAAACCTTTATGCCCAGTACTTCAGGCTTTGCACCATCAGAGTAAAGAATTTCTTCAGCTTTCTGGTTATAATGGAATTTTATACCCAGTTCTTCTGCCAGTTTTACCAATGCCGTCACAATGCCATACATGCCGTTTTTAGGTAGAAAGGCCCCAAAATGATATTCAAAATGAGGGATAACATTTAAGGTGGCAGGTGCCTGGTAGGGGTCTGAGCCATTATATGTCGCATATCGGTTAAACAATTGTGCAATCCTTTCATCTTTGAAAAAGTGTTTATTGGCTTTGTTTTGTGTTCTGAAAGCATCAATCTGAAAAAACCTGAAAACCGATTTTAGCGTATCCCAATGCAGATAGCTTTTTATTTTGTGAAGGGTACGTTCTAAAAAAACCTGGTGTGTTACCTCGTAAATGGTTGCGCTTTTTTTAAGAAATCTGTTCACCTCTTCTGCTGTAGAATTGGTTTTAGCTTCTATTTCCTGCGCAAATAAATTAATGTCTGACTTTGCGTTCAACCTCAACCCATCTTCGTAGAAATAACGGCAAACTTCTTTCAGTTTAATGTAATCAAAATAATCTTTCGGATTTTTGCCTGCAAGCGTAAAAAGTTCATCAACATATTGTGGCATGGTGAACAGGCTCGGGCCGGTATCAAATCTAAAACCATTCATCCTGATTTCACCTAATTTACCTCCCGGTTTGGCGTTGGCTTCAAAAACATCAACTTGATAGCCCTTTATGGCCAGGCGGATGGCGGAAGCAATTCCTGCAATTCCTGCTCCGATAACGATTGCTTTAGGCATGATGTTATTTTAATGCTGTTATATAAATAAGGGTTTGTTTCTCCATCTCCATACTTGCCACTTTAATGGCTGAACCTACTTTCGTAGTCTCCTTTTTTACCGGCAAGTTTTGAATAGTGGCTAAGGCATCTGTGTACCATTTGCTCCAGACCTCCATAATATGTTTCTCTTCAACTGCTGATTTTCCTTCTCCAATTGCTTTTTTACTCAGCTCAAATTCAGTTTTTAAACGGGCCAGTCCATCGGTTTTTATTTGATTAATAACAGCATTCGCGGCATTTTCATCAGCAGAGATGAGACCATAGGCTGCCGTTAATGCACTAACGCCTACATTTTTCATTTCAATGGGTGAAACCTTGTCCATTCTGTCATTGTCGGTATGGTAAAATACATCTGTAAAATGCCACATCAGTAATCCCGGGATTTTGTTTTGTAAAAATGGGGTATGGTCACTGCCACCTTCAAAAGGATTATAGTTAACCGTCCAGTTTGCGAATTTGCCCTGGGCCTTACAAATATCAAAAACGAAATCATTAAAATAATGTGGAAAAAGGTCTTTTTCCTTTACATCTCCGGCACCCCATTCAGTATGTTTGTCATTTCCCCTCGTCCAAATGGCAGAAGGATCAGGCATTTTTTCAATCAGAAATGAACCTCCTGTTTTTTTGGTATCCTCACCAACCATATCCAGGCTCATTCCCCATAAAATGTCCCTTGCCCTAACAGTATCTTCGGTAATGTATCTTTTTGTAGATACAATCTCATCACCCCATAAAAAAGTAAGTGTGCGTTGTGGTGCTATCTTCTTGGCCTGATACAATTCTGCAGTAAGCCTGGCCATTTCAGCCAGGGTTCCAACACCACTGGCATTATCGTTTGCACCCGGCTCCTGAACATGTGCGCTAAAAACAAAACGTTCATCAGGATTTACACTACCCTTTACATTGGCTACAATGGTTAGTTCTTCAGCAGGATAAATTTTAGTTTGAATATTGACTTTTAATTTTGTGATACCTTTCAGGCAAGCTGCCTTCAGCCTTTCTTTGGCAGCATAAGATAGGAGTAAAGTCCAGACTTCGCTTTTGGGCTTCATGCTGCTAAACTGAATGGAGGTTTGGTTAATTTCCGGCTGCGTGTATTTGGGCATCGAATAGCCTAACACACCAATCGCCCCAGCCTTAGTGGCAAGTGGTAATAATCTTGAAGGATGATTTTCTGAAAAAATGATCTTCCCTTTTAAATCCAGTTTTTCCATATCGGCAGGCTTGATGTCAGCTAAATAAAGCACCTCCGCCATTACACCTTCTGCCGCTGTAGAAACACAATTAATGGGAATCATATTACGGTTGGTTTGGTAGGAAATTAAAGGAGTTGAATCGCCGATCAGATCAATGTTCGCTTGAACAGGCTCCCAGGTATTGTGCGTCATGGAACGCTTTTCAATGCGATAGGTTAAAGGAGCCTCCTGTTCATTTTGTTTCTGCTCAACAAAGCCGGCTTTTTTTAAAATGTTTTCTACATAATGGATGCTGGCATTGAATCCTGTATTGCCAGGTACCCTGAAATATTTTTCCACAAAGGCAGTGGTTTTATAAGCATTATCTTCCTTAAATCCGGTTCGCGTTAATTTAAAGTATTCATCAGCCGGAGTTTGTGCATAACTGTTTATTGTTGTAAACAATAGGAAAAAAAGGATTTTTATCTTCATTGTGCCATTTAAAAACGAAAGATACTAAGAATATTCTTTCCTGATCAGCACAAGGTTTATCATGTGAAATGAATCTGTATGTTAAGATCGGTCAGTGGCAGTTTTAAATCCTTCCATGAAATAATATTGATGGGTAAATTTAAAGTAATGTTAATGTATATTTAACTTATACCGTTATGGTTTTCGGTATGAATTTTGTATAATTGTGTGAATAGAGAGGTTTTTTATCATGAGCAAAGAAATATTAGAGTTTTCTGTATTGGTTGATGAAAAATTTGACCTGAATTTTAACTGGTTAGATGGCTTTTGGGGCGTTGCATTTAAATTTTTCGGAAAATAATTTTTCATTACTGCATTTTTTCTGATACTGATTTTTTTATCAGGTTATTTCTTATTGCCTGAATTTTTCAAGTTCCTTTCCTCACTTTTATCTTTCAGCTTTGGTCTTACAGCTTTCTACTTTAGTCTTTCAGCTTTTAGCCTTATATTTGCCGGATAATGAGTAGAAGAAAACCTGGTACGGTAACCATCATTCCAAACGTACAAATTATAGATATTGCTGAAGAAGGAAAAGGCGTTGGCAAAGCTGATGAATTGGTCATTTTTGTAGACAAAGCCGTTCCAGGTGATGTTGTAGATGTTCGCTTAACAAAAAAGAAAAAGAATTTTGCTGAAGCCATTATTGAACAATTGCATGAAAAATCGACATTGCGAACGGATCCCTTCTGTCCTCATTTTGGAACTTGTGGTGGCTGTAAATGGCAACACATGGGTTATGATGCTCAGTTAAAATTTAAGCAAAAAAATGTAGAGGCTGCATTGCAACGGCTTGGTAAAATAGACACTTCTCAAGCTGAGCCTATTTTAGGATCGGTCAAAAACAGATACTACCGTAATAAATTAGAATTCACATTTTCAAATAAACGTTGGCTGGACCGCACTGATATTGACCGGGATGAAGATTTTGATATGAATGCCTTGGGTTTTCATGTTCCATTGCGTTTTGACAAAATATTGGATATTGAACATTGTTACCTGCAGGATGAACCTTCCAATTCTATCAGAAATGCTGTTCGGAAGTATGCCTTAGAGCATCAGTTATCATTCTATGATTTGCGCAATCATGAAGGCGTATTGCGTAACCTGATTATCCGTACATCATCAACAGGTGAGGTAATGGTTGCTGTTGTTTTTGCCTATCCGGAGCAGGACCAGGTAGGCGGCTTAATGGATTTTCTGAAAACAAGTTTTCCGCAGATCACTTCATTATTATACATTGTTAACCAGAAGAAAAACGATACCATATTTGACCAGGACGTTCATCTGTTTGCTGGGCGTGATCATATTTTTGAAGAAATGGATGGCATTCGTTTTAAAATAGGGGTGAAGTCTTTTTACCAAACCAATTCTGATCAGGCTTTTGAATTGTATAAAATCACCAGGGATTTTGCCGGATTTAAAGGTGATGAACTGGTGTATGATTTATATACAGGTGCCGGAACCATTGCCAATTTTGTGGCTAAAAATGTAAAGCAGGTAATTGGGGTTGAGTATGTGCCAACTGCTATTGAAGATGCTAAGTTTAATTCGGCATTAAATGGCATTGATAACACCATTTTTTACGCCGGAGATATGAAAGACATTTTAACTTCTGAGTTTATTGCCATTCATGGTAAGCCAGATGTCGTAATTACTGATCCGCCAAGGGCAGGCATGCATGCTGATGTGGTACAAAGACTACTGGAAATGGAATCAGCAAAAATTGTCTATGTAAGCTGTAATGCAGCCACACAAGCCAGAGATCTGGAGTTGTTAAAGGATAAGTATGATGTGGCACGTATTAAGCCGGTAGACATGTTTCCACACACACAACACGTGGAAAATGTGGTTTTGTTAAAATTAAAAGGATAGCATTAGAGAATGATTGAATGCCGAAGGGATGAATTACTTATCGACATTCATTCTATTACTCATTCAAAATACAAGATTAGGAATGGATAGAGAAGAATTATTAAACGCCACACCGGAGGATAGCGGAGCACCACAGAGAAAGCAGGAAAGTCCGTTGGTAAGCTTAGAGAAAGATCTGGCTTTTTATGCTGATGCAATTAAAGAAGTAGGTATCGAAATTATGGTGGAAGGTATTTCTGCCCATCCTATTTTTATTGCCCACCAGCACCAGGTGAGTATTGGTGAAATGATCTTAAATAAAGAAGAATTAAATACAGATTGGTCTATTCAGGCTTCTACTTTAGAAGAGTTTGTTGAAAAAGGAATCATCACTAAAGAAAAGAAAGAGCCCTTTTTAAAGGTTTATAAAAGACCTGAAGATTATATGTGTGTGTTTGTGATTGTACCTGAAGGCGCAAACTTTGTTTATTATCCCTACAATAAAGCTAAAAAGTAAATTATAGAATTAGTCTGCCAAATACATTCCCGTTATTGGAATAGTTAGCTCAACGTTAGCCAAAAGAATAAGCCGCTTTGCATCCACAAAGCGGCGAATTTATCATTAACTAAACTAAAGTTCTTAATTAACATGATGAACATCTCCGCTTTTTGAGCTGGAAGTTTTATTCAACGCTGCATTTCCTTTGAAGCTCACATCGCCGCCACCACTTGCAGCCGCTTCCAATCCCTTATTTACATAAATAGCAACATCAGCGCCTCCGGATGCCTGTACTTTTGCATAATCAGTGATCAATTCGAAAGCGTCAATATCGCTGCCGCCACTGGATTGAATGCTCATGTTTGTTGCTTTGCCTTTAAGGTTGATATCACTGCCGCCACTGGATTGAATGGTAAGGTCAGTACTGATCAAATTTAATTTTAAATCTGATCCGCCAGATGCCCTGATGGCCAGGCTGTTTGTTTTAATTGGATTCTGTGTAAATACATCCGATCCGCCGGAAGCAGCAATTTCGTTTAATGTTTTATAGCTTACATAAGCCTTGATTACACGGTTTTTGAACATGCCGCTCCAGCTGATGCCGTCTTTAAACTTGATGGTAATTTTATCTCCACGCTGCTCCACAATAATGTCTTCCAGGGTTTTACCATCGGATTTAATCACTACACTTTCGGTATTTCCCTGAGTGAGGTATAAATCAATTCCACTGCTTACGCCAATACTGTTATAATTTTTAACCGGGAAGTTTTTACTTTCCTGCGCCACGGCTACAGTAGCAGAAAATGCAAAAAATAAGATGGTAGATACTCTGATCAGGTTTTTCATAAATTTGTTTTTGGTTAGTCATTAGACGCACATAGAATAAAAACGTTGCAGACTGAAGAAATTATTTTTGAAATAGTTTGAATATCATCCTTAAAATTGTTCTTTTTGTATTCAATCCTTTTATAAAATGACATCACAAATCCTCATACTAAATAAGAAACAGATTCAGCAGAAGATCGATCGAATCGCTTATCAGATTCTGGAAGATAACTTAAATGAGAAAGAGGTGGTGCTTGCAGGTATTTGGGACCGTGGCTACAAATTAGCTGTTCGTTTGGAAAAGGTGCTGAAAAAGATTTCGGGTTTTAAGCTAACCCTTTTGCGCATCGATCTTCAGAAAGAAAGCAGTAAACTTATTGCCACTACCGATCTGGATGAAAGTCAATGGAAAAATAAGGTCATTATCATTGTGGATGATGTGCTAAACAGTGGAAAAACCCTGGCATACGGATTAGGTGTTTTCTTAAATACGCCGCATAAAAAAATTCGTACTGTTGTTCTGGTTGATCGAAGCCACAAGATTTTTCCTGTTGCAACTGATTTCGTTGGTTTAGAACTGGCTACCGTGTTAAAAGAGCATGTGGATGTAATTATGGATGTAGACGGTGAGGAAGACCGTGTTTATTTGAGTTAGTATCATGTAGTAAGTAATGAAGCTAAC
>NZ_JAPIVF010000001.1:0-880822 GCF_026240075.1 Pedobacter sp. MR22-3 | reverse complement strand
GCCCTTTCCTCCGAAGCGGGATGCAAAGGTAGCAAAAAATCATACCCCCGCAAACCCATCCCAACCCTTTCATTCCCCTAAAAACATAACCCGCTGTAAATCATCCATAAAAAATTAAAATAAATAAAACATTTTTAAATCAGGAGTGTTTGCAGGGGCGGTTTTCAGGAAAAAGACCAGATTAAGTTATGTTTAACCATAGAGGCATAGAGAACATAGAGACGGTAATGGTGATTATTAAAGGAAGATTTGATATCCTATTAATAAGAGCAAAATATAATAAAGGATACTGTAATCAATAATGGCTCATAAGGCTTATCATTAAATAACACCCCCCCCCATACAACTTATCGCTATAAATTTATAAATTAGGGATATGCAAATGATCTCACACTGGGGAAGAGACTTAATCAGCCTGCTGTTCCCAAATCTTTGTAATGCCTGCGGCACAAGTTTGTTTCATAATGAGCAACTGATTTGCACCAAATGCCTGTATGACCTTCCCTTTACCGATTATCATGTATACCAGGAAAACAGGGTAATGAAACAATTGTGGGGGAGAGTGCCCATACACGCAGCCATGGCTTTGTTATATTTCAGAAAAGGCGCAAAAGTACAACGGCTGATTCACAACTTAAAGTACAATAAAAAAACTGATGTCGGTATATTACTGGGCAATATGATCGGAGAAAGACTTAATTTAAGTTCGTCTTATGCAGATATTGACTATATCGTTCCTGTTCCGCTGCATCAGCGTAAATTAAGATCCAGAGGCTATAACCAGAGCCATTTCATTGCAGCAGGGATCGCACAAGCCATGAACATTCCGCTGAATGAACAGATTTTAGTCCGCGTTGTTTCTTCAGAAAGTCAGACCAGGAAAAACCGCTTCAGCAGGTATGAAAATATGAAAGCTGTTTTTAAAGTTGCTGAGCAGGAACCCATAAGGGGTAAACATATCTTACTGGTAGACGATGTGATCACGACCGGGGCTACTTTAGAATCCTGTGCAAATGCTTTAATTCATAAGGGCGCACTAAAGATCAGTATTGCGGCGATAGCTTTTGCTGAATAATTTAATTATCTATATATATGAGTGATTAAAGGTAAGTACATCTTAATCAGATAATTATACAAACCATTAATACCTGATTAAAGGGATATGAATAGGCTAAATCATAAAAAGATAAACTTTTTTATTTTTTTTAAAACCATTTAGCCTGTAATTGCGTTTATATATTTGAGAGCGTTAATTTAGATGGTAAGGGTCGATACTTCTTTTAGGATATCGGCCCTTTACTTTTTCGCTAATTTTCAGAAGACCATTGCCAAGCATAATCAGGTTATCCAAATCCTTTTAAATAAAAAGCGCTTTACAAGTAAATGCAAAGCGCTTTTTATTTTAAAATCTTTATTCTTATCCTATTTATATAGCGGGAATGCACTCACCAATTTAATCACTTCTTCCTTTACCGCATTTAAATTAGACGCATCTTCCGGGTTAGTTAAAACCTGATCGATTAAATCTACTATTTTTTCCATTTCAGCTTCTTTTAAGCCACGGGTAGTGATCGCAGCTGTACCTACGCGAATACCTGAAGTGACAAACGGAGATTTATCATCGAAGGGAACCATGTTTTTATTAACCGTGATTTCCGCTTTTTCTAAAGCGTTTTCCGCAACTTTACCTGTGATATTTTTATTTCTGAGATCGATTAACATCAGGTGGTTATCGGTACCTCCAGAAATAATTCCATAACCTTTAGCCACAAAAGCTTTGGCCATGGCCTGCGCATTGGCTGCTACCTGTTTAATATAAGCCCCGTACTCATCAGTCAAAGCCTCACCAAATGCAATGGCCTTTGCTGCGATGATGTGCTCTAAAGGCCCACCTTGTGTACCTGGGAAAACGGCCATGTCCAGCAAATTGCTCATCATGCGGGTTTCGCCCTTTGGTGTTTTTAATCCCCATGGGTTTTCGAAATCTTTACCCATCATAATCATTCCACCACGAGGGCCACGTAATGTTTTGTGGGTAGTTGTGGTTACAATATGACAATGCGGCAGTGGGTTTGCCAATAAACCTTTAGCAATTAAGCCAGCAGGATGAGAAATATCTGCCAACACCAGGGCCCCAATTTGATCAGCAACCGAACGGATGAAAGCATAATCCCATTCACGAGAATAAGCAGAAGCGCCACAAATAATCAATTTCGGCTTTTCAGCTAAGGCCACTTCCTCTAATTTTTTATAATCGATTAACCCGGTCTCTTTTTCTACACCATAAAATAATGGCTGATAAAGTTTACCGGAGAAATTCACAGGCGAACCATGAGTTAAATGTCCTCCATGAGACAGATCGAAACCTAAAATTTTATCACCTGCCTGCAAAACAGCCAGCATTACTGCTGCATTGGCCTGTGCACCTGAGTGTGGCTGAACGTTAACCCATGCTGCACCAAACAATTCTTTTGCCCTATCGATCGCGATTTGCTCCACTACATCAACCACCTGGCAACCGCCATAATAGCGTTTCCCCGGCAGGCCTTCCGCATATTTATTGGTGAGTACTGAACCAGCAGCTTCCATTACCTGCTTGCTCACAAAGTTTTCTGATGCAATAAGTTCTAAACCATGTTCCTGGCGGTTTAATTCCTTATCAATAAGTTCAAAGATTTTGGTGTCGCGTGTCATCCTGTATAGGTTTCTGTTTTTTTTTGCAAAAGTAAGAAATTAATCCTTAACGCAGAGATGAATATGAGATAATTAAGGGATAAATGCTTAACCGAAAAAAACAGTAAAATAAACAGAATTGCCCATGCAGCATGCCAGCACGTAGTACTAATGCCGATAGACATAAAAAGTTACCACCGAGAAAATAGAGGCAGGTACCCAGGAAAAACAGGGTTTTGATTAACATCTTGTCGTCATCAGTAAAACAAAGCATAACGATCCTTAAAAACACATGCCAGATTGTGTCTTGCTATGTGATTTCTAAATCCTATTGCCTCTTTCCTTTTACCTGATGCTAAAATTATTAAAACCACTTCCTATCGTAATCTCAACGAGTTGTTGCTGCAGCATTTCCAGAATAGCCAGGAAATTATAAACAAAATGAACTTTATTTTCTGAATGCTTTAACACCAGGGCAAAATCGATTTGCTCATTGATGTTTAATAAATTGGCCATAAAATGTTTCTGCTGTTCAATGGTATAGGGATACTGTACCACTGTATGTTTAACCTCTTCACTACGCAGCTCATATTTTTGCATCTGCCGCTGATATACCGTAAGCAATTTATACAGATCGAGTGATAACAATTCATCCTGATGGGCAGCATTTTCTGCCGCAAGGTGCAGGTCATACTCAATATTTCCCCTGCGTTCCTGTTTCATCCGTGCATCTTCCAAAAGCTTCATTTCTTCCGCAGCAGATTTAAATTGCTTATAGGCAATCAATCGTGCAATCAGATCTTCTTCAGGATTCATTTCCGCTCCCGATTCATTCAAATCCATCCTGGGCAATAACATCCTGGATTTAATGCGCATCAGGGTGGCTGCCACCAGAATAAACTCACTGGCCACTTCTACATTTACGGCAAGCAGCTGATGGATATAAGCCAGAAAGTCGTTGGTGATCTTTGCAATCTCCACATCCTGGATGTTCAATTCATCCCGTTCGATAAAGAATAATAACAGATCGAAGGGACCTTCGAATACCGGAAGTTTTATTTCAAAAATCTCAGATTGCATTTGTAAAAACAAACATAATGATTTTTATATGAAAGCTTTAGCCCTGTATTTCATGTTTTTGAAAATAAGCTGATCTGGCTTTCAGTGCATTGATTGATTTTTTACATGAATATTAGAACAAAAATACCTTACTTTGTATCTTGTTTTTACTAAAAAAATTGAATGCAAGTTAAAGCTGGCCCCCTATTATCTAAAATTAACTATCCTGCTGATTTAAAGCAGTATGGTGAGTCTGACTTAGAACAAATCAGCCAGGAATTACGTCAGTATATTATTGACGTGGTAAGCGTAAATGGCGGGCACTTTGGTTCCAGCTTAGGTGTTGTTGAATTAACAGTAGCCCTGCACTATGCCTTAAATACCCCTTATGACAAGCTGGTATGGGATGTTGGACACCAGGCTTACGGACATAAAATCCTGACCGGCCGCCGGGAGTTGTTTCATACCAACAGAATTTACAAAGGCATTAGCGGCTTCCCGAAAATTACCGAAAGTGAATATGATACTTTTGGTGTTGGCCACTCTTCTACCTCTATTTCTGCCGCTTTAGGCATGGCTGTTGCTTCACAGCTAAAAGGGGAAACCGACCGGCAGCATGTTGCGGTGATTGGTGATGGCGCCATGACGGCCGGCTTGGCCTTTGAAGGTTTAAACCATGCCGGAATTGAAAACAGCAATGTACTGGTGATTTTAAACGACAACTGTATGTCTATCGATCCCAACGTTGGCGCATTGAAAGAGTATTTAACCAGCATCACCATTTCTAAATCTTATAACCGTTTTCGCGACGATATTTCAAATGTGCTCGCCGGCCTATCCAAGCTTGGTCCCAATGCACATAAATACGTAAAGAAAATTGAAAAAAGCATCAAAGGAACATTGCTGAAACAAAGCAATCTGTTTGAAGCTTTAAACTTCCGGTACTTTGGTCCGGTTGACGGGCATGATGTTACGCGTTTAGCACAAACCATCAAAGATTTATCGGCCATTCCGGGCCCTAAATTATTGCATTGCATTACCGTAAAAGGTAAGGGCTTTGCCCTGGCTGAAAAAGACCAGACCATCTGGCATGCACCAGGCCTGTTTGATAAAATTACGGGCGAAATTAAAAAAAGCATACCAGATAAACCACAGCCTCCAAAATACCAGGATGTATTTGGCCATACCATGGTTGAACTGGCCGGGGCGAATGATAAAATTGTGGGCATTACACCAGCTATGCCATCCGGCTCTTCCTTAAACATCATGATGAAGGCCATGCCCAAAAGGGCTTTTGATGTGGGCATTGCCGAACAGCATGCCGTCACTTTCTCTGCAGGTTTAGCTACCCAGGGATTGGTTCCTTTCTGTAATATCTACTCCAGCTTTATGCAAAGGGCCTATGACCAGGTGATTCATGATGTGGCCATTCAGAAACTGAATGTGGTCTTTTGCCTGGACCGGGCGGGCTTAGCCGGCGCAGATGGTGCCACGCATCATGGTGCTTATGATATCGCTTATATGCGTTGCATCCCCAATCTGGTGATTTCATCCCCGATGAATGAAGAAGAATTGCGCAACCTGATGTTTACTGCCCAGCAGGAAAACATGGGGCCATTTGTAATCCGTTATCCGCGTGGCAATGGCGTCATGCCCGATTGGAAACGCCCGTTCAAAGCTTTGGAAATTGGTAAAGGCCGTAAAATATGTGATGGTGAAGAAGTAGCTTTACTAACCATCGGGCATGTGGGTAATTTTGCCGTTGAGGCACGTTCAGAACTAAACAGCGAAGGCATTTATCCTGCGCATTACGATTTACGCTTTGTAAAACCCCTGGATGCGCAAATGCTGCACGAGGTTTTCGCTAAATACAAATACATCATCACCGTGGAAGACGGTTCATTACCGGGTGGAGTAGGTGCGGCCATTTTAGAATTTATGGCAGACCATCAATATACCGCTACTGTCATTCGACTGGGCATCCCGGATCAGTTTATTGATCATGGCGAACAACCTGAATTATGGGCAGAATGTGGTTACGATAAAGAAGCCATTATTCAGGCCGTAAGAAAGGTTGCTGTAAAAAGAACCACGAATACGATGGCGGGATAAAAGACAAATTCCGGTGATATGAATAATATAAAAAAGCTCGGGTTGTTACAACACCGAGCTTTTTTTATATTTTGACATCTTTATAGATTAAAAAGCGTTTTCTTCTCCCTTCACCATGTTAATCACGGTCATGAAAATGATCCTGACATCCAGTGCGGCCGTCCAGTGTTCCAGGTACCAGATATCGTGCTCTACCCTTTTAACCATTTTATAATCCTCTTTGGTTTCGCCACGGTAACCATTGACCTGCGCCCATCCCGTGATCCCCGGTTTTAGAAAATGGCGTACCATAAACTGGTCAACAATACCTTTGTACTGCTCTGTATGGCTTAACATATGCGGGCGTGGACCAACCACACTCATATGCCCCATAAATACGTTAAAAAACTGTGGCAACTCATCCAGGCTTGATTTCCTTAAGAACTTACCAATGGGCGTGATGCGGTCATCATTTTTACTGGCCTGTTTTTTATCACTGTCTGCGTTCATACGCATGCTCCGGAATTTAAAGCAATAAAAAGGCTCATCATCCCGGCCACTTCTCAGTTGCTTAAACAATACCGGTCCTTTACTTTGTAATTTAATCAACAGTGCAATAATGGGATATAACCAGCTCAACACAAACAAAATCACCAGCCCGCTGAAAACCACATCAATCAGTCGCTTTTTGAAACGGTTGTGAATTTTTTCTAAAGGTTCTGAACGAAGCGAAATCACCGGGAATTCATTTCCCAGGTAACTCACCGTATAAGGCGACAATAAGGCCCCGCTGATATCCGGAATAAATTTTAAGCGCACACACTGGCGTTCTGCTTCCTGGGTCAGGATCAGCATATCGCTCATCCGCTCTGGTGCTATGGTGACATAAATATCTTTGATCCCCTTTTCAATCGCCAGCTCAAACTGCTTGCCTACCGCATCACTTAACCGGCCATCCCGTTCCAGGTAATGCTCCGGTACATCCGGAATAAAACCATGAAATTCAATGTATTTCTGTTTTTCAAAATAAGAAGCCAGCTGTTCCCCTGTGGCATTGTTTCCCATAATGGCTACTGACTTTACCCCCCTGAGGTGATTAAATAACAAGAACTGAAAAGAAGTACCGATAAAACGATTAACCAAGAATAGCATGCCTAAGGCACCATAGAATACCACGAGAAATGACCTGGAAAAATCATTCTGCTTAGAAAAAAATAAATAAATGGAAAATAAAATGGCATGCAAGAGTACACTACGCCAGGTCCCCCTGTAAATGCGTTCAATACGTCTGGAACCATATTCCGTATACAGGCCAAAAGAAGTGGTGGAAACAATCCAAAGCAAGCTGCATACCACTACGTAATGCCACTGCAATTCAGAATCAACAACTTTGCCTAAATAACTGGTGAACTGATAAGAGAAGAAGTAAACGGCCAGCACCATTAATAAGTCAGTGACCGGCAAGATGTATTTCAGGATGTAAAGGTAACGTGTTTGCATAAAAATTTGTGCGTTAACAATGAAGTGCTACAAATGTTTTTACCCATAGCAAAAATAATGCCCTAATATAAATTCAGTGTTAAGTTTTAACTTAAAACCCGTTCACGAATATTTTTAGTTCACAGCAAAGTTACAATTTTTTACCTGAACTCCCATGTAAAGTAGGATTGACCGATCATTTAGTCGAGCTATCTGCCTGCTGTGTAGAAAAAGAGCCTATCTTTATGATAAGCTCTCCTGTAAAAAGATTATGAATATTGATCGCCAAACCTGGAAACCATTTCTTTAGAGACCCCTTTGATTTCCTGTTCTGCCGATTTGGGATAGATCAGCAATACCTGTTCATCATCCACCACAATAAAATTGTCAAGCCCCCTGATCACTGCAGCTTTCCCCTTAGGTAAGTTGATCATGCAGTCATGTGTATCATGCAAATGAAGGTGTTCCGAATTACAAACATTGTGGTGTTCGTCTTGTTGGGCAATGGCATGCAAAGACGCCCAGGTACCTAAATCAGACCAGCCAATATCTGCCGGAATGGTATAAATGTTATCGGCTTTTTCCAAAATGGCATAGTCAATGGATATATCCGGACTGCCCGGGTATTGATCCAGGATAAATTGCGCTTCTGCCGGCGTATTGTAAAAGGCATTTCCCGATTTAAATAAGGCATCAATCTCTACAGCATATTTTTCAAATGCTTTCTGCAGGTTGGCCGCTTTCCAGATAAAGATCCCTGCATTCCATAGATAATTCCCACTGTTCACATATTCCTGTGCTTTTTCCAATACGGGTTTTTCCTTAAAAGCAGCCACTTTTTTTATCTCCTTCTCTACGCCTTCATCCTCCAAATACTCAATATACCCATATCCCGTATCCGGCCTGGTTGGGCTAATTCCCAGCGTTAACAAGGCATCATTGTCGGCCGTAAAATCCAATGCCAGGTTAATCTTCTCGATAAAGACGTCCTCCTTCAAAATCAAATGATCCGAAGGGGCCACAACGATATTCGCGTCCGGATTCTTTTGCAGAATTTTATAGGTCGCGTATGCAATACAAGGTGCCGTATTGTTGCGGCTGGGTTCTAATAAAATGTTATCAGTTAATATCGCTGGCAATTGCGCCCTCACCAAATCTGCGTAACCTGCATTCGTTAAGATCAGGATATTCTCCTTTGGGCAAATCTTTAGAAAGCGCTGATAAGTCAGTTGCAGCAGAGACTCTCCGGTCCCCAGGATATCAATAAACTGTTTTGGGAAATGGTTACGGCTTTTCGGCCAAAAACGGGAGCCAACGCCGCCGGCCATGATAAGTACAAATTGGTTATTATTACTTTTCATACGTTGATTAATAAAGTCCACTTTTATCGCAGTCGTCAAACCAGTCTTGCAATGCTTCTCTTAAACTAAATTGAAGGGAATAGGGTGATTTACTGAGTTTCTCACCAGAAATATTTGTTGAGATCATTAATTTTTTTACCCGGTCAGGATGGATGCCCGCTATTTTCTTCCCTAATAACCTTCCCCCCATATAGGCACTACTGGCAGCCGATTTTAACGCCCAGCCTGGTACCAGAACTTTAGGCGCTTTTACACCCGTAGCTTCTGCCATCGTTTCACAAATACGCTCGATGGTAGGTGCCGGGAAATACGTTAAATTAAATGTAACTACGCCTGGTAATTCTTTTTGGGCTGTTTCAAATAAAATCCGAACGACATCCTTCACATATACCGAAGCTTTAATGGTATCTTTTCTGCCTGGATAAAAAAAGAATCCCTTTTTCATAGATTCATATAGCCTCGTAAAATTCCCACCCTCCTGTTTACCAAATACCACACCAGGACGTACAATAATCAATTTCCTATTGTCTGGATCTTCAGCCTGCCACAATTTATGAATGTATTCTGCGGTGAGTTTAGATATACCATACGGTGTGTTAGGCATAGGTAAGGTATCTTCCGTTTTATATTCTTCTGATGCACCATAAGGCGCAATAGAACTGGTAAAAACAATCGTTTCAATATTGTTTTTCCTGGCAAAATCGCAAACATTTTGAGCACCATAAATATTGGCTTCAAAATATTCATGATCTGGATGGCCAGGAGTAGTATGCACAGCCGCAAGGTTATAAATAATGCTATTAGCTGCATTAGTTATATTTACGGTAATAGCTTTTCTAATATCCAGTTCGGTAAAACCATCACTAACTTTTTTCCTGATGTCATAACTATAAACTTGATCAGGTAAAGCTAAGGTTTCATTAATGTAACGTTTGAGGTGTGTACCGATGAAACCGGAACCTCCAAATATAATGTGATTCATTTTCTTTTAATTTACTTTATCTGCCAATTTCTCATTAACGAACCCTTCAAACTTGGTTTTAAAAAGTTCCTTACCAAATGTTTCTGCATGCGCTCTTATAGCCAAAGGATCAAAAGTTAACTGCTCGAATCTGGAAACACCTTCCATAAGCGATGCAATAGTTTGATATGGAAAAAGTACTCCGGTTACTCCATCCACCACTGTTTCAAGACTTCCTCCTTTTCCTAAGGCAATAACAGGCGTACCGCAAGCTTGAGCTTCTACCGGTAACATTCCAAAATCTTCAATAGCTGCAAATACAAATGCCTTTGCTTTTTGCAATTTTTCAATCAAGGCTTTAAACGGAAGATAGCCCGTAAAAATTATATTCTTTCCTGCTTTAGCTTTAATCTTATTAAAATCAGGACCATCACCAATTACAATTAATTTTCTATCTGGCATTTTAGTGAAAGCTTCTACAATCAGGTCAATCTTTTTGTAAGGCACCATTCTAGAGGAAGTTACATAGTAATCTTCTTTATTAATCTCTAATTTAAAGTCGTCAATCTCAATTGGCGGATAAATGGTTGTAGCAGGCTGCTGATATACCTTTGCTATACGTTTTGCAATAAAATTTGAATTACTTATATAATAATCAGGTCTATTAGATGAAATAAAATCCCAAATTCTAATCCTGTGGAGAAAATATCTGGCAAGCAGGCCTTTTAAACCAAAACCTAAACCTTCTTCTTCTAAATATTGATGATGTAAATCCCATGCATAACGAATCGGAGAATGGCAATAGGTGATATGTAACTGCTCATTATTGGTGAGTACCCCCTTTGTAACTGCATGGCTTGATGAAATTATTAAATCATACTCTCTTAAATCAAATTGCTCTATCGCAAATGGAAAAAGGGGTAAATAAGTTTTGTACTTTTTTAAGCCAAATGGCATTTTTTGAATGAGTGAAGTAGTAATCTTTCGATTCTCAAATCCTAACTCCTTAACTAAATTATTATCTGCGACCAATGCAAATATATCTGCCTGTGGATAAATCTCTGCTATAGCCTGAACTACTTTCTCAGATCCTCCCATGGTCGTCAACCATTCTTGTATTATCGCTACTTTCAATTCTATAATATTATAAATTAAAAACTTCTAAATGCTTATCAAAGGACTTCTTCCATGTAAACTCTTTCGCCCTATTATTACCTAATAGGACATATTTTTCTGCTATATTATGATCATTCATATGAATTATTTTAGTAACTAAGTCATCTGAATTTTTTGGATCGAAATACAAAACTGCATCATCACATATCTCTTTTAGAGGAGGAATATCACTACAAATTACAGGCGTGGAGTTAAGCATCGCTTCTAAAGGGGGCAAGCCAAAGCCCTCGTATAAAGAAGGAAATATAAAAATCATTGCTTTTTGGTAAATAGCATTCATATCTTCATCTTCTACATAGCCTGTGAAAATAACATTTTCTTGCAACATAGGTTCATTATTAATGAGATCAAGAAGTTGGATATCCCCAGTAATAAAACCTTCTTTTTTTCCAACTATAACAATTTTTAGCTCATCTTGTAAATTGTTTGGAAGCTTTAAAAAAGCCTGACAAAGTACAATCAGATTCTTATGCGGCTTTACATTCCCTACAAAAAGCAAGTATTTTTCAGGTATGTTATATTTTTTATTCGGTAAATCTGCAATTGTGTTAATTTCAGCAACACCATTATGAATAACGGATATTTTATCAGCCTTACATCCAGTATGACGAATAATTTCATTTTTAGAAAATTCGGAGACAGTAATTATTTGATTACTTCGTCTAATAGAATTTTGCATTAACAAATTAGCATAAATTTTCTGTTTTAAGTTAATTTGCCCAACATCAGTTAGATGATAAACATCATGAATGGTAACGACCCTTTTTTTACATCTAATTGGGAGTATCGGTGTATTGTAATGCGGCGACCAAAAAATATCTGCCTTCGGTAATTTGAATGGATAATTAAGCTGTTCTCGAATAGAATAGATGCTTTCATTAAAAATAGTAAAAGGTATATCTCTTATCGTAAAAAAAACATCATCTTCTTCTCTAATTAAACAATGAACTCCTTCGATATTTTTAAGATAGTTTAATAACTCTTGTAGATAAATACCGATCCCAGAACTATATAGCATCCTAGCATCAATTAATAACCTAATATTTTTTTTTTGACTCATGAACTTACCTTGATTAATACGCTGCAAAATTTATTAAATAAACTCCATCCACATCATATTTAATGAATAACACGGGATTCGTATATTTATCTACTGAACAGTTTCAATGCCTTTGAAAAAAGTTTTACTAAAACTAGAACGACAAGAAAAACGTAGAGTGCAAAAAATCCAGAAGTAATTGTTAAGTTAGCAATAAAAAGAGTGGAAACTATCGAAGAAATACCGAAAACCTTATTTGGAATTTTTGACGAAATCTTTATCGAATCATCTATAAACTTATATGCATAACCAAGTATCGTTCCAAGAAATACGACGCCAAGATAGCCGAAATTGAAAAAACTTTCACCAAATATCCCCGGTCTCAGACCAGGATGAATGATTGGATCGAAACCAACTGTAACTGCAGTGAATTTTCCGGCAGCCCACTGGGTTCGATAATCAGAAAAGTAGCTCGGTATAAAAGACATAAAGGCGGCTAAATATGTTTTGCCGAAAAGTAAGCTTTTGTCCCAATAGGCATAAACCCATGCGAAATCCCTTAGATCTGAATAAGAATTCCCATAGAATATTTGCTCTCCAAAACCACTCAAAGCTCCTTTTAGACTTAAATCACCAGATCTGAACAAACTCAAGCCCATTCCTAAAAATAAGCCTGAAAAACCAATTATCCCAATTTTAATTAAATTGATTTTACCCATCTTATTATAGAATACATAAAATCCAAATAAGTAGATTAACGGTTGGGCCAAAAAAGCTCTGGCACCAATAAATAGTGTTATTATAAAAAATAGGAATAACAAAACTTTATCTATAAAATAGCGATATTGAAAAACCCTTGCAATAAGAATAAGAGATACGATAGAACTCAAAATTAATACAAAGTTATATATTGCTCTAATTGCTGGGTTTGCCTGAAAAACAGCACGAATATCAGAACTTCCATCACCAAGACCTGATGCTAAAATTGCCAATAATCCTATGAAATATAATATGCAAAGTATCCTAGAAATAAGAGAGCTTTTAACAGCAGTGATGAAACTTTTCGTTAAAGTTTGTTTAACTGGATTTATCAAAACCTTATAAATGGCTGTATTTGTCCGGTTTCTAATATAGAGGTACCGCCCTAGATACATAGAAATATAACCTATCATAAATATTATATAAGCTGTATCTATAACGTCCTGTATAATTGAAACATTCCCGCCGACAGACACGACATTGTATACTGACGATGCAAAAGGATACATGATTA
Organism: Pedobacter sp. MR22-3; assembly: GCF_026240075.1. Taxonomy (NCBI): domain Bacteria; kingdom Pseudomonadati; phylum Bacteroidota; class Sphingobacteriia; order Sphingobacteriales; family Sphingobacteriaceae; genus Pedobacter; species Pedobacter sp. MR22-3. The sequence continues at coordinate 867,710 of NZ_JAPIVF010000001.1, read as the reverse complement.
GGAAAGGAAGAAAATAGGTAAGGCTCATCGTTAATGTCCAATAATCTAAAGTTCTTCCAGTCTTTTTATAAATCAAATACCAATCATAAATAAAATGTATGATCAGAATGAAATCTACTAATATAAGATATTTATTAAACCTTACTCCACCATTAAATAACTCAATTGTATCCAATTTTATTTTGTTAAGTTTTTAAATTATCTTTTAACATTTTCATTAATAAACTTCAAGTCCTTAAGTTCATCAATCAGAAAAACTTGATTTTCAGGTCTAAAATATCGTTGAGAAAACTTTAATAAAAGAACGTATTTATCAAATCCTAACGTCTTCTTTAAGATTTTCATCATCTTATTTAGTAGTTTAATCTTTTTATCCAAACCATCAAAGTTCCTTTCATTTAATTTATCAACACTCGTATCTGACAAGCTTAAAAGACCACTTCTACTCAGTTTTTCATAAAATGAATTTTTACCAACTGCGAAAGGCTTTTCTATAAAGCCACCCTCGTCAATAAATCGTCTATAAAGTCTTCTCTGAAAAATATTTATGTTGACACCGTTTTCAAATGAGCCATAAGAATATGTTTTATGAAAATACATGTTAAAATTATTTTCTTGTAAGAAAGCTGCATAACGCTCAAAATATGGAATAAAATCTGCATACTGGTTAAGATCTAAACTTGGGCATTGCTTATTTTGAAAAATATTATCCGGATTAAATCCTGAAAAATGGATAAACACTAAATTATCCTTACCACCATCTACGAGTCTGTTACCAATACAAATATCTTTACCATCTATTATTACTTTCCTTTCATGAATATTCCAATATGCAATATTCCAACCTAACTCCCTCATAATAAGAACTGAATTACCAAAAAGAGCCGGAACAAAATCCATCCATTTTTGATCTACATGTAATGCATCATATTTATCTACAAAACAATATTTTGATAAACGCGCGGACCACCAGATAGCTATTTCCTGTCCAATTTTAGAATTTTTTATTGCGGTAAAACCCAAATTATATATTCCTGCAAATAATGTTAAGGTTTCAGGAGCATTTGCAGTAGATATATTTTCAGCAGTTACAAAATGTGGTGTTAAAATAATATCATGCGCCTCTAGTTTATTGAAAATTTGATTTAAATCAGAATAAACGTAAATATCAGGATCAAAATATATGACATTATCATAACCTTTATTAAACAGATAAGTAAAAAAGAATGGTTTTATAGCTGTCGAATGTTCCGTAATATTGTACTTAAAGGCTAATTCATAGAAGTTTGGGATCTCGATGTCCTTAGCCTGCAAAACGGTAAATTCTTCATTAATAAAATCTTCTTCTTTATCAAACTCATCTGAAATCAAAACATAAAAATCAACTTCTGGATTTTGTTTTTTTATTGAAACATATAGTGCCTTGGCAAAACCGAAATAGTTTTTGGCAACTATAGTAAATATTGCATTCATATTTATTTTTTTAATTCTCTTATTAATTTTGCCGGTACACCGGCTATCACTGAATTTTCTGGAAATGACTTAGTTACTACAGAATTAGCACCTACAATACAATTATTTCCAATATTAACATTTGGCATGATGGCCACATTTTCGCCAATCCATACACTATTACCTATTGAAACCGGCCCTGGGCTAACTAAAGGTCTCGAATTGGGTGGCAACTCTAACGAATTTAGATCTGCTCTCCCATGAAAATGATCGGTTATAAATACTTTACTGGCAATTAATACGTCATTCCCTATAGAAATTTGATTAATACACGCAAGGTGACAATCCGAATTAATTGCTACATTATTTCCAATCAAAATTTTTGGTGAGTAGTGATTAAAATTATGTTCGGTATGAGCCTCTATTCTTAACCTTTCATTTACATAAAAATTGCTTCCAATATTCATACAATTACCACCAATTAAGGTCATAGGGTATTCAATATAAGAATTTTGTCCAATTTTTTGAAATGAATTTCTAATATACCCAGAATATAAATACGTTCGACATGACTTTAAACTTCTAAGAAGTTTAAATGGGAAAATATAAGAAATAAATACGCCAAATACCCTTAGAATTGATTTCATATAACTTATTTATTCCTTTTAAATAATGGAAATTTAGTTCTTATTGTTGAACCAATACCAGTTAAAGTGTTTAATTTAATAAAGCATAAGTAAAAGATACATATAAGTAAGATGCAATTAAGAATGTAACTTAATATCATATTTAATTGTGAACTTATAAATAGAGTAAGAACTACGCTTATTCCTAAGAAAACTATGTATTTAAAGTTAACGGTAGAAAATACAAAATTAGATATCTTTTTTAAACTCAATATCACAAAAATCATATTTAAAAAGCTAGCAATGAAAAACCCTATGCCTATACTCTCGAACTTATAAAAGTTCCAAAGAAAATATAAAAGACCTATATAAACACACTGCCTAAATGTCTCAGTTATAACGGCATACCAACCAGCATTTTTAGCCAAGTATAATACACCAAGGGGCCAACTAACTAACGTAAAAAAGGAACCAGCCATTTGCCAACGCAGAACTGGCACTGCAACTGAAAATGAAGACGAATACAAAATATTTATCCCAATAGGAGCGAAAATGATTACTGCGATCAACATAGGAGTTCCAATTAGTAAGGTAATTTCTAGCTGCTCATTAATTAACTTATTTGATTTTACATTATCATTTTGTACGAGCGTAAGCCTTGGAAAATAATCGGCGAGCATTGCGTGTAATAATACATTCATATACACTGTAGAAATAGTCATAACAGCTTGAAAATAACCAACCATTTCTATACCACCTTTTTTAACAAGAAAAGATCGTATAATATACATAGACAGTGTAGCTAAAAATCCATTTACAACTATAAAAAAGCCAAGCTTAGCCATTCCTATTCCACCTTTTATTGTCTCAATAAAAGAAATTGATAGATTTTCTACTTTAATTTTTCTAGCATATATCCATGAAATAGCCATTGCTCCTATTGATGTAAGAATCATACCAGGTACAATTCCATTTATGCCGTAAACATAATATAGAGGCATACTAATTGCTGTCCCAAATAATGTTCCAAATAAGTTTGCTTGAGCCATTTGGCTTATCTTCCTAAGCCCTTGAAGCAACGCAACCTGACTTGCTGATATTGAGGATGTTAATACTATAATAGACAAGAAGATAATGCTTTGAGTTTGATTTGTACTACCAAAAGAATGCAAACTAAAAATAGAACTAAAAGCCACGATGATAACCATACCAAGTAAACCAGTTCCTAGTGCCCATCTTCGTAGTATAGTTATCGTTTTAGAAACTTTGTTTTTGTCATCACTACCACTTACTTCTGCAATGTTTTTTACTCCACTGAAATTTATCCCAAATCCAGTCGCATCTCGTACCAAGTCTATTATTGTTTGAAATATCCCCGCCATTCCTACTCCCGAAGGCCCCAATAGAATAGCTAAAAATTTCATTCTTACGATACCAATTAAAATATTGAGAATTTGTGTGCCGCCTACAATACCAGTAGATTTTACTATTTGCTTATAAGACTCGTCTTTTTCCATTACTTTAAATTAAACAACCTTTTTATTGTTTTTTTTACGATACTAAAAATAGATCGCAAGTAGGATAAAAAAATCAGAAAATTATAGTCAAAATTACTATAATATGTTCTAATAGATTTTTTTATATCAGTCAATATGAAGGTATAATTGTTTCTTAAAACCTTAGTTTCACTATACCAATGAACCAAAAATTTATAAAACAAATCCCTTTTAATTTTTTCAAATGTTCTAAACTCTATATACTGTCTATCAAGAAGTTCTTTTACCATATCCAGATAAACTATAGCAAAGACTTGAAAAAGGTTATAACCACCTTTATTGCCGACCTCTATATTTGTAAATAGTGGATGATTAACGATTCGGTATCCATCTTTATTTATAAATTCAAACAATAATGAAGTATGCGGAAACATTGAATTGACGTTCCTCTTATTTAATAAGTCAAAATCGCTCCTCCAGATGCCAAAAATTGTACTCCATGTACTATAGAAAGATAATGTGTATAAAAACGAGTCGAAATTAGCAAAATTTTGTACCTTTTGATCCAACGTTCCATTTGAAAATAAAAGAACTGGTTTAGTCAGAGTAGCTTTCTTTATTTCATCTATTATTGCCTCTAAGGAACCTAATTTAAAAGAGGAATAATCATTATGTAATTTAAGATAATCACCATTTCCCATCTTAAGGGCTTCAATTAAATTTAAATAGCCGTAATTTACTCCACGAATATAAATTAAGTTTGACTGTTGAAATTTTGATTTAATAAATAATTCTGTCTCATCCGTATTTGAGCTATCGTAAATAACAACTTCATATAAGCTTTGATCTACTTCAGATTCAAATATACTCGTAAGAGTATTCATCAATATTTCAGCTCTACCCCTAGTTGGAATGCATATGGATAAAACTCTATTAACCTCTTCGTTTAACATAAGTTACCAATTAGACTGTTGTAATTTGGTGCATTAATTAAATAAACCGAGTTTTTTTTAATTTTGGAATAAGTTTTTTGCATATCGTTTGATTTAATGCTAAAAGAACTAAAAAATTTTAGTCACTTTTGATAAAAACCTTGTTGGTAAAGCAGCTACTATTGCAAGTTTACCAGCATAAGGTATGGCAATTTTTTTTGTAAAGAAATTATGCAAATATAATTTTCCACTATTAATTAATTCTCTCATCCCAATAGTACGTGGCGAAATATTGTAATGTCTACACACCTTTTCATTTGCCATTATTGATTTATAACCAATTGTAGCTGCTACTAAACCGCTTGTAAACACTTTCTTGATGAGCCTATAATAATCTGCGGTGCACAGTTTTAATCCATTTATAGAATTCAGATACCTATTAAATTCAATAATTCTCTGTTGTGGGGCAAAAAATAAATTACTTTCATCATAACTAAATGATACAACATCTGCGCAATCATCCTGCGTCTCTGTATGAATAATTGGAGAATTTATAACTAATGATTTACCTTTGATAGCCATCTCCCCGTTCAAAAGATCCATGTAAAATCCAAATTTCTCCTTTTTATCCAAAATATCTTTTATTAAGGAAAGCTTTTTTAATTCACTAACTTTATAAAACATACCAGATGGATGTTCCGATAAATAAGCATTATTTAAAAGAGAATCTATTCCTTGCTCATAAACGACATCATTACTTGAAGCTGTAATATTTATTGAACAATGGCCATAAACAACCGTAGAATTTTTTCTCAATTTATCAATCAATGTTGAAATCGACTGACTGTCTAAACGATCTTTATCTAAACAAAGAAGAGCAAAATGTCCATTTGCAAAAGTTAGTGCTTTTATAGGATTTATAGTACCTCCAATATTTTCTTCATTTCTTGAGTACTTAAGACGACTATCGTGAATCGCCTTAAGCTTTATCTCAGTGTCATCAGAAGAACAATTGTCAACTACGATAATTTCAATCTCATCGCTTTGATATTTTAATATATCCTTTACTAAATTAACTACTTTAGTTGATCTATTGTAGGTTGGTATACAAATACTAACGATGGGTGAATTTATAGCAATCATTGTTCGATTGGGCATTATTACTTTTTGTGCTTTAAATTATGAGATCTTCTCCAAATTGTTATTTGATTAATGCTAGTTTAAATTTAGTAAACTAACTATCAAAGCTGTATTTCTGGTATACATCCGCTATTTTTGTCTCTGACTTAAGTTTAACGCAATTTAAAAGCTTGTCTGCATTCAGTTTTAAGATTTTCATACCCACATCAGCCCTTTCAGTTTTACCAAAAATATCTTCTGGAACCCTCGCATCAGCCAAATTAAATAAAGATTCAACTAGTTCCTTCACGGAAAATTCCTCTATTCCTGGAACATTATAAATCCCACTTTCAATATTTGCCAAAATCGAATTAAAAAGGAGACTTATCGCATCAAAGATGTAAATATATTGCCTTACTTGTCCGCCAGATGTGAGTTTCATTTCTACATTATTATAAATAGAATTAAGCGTATAGGGGATTAATCTATTTTTGGATTCATTTTCACCATAAATTGTTGGTAAAATAAAATGGTAAAATTGAAAATTGGCATGTGCTGAACTGAAAAAACGGGTTAACGTTCTTTTTGAAATTGTATAATCAGTAGGAGCAAATAGTTGAGTACTTATTAAATCTTGCTCGGCAAAAGAAATGTTTTCTATGTTTTCGCCGATTTCAAAATATGATCCAAATGTAATAAAGGTTCCATTAAACCCAGCATCTTTTAAAATATTAAAAATGCTTATTGGCACAGAAACATTTAACTTATAAATAGCATCAACATCTTCCTTTAGACCGAATTGTATTCCTCCCCCCGCAGCATAAATGACAACATCAGAATTAACAAACTTCTGATTTCTTAAATTATCAGACAGTAAATCCAATTTAAAAAATTGTTCGTAATTGTGACTTTTTGGTTCTCCTCGTCCATACACGTCCAAGAAATATCCTTGTTCGTTACAATATTTTCCAATACAATTGGACATAAAGCCATTTGTTCCTATAAGAGAAACATTCATAGTGTGATGTGTTTAGTAGAATAAATGTTTACAATGGATCATATCCATTTGCAATACACGATGATAATTATTGTAAATAAGCTCTGATAACATCAGCAATATAATCATAGTGAGATTCATTTAATCCAGGCCAAACACCTAACCAAAAAGATTGATTCATGATGATATCGGTATTAGTTAGATCGCCAACTACACGATGTTCTACACCGGCATAAGCAGGCTGTCTTAATAGGTTACCAGCGAATAATAATCTTGTTCCAATCTTTTTCTCTTCTAAATGTTGAACCAACATGTGGCGATCGTTTGAATCACCTTCTCTTAATGTTAATAAGAAGCCAAACCAAGATGGATCAGAATTCGGTGTAGCTTCCGGTAAAATGAAAACATCTTCGAATTCTTTCATCCTGGAGTATAAGGCTGCAAAGTTTTCGCGACGACGTTGGATGAAGTAGTCTAACTTTTTGAACTGTGAAACACCAAATGCAGCCTGCATATCCGTAACCTTCAAATTAAATCCAATATGAGAATAGGTATACTTATGGTCATAACCATAAGGTAAGGACCCTAATTGTTGTCCAAAACGGCACCCACAGGTATCATCCTTACCTGGTAAACAATAGCAATCTCTACCCCAATCCCTAAAGCTTTCTGCTGATTTTGCAAGATCCGGATTGTTTACAATTACAGCGCCACCTTCACCCATGGTCATATGGTGCGCCGGGTAAAACGAGAATGTGGCGATATCTCCGAATGTACCAGTTTTCTTTCCTTTATATGTAGCGCCTAGAGAATCACAATCATCTTCTACTACCCATAAGTTATATTTCTTCGCTACACGCATCACCTCATCCAAATCGAATGGATTACCCAAGGAGTGCGCAATCATAATGGCTTTAGTTTTAGGAGATACTGCCGCCTCGATCATATCAGCTTTCACGTTATGTGAGGCAACATCCACATCAATAAATACAGGTATTGCACCGAATTGTACAATTGGATTAACCGTAGTCGGAAATCCAGCGGCTACAGTAATGACTTCATCTCCCGGTTTTATCGCACGATCTCCCAACTTTGGAGAAGTCAAAGCATAAAAAGCAACTAAATTTGCTGATGAACCAGAATTAACAAGAAGTGCTTTCGTAGCACCAAAATATTGTGCAAATTCGTGTTCGAATTGGCTGGCAAAACGACCAGCCGTCAACCAACCATCTAATGTTGCATCAACGCCTAACATAATATCTTCCTCATCTAAAACTTTCCCCGTAACTGGGATATAATTTTGACCTGGAATGATGGTCTGAGTTGTTTTCTGCTTAGCAATTGCACGCAATGCAGTTTCTAAATTTGAATCAGTGATATTCTTTAACATATGTTTTGTATTGTTCTGTATTTATCTATTTTAACATTCTTAAGTACCTTCCATTTCAATAGGTTTTGCGAAAGGTTCCATTTCGGTGATGGGTCTTCCGAACGCTATCTTAGGATAGGTATTGGTATGGGGATCAACCATCACTTGTAAAAGTTGTGGTTTGTCTTTATTTTCTTTGTTCCAAAGCCAATCTACACCGGATTGAATTTCTTCTGGATTTTCAATGGTTAGAGCCTCAATTCCATAGGCTATGGCAACTTTCTTAAAATCTGGGGCGCTATATCCCCAATAGGTTGATTGATATCTGGATTCAAAATAGCTATCCTGAAATTGCCTGATCATACCAAGTGTTTTATTATTTAATACTACGATCTTTACCTTAAGATTATTTCGTACAATTGTCTGTAATTCCTGGATGTTGATTTGCATACAGCCATCACCTATCAATACGACAACCGGTTGATTATTCAAGGCCACACATGCGCCTATACCTGCAGGTAAGGAAAAGCCCATAGCCCCCATGCCTCCAGACGTCATAAAGTGCTGGCCTTTTGACAACTCTAAAGATTGAGCAGCCCACATTTGGTGACTGCCAACATCAGCCAGATATACTTTATTATTTTCACCTGCTTTAGACAGTGCATGCATGAACTTATTTGGATTGATACCTTCGGGCGTAAGTTCATTTGTATCTGGCCATTCAGACCTTAGTTCATTAATCTTTTTTATCCATGCTTCAGGTAAACTAAATGATGAATTTTGGGTAGCTATTTCAAATTGATTAAAAAACTCAGTTAAATTAGCAACAATAGGAACACAACCTTTTATTCTATTATTAATCTCACCAGGTTCACAATCAATATGATATATTTTTCTATTTTCAATAAACTTAGTATCTGCACCTGTTTGTCGTATATCCAACCGACTCCCTAAAACAATCAGTAGATCACATTCACCAAAGGAAATATTAGCCCAACGATTTCCATAACTTCCGATAAACCCAACTCTTAAATGATCCTGATAAGCTATCGTGTCAAGACCTAACAAAGTAGTCACAACAGGCACCTGTACTCTTTCTACAAACTGATCAAAGGCAGTTTGGCTAGAAGCAGCTTTAATCCCTCTACCAGAAAGAATTAGCGGGCGCCTAGCTGATTTGATGTCTGCAATTAAGTCATTTAATATCTCTGGAGAGATATTATTAGCTTCCTCTTCTTTAAGATAGTTATCTGATACCTCTATTTGAGCCCTTTGTACATTCATGGGTATATCAATCAGTACAGGCCCTGGTCTACCGGAAAGCGCTAAAGCAAACGCCTTTTCAAAAACCTCTTCCAATTCATTAGCATCGTTAACGAGATAACAAGCTTTGGTAATTGGTTTAGCCATCGCAACAATATCAGTTTCCTGAAACCCCAATTGACGAATATCGCGATCACCTTTCTGTTCATGGGTATTGACTTGCCCGGTGATAAATACCGCTGGAGTAGAATCAAAATAGCAACTTCCAATACCTGTCAGTAGGTTCGTTGCACCAGGCCCGCTTGTTGCCAGTGCCACTCCAGGTAAATTTGTGATACGTGCATAACCTTCGGCTGCAAATGCAGCAGCCTGCTCATGGTGCATCGTAACAATTTTGATTTTAGTTGTTTGGTTTAAAGAATCTAAGATATGCGTGATCATCCCTCCTGAAAGTTCAAATACACTTTCAATTCCTTTTTTGCTCAAAAAGCTAGCAATAAAATCAGATGCCTTCATGGAAATTTTATTTAGATAGGTAATAATTTAAGGTTTTAGACAAAGCTACGTTAAAATCAGTAAAATCGATCACGCCAATTTCATCAGTAAGCTTGGTAATATCGCCTTGGATATGCATCGACTGGTTCTGACGATACGGAATAGCCCCAAAATTTAGCTGAAAAGATGGGTTTACTTTATCTCTGATTTGACTAAGCAGCGACCTTAATGTTAACGTATGATTTCCTGAAACATTGTAAATCCCAGATTTAATTTCACGTTCTACGATTGATAATAAAATTTTTGCAAAATCGCCTGCATATAAATAAGCGTATTGTTGTTCACCACCAGTGAAATCCATTTCCGTGCCAGTTTTCATCTTGTTAATAACTGAAGGGATCAACCAGTTGTCACTTTCCTTTTCGCCAAATACAGAAAACACCCTTAACCAAAGCCAATTGATATGATTAAGTTCAGAATAAGTTTTCAAGATTTGTAGACAACTCAATTTGATACTGGCATAAGCGCTCATCGGATGTACCACATCATCTTCTGAAACTTTGCGGCTGATATTGCCATATTCTGCCTGAGACCCGAGAAATATGAATTTTTTTAAATTTAAACTTTGAGTAATTTCTAAGAGATCAACTAAAAGCTCAATATTTTTTGCCTGGAGAGACCATTGATTTCGATCGTTAGCTTCAACTCCTATCCATGCACAATGAATAATTTCTGTAGGTGATTGCAAAATTACTTGCTGTTTCCATTCACCGGCATGATCAAGGTCTATCCATTTGATCTCATCGGCAAAAGAAATACACCTTGATAAATCTGATGTACTTCTTTTTAAGCCAATGATCTCAATATTATTCTGATTTAATATTTCTCCTATATGCGACCCTAAAAAACCTGTAATACCAGTTATTAATACCCTACGCATTTAGGTATGCTAAAATTTGATTTGCAGTGAATGCATCTATATATTTCTTATCAGAAACGAATGACTTATACCAGCTGATTGTAGTTTCAACAGCCTTAGCTGCATTCAACTTTGGTTGCCAGTGAAGATCAGCTATAGCTTTGCTAATGTCTAATTTGAGCAGCCCTGCTTCATGAGGTTGATTTGGTAGCTGCTCCACTTTAAACTTTCCGCTACCCCAACAATCAATTGCCAACTTTAACATTTCGCTTACCGGTAAGGCATCCGTTGCATAAGGCCCGAAATTATAAGCCACTCCAAATTTAACCGGATCAGCTTCTAACTTCATGCCTAATATCAAATAGGCGATAACCGGCTCCAAAACATGTTGCCATGGACGTACAGATTTAGGATTTCTAACTACTATTTCTTCATCCTTTGATAAAGCCTTGGCAATATCCGGGATTAATCGGTCTTTTGACCAGTCACCGCCACCAATCACGTTTCCAGCTCTGCCAATGGCTATGCCTTTTTGGTGAATATCAATTTTTGCCTTATTGAAGAATGAGTTTTTATAAGAATCGATAACCAGCTCCGTACATGCTTTACTGGCACTATAAGGATCGTATCCACCTAAACGGTCATTCTCTCTGTAAGGATAATCCCACTCGTTATTGTGGTATACCTTATCCGTTGTGATTAAGACGACAGAGCACTTTTTGTCAAGTAATCGAACGGCATCCAATACGTTTGCTGTACCAATGGCATTGACTTCAAAGGTCTCGGAAGGGATATCATAAGATAGCCTCACCAGCGGTTGTGCCGCTAGGTGGAAGATATAATCTGGCTGGAAATCAAGAACAGCTTTTTTTAGCACTTCACGGTCTCTCAAATCAGCGATAACTGATTCACAAATTTGATCACCATCGATTAAATGATATAAATCATTTTCGGTTTGGGGAGCCAAGGCATAACCCTTTACCTCTGCGCCTAATAATTTCAAGGTTTTAAGCATCCATGAGCCCTTAAAACCAGTATGACCGGTTAGAAAAACCTTCTTTCCGGAATAAGTTTCTTTCAATTGATCCAACATACTACCAGATTTTCCATTTAGCCTGACCTGTTGACCAAAGTTGTTCCAATTCAATTCGATCCCTTAAGGCGTCCATCGGTTTCCAAAAACCGCTGTGTTTATAGGCAGCCAACTGTCCATCGTTTGCAATTTCTTTCAACGGAACATTTTCCCACTGGATGTCATCCATATCACCATCTAAATATTTAAAAATACCTGGCTCTAAAACAAAAAACCCGCCATTAATCCACATCCCATCACCCTGCGGTTTTTCTACGAAGTGATTTACGGAACCATCCTCGTCCATTTCGATGTTGCCGAAACGGCCGGGCGTTTGAATGCTAGTCAATGTGGCCAACTTACCATGACTTTTGTGAAAGTCAACAAGATTGGTAATATTGATATCAGCTACGCCATCCCCATAGGTCAGCATGAAGGTTTCATCCTGCACATATTTTTGAATTTTTTTAATTCTACCTGCAGTGTTGGTGGTTAAACCCGTATCCACTAAGGTAACTTTAAAAGATTCAGAATTGGAAAAATGGACGTCAACCTTATTCTTCTCAATATCAATAGATACATCTGAATTATAGAGATAGTAATTTAAAAAATACTCTTTAATGCTTTGCGCTTTGTATCCTAAACACAATACGAAATCATTGTAGCCATAGGCTTCATATATCTTCATAATGTGCCATAAAATCGGCTTACCACCAATTTCAACCATTGGTTTCGGCCTGGCTTCCGTTTCTTCCATCAGCCTGGTGCCTAAGCCACCTGCAAGTATTACAACCTTCATATCTTTAATTTTGGATTTCTATTTGTACGTTTTCTGTTAATGGATGTGAGCAACATAATAAATACTCATCCTCTTCTAAGTCATTTCTTTCCTTTGTGAGGCCAATCATTTTGATAGCCCCATTCATTACTTTACCTTTACAAGTACTGCAATTACCAGTTTGGCAAGAATAGGGTAACTCAATATCCGCATCTAAAGCAGCTTCTAAAATAGTTTTGCCTTTAGCTATTTCTAGCTTATGTAACTTGCCTTCGAAAGTAAGTGCAATCTGTTGGGTGTGGATATCTATAAAGTCTTTGGGATCTTTAACCAATTCAAAATCTTCCGAATAAACATTAATTAAGCGACCAAACTTAGTTTGTATGGCACTTTTAACTGACTCTTTTAAACCTGTCGGTCCACAGATATAATGCGAGCAGCAATTTGGATCAAGTTTGGCATCTAAAATGGATAAGGCTTTAGCTTGATCAATTCTTCCTTGTATCAAGTATGGATTTCCCTCATCAAGCACAAGTTTGGTATGGAAATGCCTAATGGTTAATCTTTCAGCATAATTAGTTTTTAAAGCTTCAATCTGATCTTTAAATATAGTTGTTTCTTGGTTTTTATTTCCATAATTCAAATGCACATTTATATGCTCCGTTGAATTTAGAATATGCTTAATAATGGATATTAAGGGTGTAATCCCACTACCTACACCCCAGAAATAAACATCGGTTAAATCATCATTTGGTTCAAAGATAAAATCACCCATAGGTGGCATGGCCTCAATTGAATCCCCCACTTTGACCATATCATTAATGTGATTGGAAACTAAACCATTTTCCACACGTTTTATAGTGACTTCCAGAAATGAATCTACACCGGGACAAGAAGAAAAAGAATAGGGCCGGATATACCGTCTGCCATTAATTCTGAAAATTAATGTGAGATACTGACCCGCAATATATTTAATTTTCTTTAACCCGGGTTGTTTGAAGCATAAAGTTATAGTGTCATCAGTCTCCCTTCTAATTTCTGTAACTTTCAGAGTATAATTTGTCATCACTCTTAACCTCTAATTTTGGTAAATAAATTAGTAAACCAATTTTCAGTTTCTTTCTCTTGTCCATAGTTGCCATATCCGTATCCATAACCATAATGTTTGGTGTTAATATCATTTACAACTATAGCAATATTCTTCATTTTTTTACTGTTATAAAGATCGTTTATAATAGATAGATGTGCCTTTTGAGTTACCTTATGTCTAATTAAATACAATGTCATATCGGCATATTTAGCAAGCAATTGAGCATCTGTAATAACACCAATTGGAGGCGCATCCATAATTATATAGTCAAATTGCATTTTTAAATCAGCTATCAACTTTTCTGTACGATCACTCATTAATGTTTCAGCAGGATTTGGAGGAAGTGGTCCGGATGAAATAATAAAGATATTTTTATTAATAGAAAGTGGTTTTATAATATGCTCCATCTGAATAGTTTTATCAATAGTAAAATTACTGAAGCCAACTTTATTTGAAACACCTAATTTTTCAGATAGTCCAGGCTTACGCAAGTCTAATTCCATTAATAATACCTTCTTCCCAGCCAATGCTAATATATTACCTAAGTTTATGGCAGTAAATGATTTACCTTCGCCACTAGAGCTAGAGGTTAATAGAATTACTTTTTCATCATCGTTTTTAAGGTAAAATGATAAATTCGTTCTTAGTGCTCTGAACTGTTCTGATATTGTTGATCTTTCTTGATTTGCAACTATTAAATTATCATTATCTGCATTATGGCTTATTTCACCAATAATAGGTACATCAACACCAGATTCAACTTCTTCCTTAGTTGTGATAGTTGTATTTAATAATTCAGCAACAAATAACAGCCCAATTGGTATTGCAAATCCAAAAAATAAACTGCATAAATAGACTAAATTCTTTTTAGGGCTGATTGGAGTTGCATCAGCTTTTGGTGGATCAATAGTTTTAGCTATTGAAATATTAGATGTTTTTGATATGGCAGTTTCTTCAGCCTTTTGCATTAAGAAAATGAATAATTCTTGTTTTATTCCTTGATTACGAGCAAGTTTCAAGTAATTTTTCTCAATCTGCGGTACTTTTTCTACTCTATTCTCAATTTGTGAGAGTTGATTTCTTAATTTATCTCTAGTAACAACGTAAGTATTTTTAGTGCTTTGGATATTTCCAAGTATTCCCTTTCTTAAGCTTGCAATTTGGCTATCGATATTTTTAATAAAAGGGCTGTCTTCTGTTACACTTAAAAGTTGTCTATCTCTTTCAATTAATAGAGCATTATATTGATTCATTAAGCCTGAAAAAACCATGTCCGATGGTAATAAAGCAGTTGGAAAAACTCTCTTGTTTTTTGTTTCATCCTTTAAATAAGCTTCGAGATCTTCAACTATGATAACTTGGGTTTCTGCTTTAGCAAGATCGTTTCTATATTCAGATGTATTTTGAACCAGTAGCTTACTTTGTTCTGATAAATCTGCCAGCTTGTTTTCTCTTTTAAAAGTTTCTTGGTTATTTTCAACATCGCCAAGTTCATTAGATATGATACTTAATCGATTCTGTATAAATTTTGTTGTACTATCAGCAATGGTATTTTTATCTTCTAAACTCGAGTTAATATATCTTGAAATTATAGTATTTAGTATATCCTCTCCTTTCTTTTGAATTGGGTACGACAATCCAAGATCTATAATTGTAGATAATTTATTACCAACTTTCACTGATAATTGACGCATTAAATTAGACACTCTTTCGTCAATAGAAACTATTTTCACTTCAAATTCGCCTTTTAGCTTTCCCTCGTTATCAGTATTTGATAAATAAACAGTACCTACTCCATCTACTTTAAACCTTTCATTCCATGAAACGACGTATTCTTCATTATCTGCTTTAACCTTTAGCTTATTACCAGTGGATTGCTGAACCTTTAGGACAGTACTTGATATTGTATCAACTCCTTTTTCTATCTGTAGCTTGAAAGGCGCTTGATATATTTCTCTGCTGTAGAAACTTTGCTTTTGAGAATAAATGATGTTTAGCTGCATTTGCCGTACAACCTGTTCCATCAAAAACCTAGTTTTTAATATTTCAGACTCATTATCTACAGAACTTTTGCCCCCAATTAATCCACCAAAATCCATTAAAGCACCTGAGCTTGCTCCTGATGAACCTTTGTCATTATCATTTATTAAAAGACGAGCCCCTATCTGGTAAGTAGGTGCAGTATAGGTATTATAAATTGCTCCAATAATAAGACACAATACAATGCTTATTAAAAACCAAATCCATTTATCATAAAATTTAGTTAAAATATTTTTAAAATCAATTTTATCTTCATCATTCCCACCCAAATCGTGATTGTTATATTTCGAATTATGCATTTTAATAATATTCAGTTATTTTATCTAAAACTTGTTATAGCAACAATAATTACTGACAATACAGATGCCAACACACTAATGGTTTGAACCTGAGCAGAATTAGTCGCTGCAACTTTTCGCTTATTTGGCTCTACATAAACAACATCATTTTGTCTGAGATAGTAATATGGACTATTAAATATTTTTGATGAGTTTAAATCTAAACGGGCGAATTCCTTTTTACCATTATTATCTCGTACAATAAGTACATTATCTCTTCTCCCATAAATTGTAAGGTCTCCAGCTAAACTTAGGGCATCCAAGATAGATACCTTTTCATTTGGTAAAGTATATGCTGATGGAGCTCCAACTTCACCTAAAACACTAACTTTAAAGTTAGCAAAACGAAGTTGTACATTTGGTTCTTTATAAATAGTAGATGCTTTATCCCTAATAAGTTCCTTAGCCTGATAAGTAGTTAGGCCAGCAACTTTTAGTTTCCCAATTAAAGACAATTCAATTTCACCATTCTTATCAACCAAAAAACCTGTGCTTTGTGTTGATAAACTACTATTTGAACTACCTCCGAGCGCTGGTGTAGCAGATGATTGATTAATAATCGCTCCACTTTGAGGGTTTAATGTAAATACATTTATATTTAGTATATCATCCGGTTGAATGATAGGCTCTGTAAAAGATGCAGCGTCTTCTAATTTAGCTTGATTAACGCTTTGGATATCCTGAAAATAGGCGATTTTTTTATTGCTTACACAAGATGTGCCTAAGCAAAAAGCAACAAGTAACATGTAATAAAGGTACTTGTATCTGTTTAAATTGTTTTTGTTCATAGGTATTTAGAGGTGGGCCGTCGAAATTTTATATAAATATCCCAAGTCGTAATATTAATGCTTAATAGATTTGAATAAAATTATTTTCAAGACGAATGCAAACTTAATCATTTAAATGTAATAACAAAAAAGGGATGTTTTGACTATTGATGATTTAAATTGTTTTGTCTTTAAACGATTATTATTAATTGAATAGATAAACTATGCCAATCTTTGCATGTACATTATTGACATCCTGTTTATTCCAGTTCCAATAATCTCCAGGAGGCGTACTATCCTGCCATTGATATTGATAGTTTAATGATCGGATATAAGTCAATTGGGCATTAGCTACAAAACGTTTAAAATTCCAGGAGAAGGTACTTCCGATGGCTAGATCAATCCAATGTCTGTTAATATATTGTCTCTTATCTCCAGATGCAAAAGCAAATTCATAAAAAAGATCATTATCATTTACCTTACGTTCCAATTGTAATCCGATTCTTTTTAATCCTTTAACCCAACTAACATCCAGTGTTTGTAAATTACTTCCTGGTCCAATACCAGCACCTAAAACCTGCCCTTGATTGGTATAACCATCTAAGACTTGGCCATGAATATACCAGGTTGGATAGTCTCTTAATTGCGTGGTAGCACTTCTTTCCAATTGGGTAAGTTCAACGCCAACCTGAATAAATTCATCAGCTCTTTTTAGCGGAATTAATTTTCGCATCCCAACTACATATGCCCGGGTATGCTCAGGTTCCGCTAACGCATCTCGTAAATCATAAGAGTGATCGTTTCTTCCAAACTGAAAATAAACTTCCGCTTTACTTTCGGTAAATACATATTTAGTGAAAAAAGAGATATACTGATCTCTTTCAGCTGCATCTTCGCTATAGGTCCCTTCAGGCGTCACATAGCCAACTTTCTCTACCTGGGAAAAAATCGGAAAATAATCTCCAAATTTATTACCCATTTTTGATCGGTTTACGACAAATGTCCTGTCAAATCCCAAGTATAAACCTGGAACCCATTTGGGTTGATAAGTGAGTACCATGCCAGAAATATAGCGCCATTCATACGGCTTTTGAAACAATTCATTTCTGATCGCTTGCGGAACAGTCGGATCACGATTTAAAGTGAAACCGGATTGCTCCAACCGTCCGCCAATAATTTGTGCTTCAAAAGAACCAATATAGGTTTTTACAGGCCTTGTCGTATTTAAAGTGACATGCCTGAAACCTGAAGCATTGTTACTCATCAATAAAGAATTCTTTACCCCAGGTCCCCACCATAAATTTTCATTGGAGAATCCGGCTGAAACAGGGCCAACATTTAAGCGGATACTGCTTTGCCCTAAACTTAGTTTCGAGTAGGGCTTGTTCCCCATACGGTCCGGGAGGTCAATTCTATTATAGAAAAACCCTGTAACCGGCGTATTCCAATAGACACCATTCGGTGCATCTGCTAAACGTTGAAATTTCAGATTCTGTGCATATACATATTCTGGCCGGAGCTGAATACTTAAGGGACCGATCTTGGCATAAATGCCTGCGGAGATTTGCGTTTCATAACCTTTGGCCTGTACCATGGAACCATCATTCATGCCATAGGGATGATGGGAATTGACTTGTTGCTGCCAGGCTAAGGGCAAGGCATAAATCTGGGTTTTGAATTTGGGATTGCTATACAGTAGCTTCCTGAAATGAAGTAAAGAGTAGCTGCTGTCCGGATCCAACGACAGGTCATTCCGGTCCGACATAAACATCGGCCTGATCATATAGGAAGTATTGGAGCTGTCTTTACCCAGCAATTGCTGCCTCCTGTAGGCATCTTCCACATTTTCCAATAAACCTACCGGTAAAGTCTGTGCAGAAACCCAGCTACTCAGAAAAATCAGCAATAAAAAGGGATAAAATATCCGCATAGTCATGATATGGTTTTGTTACAAGAACGCTAAAATGCTCGCAAAGGTATGTAAAGTTTAGCCGGATGAGAAATTTTTTACCAGTTTGGCACTTTTACAACTTTGACAGCTAAGTCGTTTTATTCGTTTTAGCGTTAAAAAAATTGATGGAATCTGAGTTTTTAACCGATTAAATCCGTTTATTTGAGAATTAAAATTTCGCTGACGCTTTAACCGGAAAACCCCTTGAATATCCCCATTGCCATGCTCCATCATGTAGCAGAACAGCCTCACCCGAGTTTGCAGACCTGGTGTATCAGTCATGGTAAGTTTCTGGAATTTTTAAACTGCATTGAAGAACAGCAATTGCAAACCACCACCTTTCATGAAATCGTCAGCCAGAAATTCACCGCAAAAGACTTAAAAAACCGGATCATCATCACCTTTGATGATTGTGCAGCCGAGCTTTTTGAATTTGCCATCCCTGAATTGCTGAAACGCGGCATGAAAGCGGTGTTTTATATGCCTTCCAATCATATTGACGGTGAAAACACCTGGGATATTGAAGAATTTGCCATGAGCAGTGTAAAACTCATGAATCTTGATCAACTCCGGCATTTATTGGCACTCGGCATGGAAATAGGGAGCCACGGCGAAAACCACATCCGGCTGAACAAGGTAAGTGAAGCAACGGCTTACCAGGATATTGCCGGTTCGAAACAAAACCTGGAAAGCTTACTGCAGTCCCCGGTCTATTCCTTTGCCTATCCATACGGCAAAATCCCGGCGAAACATCAAAAAATGCTGGTAAAGGCCGGGTATACTTTTGGCTTATCCATTTATACTTCGGTGGAAACGCGATATACGCTCCGGAGATTTGCCATTAATGAGACGGATGACTGGAAAATCATCACGATGAAACTCGGCAAAAGATACCGCCTTATGCGGGCCTTATATGACCCCATTTTATTATTGAAAAACCGGGTAGTGAAGGATTAAGGCATCAGTTATGCCTGTCAGCCAGCTAAAACAGTGATAACATGCTTGTTTTGAATTAGGCTGCTCCGGAATGACAGCAGGTGGCTTATCCCTTTTCAAAAGGATAAGGCGTATACCCCGGCAAAATGCACTCTCAACATCAGTCTCTGCAACCGGTCAATCCAAAAAAGCTGATAGCATCATTATTCACGAAGATTTGTCAGGTGAGCTTGCCGAAAAACGGTTAAGTGTTTTTTTATCAGTCTTCCGACAAGCTCAGGATGACATTTCGAATTTGGCATACAGCCCTTTACCCCCTTCAAACCCCAGGTTATCGATGTCGGCGGAGGTATAAACATCCCGCTAAGCAGCCCACAAACAGGCTTACCCTTAGCCATGCCGGAATAGTCGGCCTGGTTTTTACCTGTGCCTTCTCCACTTTGCGGTATTCCTTTTTATCCTTCACCAGGTTTGCCTGTTTCAGGTGGCTCACACTGTTTGCTGCAAGCTGCTGTTGCATGTTGCGTTGCTGTTTCCCTTTCAGGATCACTTTTGTAGCCATCCCCTGAAAACCCCTTGCGGCATCATAAGTAAAGGCACCTACAGGTATAATCTGCACCTCGTACGCTGCGCTGCTACTGTCAGTAATGAATGCGGTATGGCTGCTTTGCCGGGTTTCATCTGTATGGCTGTAAGTGGCGGTTTCGCGTTGGCTGATTTGTTCACGGAACTGCTGTGTACTTTTCAGGCTGCCACAGGCGCAGCACATGAAAGGCAGCAGTAGAAACCCAACATTATTCATGCGCATGGTTGCCTCTCTTCTGTTTTGTCCAGTCGGCAAAAAGATGGATGCTTTTTACCAGGCGGCGTTTCCGGTATACCCCATCACCTTCGCGGCTGCCGTCCACATTGGTATTGCCTTCAATGCTGATGAACCAATGGCCGTCCTTTTGTGCAACTAAACCACAATGCGCAATTCTTTTAAGTGCCGGAAAGTAGACGCCAAACAGGGTTGCAGGTTTAATGTCGGTGGTCCGCCTTCCAGCCGGGAATAAAGCCGGGCTCCAGGCAGTTACCGGCTGGCGATAACCAGCCTGACCGAAAACCCAGCTCACAAAGGCAGCACACCATGGATTTCCCTTTTTTAAACCCGTATAGCGCAGATAGGCTTCTACCTGGCGGCCGTCGTTATGGCCTGTGGCTTCCCTTACCCCGATCTGCGATTGCGCAATGAAAATAACAGCGGACTTAAAGTGATGAGAAGGTTTTCTGCAGTCGTTATTTTTAACCACAAAGGGCACAACGTTTTCAACAGAGAAACACCGTGCTTTTTTAATACACCATATCTGCTGACTTCGGACTTCCAACGCCCGACTTCCTAAAATACGGCTGCTACACAAGCAATGCCCGCCAGTAAAAACAAGGCAAACGATGCCCAGTAAAACCCTAATTGTTGCCATAATGCTAAAGTGTTAAAATGTGAAACCAGGTGAGTGAAAGAGATGAAGCCCAGGCGATGCCAGAAGTAATGCAGCAGTTGCCAGGCCAGCAGCAGCCAGCCGGTAAAAAGCAGGACGCTTAAATAGATCAATTGCCAGATCCCCGGATCAGGTAAAGCCGTTGTGGCATCAACGGATAGCAATACCCTGGCTAAAGTGTTCCAGCTGACAACAATGATAATGCCGGCAAATGCAATTTCTAAGATATTAGCGAAATTCGCTTCCCTTAATTTTAAAATGAGTGTTTTCATTATGTTTTTATTTAGGAATGGCTGTTTGCTTTGCGGATCAGGTGAAGCTGCACCTTCCGGCAAACAGCCATTCGGGTTAAATGAATAATGGATTAAGGCAGGGTAACCGAACCTAAGTACTGGCTGTTCCCTACAATATCACCTTCACGCTTAATGGCAAAAGCCCAGGTATGCAATACGTCACCCGTAAAATCTGCAGCCATATTGATGGTATAGGTTAAATCCGCACGGGTGATGTTTTCATAAATGAGGTACATCATCTTTGTGACATTTAATACCACCACCATCAGGCTGTCATCCGTAAATGCATTATACCGGTTTAAAATGCTGTTCCAGGTAAGCACCAGGTCATTCCCGGTTAATGTAGCGGCCAATGCATGGAAAACCGACAGTGATCCTTTACTCATTACGATTTTTGAAAAGTCAACACGGTAGTCGGGATAATCGCCCTGTATGGCCTGGGTTAAGAAAATCTTTACCGCGGCATTGTAGCCTGTGGTTTTGTTCAGGTTCTTATCGCTAAAACCAATGTTCAGGATGTCCTTAATCGACCTGAGGTAAACCGGTGCCATTGCAAATTTTGTTCTTTGCGCCACCTGTTCTGTAGTGGCTTCTTTACCTGATTTCTTAGGCAAACTTTTTAAATAATCAATGCTGCGCCAGCTGCTGCCGATTACGCTGCCTACCTTTCCTGAGAATGTGCCATTGGCACCTTTTGAATACGATCCCATAATTTTAATTTTTAAATGTGAATAAATGTTGATAACATGGACATTTGATACCGGTATATTTAAATCCATGACGCAAACTTAGCGCGCCGGGAGGCGGCACCCGAATTCCGGACTGAAATGAGCTATATTGGCCCCATTTGGTTTGTTTTGAACCATTAAGGATGGTGTTAGGGGGCATATACCGCACAGATCGCCGGCAGATAAGCCCGGCAGTAGCAGTGAAACCATCATGCAGGCAGGGACGTATACCCTTGCCATTTTCACTACTGTTCCTTTACCCCCGCTTTACCCTGCGGGTAAGCAAAGGGTAAGCAGGGGGTTAACAAAGGGTAAGCAAAGGGTTAACATGGGGTACAGCAGGGGTTAACAAAAGGTAAACCCAGCTGCAACAACAGGCCATACATCAGGTGCGGCCCCGGCGATGGCTTTCTTCAAAAGCGGCCAGTAATTCACTTTTGTAAAAACGATCACCACCAGGCATTTTTATGGGTTTTAAAGTGCCGTCTTTTACTTTGCGCTTATAGGTGGTTTCACTGATTTTCAGGTAATCTTTTACCTCCTGGCGGGTCAATTGTACATCCGTATTACAGGAACGTGGCGGGCTAAGCAGGCCGGGGTTTTCTTTTAACAGCAGATAAATGTTATAAAGGATTTTAATCAGGGTATCGATCTTTTTCATATACAGCTATTGAGGGTTGAAGGCATTAAGAATCAGGGGATGGCGCGCCCTGCAGGGCTTGCACACACACTCGAAATTCGCCTTAAATAATATTGAAATGATGTTTGACCGACACTTAAAATTATAAAAAACCTGGTTCAAAAAATACTTTTATGTTTCAACACAAAGGTATTTTTCCACACCCGGGTAGGTATTACTGCCTTTCCACAAATTTTATAAAAGCCGTTTTGAAGTCCTGAAACTGTTGCCGGGTAATCCTTTTGTCGCCGTCAAATGCAACATCGGGCTTCAAAATCACCTCGCCCTTTTTACTATTGGTGGTATAACTGTCTATCAGGTGAAAAGCAAGGATCACATTCCGGTTTATTTTAATAAAATGATCCGGATCCAGCTGACTTTCCATATCTCTGGTGGTGATGTCTATAAACCAGATGCTGCCGTCTGCTAGTGAAGCTTTCCCGGTACCCGATTGTCGTACAAAGTAATTCAGTTCCTTTACATGGAAAACACGCTTCTTTTTGCCCATTACGCCTTCAAATACCTGTGCCCGCTCAGGTTCCAGTGGTGTCGGACCATAATCGTGGCCAGTCTTAATTTTCATATACCAGCCATTCATAAGGTAAATCAATAGTTTAGCCAATGGAAATTCTGAAAGGAGGCAGCTGTTTCCTTGAAAATCCAGCTTGAAAAGCCACAAAAAAGACTTAATCAGAACCAGGTCGAGATATACAGGAACTAAAGTGCAAAATAGCAACTGATAAGCCAGTCGCCTGTTCCAGCTTAGGGACCACGGACACCATCGATCAAGCAGTATGGAAACCAGATGGATGTAGTTGATTAAGACCATGACGATGGCCACACTGAACAGCAAAGTGATAGATATGCCGGAGGCAACAATCAATTCATTCACCGGACTGATCTGGCCTTCTGCCACGATATAAACAGCCACCAGAATAGCCAAAACAAACCTGGTGTAAAAGGATGGGTAATGTGTTTTTTGGTTTGAAATTGAGTACATAAAATAGAAATATTTATTTTTAAATAGAAAATATATCAAAAAACATATTCAATAAAAAAATACAATATTATTCCTATTCGCTATAATTATTTTTATCAGGAGGGACTAAAAAGTATTGGGGCGGATATTTGACGTTTTCGGACCGTTTGGATGACAATTTGGACGATTTAATCAGCTAATCCGGCTCTTTTATATCAGCGACACAACTGACAGTTTTTTTTAACCGGCAGAGTTGATAAGTTTGATGATCGCAATGTTGCGTGTAAAAAAGATGATGATGAAAAAAATTAAATCAAATGCCGGAGGGCCGCAGCAACTGCTGTCCAAAAGAAGGCCGTTAGTCGTACGTCAGGAACAAAGCAAAGGCACGACTGCCAATGGTGCCTATAGCGAAGATGCGCTGATCACCTAAATTAAGATGGCCAATCCTGTTATTGCCTGCCACAATTGGTTTGACCGACACCCGTTGTGGTAAATCATTCCGGATCAATCCCTACTGCTGATCACATCCCTGATATTTATTTCCGGCTTAAATGAAGCATATCCTTAAGGTTAAAAATTAGCGTAATGATACGACAACCAATGGCTATGTTAACCTTCGTTTTCCTTCATTAATGGCTAAGTTATTAATACTTGCATATCTTTTAGCCATTAAACCGTTTTCATCAAATTCCCAGTTTTCGTTCTCATATGCCCTAAACCAGTTACCTTCTGAATCCTGGAATTCATATTTGAACCTTACTGCAATACGGTTGTCTGTATGCGCCCAGTATTCTTTTTTAAGCTTATAGTTCAACTCTTTTTTCCATTTTTCAGAAAGAAATTTCACAATCTCTTCTCTTCCGTTTACAAATTGGTCTCTGTTTCTCCATTCACTATCGATTGTGTAAGCTTTAGCGATTTTCTCAGGATCCTGTGAATTCCAGGCATCTTCGGCAAACTGGATTTTCTGTAATGCGGTCTCCAATGTATATGGTGGCAGCGGATGTTTCTGTTCCATTATTTTAATGTATTAAGTTATTTATAATTGATTTTGATTTTTCTATGAGTTGATTCGATTTGAACAGTTTACTTTCCATCATGCAGCTTTCGAAGAGCAGATAAATGTGATCCGACATCATTTCATCAGCTATAAGTGACTGAAAAAATTCCAGGAGGTCTACCTTATGTTTCAGGATCGGATTCAAAATTTTAACATGATCACCTGGTATTTCAACTAAAATATTCAGGAAGCTACACCCTCGAAAATTTTCCTTGTGATTCATGTGAATCAAAAAATCAAATGATGAGATTACCTTTGGTTTTACCTCTTTTTTATTTTTTATAAATTCGTACAGTTCATTGAACCAGTACTCATGCCTGGCATTCAAAAACTCGACGCAAAGATCCTCCTTCGACTTAAAATGCTGATAAAAACTAGCTTTGGCAACATATAAGCGCCATCAAGCTATTTATCAATTTTTGAAAGATGGGCAATGGCATAAATTAAATATGATTTTTGACCTTCATTAATAAGTAAGATTCTAAGAGAATAATCCAATAGGTTTTTAACAACAACCCAATGCGGTTCTACCTGTTTTGCACCGGGCACCCACCTCTGGTGCGGCTTGACTTGTTGATTTAATCTGAGTGATTTTTCTAGGTTTTTAAGTTGCTCTTCAATAAAAAAATATTCGTTTTCAGAAGAATGTACATGGAATACTTCAGAAAGGATTTCATTTTGCCTCGAGAACTGCTGAAAAAAAAGATCGTATAAGTTTTTTCTAGCCTCAACAATTTGATCAAATAAATGATTTTTTTTATTGTCATATGCACTAGAAATCCAGGTTCTTTCGACGAAGCCTATGAAATCGATCCATTTGCTTTCAGCTTCGAAGAAAACATCTTTAATTTTCTTTATAATAACAAGTGCAAAAAATATTGATTCACTTTCGTTCTTTAAATCCTTACTGAAGGTGTTGCTAATGGTATTAAAGAATCTGAAGAATGGAACTACCATGCCTCCTCCCCCAAAAATCAATGAGAAATCTATATTAACAGGATAGTGGATTTTGACCGGGCTAATTTGGGTAGAGAAAATTTCTTTGATTTTCGTAATTATAGAGTTGGGAAAATTTTCGCTTTCTACCTGTAAAACCAGATAGAGGGTTTCCGCAGATGAGGAGTCGTCTCCTATTGGTCTTGATCTGAAAACAAAATAGTATATGATATCTTCTTTAATCGTTTTAATAGCATCTTGAATCAAATAATGAACTTTGAAAAAATCATGCGTTCCAAGGAAGTTAATAACCAAATAGTTGAATTTTAACTCTATCAATCCGGAATATCTGCTGTATCCTTTATCTAAAGTGCCCATTGGGACTAACTCTTTCCGGATGAGATTCAGCAAAGCATCAGGATTTAATGAGTGGCTAAAACTTCTCATTTCATTAAGTAGTCTATTTGATAGAGCCGGCGAAAACAGATTCATTTCTCTTGCGAGATGTTTATGGTTGTTAACCCAACGAAAATTTGAGTGAAGATAGTACTGTATGAATGTTCTATAAAGTTCCTGCCCAAGTATCATTTTCTCTTCATCTCTATTATTCGCAGACAAATCGGAAATCAAATTAAGCATGTTTACCTTATATAAGTAAAGCTCATTGTATGTACAAAGGCGAGGTCCATCATTATAAAGTTTTTTGCATTCGCTGATAAGCTGCTTTAGATAGTATCCGTTATCCAAAAGTATCAGGCCTTTGGCAAATGATCCGAGATGGATGCCTGTTCTTGCAAACCAATCATACCATAATATCTCATCAACTTTAGCGACAGGAATATGAACAAGCTGTATTTTTTTACTCTCCCAAAGAAAAAGCTCACTAAAAACGTAATCTCTGGTATAAGTCAGCAGATAAATATCATAATCTGATTCATCATTTGCATTTCCATCAACCCTACTACCTGTTAGAAATGCCACATAAACATCGGGAAATTTTTCCCTAACAAATGTTAGTAATTTTTCTTCAATTTTTCCTGCCATTTACGCTTCGATATCTTCTTTAAAAGTAACATTTCTGTAGCTTTAAAAAAAAATCATATGAAAAATCTAACAGCATTAATGCTCGCGTTCCCAGAAATGGAGGAATCCGAGAAACAATCAACAAAAGGAGGTTCCGATGATTATTCTGGCTGGACATGGGGTAGCGGTGGATGGGTTAATATGAACCAGGATGGTCAGGGAACTTATTATGGCGGTGATTTGGGGACTGGCGCTACAATTAGACCAGATGGCAATAATACGCCAGGAGGACAATGGAGCCCTTATAATGGCCAGCCCAACCCATATGGCGGTGGCGGCGGTGGCAGCACTGGCGGTGGCGATGGTAGTGGTGGTGGTTATGGAGAGGGTACAAATACAGGAACCGATAGCTCGTTTGTTACTACCTTCAAAAATGCTTTTATGGACGTTTTGAGGGATTTTTGGAATAGCCCAACCATGAGGACTTATTTCCCGGATGTAGTTAGCATAAATGTTTCATCAACAGCTGTTCTCGGTGTGGGCCGAAGCGGAACGCTTTCCCTTAACATCATCACACGAGGAAATCCAAGCCTCTCAGCGACATTCACTGAGGGAGTAAAAGCTGGACTTCATGCTGATGCTTCTGTAAATGCTTCTGTTGGATGGATACTTGGTGACGTCCAGAACGCTTCGTTAGACGGGATTCTGGGAAGAGGAGTTGAAGGAAGTCTTGATTTTGAAGCAGTAGGAGTAGGTGGCTGGACATCAAATAATGGGGAGACCGGAATGCCGACATGGGTAGGTATGAGTGTAGGTGCTGGTCCCGGAGATGGCGGATCTGTTGGTACAACCGACACACATCTACTTTATATTAATGGCGTTCCACTAATATTAGATTAATGAAAATAAATATATGGTTTGCCATTGTTTTTTTTGGGTTATTTTTTGGAATCACTGCTGTTATGTATTTTAATGGTCGTAAAGAACTGGAAAGCATAAATTTTAGTGGAACAATTGAAAAGCTTAGCTATGATGAAAAAAACATTCCAGATGTAACAGTTAAAGGTATAACTTATAATTTGACCCCACTAAGAAAGGAATTCAAAGAAAAGGTTAGAGTAGGTGATTTAATAGAAAAAAAAAAGGGGATATCAGTTTATAAAGTTACAAAGCAGCAGACTGGTGAAATAATCAATTTTGCGTTTTAAAAAATATATGAAAAATTTTAAGTGCTTCTTTTGTTACACCATTTGGTGTCTTTTAGTGTGTAGCTGTACTTTTACAACCAGCAAATTAAATGACAAATCAGACCAACTATTAGGAGAGAAAATTACAAGTGATTTCTACAAGGCTATGAAGGAAAGGAATTATAAGAATTCTGCCGGCTATTTTTCAGAAGAATTCTCAAAAAAAACAGATACTGGAAAGCTTTTCAAATTTTATAGAGATTATGAGAAGAAAACCGGTCTGATTAATCGTTCGGCTGTAGTTAGTTGCGAAACTAAATCTACAAAAGAAGGAAGCAATATTTATAAATCATTTGTTGTGATTTATCGGGTTGAAAGATCAATAAAGCCTACTCAGGAAAGATTTATACTTAAATCAATGGGTAACGCCGAACCTAAAATTTATCGATACGAAATTGACGATAAATTAAAATAGCCAATTCTTACTTAATAGAGCTTACGACATCCCATAAGGAATAATTATCGTAGGCTCTGTTTTGCTAACCTTAAAATTCTAAAAAGACTTTCTGAAATGAAATAGTCTATAAAATTATTAGGTATCTCCTTAACAACATTAAATTGATAAAATTACGCTCTTTCCCAAGTGATAGGCAGTTAGATAAAATGGACTGTGGTCCTGCTTGCTTAAAAATGATTGCTAAGTATTATGGTAAATTCTATTCATTACAATATCTAAGAGATAAATGTGGCGCTACAAAGGAGGGCGTCTCTTTTTTAGATCTTAGCAATGCTGCGGAAGAGATAGGTCTTCGTAGCCTTTCCATAAAATGTTCAATTGATGATCTCTTATTTAAGGTTCCGCTCCCAGCCCTAGTTCATTGGAATAAAAGCCATTTTATAGTTGTACATAAAGTTAAGGCGAGTAAAAAAAGGAAAAAAAATCATGATTCGGCGGTAATTCCATCATCACTGAAGAATACTGATGGAACAATATACGTTTCTGATCCGGCGAAAGGACATGTTAAATATGGCGTAAAGGATTTCGCAGACAGATGGATCAGATCAGATAGTAACAATGGAAAGCTAATGGCCTTGGAGCCACAGGCAGACTTTTATCAGAGGCAGGGTGATGAAAAGCTCGAAAGGCGAAAAACCTTTGAAAATTTTATTGGATACTTTACTCCCTATAGAAAAAGTTTCATTAACCTATTCATTGTGATGCTGCTCGTCACTGTTTTACAGGGATTACTACCATTTATAAGTAAGGCTGTTATTGATGTAGGAATACAAACACACGATATCGATTTTATAAATATAGTCTTAATTGCTAACGTTGCCATAATCGTCAGTGTTCTCTTAAGTAATCTTGTTCGTGACTGGATTTTGTTACATGTTACCTCAAGAGTTAACATTGCTTTAATCTCAGACTACCTTATTAAGCTAATGCGTTTGCCCATCACCTTTTTTGAAAACAAGATGACAGGTGATATTCTGCAGAGAGCCCAGGATCATGAGCGTATCAGAAGTTTTGTGATGAACAATTCACTTAATATGGTTTTTTCGGCACTCACTTTTATAGTTTTTGGGATAATTATGTTTATATATAATCCTGTTATTTTCTATATCTTTCTGTCAGGAAGCATCATTTATATAGCATGGGTACTAGCATTTTTAAACGTCAGAAAAAAACTTGACTGGGAATATTTTGATCTGGTAAGTAAAAACCAAAGTTACTGGGTTGAGACGATAGCAAGCATTCAGGATATAAAAATAAATAATTATGAAAAACAAAAAAGGTGGAAGTGGGAAGATATTCAAGCTCGTTTATATAAAGTTAACTTAAGGGTATTAGGAATTACGAATACCCAGAATTTAGGCGCACAGTTCATAGACAGTCTCAAAAATTTATTTATTACATTTTATTGTGCTAAAGCTGTAATCTCCGGAGAAATAACCTTCGGAGTGATGATTTCTACCCAATTTATAATTGGAATGCTCAATGCCCCGGTTGTACAGTTCATTCAATTTATTATATCATTTCAATTTGCCAAGATCAGTTTCTTAAGACTTAACGAGATACATCAATTGGATGATGAACATGAAAGTATCGGCAGCAATAATGTTGATCTGCCAGAAAACAAAAGTCTAATTATTAACAATGTGATGTTTCAGTATTCTCCAAATAGTAAAATGGTATTGCAAGGCTTAAGATTAGTTATTCCGGAAGGCAGAGTGACTGCTATAGTAGGCGATAGCGGTAGTGGCAAATCAACTTTTTTGAAATTATTGCTTCGTTTGTACAAGCCAAGTTATGGGGAGATCATGATAGGAAATATGAATATCAATAATATCAGCTTAAGGCAGTGGAGAGATAAATGTGGAGCAGTAATGCAGGATGGCAAAATATTCAATGATACCATTTTAAACAATATCGTTCTGGATGATGAAAAAATTGATTATAGCAAATTGAAAAGAGCTCTGGAAACAGCCAATATTGCTCAAGAAATTGAACAGCTTCCTCTTGGCTACCAGACAATGATGGGGGAGCAAGGAAGAGGATTAAGCGGAGGGCAAAAGCAAAGAGTACTTATTGCCAGGGCACTGTATAAAAATCCCGATTATTTGTTTTTCGATGAGGCAACCAATAGTTTGGACACCATAAATGAGCAGAAAATTGTAGCGGCTTTAGATGATGTATTTAGAGATAAGACCGTAATCGTTGTTGCACATCGGCTAAGTACAATTCGTAAGGCGGACCAAATAATTGTTATGCAGGACGGCCGTGTAATTGAAATTGGAAATCATGCCTCCTTAATGGAAAGAAAAGGGCATTATAATAGATTGGTTCAGTCTCAAATGGATTTAACCAGCACGGTTTTAGTTGAGTTAGATAAAAATGGACAAAATTAAGTTATGATTGAAGATAAGAAACGCTTCGCAGATGAAAGAACTGAAGAGATACAGCATATTATCGAAAGAATGCCAACTAGTTTTGGAATTTGGGTTTCAGCAATTGTATTCTTTCTTTTTTCATTAATGTTTCTATTCGGATGGATAGTCCGTTATCCTGATATCATAAACGGACAAATTTCCATAAGTACAAACAATTCACCTTTGAAGTTAATAGCAAATAGTAATGGTAAATTGAGATTGAATGGCATTAAATCTTTAGATAAGATAAAGGAAGGGCAACTATTGGCCTATATTGAAAACTCTGCCAATCCAGAAAATGTAATTTATCTGGATAGCATACTTAAACTTTTCAATCCAAATACTGATAGCATTATAACAATACAGAGAAAATTGCCACATAAGTTTTCTTTAGGGGAACTAAACTCCAAATACTATGCTTTTGAAAATAGTCTTCAGGAATTTATAAACTATAAACAAGATAGACTCTTGAATAAACAATCTGATAACTATAAAGGACTTCTCCGAGAACAGAAAAAGGCTATAGCAACTGCTTATAATAGAGTTGAAATGGCAAAAAACAGCTTATTATATGCGCATAAGTTTTTTAGCCGGGATTCTACACTTTTTGTGAAAAAGGTTATTAGCGAGTCAGAGCTTGATAAAACACAAATGAGCTACCTGACAAGTAAGGACGCATTGCAAAATGCCCTAAACAATTTGACCAATGCAATACAAGCAGCCCAGCAAACCGAAAGCAAAATTCAGGAAATAGGCATACAAAAACCTGAAAAAGAAAAGGAACTTCAGATTTCATTAATTTCTGGTTACAATGATCTGTTAGATAATATAAAGAATTGGGAAATAAAGTATATTTTCAAAGCACCTTTCGATGGAAAAGTTCAATTTCTTAAATTTTACCATGAGAATCAGTTTGTTCAGAGTGGAGAACAGATTTTTACTATTGTTCCAAAAGAACAGAAAGCATTTGGACAAGTAATGTTGCCAGCGCAAGGAAGTGGCAAAATTAAACTGGGCCAAGAAGTAATCGTTAAATTAGATAATTACCCATTTTTAGAATATGGATCTATAACTGGTCGTATTGAATCAGTTTCATTAACATCAAATACAACCAAAACTGAAAAATCCGAAGTCGAAACTTATATGATTCTTGTTACTTTTCCTGAGCAACTTAAGACTAACTATGGTACTAATCTTGCTTTCAAAGCAGAGGCAAAAGGCTCAGCAGAAATTATAACAAATGATAGACGTCTAATTGAGCGTTTATTTGATAACTTAAAGTACGTCATGAAAAAATAACTATTATGTTCTAAATCAGACAAACACCTTTCTTTGTTGATTCTAAATAATGCCACCATCACTAAAGCTATAATGTCGGGAAGGAGAGTAGCCAAGTTATTATAATCTACCGCTTTAATGTATCATTAAAAGGAACCTAGCTTACGTAATCAATATTTTGGATAAGGCAATACAAATCAATATCCCTAACGTAATCTCATTGAGCGCGTTAATTTAGATTATATGAGACTTACCTTTTGATAGTTTTCATTTTTTGGTATAAAGCTCAATTCATTTAATATTTTTTAAGCATATAGGCTGCCCGTAGTAGAAAAAAGTGTATGTTTCAATGAAAGTAACATCCTGCACTTCAAGCCAAACTGCCCACTGATTTGATTGCTGGATTTGTCCATCATGGCACTTCCATTCTCGACCGGTATAAACAGCGGTGCCAAATCATAACGAGAAAATATGCGATCAATTGAAAGCCATCTTCGTGCGCAAACCCAAACGGATAGGAAAGTGAAAGATTGTGGCGACTAAAAGGGATAGCAGACAGGAATTCTTTAATCTCGCCCCATCATTTATTACGAAAGCCCTATCAGGTACTGATAGGGCTTTCATATTTATATACTTTAGAATGTTGACTATAGCAGTATACGTTAAACACTTGCAGGGCAAGCCCCAAGCTATTTATACCTGCGCTTCACTGCTGCTGATCAATGCCAGTGCATTTAAAGCGGCCTTGTTGCCATTGAAAAGATCCTGGTCTACCTGACCAGCCACGCCTGTTACTGCTCCGGCTCCCGAATATTGCCAGAATGTGTATGCCTGCCATGAACCAAATAACCCCGGTGGGTTAAATTGGTAAGAAGGCACCCATAAAGGATAATCAGGGAAAGTGACTCCGTTAAAATATTCCGTCCAGAACGATTTTGCGGTATAGATCATCGGGATGCGACCTGTTGCAGCGGAAAGTTGCGTAAGGCAATCCTGAATCAGCTGAACGCAGGCATTTTTATTATTCAGGATGTACTGGTTCATGGCCTGGCTCTGCGCATCATTTGAGCTGACCTGCCATTCAATATCCAATACTGGTGGCAAGGTGCCCGGTGCCCTGAAATCAATGCCGCACGATAAAAAGTTCTGCATCTGAACAGCGGCAGAATCCTGAAAGGTTAAAAAATGGTAAGCACCAAATATCAGCCCCTGCTGCCTGATGCTTGCCATGTTAGAAGATAGCGTAGGGTCTTTAAAACCTGCGCCCTGACTGGCTTTGCAATACACAAACTGAATATGCGGTGATAACTGGGCGAAGTTGATAAGGCCGTTAAAATGACTGATATCCATGCCCTGCGGTACCAGATTATCCAGCACAGCCCAGGTAGCGGGCCCGGCAATGCCGTCGGCACCTAATTGATGATCCGTTTGAAATTGCCTGACTGCTGCCTGGGTACCCGGGCCAAAGTTGCCGTCAATGGCCAATGAATAATTAAGAAAAGAGAGTGCTCTTTGCAGCATAAAAACCTCGCTGCCTGCTGAGCCGATTGAAAGTGTTTGCATGAGATAAGATTTAGATGAATGAATATATTAAGTTTTAACGGGTATTGCAACAGCTATCCGTAAAATGCACTCCCTCCGCTGCTTGTATGAAGAGAAGGGCTTTGTACGGCCGTGGGTGTGTAATCAGGAACGCCGGTTTTTGGTATGCTCTCAGCCTCATTTCTCTTGATCAAGATAGCCACAAATATGCCGCTGCTCATGCCCTGGGCATAAGTCAAGTCTCGCTTAACGCTGGTCAGGCACCGCCTGTTTTAATTTATCCTATTGTATAAAGGGATATGCTTACGCCGACCAGTGTCCATACAAGGTGCTGAAACCGCTGAAAAAAGTGCGCTGCTATGAAAACCAAGTAAAGCCCGTTATGGCGAAGCAAAGGGAAGGCCTGAGGGAGAGCGTAACGCAATATGCGGAGATAGACAGATCATCCTGCGTCCAAAATTGCCTTCTTGCCCTCACAAAAAATGGATGAATTAAGGTTTAAAAATGCCTATTTTCCACATTTGGCCTTTATCATTGGTCACCTCATCTACTGCCAGGAACTGATATTGTTCATTTAATTTTTTCCATAATACCGCATGCTCGGCATAGTAGAAAATGGAAACCATAACAGCACCACCAGGCTTCAGGTTTTTGGCGATAGCAGAAGCCAGTTTATCAAAGGGTTTTTTGAAATAGTAAAGGCATTCATTGAAAACAATGATATCAAATTGTTCATCCAGGCGACTATTATCGAAGTCCATTTGCTCAAATCTGGCACCCGGAAAGCTGGTTTTAGCCTGCATAATGGCAGTATCTGAAATATCTACACCCAGGTAGGCTTCAGGCGGATGAATATCCTGCTGAAGATAATGGTATAAAACGCCTTGTCCGCAGCCCACATCCAGCATACTTCCCTTCCCGTATTGCCTGTAGAATTTGGCTATGCTTTTGTAATGCAGGGCTTCCTGGTCTGCATAAAGATAATCCCACTTTCCATCTTTAAACTGCGCTTCCCAGATATTCTTGCTGACCGGACTTCCAAAACCATACCGGTAAAAAAATTTCCGCAGAAATCTTTGCTTGAAATAATTAAAGGTCTTTTCAATGAGCAGCATGATCCATTAATTTAGATAGGTGTAATAAGCAAAAGGGTGTAGGCAACAGATTAAAAATCGCGGTATAAGTTTCTGAAGGTACTTCTGATCCCAAAGGTAATTAAACCTGTATTTTGCGCCGTCAGGGATGAAGATTCTCTTCTGAGGATGCCGCCAACTTCTGCACGCAGGTTGTATTTGGGATTAATCAGGTAAGAAACCTTTGCTTCCGTAAAAAACAGGTTGGTTTTAATGCCTTGTCCGGT
Organism: Pedobacter sp. MR22-3; assembly: GCF_026240075.1. NCBI lineage: Bacteria > Pseudomonadati > Bacteroidota > Sphingobacteriia > Sphingobacteriales > Sphingobacteriaceae > Pedobacter > Pedobacter sp. MR22-3. The sequence continues at coordinate 832,593 of NZ_JAPIVF010000001.1, read as the reverse complement.
GTGTACGCCATAATCCTGCACCCGTGTCTCATAACTTAAAAAGATATTTTTACCATAGTTTAAGCCTTCCGGATCTTCACCATAATTGGCATAAATCATTTGTCCCTGAAAATCGAACCGCTTATAGCTATAGTTCAGCAAGCCTAAAAATTCCCTGAAATTTGCACCAAAGGGATGGGCCAATGGCTGGTTCATGGCGGCATAATTGGAAACGCGGTCAAAGTGGGCATAGGTATAAGGTTTGGCCGTATTAAATTCAGCCAGGTAGTTTAAGCGGGGCACCTTAAACAGATCGGATCCGCGGAAGCCCAGCTGAATGGCATGTTTGTTGGCCCAGTAGCCCGTATTGGCAAAGATTTCTTTGGCCGTAAATTCATCAAACATGAACTGACCATAAAGCGTGGTTTTGTCTAGAATTTCATATTTCAGGTTAATGCCTAAACGCATTTTATCCGGTGAAGTGGTATTGGCACTCTCCACAGAACGCAGGAAGATAAAGGGGTGTACATAATTAAAGTCAAAGCCTCTTTTTCCTTCCTTCTCTGCATCAGCCCAGGTAACTGCCTGAAAAAAGCCGGCAGAGAAACGTTTGGTGATATTCCAGTCGAGGTAGTGCGCTGCCATCCATTTGCCACGATCGCCCAATCTTCTGTCTTCAGTAAAGCGCTCCGCACCCGGATCAAGCATATAAGCAAAGATGGTTTGGTATTGCACATTACCCAATGAAGTCCTTAACCTTAAGAAGGAATAGTTTGCCGCCACGTCAGAAAGCAACATGGAACGGTAACCATCACCAATAAAATTTTTGTCGTAACCCAGCGCAATATTTAAATATTTATTGGCGGTAAAAGAAAGTAAGGCTGTTGCATAAGACCAATCTTTCGTTTTTCCGTCCAGTTTGCCTGTCATTTCACTTGGCACCACTTTGTTGGTATTGATAAAATCCGTCACATAATTGGCAAAAACACCCTGGTTTTCATAGGCACTGGCATAAAACGAGAATTGCTTCCCGATATCGCCGCCAATCTGGAAACCCCTGGTATTTAACCAGGTTGTTTTACTTTCCTTAAATTCTCTTCCGATCTGAAAATCAGGTAGGAAATCGATGTAAACATGGTAATCATCTCCATTGAAATTGACCAGATGTTCATCAGTGAGTTTTCTTCTTAACCAGCTTCTTTTATTCAGACTGTCTACACCCAGTTTCATTAGCGCCTGGTATTGGCCATTTAACAGGCTGTCATCCGCATAAAAGCCTCTGATGGAACTGTGAAAGCTGGAATTGATATCGTAAACAGCAGAATTTAACTTTTGATAGAACTGGTAGGAATATGGAATTTGCTGATTGGGGGTTTGTGCAAAAGATCCTTCATGTAAGGCAAAGGAAAGGATAAGGGTAACCAATAAGATTAAAAATGGCGTATTAGTTTTTTTCATTCGCATGATCTAGTTCTTCGTAAATTGAATTATTGCTTTTATATTCCTGTACCAATTGCTTCATCAGCACGACCACCTGACGGCTATCGTTTAACCGGGCACAGTCAATGAGTTTATAGATGTGCTGTTCTACATCATTAAAGATATATTCCCTTACCCGCCCGATCATAATTTTATGGTGATGGGTTGGCATGGTATTTTCATTATCATTCAAGAGCTCCTCAAAGAGTTTTTCCCCCGGACGCAGGCCACTGTACTGAATTTTAATATCCTGATTAGGAATTAATCCGGCTAAGCGGATCATTTTCTTGGCCAGTTCCACAATTTTAACCGATTTACCCATATCAAAGATATAAATTTCACCACCCACACCCATGTTTCCGGCTTCGAGCACCAGCCGGCAGGCTTCAGGAATGGTCATGAAATACCGGGTAATTTCCGGATGCGTAACCGTAACTGGTCCGCCCTTTTCAATCTGCTGTTTAAACCTCGGGATCACGGAGCCGTTTGAACCGAGCACATTGCCAAACCTGGTGGTGATGAATTTAGTAATCGGTTTTACATTCAACCCGTTGATGTAACTTAGTCCGTTGCTGAAAATATGGTTATGATTGATTAAGGTATTATTTAAAGACTGTACATATATTTCGGCAATTCTTTTGGAAGCCCCCATAATATTGGTGGGATTTACGGCCTTATCAGTCGAAATCATCACAAACTTGCGTACACCATATTTTACAGAAAGGTCTGCGAGGATTTTGGTCCCCATCACATTGGTTTTAATGGCTTCACAAGGGTTATCTTCCATTAATGGCACGTGTTTGTAGGCTGCCGCATGGTACACAAAATGTGGCTTATAGGTTTCGAACAGGTACTCCATTCTTTTCACGTCGCGTACATCACCTACTGCAGCATGGTAATTGGCATTCTGGCTGGATTCTTCCAGTTCCAGGTAAAGCTCATGCAAAGCGGTTTCCGACTGATCGTTCAGGATGATGAGGCTGGGCTCAAATTTGAGCAGCTGACGAACAATTTCACTGCCGATGGAGCCGGCTGCCCCGGTAATTAAAATCCGCTTGTTTCGGATCTGGCTGCGGATCCCCTCCACATCAATTTCTATGGTTTTCCGGTTCAGCAGATCTTCGATATTCAGGTTTTGAATCTGAGACGACTGCAGCTTGCCATCGATCCATACATTGGAAGGCGGAATATTCAGCACCACCACATCATAGGCCAGGCAGGCATCAACAATTTCATTTTTCACCTCAATAGGAATACTGAAGGAAGCAAAAATAAGTTCGTCAATTTCCCGGTTTGATATTAATAATTTTAGATCCTTTGCATCCAGGATCCTAACCCCGTCAATAGTTTTCCCTACTTTTCGCAAATCATCATCCACAAAAGCGACAATATTTTTATTGATGCGGTTATCATGATCAAAGGTTCTTTTAGTCGCCACACCCGCTTCACCAGCACCGTATATCACTACCCGCATCTTATCCAGATTCAGGTTTTTCACATAGGTAAAGAAATATTTGATCAGCACCCGGTAGGTGATCAATGCTACAAAACTGACTAAACCATATACCACCACGATAATATTGGAAATCAGCATCTTGTTCATGAAGGCCAGGATAGACACATTCAGAATAAATAAGCTGGCACTACTTAATACCACCGCAAACAAAATACGTAAAGTATCCTGAGCACTGGTATACCGGATAATACCACTGTATGATTTAACGGCCAGAAAAACGACAATATTAATCCCGATGGTCACTAAAGCACTGCGGCTAAAAAAGATGACATCTAAATCGGTGATATCAAAATTATACCGAATAAAATAGGCAACTCCAAGGGAGATGAGGCAAATCATCAGGTCAATGATGAATATAAGCCAGCGGGGTACTATATTAACTTTGCTAAACACCGGATTTTTTTAACTATTTTCTGCGTAGGTGCGATCAACCAACTGCCTTTTGCCCTGAATGATCAACCGGGACACTACAATAAACGTACCTGTTATCACCAAAACCAGCGCAAGATAAGATAATTTGTTTACAGACCAGTAAATCACCCCCGCATTAACGGCCAATTGTACCATACAATAAGCCGTGGCCACTATTAAATGTGGCTTTTTTTTCTCATTCACCAGAAACTGATAAAAATGAGTGCGATGGGCTTCCACAATATTTTCCCTTCTGATCATCCTGAAAATTATGGTGCTCACCACATCCAGACCGTAGACCAGCAGTAATAAAATATAATTGAAGTTTTCAGTAACCATGATGAGCCGGAGCATAAAGAAAAGCATGATAAAAGCGATACTTACACTGCCCACATCTCCGGCAAAACACCTGGCTACCCTCCGGAAGTTGAAACAATTGAAAACCAGTAGCGCAATAATGGCCGCCAGCAGCATCTGTTGATCGGTAAAGGATACGATTTTAATATTGATGTAACACAATGTCAGTAAAGTAACCAGCGCATAACCACCGGTTATCCCGTTGATGCCATCCATAAAATTTACGGCATTGATGCTGCCGATGACAAAAAACAAGGCCAATACCACGAGATACCAGGGCAAAACAAAGAGCTGCAGCTCATAAAACAGCAGGGCTACTGCAAGGAGGTGCACGCTGAAACGTAACCTGGCTTTTTGTGGTTTAAGGTCATCCAGAAAGCTAACCGCACTGATCAGGACCAAACCCAATATGAACCAGCCATACTGAAAACCAGAAAAGGCAAATTCAAGCAGCAAGGCCATGGGAAAAATAATTCCGCCGCCCCTGATGGTATGAACAGCATGAGAACTCCGCGCATTTGGTTTGTCGATAATATCATATTTATCTGCAATCCGAAGGTAGAGCAACATCATGCCAAACAACACAACCGTAAATAAAATCAGGGTAAAGTCAATCATATCTTAAAATGTTCCAGAACAGCTCTGGATTGCCAGTTGGTTATTGTTCTTGCCTTTTGATCTGTAAAAGTTAAAGTATTCGTCATTTTTTCCAGCTTCCGGATATTGATCGGGAAACGCGGGCCTAAAAAATTCCCTATATAGGCCAGGGTCCTGATTAAAACATATGGCATAGCCTTTGGCTTTCCTTTACCCAGCTGTCGGGCCATCAGATGGGAAATTTCACTGAAACCCGGATGATATCCATCTGTTAAGTGGTAAGTGCCGCCAATCTGGTAAATCTTTTCTATAAAAACAGCCACATCCTCAATGAGCACCATGCTCTTTTTTACAGGAGGTACCTTGATGTCAAAGTAATAGCCTTTGCTGATGCCCTTGATCATGGCCTGTAAATTACCGGGAGGATTCTCGCCCGCCAGCAGCGGCAGGCGGAGAATGGTACAAACCACATCATTGTCCCGGCACCATTTTTCTACCAGCTGCTCCGCTTCAATTTTACTCTTTCCATAAGGATCTGTAGCGCCTAAAGGATGATTCTCATCAATTAGCACCCCATGTTCCAGGCCATAAACGGCGATGGAACTGATGAAGATAAAATACCTGGGTAAACGGGCTGCCTGACTTAATGCCTGAAGCAAACGGCGTGTACCCCCCACGTTTATATGTTCAAAAGCGGCACTTTCTGCTGCTGTTCCGGGAACAGCGTGTGCCTTACCTGCTGCATGGATAACCAGGTCTGCAAGAGGAAGTAGCGGAAGTTCCTGTTGCAGATCCGCAATCACCTCACCTGTTGTTCTGCCCAGGCGGATCATGGTTTCAGCAGCGAAATGATGGCCAATGGCCTTACCCAGGAAACCATTGGCACCTGTTAATAGAATGGTCATCTGGCAAATTGAATTAATCTTTTAACCATTCTTTTAGGCATCAGCAGAAAAGGAGCCTTAAAATTATTGATTTTCCAGGCCCTTAAAATTTCCTGGTTGCCCCGAACGATATTTTTAATACTGGCATTGGTTGCACCACCCAAACGCATTTTAACAAATAAACGATTGATATACCGGCTCTTATACCGGTTAAGTTTAAAAACCCGCAGCATCAACTCATAATCTGCAGCCAGCCGCATATCCAGGTTAAATAAACCAACCTGTTGATACACTTCACGCTTCACAAAAAGTGAGGGATGCGGCGGTACATGGCCATCTTCAAAAAACGTAGGGTAGTAGCTTTTCGAAGTCCACCGGCGAACCACCTGGTTCAGGTCGTTATTTTTAACGTACACCAAATCTCCATAGAGCATATCCAGTTCAGGATCTTGTGCAAACATCTGCATCACTTCCATCAACACATTCGGGTCTGCATATACGTCATCTGAATTCAGAATACCGATGACATCGCCTGTACAACGTGCTATCCCCTTATTCATGGCATCATAAATGCCCTGATCAGGTTCAGAAATGACCTGGCTGATGGCTTTACCGTAACGACGAATTACATCCATGGTGCCGTCTGTTGATTGGCCATCAATGATCATATATTCTATATCGTCATAATGTTGACCTAAAACGGAATCAATAGCTGTTTGAATGGTTTTATGGTTGTTGTAGACTACAGTGATGATTGAAATTTTCATTGTCCTAAATCGTGGTATACCTGTAGGGTTTCGTGGAAACATTTTTCCCATGAAAATTTACCGGCCTGTGTTTGCCCTTTCTCTTTCAGTAATGCCTCATTCCCGTTAATCTGTAGAATGGCTTGTTCAAAAGCATCAAGATCGAGCTCATCTACCAAAATCCCGGCATTTCCGGCTACTTCCGGAATAGAAGATTGATTTAAGGCTACAAAAGGAGTTCCAGTTTTCATTACTTCGAGTAAAGGAATTCCAAAGCCCTCATATGAAGAGGGATAAATTAAAGCATAAGCCGCATTGTACACCCGGTTTAACTGCTCATTGTCTATATTAGTGAACATCTTCCACCTGCCAGGAATTTTTTGGTTCAGTAAACGGATTTCTTTTTCCGAAAGTGACGAACCTACTATATAAAAGTTAAAATCGGTTAGTCGGCCTAAAAGTTCAACGGCAAAGTTAAAGTTTTTATAATGGGCTCTTGATCCGATAAACAGCAGATAGGGATTGAGCTTTTGATTACAGCCATCACTAAGCGGATAGAAGCTTTCGGAGACACCATTATAGATCACCGCAATGTTTTCCTCCTTTAAATAGGGATGAAAGTGAAGTAAATCCTGTTTGGTATGCTCAGACACGACAATAATTTTTTCAGCAAGGCCGATAGCTTTATTTTTCTGATGAAGGTGCAGGTACCGGCGTAAGCCGCTGTAAAACTTTTCGTGTACAAAATCGTGAATGGTCAGCACCTGCTGCGCATGAGGATTGGAAGTAATGCGGTTATAGCTGGAATGAAAAATAAAGGGATCTTTTTCTGCCCTTAAAGACAGTACCTTAAAACGGTTGAATAAAAGTCGGCCGCCCTGCGTCAGGGTTCGGCTTTGTTCAGGAATATATAAGCCTGCACGGGAAATATTCTGATGAGGCAATTCTGTAAACCTTACTTCATACTGATCGCGCAGCAGCCTGTAAATCAGCTCCGTCCAGTAAGTGGAAATGCCGCCTGCCCTTTGCAGGCTGTAAATAATATTATCAAAGTGTATCTTCATCTGAATCCCCCCGACTTAACTTTTGCCATCACCTTTTTGCGCAACAGGAACAAAGTATACAGGTAAACGACATTTTTGCCTAAACCGATTTTAAAAATATGGTATCTCCACATGGTCCTGAACAATGCCGTAAAGCTTTTCTGATACTGGTGAAGAAAACTGCTGATCATCTTCACCTGTTGATCAGACAGTTCATTCTGGTAACGGTCAAAAAAGGACTGTAGCAGTTCGTAATTATGGACCAAAGGCTTCAGCATATAGGTTGTGTCGCTGAAGTACCGGTTAAACCGGCTCATGAAAGTCATTTTGTTTACATTACCACTAACATTTTTTTGATGCTGCCGGTAAAGGATGAGGTCTTCATCAATTAAGATATTTTTACCAAAAGCACCAATCACCAATGCGGCATAATAATCATGGTTAACCGACTCGGCCGGAATGTGTTTTATTTTCCGGACGGCCGCCCGGTTTAAGATCATGGTGCAGCCCCAGGCATAGTTTTCATTCATTAATACCGGTAAACTGAGCTGAGCGGGTAATGGCAGGCGGGCATCGATCCGATGATCATGCTCATCAATAAAGGTAAGGTTGGCATAACAAAGCAATGGATAATCTGACCCATAAATCGCTTCATTTTTTAATAAACCTGCAAGTGAACGCTCCAGCTTGTTCACCAGCCAGATGTCATCCTGATCTGCAAATAAAACATATGATTTATTGTTTTCGTAAGCCCAGTCGAAAAGCTGGGAAAAATTGCGACAGGCAGAACCATGCACCGAACCATACTGAATACATGTCACGCGTGCATCTTTTCGCACATAGCTGTGAATGATCTCAGGAGTAGCATCGGTAGACCGGTCATCACGAATGATCAGTTCCCAGGCTTCATAGGATTGATTTAAAATACTATCCAGTTGTTTCTCCAGGTATTCGGCACCATTATAAGTGGCCATCAGGATCGTTAATACCGGTGCTTCTTTCATGTTTATTTAATGGCTATCCGGTTGACAATGAAAAAGAAAGCCACAAAAAACATGTGGTAAAAATTGGTAAATGAACTCATAAAGATGCAGAATATAAATAAGGACCATTCTACAATATAATATTCGCCATTTTTAGACATGTAATTTTTAAAGGCATTCATAGATAAAAACCCATATAAAAAATTCAGGGCGATTACACCAAACCACCTGAAATCCAAAAACGGATCTACGATATAAGTCCCGATTTTGGTATATGAACTGTATAGCGGCGGATAAATGGCATTTTTATCAATGGGTAGCACGGTAATAAGGGGTCTGGCAGAATAGGTCCCATAGCTGACATAATCATCCCGTAAAGCCGTACTGACAATTTCACTTCCGGTAGAAAAATTAACGGCCCCATACAGGGACAGGTAGGTTTCAATAATATTGGTGGGCTTGGTAATATCGCCGTAATCCCTTAAAAATTCATTGACGGACATTTCTTTATCGTCTTCTGCTGAGCCACCCCGCAACTGGCCCAATATAACAAACAGGACGATACAGGCCGCACCGATAGAAAAAAGCCGCAGTAAGGGAATGGTTTTATAATAGCTGTAGGCAATCAGCATCGAAAAGAAAAACAGGACGATGATTTGCCGGCTGAAAAAGTTAAGGATAATAAAAACGCAGACAAAACTGAGTGCCAGAAACTGCCAGAAACGTAAGGTCTTTTTCTTATACAGGATATAGAACATGGCCGGCAATACCGAATTGAGTACAATAAAGTTATGCAGGGGGGTAACATCATTTTCATTGATGTCCTGGTACACGGCGGCATTTCCTAAATTTAGTACCGGTAAATAACCCAACTGGCCTACTTCCATGATAAAGACGCCTATACCCGCTATAAAAACCAGTAATAAAAAGGCCAGGCTTAACCTTGGGCTTAATGGCGGGATATAATTTTTAAGACTAAAGGAAAATGTTTTCATGGATACCAGCCCGCCAATAATAAAAAAGGCTACGCTAAAAGCCAATACCAAAACAAACTGCCATTCGTACCCCATTTGCCTGTCTGAAACCATCAGGAAGGAGAAACCGGCAATGTATACAAAAATGCTGTAAATGGTAAAAGGGTTGATGATTTGCCCGAACCTGATCACGGAGAAGACCGATAATCCCTCTGCTACCAGCAGGAAGGTGGCAAAGGGGACGAGCTCTTCCAGGCTGCAACCCCATGACGCATACCTTGCCAGCAGGTAAACATCTATAAACAGCAATGCACCAATAATGAGTACTAATATATAAGGTTTAATACCCATTTATCTGATCGTTTTATACATCCTGATGCCTAATTTTAACATTCCCTTTTTGAGCAGGGGCCACTCCTGAAGCGGATTTTTTACAAAATTACTGAAAATATACCCAAACGCCTTTAAAACACTGAGTGAACGTATTTCATGAAGGGCCAGTAAATCCAGGTTCAGTTTCTTTAACCATGCCATTGCTTTTGGATCCTGTAATGTGGAAAGTGCCTGATCCATGTGGGTCCGGACCACTACTTCGCCTAAAAACATGTTTCTTTTATTGTTGATGGCGCTTTTTCCATGTACCCTGATCAACGCGCAGGAACGGTCATCCCCGTCAAAAATAAAATGCGGATCGCGCATGGCCACCTTAAACCACAGCAACCAGTCTTCATTGTTTTTCAAATCCTGATCAAACAGGCCTGCAGCGATGACGAGTTCCTTTTTTACCAATGGACTATTGATGGTTAAGATATTATTGGTCACCTGCCTTTTTAAAAGTTCAACACCACTTAAGGTTTCCGTGGCTAAAAAGCCGGCAGGATATTTCTGAATTTCTTCTCGTGCTGTAGCTTCTCCGGTAAAAAAGACTGCTTTAGAAAAAACCAGGCCAGCACCTGATGTTTCTGCCAGGGCCACCTGAATGCTTAATTTCTCTGCACTCAAGAGATCATCGGCATCTAAAAACTGAAGGTATTTGCCTTTCGCCAGCCGGATGCCCGCATTTTTTGCGGCGGATGTGCCCCCGTTTTTCACCGGATGAAAAGTGATGCGATAGGTTGGATGCGCCGCGATAAAGCCGGCCACCACTTCGGCGGTATGGTCTGTTGAACCATCATCAATGATGATACACTCCCAGTGAAGGTAGCGTTGTTTGATGATGCTCTGCAGGGTTTCTACGATCAGATGACCATAATTGAAAGCAGGAATAATAATACTCACCAAAGGTTCCATCATAAAGCTTCCTGTATTTTTTCCTGAATCACCTGCCAGCGGTTTTCCCATTGATGGTGGCGAATCACATGATTATAATTCCGTTCAATCAGTGCATGATAATCTTTATAACTGGCCAGAACATTGAGCATCTGGTCTCCGGCATGGTCCATGTCAATCTCAACGATCGGATTATAGCCAAATAATTCTGCCATATCCGAAGGTAAAACACCGACAATCAAACATTTGGAAGCCATTGCCTGAAGATACCTTAACGTCATGGAAGAAATATATTCTGCCCGGTGAGGGTGAGTGATATTAGAGGGTACACAAATGACAATCTTAGCTGCCGCCAGTGCCGCAGAAAAAGCAGGCTTATCAGGAAAAAGTAAATTCATTCCCGGTTTCCTGTAGACGTGATGCTTTCCGTTGAGCTGAAGCGGCCCGGTGATCAGATGATGGTATTCATCATACATCCGGCCAAATTCAAGCACATCAATTTCTTTGTCATGGTATGCCTTGAAATGATAATCCTGAGCAGATAAAGCTTCGGGAAGCCAGATGGCCCGGCATTTAATATGGCTATAATTCTGATTAAAATTCTCCATCACCTGTTTAGAGGAGAAGAATACATAATATACATTAAAAAAATCAAGAAGCGGGAAAATCCAGCGGTGAAACCTTGGCCACACATCGTACATGTACACAAAGTTCAGTTTTGTTTTAAAAGCATAGGGAATAAGCAACCTGAAATCGCCGCTGATCATGGAAACAAAATTAACAGCAAGTTCCTGTTTAAATCTTAACCGCAGTTTAAATAAGGATGGATAGCGGGTAAGTTTTCTAACAACGAAAGACTTAAAACGGGAGTGTTTAAGCATTTTACGCGCTGGGTCAAAACCTGCAGGTGCCTTTTCTATTGTACGGTATAACTCATCAATACAATCAAGAAAGTATTCTCCATCATTGGATTGCAACAGGCGCAGTTTTATTCCCATAGATTACAAATGTGCAAATTTTTATAAACTTTAATCCACCTTAATATGATACCCGTATGCGTTGATGTGCTTTTGCCAGAACGCTAAATTATACTTCCACCAGGCATGGCAGCCAAAAGGCAATTTGTGGTGATTCAGCTCAAACAATACCTCTGGGTTCACTTCAAAGCTGAATTTCATGGCTTCATCGATTGTGGGTAATTTGAAATCAGGAAAATTATGAGGAATCACTTCTGACCAGAACAGATCTTCATTGATGATGGGCTGAAAAGGATAACCAGCATAAATATAAACCATCTGGTGTTTGATATACCGGTAAAAATTGATGTAAAACGGCCGGTTTGTATCATCAAATGTGCGGGTAAACTTCAGTTTTTTAAACTTCGTGACCACTTCATAACACTTTCTCACCTTCCGAAGGCAAAAGCCGCCATTGCCTAAACTCACCAGCGGACTATCTGTTCCGGCCAAATCATGTCCTTCAAACAGCGGTGCTCCGATATTATCGTATCCCTTTTTACACCAGTCCATCAATTCGTCCCTAAATACAAAGGCATCCAGTTGATGAATGAGCATAAAATCGTAAGCTAAAAAGCTGGCATATAAACCATGGTACTTCATTAACCGGTTATAAGCCGGAATATCGGCAAAAAACTGATCGTCAAAAAGCTTATAACCGGCCTGATGATTAAGCACATAATTGTGATTCCGGATAAAGCCTTCCAGTCTTCTGGGTGCGATAAAATAGATATCATGGTTAGCCAGTATCCGGAAACACTGATCCATGGAGATCTGCTCAAATGAACCAACCTGATCTGTATACACCGGAATTACAACACAAGCTTTCATAATTAAATTTTTTGTAAAAACTTTAAGGGGCCAAAACCTGCCAATACTTCTAAAACATTCCTGTTTTTCCAAACCCATACCTGCATGCACAGATAAACCAGGCCGCACAGGGGCACGGTAATGATGACAACCACGATAGGCAGGCTGCTGATTTTCAGCACCAGCATTTTAATCAGAAAAAACAAAGCCGAAGTAAATAAGGCCTGTAATGTTTCTAGCACAGGAAACTTTACCTTAAACAGTTTAAACGAAAAAAAGAACAAAAGCATGGTTACACTGCATTCTGTAGCCAGTGAACTAATCGCTGCACCATTTTGCTTATAGATGGGGATCAGTAAGAAATTTAAACCCAGACTCACAAAAACGCCGAACAATGAGGCATACAAAATTTTACGCTCCTGATGCAGGGGCAAAAGAATCTGATGTGCAAAAACCTGTGCCATACCCACAAATACCACAATGAAACATAGAATTTGTAAGGAGCTTACGGCCGGCAAATATTTCTGACCGGCAAATAAGCGGATAATTTCTTCTGACAGGCAATACGTACCAATGGCAATGGGAATACTTAAAAATACCACAAAGTTGATGGATTTGTGCAGCAGTAATCTGGCCTCCGCCCAGTTTTCGGCTTTAAAAGCAATGGTCAGCCTGGGTAACAGCACTGCTGATAAAACACCAATGACGGCCAGCGAAATTTTACTGATCCGCATGGAAGCAGAATAATACCCTACATAGACATCACTGGTTAAAAAGCCCAATATGATGGTATCAAAAACCAGGTAAATGGTGGTGATGATGCTATTGGAAAAGATAATGAAGAGTGGTTTCAGGTGATGCCGGAGGGTCAGGTTTTTAAAAGAGATTTTGACCAGCTTACTGACAGAATACATATTGGTAGCAGCAGCCAGCAAGGTAGCCACCAGATTTAGGGCATAATAGGTATTCCGGTCGGCTACCGTATGCACCAGGGCAAAAAGCAATATGATGGTGAATAAACGGATCAGAACCGTGCGGATGGCAATGTATTTGAATTTTTCTATGCCCTGAAAAAACCATTCGGCAATAAAAACATTACCCAGTAAAATGGCCATCCCGATTTGATAAAGCTGAAAATTCGCAAATAACTTATCACTGGATAAGCTGATGCCCAGCAATACCACAATGGAAATCAGTGACGTAACCAGGTGGATGAAGATCAGTTCGGAATACACACGTCCGAGTGCGATGGAATCATGTTTTACCTTCGCAATTTCCCTTACGCCATATAAGGGAATACCCAGTGCTGAAAAAATTAAAAAGTAGGTAATAAAATTATCGGCAAAGTTTACGGCCCCCATACCTTCCGGCCCCAATATGCGTGAAGCATAAGGGAAGGTAACCAACGGAAATAAGATTTGAGAAACGGATAAGAGTGTATTAAAGACAATATTTTTCTTTAAGCCCGACATGCATTATTTAATCATCAATAAAAATCCGCGTCTTACCAATAACAGTACCGACATTAAGAATCCGGCCAGGAAGAAGCCAACCACCATCCCCTGGGTTTTGGTGGTCGCCAGTTTGGTTAAAGGTAAAACCGGTGCATCGATCATCTGAATTAAGGGCATTTCCTTGCGTTGTGATACTTTTGACATTTCCAGGTTTTTCACCAGCTCCGTCAGAATGGCTGTATTGGCCTGTGCATCCACCTGTCTCCGTTGGGAGGGTACCTTCAGGATTTGCCTGGCCGGGTTAGGATTGGGGTTGGCATCCGTTAAAGAAGCCATACCAGCCAGTGCGCCGTTTAATTCCCGCTTCACTGAATCCGTTTGATGCTGCAGAATGGCCACGTTCTGCAATGATTTTTTTGTCTTCGTTTGCACATAAAATTCATTCACATTCTTGACAATCTCATCATCAAATGCCTTGGAAAATAATTCGTCTTTAGAAGTCACCTGAACCTTTAAAATACTTAGTTTCTTATCAGGCTTGGTAACCACCAGGTTGTTTTTCCCGATTTCTTTAACGACTTCACCAAGAACACTGTCCTGAGCCCTGGTTAAACGGTCATTTTGTTTTAGCTTAAAGTTGATATTTTTCAGCACCGGATGTTTGGCCCATTTCTCCTTCAGGTGATTAAATTCCAGGTAACGATCAATCAATAACTGTTTTTTGCCATTAAAATCAGCCTCATTTAAAAGTGACTTCTGGATCATGTTCCTGGATTTATACAGTTCAATCAGGTTATCACCCTGGAAAACACCTCCATTACCGGAAGTACCAATCTCAATACCCACCATGGATGCCAAACCCGCCATCTGTCCGAGGCTTCCGCCGCCATTTGCATCTTCCAGAGCAAAGGTACTTGCCGCTACATACTTTGGTTTTTTATAGGTTGCATAGAGGTAGCCCAATACCACGCCACATAGGCAGCCGATCAGCATGATCAGCCATTTCGACCGGAGATAAGATAACCACTCATTTGTTTTGATGGCCAGCTCCTTCAGCGTAACTTCTTTATGATGGGTTTCAGACATGGCTTAACGTAATAAACTCACAATAATGGCAGCCAGTGAGGCGATACCTGTTGATATTCCAATAAACGTAGCGGCATTGAGCTTCTCACGCTCTGCCCTTTTCGGCACAAAAATTTCAGCACCCGGTTTTACCTGCGGAAAATTATTGAAGAACAAAAATTTCCGGTTGGCAGCAACAGATCCGTTGGAGTATACAATAAATGCGCCTTTTCGGTATGCATTATAGCTGAAACCACCTGAGCCACTGATGTAACCGGTAAAGCTTTTGCCTTTGGTATACACAATGCTGTTGGGTTTTAAAACTTCGCCAGTTACCCGAACGGTTTGCAGCTCTTTGGGTACCCGGATCACATCTCCGTTTTCTACAATCAGATCGTTACGTGATAATGGCTTATTCATGATCTTTTTCAGGTCGATCCCAACCAGGTCACTTCTTAATATTTCAAGGTCTTTATCTAAACTGGTGGTATCTCTTGCGCCTGATTGCTTTAAACGCTGCAGGTTTAACAATTTCTCGCGTTCTTCTCTTCTGGTTTCCAGACTGTCCATCCGTAAATCGCCTTTACCAGTCCGCCTTAAAGATGCACCTTCTACATAAGCCAGCGGACTTAATCCTCCAGCCCTTTTAATTATATCAGAAATCCTTTCGTCTTTTTTGGTGATGGTGTATATCCCCGGATATAACACTTCACC
Organism: Pedobacter sp. MR22-3; assembly: GCF_026240075.1. Taxonomy (NCBI): domain Bacteria; kingdom Pseudomonadati; phylum Bacteroidota; class Sphingobacteriia; order Sphingobacteriales; family Sphingobacteriaceae; genus Pedobacter; species Pedobacter sp. MR22-3. The sequence goes on along the minus strand of NZ_JAPIVF010000001.1, from coordinate 817,296 downwards.
TTCAATTTTAATCTGGCGTTGTGTATGGTAACTTTCCGAACTTCTGATGGACACAATATCAAATGGCTTTAAGGTAAAATCCTGGTCCTGTAATTTTAAATCCGGATCTACATTAACTGTAAATACCTCTGCCGTTTGTGCCGAGACCGAGGTGGCATCGCTGTTTTTAATTCTTCTGGAGATTTCAATTCTGTTTGGTGTGGCGCTTTCCCTGAAGCCACCCGCCATCTGGATTAAAGATTCCAGGTTCATTCCTTCTGCATACATAAAAGTGCCCGGCTGTCTCACTTCTCCCTGAATGGTCACCCTGAATTCTTCCCGTAACTGAAATATTGATTTAATGCTGACCCGGTCTTCCCGCTGCAACCTGATATCCGGTTCAGTACCGGCTAAAATTTTGCCCAGATCAAAAGAAACCAGTGCCAAACTGTTATCGGCATTTAACCTCGAAATATAACCCCTGTTTAAAAAGGCATCCTCTTTAACCCCATCTGCTTTTTGAATCAGGCCCTTCAGCGTCAGCTGATCATCAAGTTCATATTGTCCCGGACGAAAAACAGCCCCATCAATTTCCACCCGGTTGGCAAAGCGGTCCAGAATTTTCTCGACCAGAAACTTATCGCCATTTTGAGGTTGATAAGTTTGAAAATCAGATTCCGGAATGTCTGTAATTTTACGTTCCCTGTTCGTATTCTGCAATACTTTTATCTGTGCCGAATAGGCATCATTAGAAAAGCCGCCTGCAAAACGCAGGGCATCGGCCAGTGTTTCGGTAGCTTTAATTTCGAAATAAGCCGGACGTTTCACTTCACCGGATAATGCGATACGGGTTTGGTATACCGGTACATTGATGACATCCTGATCCTGCAGGCGGATATTGCCTTTTTGAAGCCCGTTGAGCAGGAAATCGTAAATATCAACCGTATAAATGACTTTATTATTCCGGATCACCTGAATGTTCCGGTAAGTACCGTTTTTATTCGGGCCACCCGCACCACTTAAGATATTGAATAAGGAAGACAGGGAAGATACCGTATAGGCGCCCGGCCTGGTTGCTTCACCCACCACCATAATGGTGATACTTTTAATGTTGCCCAGCGTGATCGATACGGAAGTTCGGCCAGATTTAATGGCCGGATAGGTACCGGCAAGCGAAGACCTGATTTTAGAAGTGGCCTGCTCAATGTTCAGCCCTGCTACGGAAATAAGCCCCACGTATTGAACCCTGATGGTACCATCCGGGCTCACTTTTGATTTGTAACTGACTTCGTTATCACCGGTAATATCGATCAATAACTCATCATCAGGACCTACCACATAGCTCTTTGGCGTAGCCATTCTCAGGTTGGGCTCAAAGGTTTGTGTACCTGATCCGAAAAGTTCCTCGCCAAATATTTTCAGGTTATTTAAGGCATTGGCATTGGCCAGAGCCTGTTCTGAGAGGGAGTTATTGATCTTTTTGAGCGAATCTATTTTACTTTGTGCACTGTTGACCCTTGAACGTTCTACATCTACAAAAGGCTTATTTGCCGCCTGACCGGTATTGGTACTGGTATTGGTTGTACCGGTTCCATCCTGCTTTCTGATTTTCTCTACCCTGACACGCAGTTTCTCAATTTCAGTTTGTGGCATACCCTGGGCCAGTGCTAACTGCTCCAGCTGGGCATCATTATAGCCGATAGATTCTGCCCGCTGCATCAGCTCCCTGATTTTGGCATCGCTCAGTTCATCCACCTTTACATCAGCATAATTGGTTTGCGCAGATAAGGATGTGGAGAGAAAAAAGGCAAAGAAAAGTAACAGGGCCTTAAGTAAATTTTTAAACTTCATGTGTAGGTTTTTTATGAAAAAAGTGCGGATCGTTTTGATGCCATCACGAGCATGCACAAATTTTCATTTTATTGATATGCTATATTGCACCAAAAATACAAAATTATTTCATTGCACAGGAAAGCATATCAAACATGAACACATGTTTTACGCTTGCGCATGGTATAGCGGGTCAGGCTTAGCGCATTTAAATGGTTTGTGTCATATCCTGTCCGAAAAGCTCTTTATTTTTAAATGGATAATGACCCAGTAAATCATATAGCTTTCCGCTTTGAACAGCTTCCGTAAGGGTATTGAGGTGTTTATCGTGGTGCAGGTCTGTTCCGGCAAGGTCATACATGTTTTCTTTTAACAGATATTCTGCAAATTGCTTTACTTCTTTGCCATAATAACCCACAATTGACAACAGATTTAATTGCAACAAGCAGCCTTTGTCTTTAAAGCGGTTGAGTCTTGTCCTGTCTTTAAAATAGAATGTATAACGCTCAGGATGCGCCAGAATAGGCCTGTATCCTTTAATTTCTACATCAAAAACCCGCTGACTGATATTTGGACTTTCATTCAGATAGGACATTTCAATTAACAGAAACTTTTGTTGAATAGGGCACATTTCTGCTTCCAGGTCAAAATCCTGATCGATCATATATTCCGCTCCGGAATCTAATTTTAATGAAACCTTTGCCTGATCCATGGCCAGCTGCAAGGCAAACCGGGCCTGATCTATGCTGAGTTTGGTATTCGGGTACAATTCCTTAAAGATATGGGGCGTTGCAATCAATTGATCGAAACCCAGATCCTCCAGTGCCTTTACAAATCTTAATGAAGTGGCCACATCGGGCGAACCATCATCAATACCAGGAAGAATGTGCGAATGCATGTCTATTCCCAACCAGGAAATATCCGTAATTTTATTTTTTTTACTAAAAAAGTTAAACATTTTTATCAGAATACTGAATAGTTGTTAAAATAATTATTTAAAAAGCGACTCTTCCCCTTATCATTAAATTTAGCCGCCCTACTCTTTAAAATTCTTGACAGTTATTTTTATTTGTTTTAATTCACAACATAAAAAGAACTTAATTCTATACACCCACTACGCTATACTATTTTAAATCAGATATTTAATCCGGAATATCCCAAAGTGGCTCATCATATATTCAGTATTCTTTTTCTTCTTATTCAAAATAATTCAGCGTTCTGTAACCACCTTGTTTAAGGTATTCATCCTTCTTCATTAAATTCAGATCAGATGAGATCATATCTTTTACCAATAAGGGCAGGTCATATTGAGGTGTCCAGCCCAGTTTTGTTTTGGATTTGGTGGGATCGCCCAGTAATAAATCAACTTCGGTAGGCCTGAAATACTTTGGATCAACCCGCACAACTGTTTGCCCTGGTTTAAGGTTTTCAGCATTTAACCCTAAACGTGCAATACAATCCTGATCAACATCAATAATCACGCCTTTTTCGTGCTCATCCTTACCGGAAAATTCAATTTCGATACCCAGTTCGGCAAAACTCATGCGTACAAAATCGCGAACTGTGGTGGTTACCCCGGTGGCAATTACAAAATCTTCCGGCTGTTCCTGCTGCAGAATTAACCACATGGCTTCGATGTAATCTTTGGCATGCCCCCAATCTCTCTGGGCAGAAAGGTTACCCAAATATAAACACTGCTGTAAACCCAGGGCAATTTTACAGGAGGCCCTGGTAATTTTCCTGGTAACGAAGGTTTCACCACGCAGCGGACTTTCATGGTTAAATAATATACCATTGCAGGCAAACATCTGGTAGGCCTCACGGTAATTTACCGTGATCCAGTAGGCATACATTTTAGCTGCCGCATAGGGTGAGCGTGGATAAAAAGGAGTGGTTTCGCTTTGCGGAACCGCCTGTACCAATCCATAAAGCTCAGAAGTGGAAGCCTGATAGATTTTTGTTTTTCGGGTTAAACCCAATATCCTGACCGCCTCCAATAAGCGTAAGGTGCCGAGACCATCTGCATTTGCTGTATATTCCGGCATTTCAAAACTCACCTGCACATGGCTCATGGCCGCAAGATTGTAAATTTCATCGGGTTGCACTTCCTGAACAATCCTGATCAGATTGGTCGAATCAGTTAAATCACCATAATGCAGTTTGAAACGCACATTGCTTTCATGCTGATCCTGGTACAGGTGATCAATGCGGTCGGTATTAAAAGACGAAGCACGCCTTTTGATGCCATGCACAAAATATCCTTTTTTAAGTAAAAATTCTGCAAGGTATGCACCATCCTGTCCAGTTACACCTGTAATTAAAGCAACTTTCATAAACTATTCTAATTTTTGAACTGCAAACATACTGAATAATTCATTTGATTGATAAAGCACGCTGTATTTTAGAAAACAGGGGTTAAGCATTGATCAGATTTCCTGTCAGATGATTTAAAGATTTCCTTAAAAAAGCAAAGATTAAGTAAGTGAATTTTGCCTGTTAAACCTATTGCGTTCTTTACGCTTTTCATTTTCTTTTAAACGTTTAAGGGCGAGGTATGCGATTAAATTAGAAAAAACTACGGCAGCAATGCCAAGGATTTCAATTTTCGTAATCATAATAAAGGGATAAACTAAATTGGAAACGAAAAATCAAAAGAAATGTTTTATGATTTTATTAAAAATCCTTACAACCTGGCATCCACCGCAGCACGATCAATGAAGGCCTTTGTATCAAAAATAATGGTTCCGCTGTCTTTCCATGACTGGAAATCAATTTTCCGATAAGCGGCATGTGCTACGGCTAGTATCACCGCATCATAAGGCATAAAATCATCTGCAGCAATCAGGTCAATTCCATATTCCAGCTTCACCTCTGCCGGGCTCGCCCATGGATCATAAATATCGGCCTCAATACTGAATGACTGCAGTTCCTTATAAATATCAATTACCTTGGTATTCCTGGTATCCGGGCAATTTTCTTTAAAGGTAAACCCGAGGATCAATACTTTAGCACCCTGGATAGGCTTGTTTCGGGCCACCAGCATTTTGATGATCTTATTGGCGACGAACATCCCCATATTATCATTCACCCGTCTTCCTGATAAAATCACTTCCGGCTTATAGCCCAGTGCTTCTGATTTATGCGCCAGGTAATAAGGGTCGACGCCTATACAGTGCCCCCCCACTAAACCAGGCTTGTAATTTAAAAAATTCCATTTGGTGGCTGCCGCGGCGAGTACATCAGCCGTATCAATCTCCATCCGGTCGAAAATGAGTGCCAGCTCATTTACAAAGGAAATGTTTACATCACGTTGTGCGTTTTCAATGGCTTTGGATGCTTCTGCCACTTTAATGCTGGGTGCCAGGTGTGTTCCGGCCGTAATGATTGTGGCATAAAGTGCATCAACTTCATCTGCAATCTGGGGTGTAGAACCTGATGTAACTTTTTTAATTTTGGTGAGGGTGTTCACCTTATCGCCGGGATTGATCCGCTCAGGCGAATAACCACAAAAGAAATCCTGATTGTATTGAAGCCCTGAAACCCGCTCCAACACAGGCACACAGTCTTCTTCTGTACAACCTGGATATACGGTGGATTCATAAATAACGATATCACCTTTTTTTAAAACAGAACCAATCATTTCACTGGCCTTCAATAGCGGCTGAAGATCAGGCCTCTTCAGGTGATCAATAGGTGTAGGTACGGTAACGATATAAATCTGCGCATTGGCAAGATCAGCGCGGCTGGAACTTAACATCAGGCCCCGGTCTTGTTCGGTTGTTGCCAATACCTGCGCAAGATCAGGAAGATTGGCCTCATGGGTAAGATCGATTAAATTACCAAGACTCCCGACCCTGCTTTCATTAATATCAAACCCAATTACACGAAAGTGTTTGGCAAACTCGATGGCTAAAGGCAGGCCAACATACCCAAGGCCGATAATGGCCATCTGTTTGTTTTTATTCATTTTTATTTTGGTGATTGGGCAAAGATAAGATAAATCAAGGATGCTTTAAGTTGATCTTTCAACCACTCCAAAAGATACAAGTCAAAGCGCGCATGAAGGGAAGAAAAAACAATGGGGAGGATTTTTGAACCGGCTAAGCTTGCCGTTTTTAAAGATTCCTGTACAAGCGCCATACCTGTTTGCGAAGACAGCGAGCGATGATTGGACTTTAACGACCTTTGTGGTTCAAAGATTCCGCTACGGCGATCGGAATGACGATGAACTTAGCTGATCTGCCCATAAAAAAAATCCCAGGTTAAGAATTTATCTTAATCTGGGATTTAAAAGGAAATCGATTAGGCTATTTAATCTGTTTTAACAGGTAAGCACCATATCCGCTTTTAACCAATGGCGTTGCAATCGTTCTCAATTGCTCCGCATCTATAAAGCCCATGCGATAGGCGATTTCTTCAATACAGCCAATCTTTAAGCCCTGGCGTTCTTCGATGATCTGCACAAACTGCCCCGCCTGCATTAAAGAGGTAAATGTTCCGGTATCTAACCAGGCTGTACCACGACTTAAAACACCAACTTTCAGTTTTCCACGTTCGAGGTAAATGCGGTTAATGTCCGTAATTTCATATTCCCCACGAGGTGAAGGTTTAATATTTTTAGCAATTTCAACCACTTCATTATCGTAAAAGTATAAACCCGGAACGGCATAATCTGATTTGGGAGAAACCGGTTTCTCTTCAATAGAAATCGCTTTTTTGTCTGCATCAAATTCCACTACCCCATAACGTTCCGGATCAGAAACCTGATAGGCAAATACAACACCGCCATCCGGGTCTGAACTGGATTGCAGTAATTTGGCCATTCCATCGCCATGGAAGATATTATCACCCAATACAAGCGCCACTTTATCCTGACCGATAAATTCCTCACCAATGACAAAAGCCTGCGCTAAACCATTCGGCTCGGCCTGCACCGCATAACTCAGCTTACACCCAATGGCAGATCCATCACCTAATAATTTTTCAAAGTTAGGCAGATCATGTGGTGTGGAAATGATGAGAATTTCTTTAATCCCGGCCAGCATTAAAGTTGACAAGGGATAATAGATCATGGGCTTATCATAAACCGGCATCATTTGTTTGCTGCAGGCAAGTGTAAGTGGGTGTAAGCGGGTCCCGCTTCCGCCGGCAAGAATTATACCTTTCATATCAGATTCAAGATTTGAGACATTAGATCTGAGGAATACTCAGCCAATACCTGTTTTAGTTTAACTATTATTAATTTGTTTGATACATTCAACCAGGCTGTGTCTCCAATAAGGGATCTCCAGATGAAACGTTTCTTTGATTTTTGTTTTATCCATCACTGAAAATGCCGGCCTGGTAGCCTTTGTGGGGTAGGCAGACCCCGGAATAGGGTTTACCTTAACCGCTGTATTGCTGATATCAAAAATTGCTTTTGCAAAGTCAAACCAGGACGTTACGCCCTCATTGCTGTAATGATAAATGCCATACGCATCAGAACCAGATTCAATGATATCAAAAATAGCATTCGCTAAATCAATGGCATAGGTTGGTGTACCAACCTGATCGGCAATGATATTTAATTCATCACGGTCAGCCCCCAGCTTCAGCATGGTTTTGACAAAATTATTGGCATATTCTGAATATAACCAGCTTGTACGAAGAATAAAATGAGATTTTAGTAAGGCGATTACCGCCTTTTCCCCATCAAGTTTAGTCTGTCCGTATACATTAATTGGATTGGCGACATCACTTTCCAAGAGAAGTTTCACCTCATGGCCTTCAAATACAAAATCAGTGGATACATGAATCAACGTTGCTCCTGCATCAGCACAGGCAATGGCCAGGTTAGCGGCACCGGTTTCATTTACCGCTTTCGCTAATTCCGCCTCATCTTCTGCTTTATCCACGGCTGTATAGGCCGCACAGTTGATGACAAATGCGGGTTGCGCTTTAGCTAACAAATTCTGAAGGCCTTCCAGATTCAGGATATTCGCATCAGTTTCTGAGGGGAATACAATTTCTGTGATGCCGCGTCTGGAAGCTACAGTTTTCAGGCATTGCCCCAGCTGGCCTCCGGCACCAATTACAACAATCTTATCCATGATGCAGTTCTGCAAAAGTTTTTAACAAAAGATCCTTTTCTGAAACAGACTGCTGATCCTGAGGAATCATCCAGTCGATGTTTAGATCCGCATCATTATAAATGACGCCCGTTTCTGAAGCTTTATTGAAGAAATTATCACATTTATAAAGGAATTCGGCCGTTTCACTTAATACGGAGAAACCATGAACAAAACCCCTTGGAATATACAATTGCAACTTATTTTCTGCACTTAAACGCACAGCCACATGCTGGCCATAAGTGGGTGAACCCGGACGTGCATCTACAGCCACATCCAATACCTCACCCTTGGTTACCCGCACCAGTTTGGCTTGCGCAAAAGCACCAGTCTGCGCATGTAGGCCACGGATAACACCGTAAGCAGAATAAGATTGGTTATCCTGCACAAAATCGCCGGATAAACCTGTTTTTTCTTCAAAAGTTTGTTTGTTAAAACTTTCAAAGAAATATCCCCTGGGATCTTCAAAAACCCTGGGTTTGATAATGATGCAGTCTTTTAATCCTGTTTGTTCAATTTCCATTATTTTTCGCTGTACTGCTTCTCGTAATAAGACTGATAATTTCCTGAAGTGACGTTATTTAACCATTCTTCGTTCTGCAGGTACCAGTCAACGGTTTTGGCTAAGCCTTCTTCGAATTGCAGACTAGGTACCCAGTCTAACTGATTCTGCAGTTTGGTAGAATCGATGGCATAACGTAAATCATGGCCGGCACGATCAGTAACATAGGTAATCAGTTTGGCTGATTCACCCTTTTCACGGCCTAATTTCTCATCCATAATTTCGCAAAGCAAATGGATGAGATCAATATTTTTCCATTCGTTATGGCCACCAATATTATACGTATCGCCTGTTTTAGACTGGTGAAAAATCACATCAATCGCCCTGGCATGGTCTTCTACCCAAAGCCAGTCGCGCACATTTTCACCTTTACCATATACCGGAACGGGTTTATTATTTTTAATGTTGTTGATGGCCAGCGGAATTAATTTTTCCGGAAAGTGGTGCGAACCATAATTATTAGAGCAATTGGAAATGACACAATCCATTCCGTAAGTATCATGATAAGCCCTGACAAAATGGTCAGAACTGGCTTTTGATGCCGAATAAGGGCTATGCGGATCATAAGCAGTCGTTTCTGTAAACATACCTTCCTCACCCAGCGCGCCATAAACCTCGTCCGTACTCACATGATAAAAGCGCTTTTGATCATATTGGCCTTTCCAGTGTTCGCGTGCGGCGTTAAGCAAATTAACGGTACCGATAACATTGGTCATCACAAAAGCTGTCGGGTCTGAAATGGAACGGTCTACATGGCTTTCTGCAGCCAGGTGAATTACTGCATCAAAATTTTCTTTCGCGAACAAATCGCTCATGGCAACTGCATCAGTAATATCTTCTTTTACAAAACGATAATTCGGCTCATTTTCGATATCGGTTAAATTCGCCAGGTTACCTGCGTAGGTAAGCTTATCCAGGTTTACGATTTGGTAATCAGGATAATTTTGAACAAATCGACGGACTACATGAGAGCCTATAAAGCCTGCCCCACCAGTGATTAGAATTTTTTTCACAGTATATTAAGTATTTTCAATTGGCTAAAATAACATAGTTATTACAAATAAACAATTTGATGCTGACCTTTGCAAATTACAACTCAACTACCTGAGGGACATTTAAGCCTTAGTAACTGACTCATCTTAACGTACATTGATCACAATGCAGCAACCGAACTTTCCAGTTCTTTATACCACTCTTCACCATATTTTCTGATGAGCGGCCCCTTCAAAAAACTATAAACAGGAACTTTCAGTTCTCTTCCAAAGGTACAGGCATCGTGACAGATATGCCAGCGATCATAATTTAATACATCAAATTCGGGGTATTTGGTAATGCGGATAGGATACAGGTGGCAGGATATGGGTTTCTGCCATTCCACGATGCCTTCTTCATAGGCTTTCTCAATGGCGCATTTGGTGATGCCATTTTCAAAAAGCACATAAGCACATTCTTTATTTTTATCTACACATGGGGTAGTCAGATCACCATCTTCATCGACCACGTAAGTACCCTGTTCTTCGATCGCTTTAATGCCCTTCTCATTTAAGAGGTGTTTGATTTTAGGGTAAATTTCAGTTAAAATTGCTGTTTCTTCCTGATCGAGCGGCGCACCGGAATCGCCCTCTACACAACAAATCCCTTTACATTTGCTCAGGTTACAAACAAAATTCTCTTTTAATACATCTTCGTGCACCAGCACCTGTTCAACTTCTATCATCATTATTCTTTTGCCAAGGCATATTTTAAACCTGCAGCTGATTTTAATTCCATGGTGACCGCACCCACCAATATTTCGACCTGGGCCTTTACCGGCACCCGGTTTCCATCATCTGTTACCCAGAGATACAGTCGGCTGTCTTTTTTAAAGATCCGGCCGGGTTTAATGGACGGACTAAATTTGAGGCACCTTATATTGCCCAGTTTACTTTTGATGGTTTCCTTACCCACATATGCTACTTCCAGCGCAGAGATCTCATCCTGAAGAAAATAATTGAGTTTAAAGGTATCGCCAATTTTCATTTTACTGATGTCCAGGCTCCTGGCGAAATAATATGCAGATACCAGATCAAAAGTCTGCGTGGTCGGTGTGCTGAATGTGCCCCGGTTGGATACAACTTTTTTTCCATCCTGGTTAAACCGCGCCTTATCCTGTCTTTTGTAACTCGACTCCCTGATATTCTCCTGATAGAAGTAGGGCAGTAAATCTGTTTTATCAATATAGGAATCATACCGGTCTCTGATTTTATAAAACACATCAAATGTACCGGATGTATGCGCATCAACTGACAGCCTGTATGTAGGCTTGTTATCAAACTTCAAATCAGAATTGGTCACTTTTATTGTGGCTTCTGCAGCGGTAATAAAACCATAACGGAGCCTATATTGCAATTCTTCACCTTCCTGAAAAACAGGCTCCTTTTTTAAAGGCAGTTGTTGTGCAATACCTGTTAAGGTTAAACTAACGGCCAGAAAAGTTAAAAATATTTGTTTCATTTACTTTTGTGTATAGAATGTAGATTCAAAGAGAACTTAATAAATGCTGAATCCTGAAAGGTATACAAAAAGCAAACCAATTTAATCTTTTCTTTTAAATACCGGAACAGTAGAGCAGGGTTCGCCAAACATTATGCTTTTTACTACGGGTGTTAACAGGTTGGTAATTTCCACATAGGCGGATACCGGAATATCAATATCACCGCAACCCTTGATAACCACACGCTCATTCGCATAATCTGCAGGATTGATTTTAGATAATGCCTTAGTCATGAGTACAGCTTCTAAGGTATCGATGCCCCCAAAAACCACCTCATTGGCATAAGGATTCATTTTATTGGCCAGCAGCATATATGCCCAGGTAGGCACAATGGCATCAGCAGAACAAATAATGGCTATATTTTTATCCTGATATTGCGCCCAGTCATGTTCTTTTATAAATGCCCTGAAATCTTTTTCCCTTAGCATCAGCCCATGGAAAAGATTTTCTTTGATGTCATAGATTACCCGTTCACCCTGGTGATAAAAATCTTCCAGGTTTAACGTCATTAATCCACTGTTGGCTACTTTATTGATGATATTCTCTTGGATGTCCATGGCCTTAAATAAAAAAACCGTTCCGAATATGCTTCGGAACGGTTACAAAATTACGCATTTTCTGATTAATAGAATTTCACGCGATTGTCTTTTATCTTGGCATTATCCTGTAAGGCCTGAAAAGCCGATTGTAAAGAACGTTGTCCTAAACTCAACAGCATGCTTTCCTTTTGCTTAAACATGTTGGCAATGGGTGCAGGATTGGTGAATCCATCAACAGAAAACACATAAACACCGCGTTCGCCATCTACCGGAGCAGAAACTTTACCTGGCTGAGCGCCAAATACACTTCCTACTAATTTATTTTCCTGCGCAATGCCCGGAAGAATAGGATTTGCAAAAACAATGTTTTGTACAGGATTAACTGTACGCCCAACTTTAGAAGCAACCTGAGCCAGGCTTGCTTTGCCGGCACTGTTAAATTTATCTGTCAGCATTTTGGCCTTCACGGCATTGCGAACCATCGGTTCAATTTCTTTTTTAACCTGCGCTAAAGTTAAAGTACCTTTTGGCTTAACATCAGTCAGGTGGGCAACCACATAAGCATTGGTCATGGTGTAGATTTCAGGCAATACATCACCCTGATCGGCGGCATAGGCATCCTGAATTAATTTACGTGGATTATCTAATCCTGGCGCAAACCCCTGAATGGCCGAAACCTTATCCGCCACTGCAACTTTTAACCCTTTGTCTTTTGCGTATTTTGAAAAATCTTTCCCTTTAACATCGTTTAGAAAACTACTGGCTGCTTTGTATGCTACCGCCTGAGTTTTACTACTTGGAGCCAATGCTTTTTCTATATAAGCCAGCTTAGCCACTTTAGATGAACCGATTTGTTTTTCAATTTTAATAACATGCACACCAAACTGCGATTTAACCACTTTGATATCACCGGCTTTTCCATCAAATACAGCATTCTCAAATTCCGGCACCATAGCGCCACGTGCAAATGTACCCAGCTCGCCGCCTTTATCTTTAGAACCATCTACACTATAGGTTTTCGCCAACTGGGCAAAGTTACCGCCTTTTTGAATCAGGCCTTTTAATGAATCTGCCAACTTGATGGCTTTATCTTCTCCGCCAACTTTAGCCGGATCAATTAAGATATGGCTGGCCTTTACCGAATCAGGAGAGAAACGGGTATCCACCACCTTAACCAGTTTATATGAATTATTTGATAAAACAGGACCGTAAAAACTTCCTGCCGGAAGCGCAAAAACTGCTGAATCTACTGCCGGATCTAATTTACCTTTTGTTAAATAAGTAAACGGAACTTTTACTTCTGAATTGATTGCTGCAAAAAGAGAATCGTTTTTAGCCGTTTTAAAGTCGGCTGCGATTTTGTCTATTTGTGACTTAACTGCTGCTGAATCACCTGAAGTAGGTTTAATGTCAAAAGAAACATAATCAAAAGAGCGGCTTTCCTGTGGATTATTGAAACGCGCTTTATTTTGATCGTAATAAGCACTATAATCTGCATCCGTTAATTTCACAGTGGCATCCGGGATACTGGAATAATCCAGGCTTACATATTTAAAGTTAGCCAGTTTATTCCGGTTGGTATATTCATCTGTTGCTTCCAGTGAGGTTACATAAACAGAATTGCGGATCAGGTTTGAATATTTAGTCTGCAAAGCCTGATTTGTAATTTCCTGTTGTAAAAGGGTAGACTGCTGTAAAGCCTGTGGTTCTTTTGATTTCAGAAAGTTCATTAAGGTTGCGCGGTCTAACTGCCCTGTCTGCGGATTGGCAAAATATTGTTTAATCAGCGGGCTTGGATTTTGACCCTGTAACAAGTCTACTAACTCATCTTCAGAAACGGTAAGGCCTAAACGATCGTATTCTTTGGTTAATAATACTTTCCCCAATTCAGCATTCCAGGCCTGATCTACTGCCATTGCAGTCATCTGTGGGTTTAAGCTTCCGCCGTATTGTTGTTTGAATTGATTCAGGCTTTGATCTACTTTAGGTTGAAAATCATCAATGCTGATATCATTTCCATCGACAGAACCCACTACCTTCTGATTTGCTGACCAGAAAGGTTTACCCACGTTAATTGCATCACCTACTAAAAATGCAACAATTGCAAAACCGATGGCGAAGACCAGGATATAGCCCGCACGGTTACGCAAAAATGTCATTAATCCCATATTGTAATTATAATTTATTTAGTTTTTTTTAAGAGGGCGCAAGATACAAATTTGCCTTAAAAAAGAAAATACAAAATTTTATTTATCAAGTGTTTAATCTTTAAGCAAATAGAACGCTTTAATTAGTGGGATGAGGGAGGGGTAGAATGATAGGATAACGCATAATTTAAGCCAAACGAAAACCGTATTCTTTCATTCAAAATTCATACAATCTACGCTACCTACGGCGCAATACCTTCCTGCATATTTAACTGCCCGCTTCCGGTTTCCATTTCATATGTACTGAAATCCTGAGGGGCTTTAAAATTAATTCCGTCTCCGATACTGCCGTCTGCACCCTTAACATAAACCCTTTGGTTAGAATAAAAAATCTTTTTATTTTCATCCCAGATTAATTCTTCAGAAGAAAAGGTATCGCCTTTATTATTTTTTACCACTACATTTTTTCTGAAGATGGTTTGCTTTATTTCATCTTTTCTGATGGCATAATCACATACCAGATTACCATCAATGGTTCCTTTTGGATTAAAAAAATCGATATTCACCCCTTTGATCATTTCTTCATAGGCCACACCGGCTGAGGGCGTAACTTTATCCATGATGGGCGCTTTGCCTCTTGCTTTCACCCTGGCCGAGTCACTGTAAATAATTTCCACACCTAAAGTACGGTCACGGGTGAACGTTATTTTTTTAGCAGAAACTGCATTTGCATTTTTCAGGTCATCCTCTCCACAGGCCACCATAAAAAGTGGTAACCCCAGCACCAAACCATAAAGCAATGTTTGCAATCTCATTAATCAACCCTGTATCTGCGGAACCAGGTATCATTAAGCGTGAAACCCAGGTGAAAGTTAATGTATTGTTCTTTAACCAGGTTATTCATCATAGTCCCTCTCTGGCCTACTTCTGTAGTAAAATTGATTTTATAAAAAGCCGAGCCTGCATTGGCCGTTGGAAGCGGGAAGCCAAAGCCCAATGATGCACCCATTTGTTTAATGTCCTGGTTTCCGATTTTAACGTAAGTTTTGTCATAGCTAACCCCTAAACGGTAATCAACACGTTTCAGATAACTGTTATAGGAAGTATAATCCGGTGTCCACTGCCCTCCCAATGAAGCACCCCAGCTATCTTGCAAGCCCGAATTAACATTATTGATAGTGGTTGCCGCCCATTTACTCATCCTGAAATCTGCGCCAATTAACCATTTATCATTTTGCTGTATCGAAATTCCGAAATTGTGTGATAAGGGTAGTTTCAGATTAGATTTTGCGCCGTTAATTACATTTAAAGTATCTGTAGCCAGATTTTCAGTTCCGTCTGCTGCCCTGGTATACTGAATAGCATAGGCATTTTGCTGAGAATTAATGGTAGATGATGTGCTTCCTGAATAACCTAAAGTAAGCAGTGTTTTGCTGCCCAGGTTGAAATCATACTGAATACCGTAAGAATAATTTAAGCCGCCAACACTATTTTTATTTTGAAGCTTCGCATTAATTGCACCTGTTGCCGTGTATTCCGTAGCCCGGGTGGTTTGTAGGTTACCAAAGATATACTCAACATTTCCGCCTATTCTTAAATGGTCTCCAAAGCGATGGCCATAGCCAAAATAGGCCTTTGACAGGCCACCTTCACCTTCGTAAAGCTGATCAACAGATAAGGTATCTATTTTCACATTGTTTCGGTAAGAATATCCGAGATCAGAATAAGGCATGATACCAAAGCTGATTGCTGATTTTCTGCTTACCGGAATAGCAAAAGCCAGGTGACTGAACGTAGAGTTAAAACTTGATTCAGTTAAATTGTTTTTGGATAAGCTTGTTAAGCTGGCACTCATCCCAATATCAATGGTGGTTAAGGTAATGCCGGAATACGAAGCCGGATTTTGCATGTTGATGTAATTAAACCCGGTTACTTTATTTACCGCAGTTGAAATTCCACCCATGGCCCTAAGCTGAGGGAGCAATGAGCCCTTTATATTTCCAAGTCCGAATCTTGAATATGGTGATGAGGTGGTAACTTGCGCCTGGGCACCTAAACCACAAACGAGAACGAGTATGGCTGCAATATAATTTATTCTTTTGTACATTTTAATCTGCAATAGCTTCATTTAATCCTTTTAATACCAAGTACGGATCTTTTATAATTTGAGGGGCAAAGATGCTGTTTTGTAATTGCTTAAACAAAAAATTAGCGTCGCCACCTGTTATAATCACCTTTAAAGCACTTTCTTTTATATTATTTAAGGCTATATAACCTTCAATTTCATTAATAATTCCTTGCAAAACACCATTTTTCATTGCAGAAACGGTATCAACACCTTGCGGAATCTCTTCATTCGCATCCCAATCTATTACAGGTAACCGGCCTGTATACTCATGCATGGATTTGAAACGCATTTTTATCCCCGGACTTATACTTCCGCCGAAATATTCGTTACTTCCTGTGCGCAGGTCATAAGTGATGCAGGTACCGGCATCGATTACCATACAAGCCGTTTCAGGAAATAAACCATTGGCACCCAACATGGCTGCCCACCTGTCTAAACCTAAGGTATTGGGTGTTTGGTACCGGTTGATCACGCCATTCGTTAATAAAGTTGAAAACCGGGTATAGCTTGTTCGTTTTTTTAAAAATTCTTCTAAAGGTGTGATGTCCTGATTTACACTACTGATAATTGCTTTACGAGGTGAAAACTTATCAATCAGGTGTGCCAGATCAATAATACCTACCTTAAGCAAACGAAGATGATGAATCATTTCACGATCGGCAAAAACGCCTATTTTTGCTGATGAGTTCCCGATATCAATAGTTAACCTATGCATGTCATTTTATTATGCTTTATCTACTGACCTGAAAACATGCCTTATCAACCAGATTAAAACCTAAAAAAGCTTTAATACGAAACTTCATGCCACAAAGCTATTAATCTTTGTTAAGTTTTGTTCTAGTTTTTTGTTAAAAAAGGTTAAACAAAAAGAAAGTACTGTACAGAAAGGATAAATAAAACAAACAGCGTTTCATAAAACCATCTTACCTTGGCATTACTAAAATAATAGGCCAAAAGTACTGCGCCTGGAGGTACAGCCAGTAAAAAATGCCAGGTACGAAAATGAGGCTTAAGGTAAAAACTCGCCCCGGCAACAATAAACATGAAGAACAATAACTGGAAGGCCTTCCGGGTGCTGATAAAACTCCTGAAAAAATTTTCACGAAGTTGTAACGATGCCAGAATAATAATAATGGTAACGGGAATAAGCACCAGGTAATCGTTATAATTAATTTTAAAAACGGATGGAAATTTACTGCCTAATGGCCTCCAGATCTGGTAAAAAGAGCCAATGTTATTGTTCCAGTAATAAAATACGGCCAGGAAAAAAAAGATCGTAATAAAGCCCACCAAACCGGCTACCCATTCGCGCCAGTTAAATGATCTGAAAAGCAAAAGTGCCAAAAAAATGAGCAGCAGCATGGCCATAAACGGGAAATAAATCAGGGTGCCCACACCAATGATCATCCCAATATCAAAAACGGTTGTGATTGAATTTGCGCTTTTATTCAGCTTCAGAAATTTATCAATCAGCCAGATCAGCAAAAAATTGGTGATTAATGCCGGACTTAAAACCATAAATGGCATAAATAAACTGGTACCTGTAACATACATTAAAGCAGGCAAAAAACTGGGCTTTGAAAGCAGGTTATGGTTATTCGTAACACGGTTAAATATTAAGGCCTGGATAAAAACAAGCATTGTGGCAAAAAAGATATTTGCAGCCGGTGAAAGTGCCTGATCTAGATCTACATGAATCAGCAATCTTGCAAAAGGCTCCAAAAAATCAAAATTTAACTGGCCCGGCAACTCATAAAATATCGCTATACGCATAAAAAACGTATAAGCTAACAATAAGATGAGGTTTATGGGATTTAGCTTTCTAAACTGATTAATCATGCCTTTTTCAAAGAGATGCAAAGTAAAGAAAATAATTTAAGAAAGGTTAAAGCGAAAAGACTAAAGCTTAAAGACCAGGCAGAAAGCTTAAGCTTTGCTTTGCAGTTTAATAACACTCCGGCTTACATTAACTTATGTGTATTATATGGTCAAAAAATAAGACTATAGCTTAATCACAAACTGCTCAAAGCTTTTCGCTTTGGAATAAAAAAATATTTATCTATTAAGAATTAACTGCAGTGTTTAAGTAGCTAAATGTTTAACCACCTGAGATACCTCAGCATTTCACTATAAAAGAACCTGATAGACTCAGGACTTTACACACATCCCATTTGAATTAAACCCTTGCATATTTTTTTACCATATCATCAATAATCCGGGCTGTTTCATCCGGAAAATCAAATTCATGTTTTTGAGGATTTGCCACCCAATCCTTTATAACGGGCAACCAGTTATCAGAACTCCCCCAGATTACAGGCAGACCAAATTGTTTCAATGCATAAGCATTACACTGCTGCTCAAACTGAAAGCGCATGGGTGCCACCAATAATTTTTTCTTTAAATAGAGTGCTTCAGAAGGCCCTTCAAATCCGCCCCCGGTAAACAAACCTTCACAGGTAGCCAGACTCTTGTTGAATTTTTCATTGTTCACCGGTTCTACACATACATTTCCTTCCTGATAGGCCACTTTACTATGCTTGGAAAAAACTTCCCATTTTACCTCTGGCAGTTGCATAAAAAGCTTCACCAGCCGTTTATCATCTATAGCGGGCAGGTAAACAGTATAATGGCCCAGGTTCTCCGTTTTCATGGCCCTGATTTCAGACCGGATCACCGGTGTATGAATAAAGCTGTCATACCGATCAAAATGAAAACCAATGTGGTATTTTGTGGGTGCGTACCGGCTTAAAATTAACTTACCCCAATCCAATGTTTTCGGGCGGGGAACTTTTTTAGATTTAAACGCCGCCTGATGGCTTAGTGACACACAATCAATTCCCTGAAGTTTACAGGCCCATGCGCTTACAGGCTCAAAATCATTCACAATCAGGTTATAATCTTTTAAGGGCAGCTGCTTCATGTCTTTTCTGAAACGAAAAAGGTTCATACTCAGCCAGGTTTTGAAATGGTCTACACCACCTTTTTTGCCAAAGATAAAACTGAAACCATGAAGCTGGTATTTCACCGGCTGACTCAGCTTTACATCTGCCTGTGTGCCACTCACCAGAATATCAAGTTCGCCATATTGTTGCAGCAATGGAATAATTTCCCTGGCACGGCTAATATGTCCGTTACCGGTTCCCTGTATGGCATAAAGTATTTTCATTTAAGCCCTAATATCTCAAAATTATTGGGCAATTTCATATTTTATATGTTGCAAAAGAATATTTACATCCAGCTTGCTCTTCAAATCTTCTGAATCTGAGAGGATTCCATCATCTGTTTCGTCTTTTGTAAACTCTTTATGATCATACTTAAAAACCGTCCAGTTTTGATCCTGATACTCTAAAGCGGTGAGGCTTTCTACCCAATCTCCACTATTCAGATAAGTTACCGTTCCGTTTTCCATTTTAATATTACGCTTTTCAGCCTGATGGATATGACCGCAAACCACATATTCATAACCCTTTTCAATAGCCAGCTCGGCCGCAGTTTGTTCAAAGCTATTGATAAACTTTACGGCGTCCTTAAATCTCGCCTTGATCTTTTTGGAAAAGCTCATTTTTTCTCTTCCAAAGGCTGTGAGTACCCAATTTACAAAGCTGTTGATCAGGATCAGACTGTCGTAACCAACTGCGCCCATTTTCGCCAGCCATTTAGAGTGCTGCATGGTCACATCAAAAACATCACCATGGAAAAACCAGGCTTTCTTGCCATCCAGTTCCATAATGAGTTTGTTTTGCAGGTGAAATGTACCCATTTCCATACCGTCAAATTTACGCAGCATTTCATCATGATTTCCGGTAAGGTAATGAACCTGCACGCCTTCAGAAACGAATTTCATTAATTTACGAACGACTTTCATGTGCGATTCCGGCCAGTAGCGTTTACTGAACTGCCAGATATCTATAATATCACCATTTAAGATAAGTGTTTTGGGCTTAATACTCTTTAAGTACTTTAACAGTTCTTTGGCATGGCAGCCATAGGTGCCCAAATGCACATCGGATATTACGACTACATCAACATTTCTTTTGTTCATAAACTAAATTTTGGGGGGACAAATGCTATTACCGCTTTAAAAAAGCAGTTCAGATATAAAAAAACTGCCCTACCAGTCTTCTTCCTCATCAAGCTTTACCTCGAAAGGGCTAAAGAAATAAAGTACAATTATGAGCAGGCATACGGCGAAGAATAATTCTAGCATATCATCTGGTTTTACATTACAAAGGTAAGACACTGTCTATCAACCAAATGTTACGTGATTGTTAAATTTTATTACAAGCGTGATTCAATGTTATTTGACCATTAGTTGGCTAACCTGGCTTAAACCTTTTATGCTACATAAACTGAAGCAGCGGAAGAGATCTGATCCATACAGGTTAAGACAGCTTTGCCTTCTGCGCTGAAGGCGGTAGCAGGCTGGAAATTGAAATAAGTTAGAACAACTTGCTATCCAGACTTAAATCAATAAAAAAACCCCGCAAGATTGGAATCAAGCGGGGATATAGTTTTATCAGAGCCTATGTTAAACTTTAACCGCTTTCTTTTTCTTTTTTTCTTCCGTGTAAAATCCAAAGCCTAAGCCAGCCAATAACAGGATTGATCCTGCCAAGGATATTTTCTCACCAGTATAGTATGAAGTTGGATGGAAAATGAATTCAAGCTTGTGGTTACCTGCTTCCAGCTGTGCTGCACGTAAAACGTAATCTGCCCTGAAATAGGGTTTTTCTACACCATCAATATACATTTTCCAGCCTTTATTGTAATAAATTTCAGAAAAAACAGCCACTACATCTTTAGCTGTTGAATATTCATAAGTGAGATGATCAGGATGATAATCAGTGAGCTTGATAAAGCCTCCCTGTCCGTTCCCTAAAATTTTACTATCGATCAAAGCTTTAAAGCTTTCATCTACAATAGCCTCTTTCTTCGCATCGAAACTGCTGATGGCTTTCATTTCTTGATCGGCATTCTTTACAAACTGAACGCTTTCTACAAACCAGGCGTTGCCCGCAGCGGTAGGATTACGCTGCATTTTATATGATCCGTTCTGCGGATCCTGTGTGATGATATACTTCGTATTCAACATATCCAGCACATCCTGATTGATACTTTTAGTCATTTGATGATCAACCAATTCCTGAAAACGCTTTAATCTTGCTGAATGGAAACCACCAACCGTCTTATGGAAGTATGATGTTTCGGCACTTTTGAACGGATCGCCAAGCGACAAATCAAAAACCCTGAAATTCGGATCTTTATCTGCAGAGATAAAATTATCTACGTCCCTCGCCTGATAGTGGTTTGCCAGATCGGTTTTGCTCACAAAATTCTGGCTATTCAGGTAGCGACGGTCAACTTGCCATAAATCGATTAAAACAAACAATGCTAATAAGCCAAAAACCAATTGCATGTTCATTTTTTTAGTAATAAAAGCCCATGTTAAACCGAAACCGATCACGATGAATAACAATGTACGCCATGCATCAGCACGGGCAAGTGATACACGATCAGCAATAACTCCATTGATAATTTCCATGGCAGCACCTCTATTATTTTGCAGTGCTTGTGTTAACGCATCCAAAACCTGAGGCTGGTTTGCCTGTGTAAAGCTGAAAAATGCAGTTGGAATAATTGCAATGATTAATGATAAACCGCCCGTAATCCCGGCCGACCATGTTAATCGCTTGACTAAATACTTTTGATCATACTTACCTTCCTGTGCTTCTTTAATCGCTAAAACAGCCAGTAACGGAACTAACAAACCTACAACGGCCAAGATTGATTCAACTGCTCTGAATTTGTTATACATGGGCAGATAATCGAAGAAAATGTCTGAGACTAGTGGGAAATTTTGTCCGAATGACAGCAACAATAACAAGATACTACTGCCTAAAATCCACCATTTCCAACGGTGTTGAACGATAAATAAGCCAAATACAAAAAGCAGGCAAATAATGGCACCAAAATAGTAAGGGCCAGAAGTACCCGGTTTATTTCCCCAGTATTGGTTTGTACCCAAATTTTGAGCAACATAGCCGATTACTTGTTTTGGATCAATGCCCTGAAGATTTTTTTCTACTGCTTTATAGGTATTGCTTTCAGGTTTGATCATCTCATCAATACTGCTCGCTCCACCATAAATATTTGGAATCAGGAAGGAGAAGCTTTCTCCTACACCCTGGCTCCATTGATAAGCATATTCCTTATCAAGGCCATTTGCCGGCTCTGCCTTATCCGTTGTTAAATTTGATTTTCCACGAATGGTTTCTTTTCCATACTCATATGTTGTCCATAAAGTACCGGCATTAACTAAAACGGCCAATACCATTCCGGCAACAATAAAACCTATTGACTTGCCGAAAGTAGCCAATTGCTTCGCTTTAAAGGCATGGTAAAACTCAATACAAGCCAAAATGAACAAGGCAATAAATAAATAGTAGGTCATCTGGATATGGTTTGAACGGATCTCCAAAGCCATAAACAATGCGAATAAACTTCCTCCAACCAAATATCGTCCTCTTAAGGTTAAAATGATTGCAGCTAAAATAGGAGCGAAGAATCCAATCGCTAATGCTTTATTACTATGACCGGCAGCTATAATGATAAAATTGTATGATGTAAAAGCAAAAGCTATCGCTCCCGCTGCTGCAAGCCATGGATTGATTTTGAGTACGCAGAAAAGAAGA
The DNA here is from genome assembly GCF_026240075.1 of Pedobacter sp. MR22-3. Taxonomy (NCBI): domain Bacteria; kingdom Pseudomonadati; phylum Bacteroidota; class Sphingobacteriia; order Sphingobacteriales; family Sphingobacteriaceae; genus Pedobacter; species Pedobacter sp. MR22-3. The sequence goes on along the minus strand of NZ_JAPIVF010000001.1, from coordinate 794,779 downwards.
TAAGCGCCCAATAAGTATAACACGACTGTTCCAACCGGATCAGGAAATACACCTTTAATGACATCAATACCATAAGTAGTAATGTTTAATGGATATTGCACCCAGATCTGATAAGCTGGCATACCACCAAACATCTGGTTTGTCCATAGCGGCCCTTTACCTGTTGCCGCCTTTACATCCATAATTTCTTTTTGCATGGCTTTCGCTTGCAAAACATCACCTTGCTGTGGTGCTTTACCCTGTAAAACAGGACTGAAGTAGGCAAAAGTGATGACTACAAAAATTGCTATGATGGCTAAATGGATGCCATTTTTGTTAAACCAGTTATTCATTAAGGTTTGTTTATGTTTAAAGGAATGTCAAAAATAAAAATTTGGTCCGTATAAAAAAGGAATAAATTAAATGTGAGCAGAATAAAAAATTAGTTTTGTGAAATCAAAACTGCAAATGAAGCCACCTTATGAGAAGAAAATTTGTGTTTACCGTATTGCTATTCGCCACATATTCGATTACCAAAGCGCAAATAGCGAGTTTAAATAATGAGGAGATCAACATTCTAAAAACCCAGATTTCCAATGCGCCTGGGGCAAAGAAAATATATGCCGGCTTTCAGAAATCTGCAAAGCAATATTTAAACGAACAACCTGATCCTATTGATACCATCAGGACTGAAGGTTTACTTAAAGGCAATCCAAAAAAGGAGAAGTCAAAACTGGCACTGGCAGATATGCCTAAAATGTATGCATTGGCACTCCAGTACCGGCTTACCGGCAATCAGACTTTCCTGAATCAATGTACTTCATTTTTAAGTGCGTGGGCTAAAATCAATCATTCCGGTGGCGATCCGATTGATGACACCAATCTGGATAAGGCTATTGAAGCCTATGATCTGATCAAAAACAATATGGCCAGGGGCGATAAAAAAATCATCGACAAATGGTTAAGTGAAACCGCCAGTGCAGAAATTAACAGTAAACGCATGAAACCTGGTAAAGCCACGACCATTAATAACTGGAATGCGCACCGGCTAAAAGTAGTGGGTGAGATTGGATATGCTTTAAACAACCACGAATTCATTAGCTGGACGATAGATCAGTTAAAAAGTCACATTAGTATTAATTTATATCCTGACGGAAGCAGCCTGGATTTTAAGCAAAGAGATGCCCTGCACTATCACCTTTATGATCTGGAACCCTTGCTTAAGCTCGCCATTATGATTAACCGCGGAGAAGGCACCAACTTCTATACTTATTTGTCTCCAAATGGATCTTCCATTAAAAAGTCTGTAGACTGGCTTATTCCGTATATAAAGGGCGATAAGAAGCATGAGGAATATGTGAATACAACCGTAAAGTTTGATCATGATCGAGCCAGGAATAATGAACCGGGGTTTGCAGCCGGAACATTATTTGCACCTCAACTGGCTATACCACTTTTAAAATCAGTGATTTACTTTGATCACGCCCAACAAGACTTATTAAATCAGCTATTGAATGGACAATCGGATATCAACCAAATAACTGATAAAATTAAAGCGGGAAATATAAAATAAATAAACTTTCAATAATTTTTGAAAGTTTGATAATATTATTATCTTTGTTTATGGAATTAGCAGCAGCAAAACTAAAATTTATAGAAGCCTGGGGAAAATTGGGTTCCGAATGGGGAATTAACCGTACCATGGCACAGGTGCACGCGCTTTTGCTGATCTCGCCTGAAGCATTGACCACTGAAGAAATTATGGAAAACCTGAGTATCTCCAGGGGAAACGCCAACATGACGCTCAGGGACCTGATCGGCTGGGGACTAATAGAAAAGCAACATAAGGCAGGAGAACGCAAAGAGTATTTTTTTGCGGATAAAGATGTTTGGAATATTGCCCGACAGGTAGCCAAAGAAAGGAAAAAAAGAGAACTGGAGCCGGTTCTTAAAGTATTAAATGAACTGTCTGCTGTTACAGGCAACGAGAAAGACCCGGAACTGATCACATTTAAGAAATCAGTGGCTGATATTAATAAACTGGCCGGTAATGTTGATAAAACGCTGGAGACTATGTTAAAAGCGGAAGAAAGCTGGTTCTGGGGATCGGTGTTGAAAGTATTTAAGTAGGAGGAGGAAGTAACAAGTGACAAGATTTAAGCATCAAAACCACCGATTGTAAACCCCATAGCGTAAAGCATAAGCCTTATATCATATATGGCTTTATTTTTTAAGCATAATTTTCATTTATTACTGAAAGTTTAAACACAAAAGAAATGAAAACACTTCAAAATCATATCATTTTATTTGACGATGAATGTCCCATGTGTCAGGTTTACACCAAAGCATTTGTTAAAACCGGCATGTTGCCAGAAAACGGCAGGACATCTTATCAGCAAATTCCTGAATCAATTTGTCCGCTGGTAGACCGTCAGCGTGCGGCAAATGAAATCGCCATGGTGAATACAGAAAATGGTGAAGTGACTTATGGAATAGAAAGCTTGTTTAAAGTTATCGGAAATGCACTGCCCGTATTCAGGCCATTGTTTGCGTTTAAACCTTTCATCTATATGATGACTAAATTGTATGCTTTTATTTCCTACAACAGAAAGGTGATTATTCCGGCAGCAATACTGCCCAATACCATCCAACCCACTTTTAAAATAGCTTACCGTATGGCATACCTGCTGTTTACATGGTTAGCTACCGCTTATATCCTTACCGCTTATGCGCATTTACTTACCGGTTATGTTCCTATAGGCGGAGAATACCGGGAATATTTTATTTGTGGCGGTCAGATGGTTTTTCAGGGCATAATAATATTTTTCTATAAGAGAGCTAAACTTTGGGATTACCTCGGAAATATGATGACGATATCCTTTGCGGGATCAATCTTACTCATCCCTGTACTCCTCGCCAGTCATTTCATTGACCTTCAACCTGTAATCTATATACTTTATTTTCTGTTTGTCGCCGGACTAATGTTTCTGGAACACATCAGAAGAAGTAAATTGTTAAAACTTGGCTGGTTATTGAGCATCACCTGGGCAATTTATCGCCTGATTATTTTAGGATTAATCTTTTATATTTAGAAATGATGAATGATCACAAAATTATTTTAGCAGGAGGAAACGGGTACCTCGGAGGTTTACTCGCCAAACACTTCAGTGAAATCGCTGAAAAGGTAATTATTCTAGCCAGAAAACCTCAGGCACAAAATGGAAATATCACCACTGTACTTTGGGATGGAAAAACTACAGATAGCTGGGTTGAAGAACTGGAGGGAGCCGACTTACTGATTAATTTATGCGGAAAAAACGTAAACTGTCGTTACACACAAAAAAACCAGCAGGAGATTATCAATTCAAGAGTGCTACCCACCCGTTTATTGGGAAATACAATTAAAAACCTAATAAAGCCTCCTAAACTCTGGATCAATGTGACATCTTCCACCATTTACAGGCATGCTGAAGATCATCCGCAGGATGAATATACCGGAGAAATCGGCAGTGGATTTTCTATTGATGTATGCAAAGCCTGGGAAAATTCTTTTTTCGAAACAGAATTGCCTCAAACCAGGAGAGTAGCTTTAAGAATGGGCATAGTACTTGGCAAAACTGATGGTGCTTTTCCGAGGTTACTAAACCTGGTTAAATTTGGATTAGGCGGAAGACAGGGTGGTGGAAAACAGTATGTAAACTGGATACATGAGCAGGATGCCATCCGTGCGATAGCTTGGTTATTTAATCAGGAACAAATCAGTGGGATAGTAAATTGTACGGCACCTCATACCGTTACCAACGAAGTATTGATGCAAAGCATTAGAAAGGCTTACGGGATTCCGTTTGGTTTGCCCACACCGGCTTGGCTGCTATCTATTGGTGCGGCAATTATCGGGACAGAAACAGAACTCATTTTAAAAAGCAGATGGGTTAAGCCAGCCATTTTACTGGAACATGGATTTGAATTTCAATATGGCACAATTGACGAAGCCATACAGGATATTTTAAGTTTAAGGCTATAAAATATGGCTGTTATCATTCTTAAAACACAGATCGCAGCCCCTATAGAAAAATGCTTTGATCTTTCCCGAAGCATTGACCTGCACCTGAAGTCGATGCAACATAAGGATGAAAGGGCAATTGATGGCAGAACTTCGGGATTAATCGGATTCCATGAAACTGTAACCTGGAAGGCCAGACATTTTAGAATCCTTTTCCGGATGACAGTTAAAATAACAGAGATGAAATACCCTGATCATTTCACAGATAAGCTGGTTACAGGCCCTTTCAGTAAGTTCCATCACCAGCACCGCTTCCAATCGGCCTGCGGTAAAACAGAAATGACTGATAGACTTGAATTTGCTTCACCTTTCGGCTTATGGGGGCGATTGGCCGATTGGCTATTTCTGAAAAAGTACCTGCGGAAATTATTATTGGAGCGAAATAAAATGATCCGCCTGGAGGCTGAACGTGCATTAAACTAAAAACCCTGAAGCAGGTTCAGGGTTTAATGTTATTGTTTAACTTCTTCGTAATCTACAAAATCACCAAGTTTATCGGTTTTACCCGTCTGCTTTGGCGGCATGTAATCTATAGAGATCGATCCTTCAGGCTTCGATCGTCTTTGTTGCTGATTTGCCTGGCCGTTTGCCTGTTGCTGCATTTTGCTGGCCAGGTTACTAAAGAGCATAGGCAATATCAACCGGATCAGCATTCTGATGATCCAAAGTACCAATATAGCGATGAAAATGAACTTTATTAATCCCATTCTTTATTTACTGTTATTACAAATATAGACGTATAAGGCTTTATTTTGTTACTTTTTAGGCCTTTGATTGCATTTCAATTACAATAATTAACGCAAACCGGCTAAATAAAGTTTTATTCTGCCACAATCTCTGCCACCCGGCCAACCTGACCGTCATCTAGTCTCACCTTGATGCCGCGTGAATGAAATGCGGATGAAGTAAGTAAATCCTTTACTATGCCATATGTAATATTACCGGATCGTTGATCTTTTTTTAAGATAATTCCTACTTCTAAGCCTGCGTAAATGTCTTTTCTGTTTTGTCCGTTCATTTTAATAAATCATTAATTGGATTTACTGTATTGATAATTAATTACAAGAAAAAAGATATCTTGCATCCTGCAAAGATAAAAATTAACCCCTCAATGTCTAAAAACAAAATTATCGCACTGGTTCTTTCTATTATTTTCTTATACGAATTTTGCATGTTTGCATGGAATATGTATGGATATTATAATTTAATTAAGAGGAATGACATATCAAACATGTCATTTTCATTTTCCTTCTATTTTAATCCACTGATTTATATATTTAATTTAATTGCCATACTTCAATTTGTGACCAGTAAGTTCAGGCGCACCGTTCTATTAAGAATTTTCTTATTGTACAGCACGTTTTCTTCTTTTATCTTTTTTCCCATCTGGACGATTAAAAGTTTTTTTATAACTGATCTCCATCAGCCACCACTGCTTGATAGCCTGTTTTTTATCACATACGTATCAAGCTTCCTGGTTAGTGCATTTTATGTTTATGTATTGCAGCAACTGGTTCCAACTAGACCTCAACTCATTCCATTGGGTGATGGAAACAGCACTTTTGATGAAGTAAGTAAATGGCAGCGATTTTTACACCGAATATTTGATTTATCTGCAGTGGCATTAGTGGTTTGCCCCTCGTTTGATTATATCGCAAGATTTTTAATAAAGCTTCTTGAAGGTTCAAATAGTACCATACCCTTGTTATTCCAGTCGAAAAATTTTCTCTACGTTTTGATTTACTTATTCATTACCCTCTATTACCTGATCAATGAAGGCTTGTTTAATACTTCAATTGGAAAAACAATTTTGGGTAATGTAATTACAAACAGTACGGCCGGAAAACCAAGCTTTGGTCAGCGGGTAGGACGAACTTTCCTTCGCCTTGTTCCATTTGAACCGCTTTCCTTTATTTTTACCTCCAGAGGTTGGCATGATGGCTTAACCAGTACTTATCTTGTTAAAGCAGAAAAGCAAACAATATAACTTATTTCCCAAATTTCTCAGCAAACATTTTCTCTAACGCAAACATTTCATCACGAAGTTTTGCTGCCTGTAAAAAGTCCATATCTTTTGCTGCTTTCTGCATGTCCTTTTTAGTGGTATCAATGGCTTTTTGCAATTCGCTTTTACCCATATATTGTACAATCGGATCGGCAGCAATGCTGATTTCAGCATTTTCCACATAGGCCCTGGCTTTGTTATCACTGGCCTTTTGCGAGAAATCTAAAACAGATGTTTGTTCCAGAATCGCTTCACGCGATTTTCCTACGGTTTTTGGCGTAATGCCATGCTCCAGGTTATAGGCAATCTGAATATCCCGGCGACGATTGGTTTCAGAAATCGTTTTTTCCATACTCTCGGTTATTCCGTCGGCATACATAATTACCCTGCCCCGATCATTACGGGCAGCACGGCCAATGGTTTGAATTAAAGATTTTTCTGAACGAAGAAAACCTTCCTTATCAGCATCTAAAATCGCAACTAAAGTAACCTCCGGTAAATCCAGTCCTTCACGAAGCAGGTTAATTCCCACCAATACATCAAATTCTCCTAACCGCAATCCACGCAGAATTTCCACACGCTCTAGAGTTTTAATTTCAGAGTGGATATATCTCGTTTTAATATTGAGCCGATCCAGGTATTTTGTGAGTTCTTCAGCCATGCGCTTGGTTAAAGTAGTGACTAAAATACGTCCGCCGTCCTTAATGGTAATGTCGATTTCATCCAGCAGGTCATCCACCTGGTTGATGGCAGGCCTGATTTCAATCACCGGATCCAGTAAACCTGTTGGCCGGATCACCTGTTCTACCACCACACCTTCTGATTTTTCCAGTTCATATTCTGCCGGCGTGGCACTGACGTAAATCGTCTGCGGGGCTAAAGCTTCAAATTCATTAAAGTTAAGTGGCCGATTATCTAGTGCAGCCGGTAAACGAAAGCCGTATTCTACTAATGATAACTTTCTCGACCTATCACCACCATACATGGCCCTGATTTGCGGAACCGTTACATGACTTTCATCAATTACCATTAAATAATCATCAGGGAAATAATCAAGCAGGCAGAACGGACGCATTCCCGGCGTTCTTCCATCGAAGAAACGGGAGTAATTCTCAATCCCTGAACAATAGCCCAGTTCCTTCATCATTTCAATGTCGAAGTTGGTCCGTTCCTCTAAACGCTTTGCTTCCAGTAAATGCCGATCAGCAATTAACTGATTCTTTCTTATTTCCAGTTCTTCCTGTATGCCCCATATCGACTGATTGAAACGATCCTTTGGAGTGACGAAAAGATTTGCCGGATAAATGGCCATATCTTCCAGTTTTTCAATCGTTTTGCCCGAAACCGGATCAATGGCTGAAAGCTCCTCAATGTCATCGCCAAAAAAGGAAATGCGATAAGCATGATCCAGATAGGCCGGATAAATATCAACCGTATCACCTTTCACCCTGAACGTACCCCTTTTAAACTCAGTAGTGGTTCTGGAATATAAAATTTCGACCAGGCTATGTAAAAATGCATTACGCGAAATCCTTAAGCCTACACCAAAACGGAACACCATTCTGGAAAAATCTTCCGGGTTACCCATACCATAAATACAGGAAATGGAAGAAACAACGATGATATCTCTCCTACCACTCATTAAAGAGGAGGTAGTACGTAAACGTAGTTTTTCAATCTCTTCGTTAATACTTAAATCCTTTTCAATATAAGTATTGCTTGAAGCGATAAAAGCTTCAGGCTGGTAATAATCATAGTAGGAAACAAAATAATTGACAGAGTTTTCCGGAAAGAAATTTTTAAATTCTCCGTAAAGCTGTGCAGCCAGGGTTTTATTATGACTTAAAATGAGTGTTGGCTTCTGTGTCTGCTCAATGACATTGGCAACCGTAAAGGTTTTTCCGGAACCGGTAACGCCTAATAAAGTTTGATAATGTTCGTTGGCATTTACACCATCAACCAGCTGTTTAATAGCGCCCGGCTGATCTCCTGTAGGCTGATATTCGGATGTGATCTTAAATTTCATGTGTAAATCAAATGTACGATTTTAGGGCTTAACAGTTAAACAGGCAAAAGTCAGGAATGTTTCTTTTATGAAATCGTGAGCATTGATGAAGTAACCAAATGATGTAAACCAGAGAAGAAGTAAATATCAGGTGCAATCCTGGAAAGACCTTTCTCTACACAAATAAACAGTACACAAAAAATCCCCGCTGAATAATTTCAGCGAGGATTTTTTATGAAGCAATAACTGTTAATATTACTTACCCGCAGCCACTTTCATTGGGTTTAAGCCCACAGACTGGCCCCTTACCGCAACACCAGCTTTCGCCTTAAAGGTTTTAAATTTGCTTTCTTTTGCTTTTCCACCCCAGACATTATTGGTGGTATCAATATCTGCCGTTTCACGCAACGGATCTAAGAGGATGGACTCAACCTCCTTATCTTTCACATAAAATTTAGATGTTTTCAATTCGTTATGCCTCCAGATTTGTGCAGGAATCCGATCGATTTCTTTTGTACCGTCTTTGTACGTAAACTCTACAATCACCGGCATCACCAAACCACCTTTATTACTAAAACTCAATTCGTATAAAAACTTGTTTTTATACTGATCCTGCTCGGCTTCCGGTACGGTTGCCAAAGGCATTCCGGTTTCTACTTTGTTGGTTATTGTGGTATCTATACTCACCAAACCCCTGTCATACTTATAATAAAAATCTTGTGCCGCAGGGTTTTTATCTACATAGAAATTATTTTTTTTCTCTTCACGGTTTCTGATTTTGGAAATATCCTCAAAAGCATTTACAGCAGGTTTATCAATCTTCAACATGCGTGACCTTGCCGCCGGAACATCATTCGGAAAATCGGCCTTTGCAAATTTTACCGTATCCAGTGAGATGTCGCAAGGATCAGTTCCGTAGAACCAGCCTCTCCAGAACCAGTCCAGGTCTTCGCCACTGGCATCTTCCATCGTGCGGAACAAATCAGCCGGTTCAGGATGCTTAAAAGCCCATCTCCTGGCGTATTCTTTAAAAGCATAATCAAATAATTCTCTGCCCATAATCGTTTCACGGAGGATATTTAAACCCGTGGCCGGCTTAGAATAAGCATTGGGGCCAAAACGGGCAATGTTCTCTGAATTCGTCATAATGGGTTCCAGCTCATCCTTAGGCAGTTTCATGTAATCTACAATCGTATATGCCGGACCTTTTTTACTTGGAAATTTGTTATCCCAGAGTTCTTCTGTTAAGTATTCCACAAAAGAGTTCAGTCCTTCGTCCATCCAGGTCCACTGGCGCTCATCACTATTGACAATCATTGGAAAGAAGTTGTGCCCAACCTCATGGATAATTACCCCAAGCATACCATTTTTAGTGCTTTCGCTATAGGTTCCGTCCGCATCTGTGCGACCGTAATTAAAACAAATCATCGGATATTCCATTCCGTTTGCAGCTTCAATACTTTGTGCAACAGGATATGGATATGGAATGGTAAAATCAGAATAAGTTTTTATGGTATGCGCTACGGCCCGCGTTGAAAATTTACTATATAAACCGTAGGCTTCCTTACCATAGAAACTCATACACATCACAGTATTATTATTGGCCTGAATTTTTTGCGGCATGGCATCCCAGATGAATTTACGGGAAGCAGTCCAGGCAAAATCACGGACATTATTTGCATTAAACACCCAGGTTTTTTTAGCAGTAGATTTTTTGGTTTCGGCCGCTTTGGCTTCAGCAAGTGTTTGAATTTCTACCGGAGCGGTGGCCGTTTTTGCGGCATTGTACCTGCTTAATTGCGCAGGAGATAACACCGCGCTGTAATTAATACATTCACCAGTAGCTCCTACTAAGTGATCTGCAGGAACAGTCATTTGCACTTTAAAATCACCGAACGTTAATGCAAACTCACCACGGCCGGTAAACTGGTGGTTTTGCCAGCCCTGGAAATCGCTGTATACACATAAACGCGGGTACCATTGCGTCATGGTGAACAAATAGTTGCCGTCTGCCGGAAAATATTCATAACCACCTCGACCGCCAACACTCATTCTATCTGTTATTTTATAATTCCAGTTGATGTTGAAAATAAACTTTTGTCCGGTTTTTAAAGCCACTGGCAAATCAACCCGCATCATGGTTTTATTGACCGTGTATTTTAAATTTTTACCCAGGGCATCAGTCAGTTTGGTGATGTTAATGCCATCGCCGTTATCGGCCTGATTACTCAGCCGGTCTAAAGTTTGTGTTGTTCCGTAAGCCGGCATTTTAGTGGCATCCTGATAATTGGCACTTTTACTGGTGCTATGCTCATTTTCATCCAACTGCAGCCAGATATAGGTGAGGGGGTCAGGCGAATTATTCGTATAAGTAATGGTCTCTGCGCCCGTTAACAACAGGTTTTTTTCATCCAACTCACATTTAATATTGTAATCGGCACGTTGTTGCCAGTATTTTACACCAGGCGCACCACTTGCCGTACGCTGCTCATTCGGTGTGGGTAAAATAGTACCCAATTGCTCAAACTTATTTCCGTGATTACTCCCCGGATTGTTCTGAATGTTTTGAGCAATAGCCAGGCTTCCTGAAAAAAGCAACAGGCCAGATAATGTGAATAGTTTATTAATCATTCTTTTTAGTTAAAAGGGAATTCTCTCTAAAGCCATTTTTAAAGCCAGGCTAAACACGGCTGCTGATATAAACAGAACCCAGCTGATTCTCTTTATTTTGGTATAATTAAAAACGATAAAAGTAGCGGCCAGTATGATCAATACCATAAAAACCTGACCAGCTTCCAACCCGACGTTAAAGCCAAATAAACCCCAGCCAATCTGCTGATCTTTAGCCAGCATCATCCTGATGGAATTGGCAAAACCCATTCCATGCACAAGACCGAAACCCAATGCCAGAAAATAATTGATCCTTACCGCTTCCATTTTAAAATTCCTCCGGAATAAATTACTTAACGCAGTAATCACAATGGTACAGGGAATTAAAAACTCTACCCATTTGCTTTCAAACCGGATCATATCCAATACACTTAACAGCAGGGTTGCAGAATGGCCAATGGTAAAGGCCGTAACCAGAATTAAAACCTGCTTAATATTGGTATAACTGTAAATGGCTACCAGGGCTAAAATAAAAAGCTGATGATCCAGTGCATCAAGGATTATAATATGCGCCCAGCCCAACTTAAAGTAAAAGATAAAATCCTGTAACGGCATGAATAATTGGTTAATTATCGGAGCAGTATCATTAAAAATATAAAATTATCTTTTTTACGGCATAAATACATATTAAATACAGAAATTTAGATACCAAATTTGTTACGAACATGATTTGGCACATCAAATACAATAGCGATGATTTGATTAAACACATTATACCGTAACTTTGGCTTTAATCATTTGTAATTTAAGATCATTTTCATGCTCAAATTGAAATACTACCTGTTCATGTTATGCTGTATTTGCATCAGTATGGGGGCAGGGTTGAAGCATCCGCTCCATGTGAGTACAACAGAAGTGAATTTTAACCCGAAAGAAAAATCACTGGAAGTTAGCTGCCGCATTTTTACAGATGATTTTGAATCCGTTTTAGCCAAACTCTACCACCAGAAAACAGATCTTTCCGCTCCTGCCATGAAAACAAAAATGGATGATGTGGTGAAGAAATATCTTTTAAGCCACCTTCAAATCAAGGTGAACAATAAACCTGCAGCTTTGCAATATATTGGTTTTGAAATTGACCATGAAGCGACCAATATTTACCTGGAGGTGAACAATCTCTCATCTTTCAAAACGGCTGAGGTAAACAACACTATCCTATACGATCAGTTTGATGATCAGATGAGTATTATCCATATAATCAATGGAAAAACACGTAAAAGCACAAGAGTATTATACCCTGATAAGACTTTTCAGGTAAACTTTTAATGGTATTTTTTGTATTCAATATTAAATAAACGTTAAATTACGTTAACTTTAATATCCCGTTTACATGATTTGTTACTGTGGGAAACACTATTAATAATCTTAATTACACATTATTCAATTTGTTTAAATAAGTATGCATTTAATCGTTTTCTCTGCAGTGCTGACGCCCCGGATAAAATATATCTTTAATTTTATATTTAAGGATATCCTCAGGGCCGAGGTTGAATTTACCGGAAACAGTCAGCATTTTCTGGATAGTGCCCATGCTAAAATCAGCTATGGCCAGGCACCACTTGCTGACGAATTATTTTTCAGTAGTTCTCATTTACTTTTTTCTAATAAAGTAGAAGAATTTAAAATGAAGACAGTGCAGTTTGGTCCATACCAGGTACCCTTTCCTGTAGAAAATTCACTTTTACCCTTTGATGTATTTGCCGCTTCCTTTTTTATCATGAGCAGATATGAAGAATACCTTTATCAAAAGAAAACCACAGATGATTTCGGGGCCAACAAAAGTTATCAGTTTAAATGGAAAATGCTGGAACGTCCGGTGATAGATGAATGGTCGCTGATGTTAAAAAATATTATCCAGACCAGGTATCCGCAGTTTAAATTTTTTGAAAAGCAGTTTATACAACAGCCCACTATTAATTTTACTGTTCCAGTGAAGATTCCCAGGGGCTTTATTAACAAAACCAGATTTTTTATCAATAGCATTTCCAACAAGGAGAATACGTATCTAAGTGCCGGATTTGATCGTTTAACCGGCCTGGATGTTAACATTAAGCAGGTATTGCCAGAAATTAACATGCATTTGGCGTCAAAATATATTTCGCCTGTTTACTTTATCAGTTTCCCCAATATCCCTGATGATTATATCGGGATAAGTGATCTTTCCAAAATCCTGAACAAAGGCACAGTGGGCTTATTAAGGCCCTGCAGCAATGATCAGCAGAAAGTTAGCAACGTTAAGGCAGGTGTATCCAGGCTCAAAAAAATGCTACCGGAGCAAATTAACCTGAGTAGTCAGCAACTGGAAGTACTCAAATTTCCGATATGTTATCTGAACCTCTTAAATAGTGCCGTCATTTCAGATTATTCTATGGGGTATGCAGAAACGCCAGGATTTAGGGCCGGTACCTGCACACCCTTTAGCTGGTACGATCTGCAGCTGGAAAAAGTAACCGCCCTAAACGTAAAGTCATATTGCATTACGGATACGGCCCTTGATCAGTTGAACACGGATGAGATTAAAGAAATCATCGGAAACCTTGCCGAATCCGTAAAACTGGTTAAAGGAACACTTTTAAGCAGCTGGAAGCTACGTAGTCTTTCCAATCATCTGAAATATCAGAAACTGAACAAGGGTTTCAAATATTTATTGGAATTTGCCGGCAATCAGGCTCCTGCTTTATTTCAGCAGAAATCATAAATAATCAACTCCAAAAAACAATCAAACGCCTGGTTGGTATCTATAAAAGAGAAATTGATAAATTAGACAGCGATTACCCACGCTTAAATAAACAGCCTTCTATGATTTTTGACCTCAGTAAAACTAAATCAGTAGCCAACACCTTTATAGCCGAACTAAGGGACGAAAATATCCAGAAAGATTCCATGCGTTTCCGGAAAAACCTGGAGCGTGTCGGAGAATTTTTTGCTTATGAGCTCAGCAAATCGCTGAATTACGTGAGCAGGGAAGTGACCACCCCACTAGGCGTATCGCAATGCGACGTTTTAGCGCAACAACCTGTACTGGCTACCATTTTAAGGGCTGGACTACCTTTGCAACAGGGCTTGTTAAATATCTTCGACCAGGCAGAATGCTGTTTTATATCTGACTACAGAAAAGTTGAAAAAAGCGGTGATTTTGTCATCCAGATGGACTATATTTCCTCTCCGGATTTAGATGGACGGGTACTCATTATGGCTGACCCTATGTTAGCCACCGGGCAGAGTATGGTGATGTGTTGTAAAGAACTGATCAACCGGTATAAAATTTCGGAACTACATATTGTGGCGGCCATTGCCAGTGCAGAAGGAGTGATGCATGTGCGTGCGAACCTCCCGAAAGCCAGACTCTGGCTCGGTGCTATTGATGAAGAAATGACCAGTAAATCTTATATTGTGCCGGGGCTGGGCGATGCAGGAGACCTGGCTTATGGCGAAAAGATTTAATTTTTTAATGTTTCCGGCTATAATTAAATTCTATTGAATATCTTATTTGTTTGCAGTAGAAATAAATGGAGAAGCTTAACTGCAGAAACCATTTTTAAAAACCATTCTGATCACCAGATAAAATCTGCCGGAACTGAACCTTCAGCCAGAATTAAAATCACTGCAAAACTGATTATTTGGGCAGATCTGATCTTTGTGATGGAAAAAAAGCATCGACAAAGGATGAGCGAACGTTTTCCCGAAGAAACGGATGGAAAAGAAATAATCATTTTAAGTATCCCGGATGACTATCAATATATGGATGAAGATTTAATTGAAGAACTGACCAGCAAAGTTTCAGATTATTTATAAACCAGATGATAAGTCCTACCTTTATCAATAATTATGCATCATCACAAAAAACACATCTTCTTCGACCTTGACCATACCATTTGGGATTTTGACCGCAATGCCGAAGAAACACTGAACGAATTGTACGAGACTTATGATTTAAAGGGTTTAGGCCTTCATTCCTGTGCTGATTTCATCCTCACCTATACCGAAAACAACCACAAACTCTGGACGGATTATCATCTGGGGAAAATCACTAAAGATTTTCTGAGGGCTGAGCGTTTTAGTAAAACTTTTATCCAACTGGGAATTAGTCCGGATGTAGTCCCGCATCAGTTTGAAGAGGATTATGTAAGTATTTCACCTACTAAAACCAATTTATTTGATGGTGCAGCAGATGTTTTAACCTACCTGAAAGAAAAGTATACGCTACATATTATCTCAAACGGGTTCAAAGAAACTACGCTGACGAAGATGAAGCTTTCTAACCTTAATCCTTATTTTGAAAACGTTATTATTTCGGAGGATGTTGGGGTCAATAAACCAAACCCTCGCATTTTCGAATATGCATTAGAAAGGGCAAAAGCAAAAAAAGAAGAAAGTATCATGATTGGCGACAGTATAGAAGCAGATATTTATGGTGCTTTAAATTTTGGTATGGAGGCTATCTTTTTTAATCCCTTGGCAAAGGAAAAACCTGAAGATGTAAAGAAAGAAATTACGCACTTAAAGGACCTGGTTCATCTATTTTAGGGCTATTAAAGTAAATTAAATATGAATACAGCAAAAGTTAGGGTTTCTTTAAATCACATTATTGCCTCCTATATATCTAAATTATCTTCCTATACTGATGATATTTTTCAGCTTACACCACCTATTAGCGGCTGGAGTTACAGTGAAGTATATGCGCATATTTTCGATGCCAGCTTACTTTCTTTAATTGCGATGGACAATAGCATTACAGGAAAGGGCAAAAAGCAAGCCACCCATTTTATGGTGAAATTAATTCTGCTACTGGGCTCACTGCCACCGGCGAAGAAATATGAAGCACCCAAAATACTGGCAGATAGGGTAAGGAAAATCAGTAAAACTGAAGCCATGGATTTCATTATGGAATTTGAGACGGCCTTAGAGAAATACTACCCTAAAATAGCCACTGCAGATTTACAGCTGAAAACCAAACACCCGCGTTTAGGTTATCTGAATGCAAAACAATGGTTTAGATTTATAGAAATACACCTTAAACATCATCTCAAACAACTGGAACGAATAGAAAAGAGTTTTAAAGGTTAAGATATTTTAGCATATTTGATTAACCATAAAACGCTCACAATGAAGAACTTTGTTTACCTATCAGTAATTATTATTTTTTGCTCATGCAGTAATGAGCAAAAAGAAAGTAATCACACCATTGTTCAAACGCCTAATGGCCTGGAAGGCCTTCAAAAGAATGTTTCTTCACCTGCTGTACAGTCTGCCAAAACTAACTTAATCTATAATCCACCGCATGGCAAACCCGGCCATACCTGCACACTGGCTGTCGGGGCTCCACTTCAACAAACTGCAGTGGCACAGCCTCAAAAATCTATCAACAATACATCACCTGTAACCATTTCGACGCCTATAGCTGTAAATACTTCCGGAAAGAAATTAAATCCCAAACATGGCGAAACCGGCCACCGATGTGATATTGCAGTGGGTGCACCTTTGGATTCAAAACCAGCGGCAATTGCAAAGACAACAAATACCACCTCAACAATAAGCTCGTCAGCGCCAATAAAAGTAGCTAAAGGCATGAATCCACCGCATGGTCAGCCCAATCACAGGTGTGACATTGCCGTTGGTGCGCCTTTAAGTTCACAAGTTGTTCGGCCTCCGGCGGCAATAAAAACTTCTGAAGTTCAGCCAACTGAAAGTAAAATGATGGAAACCAGCCAGAGCGATGTTAAACTTAATCCCAAACATGGCGATCCCGGTCACCGATGTGATATCGCCGTTGGTGCACCACTCACCTAGTTAACGCTTTTTTTTACATCTTTGCGCTAATGAAATTACCTAGCATAAAAGGTTTTGATGAAGAGGCGTTTAACAAGTATTTAAAAAATACGGGTTGGTTGATGTTTGGTAAAGCATTAAGTTTGATTGTAAATCTATTAATCGCCCGGTATTTAGGTCCAATTTTATTTGGAGATTTAAGTTTCGGTTTATCTTTAGTTGCTATTCTGGCCGCCATAGGGGGATTAGGGCTAGACACCTTTATTATCCGCGAAATTATTCAGGAACCGTCCAGAAGAGATGAAATTTTAGGTACCTCTCTTGGATTACGCATGATAACCAATGGTGTATTAATTCCGGTTGCCATCGGTATTTATTTAATCAGTCACCATTTTTCTAAAAATCCGGGTGAACCCTTAACCTTGCTGATTGCCTTACTTGCTTTCGCTTCTTTCTTCAAATCGTTTAATGTAATTGATTCTTATTTTCAATCGCAGGTACAATCCAAGTATGTAGTTCAGGTACAGAATGTAAGTCTCATCCTGACTTCAATTTTTAAAATCCTGATTGTAACGATGGGCTTACCTTTAATTTATATTGTTTCTGCTTATATCTTAGATGCCGTGATTTTGGCGATAGGATTAATCATGACTTATCAGAAACGCGGGTTGAAAATATTAAACTGGCAATTTAATAAACAAAGGGCAAAATCATTGCTCATTCAATCTTCTCCATTAATACTTTCAGCCGTAATGGTTACCATTTATATGAAAATAGATGTGGTGATGTTAAAAAGTGTGGGCAGTAAAGCAGTAGGGATTTATAGTAGTGCTCAAAACCTAAGTGAGGCATGGTACTTTATTCCAAGTGCAATTGTTACTTCTGTATTTCCAGCACTGCTGAATGCCAGAAAAACAGATTTTTCACGCTACCAGAAACGGCTGGGGAATTTATATGATTTATTAGTTTACATTAATATTCCAATAGCAATATTCATCAGCTTTTTTGGTGCGGATATTATTCACATAGCCTATAGCGGTAAATACGATGGTGCCGGACCAATGCTTTCTATTCATATCTGGTCAGGTATATTTGTATTTTTGGGGATGGCAAGCTCTCAATATCTTATTGCAGAAGGGTATACCAAAATCTCTTTTTACCGTACCGCAGCCGGAGCAACGGCAAACATTCTGTTAAATTTATGGCTTATCCCTAAATTTGCAGGTGTCGGAGCATCAATAGCGACACTGATCGCCTGTTTTATTTCAACTTTTTATGTTTTATTAATTCCTAAAACGCGCCAACAGGGGATAATGATGTTAAAATCATTATTTTTGATCACCGCATTTCAAAAAATATTTAAACCTTGAGCACTTTAAAAGCATTAGCAGTACTATTCGCGAAGCCGAACAGGCTGAAAGCATTACTATCATACGGACATAAAGGCTACCTAAACAGCATTGGCTGGTTTACGGCTTTTGATCAGAAACAGGCCGTTGATGGCAAAGGCCGGGCATTACCTTGGGTAACCTATTCCTTCATCGATTTTATTAAGGGACGAATAACGAAAAGCCAGCATATTTTTGAGTATGGCTCCGGGAGTTCAACTATTTTTTATGCAGAAAGGGCCGGAAAAGTGACCTCTGTAGAACATGATAAAGGTTGGTTTGATAAAGTTAAAGGCACCAGTCCGGCTAACGCTGAGATGATTTTTTGCGAGTTGCACCGCGATGGTGAATATGCCAGAAAAGCGACGTTGCTGGACAAAAAATTCAACATCATTATTGTGGATGGTCGTGATCGCGTCAATTGCTGTAAATATAGCCTTGACGCTTTATCTACGGATGGTGTAATCATCCTGGATGACAGTGAACGTAAAGTTTACCAGCCCGCACGAGAATTGCTTCAGGAAAACGGTTTTAAAGAAATTAGTTTTAGTGGAATTTCGCCGGGACTTTTTTACGAAAAAGCCACTTCAGTTTTTTACAAATCCAATAACTGTTTAGGTATTTAATCACCATCATATGTTAAGCGAGGAAGTCAAAACAGCATACGATAACTTTTACACCAACAGCGATGTTGCCTGGCGCATGTTGGGTGCGAAGTATAAGGCACAGAATATTGTGGAGGTTTGTAAAAGCATCAAGCCAAAAAATGTACTTGAAGTTGGTGCGGGTGATGGAAGTATTCTGCATTTCCTGAACGACTGGAACTTTGCCCCAGAACTTTATGCCCTGGAAATTGCGCAAAGTGGCGTGGACATCATTCAGGACAGGAAACTTGTTCATCTTAAAGAAGCGCAAACTTTTGACGGTTATAAAATCCCCTATGCAGATGATACTTTCGATCTGATTATCCTGGCTCACGTTTTAGAACATGTGGAACATGAAAGAATACTCTTGCGCGAATTGAAAAGAGTAGCTAAATATATTGTGGTTGAGGTACCAAAAGACTATCGCTTTGGTGTAGATATGAGGATGAAACACTTTCTGGATTATGGCCACATCAATATGTACACACCAACATCGCTTAGGTTTTTGCTACAAAGTGAGGGACTGGAAATTCTGGAAGATAAGGTCTCTATGACAGCTCCTGAAACAGTTAAATTCAATGAATTTATTAATAGAAAAGCACCAAAAACATTTGCTAAAAACCTCAAGATTGAACTGGAATATAAGATCAAAAAAACATTAGGCAACTTACTGGGCAGAAAAAAGCAGGAACAGTTCGCTAATGCTTATACCGTGCTTACCAAAAAATCAGATCAGAATTTACATATATTTTAGAATTCAACCTGAACATTTGCATTTTCTACCCTATAAGACGTTGGGAGAAATATAAAGAAACCTATTTTATAGCCTGAATTTTTCAGGCACTTCAAGTAGCACGGCTGTTAACTTATATGAAACTATTATCTTCCCCAATGGGCCTGATGATAAACTTCAATTGTATACCTATCTTTGATGGGCAAAAAACATATGTAAACGAAACATATGAATCAATTTATTAATATATTTTTGCATCAAACCAATATGATATTCAAAATTTAATCGGATAAAGGTTATCATTGAAGTGTTAATATAGGTACCGATAAAATCAACGCATGCAAAATCTTGCCCCAATTGCCCTTTTTGTTTACAATCGTCCACTGCATACCGAACGGACATTAAAGTTTTTGCAACAAAATGAACTTGCTGCAGAAAGCCGGTTATTTATCTTTTCTGATGGCGCGAAAACCATCCAGGATGAGGATAAGGTAGCAGAAGTGCGGTCAATGATAAAAAAAACTGATGGTTTTAAATCGGTTAAGATTTTTGAAAAAAAAGAAAACGCTGGCCTCGCTAACTCCATCATTTCCGGTGTGAGCAAATTGATCGCCGAGTATGGTCAGGTGATTGTTTTTGAAGATGACCTGGTCACTTCTCCGCATACCCTTACTTATTTCAATGAGGCCTTAAATCGTTATCGGAAGGAAGAACAAGTGATGCATATCGGGGCATACATGTATCCCTTAAAAACCAACCATCTTCCAGAGTCTTTTTTCTTTCGTGCAGCAACCAGTTGGGGCTGGGCCACCTGGGAACGCGCATGGAAAAATTTTGAACCAGATATTGATACCCTCATGAGCAAGTTCGATCATCAAAAAAAGACTGCTTTCTCTATTGATCATACCATGAATTTCTGGAAACAGATGCAGGAATTCAAGAAAGGCAAAAATAACAGCTGGGCTATCCGCTGGTATGCTTCTATTTTTCTGCAAAATGGCTTAACCTTAAACCCCTCACAATCATTGGTCAATAATATCGGCCATGACGGTACGGGCGTACATTCCGGCATCAACGACATTTATAATGTGATCATTAACCCCAAACCAATTTCTGAGTTTCCGGATGTAATTAAAGAAAACCAGGATGCCTATGAAACGATAAAAAATTTCCTGGCAACACGTAAAGGAGGTATCATGGTCAGGGCAAAACGCTTCTTAACAGAGAAGTTGGCACAATATTTTCCCCGGTGGTAAGCTATTTTTTGTATTTTAGAATAGTTAAACGATAAATCATGAGATCTATTTTCTTTATACTTTTACTTCTCTCTTTACATACTTTGGCTCAAACTCCACCGCAACCTTACGGAGCTTTACCATCAAAAAGGCAACTGGCCTGGCACGATGTAGAAATTTATGGCATCATGCATTTTACCCCAACTACTTTCGAAAATAAGGAATGGGGATTTGGAGATGCTGATCCCAAAATTTTTAACCCGACAGACTTTAACGCGGCACAGATTATCAAAGCAGCAAAGGCAGGCGGATTGAAAGGTATTGTTTTAGTCGCGAAGCATCATGATGGTTTTGCATTATGGCCAACCAAAACAACAGCTTACAACATTACCAAAAGTCCGTTCCGAAACGGCAAAGGTGATCTGGTTAGGGAGATAGCGCAGGCTGTACGTAAAAGTGGCTTAAAATTCGGCATTTATTGCTCACCATGGGATAGAAATAGCGCGCTTTATGGAACAGATCAATATTTAGCGCTCTATCAGTCACAGCTGAAAGAATTATATTCCAATTACGGCGAACTTTTTATGAGCTGGCATGATGGTGCAAATGGCGGAGATGGATTTTATGGAGGTGCGAGAGAGAAACGATCGATTGACAACACCACTTATTACGATTGGAAAAACACCTGGGGCATCACCAGGAAAATGCAACCCATGGCCAATATTTTTAGCGATATAGGTTTGGATGTTCGCTGGGTGGGAAATGAAGAAGGCCATGCCGCAGAAACCAGCTGGGCAACTTTTACACCTATGGCCCCAGATGGAAAAAGTGAAGCCGTTCCTGGCCAGGCCAATTACCCCCAAAGCCCTGAAGGGATCAGAAACGGGAAATTCTGGATGCCTGCCGAATGTGATGTACCTTTACGCAAGGGTTGGTTTTACCATCCTGCAGAAAAACCAAAAACGCCTGAAATGCTTTTTGATTTATACCTGAAAAGTGTTGGCCGGGGAGCAGGACTGGATTTAGGCCTGGCTCCTGATCCCCGCGGACAGCTTCATGATGATGATGTAATCGCTTTGAAAACTTTTGGCGATATGGTCAGGAATACCTTTGCCAATAATTTAGCAAAAGGCGCTCAAATCAAAGCTTCAAACAGCAGGGGCAAAAATTACTTTGCAGGAAAGCTATTAGACGGCAACAAAAATACTTATTGGGCAACCAATGACAAGATACATGAGGCTACGATTGAGGTTAACCTTAAAACGGCTAAAACTTTTGATATCATCAGTTTACAGGAATATATTCCGCTAGGCCAGAGAATAGCGGGTTATGACATTGAAATCCTGGAAAAAAATACGTGGAAAAAAATCTATACCGGCACCAGTATTGGCGCAAAGCGATTAATTAAACTTGAGCAACCCGTTCATTCAAATAAAGTAAGAATCAATATCACAAAGTCGCCGGTTTGTATCACATTAAGCGAAGTGGGCTTCTATAAAAAAGCCTTATAGCGGCTTTTTAGCCTGAACAACAATATAAGGCGATAAACTTTTGCTCTCGAAAGGGATGATTTTGGTGAGCACTTTACCTGTTAACCACACTGCTTTTTTAAACAGCCTTACAGCAGCAGGTTTCTGATTTTCATTTTCTAACCAAACGCTAAAACGACCGAAATAACCTGATTCAATATCTTTTAGTCCGGCCTTTTCGCAAATGGATTTTAATAATTGCGGATTCATACTATTGATATTGTGTTTATCATAGTTTTCCCTATCAAAGTTCTTTTGAAACCAGCCGTTAACAGCATTAAAATTTGGTAAAGTAATAAATAGTATCCCACCAGGCTTTACAAAATTGATATGGCGGTTAATAATATCAGCCGTATCATTAAAATGTTCAATTAAACCACAACTTAATACCAGGTCATATTGCTGTGCAGGCTGGTAGCTAAACAAATCTGTTTCAATGATCTGAATATCTTTTTCGTCCAGTTCATTTTTTTTCAGTAATTCATTCACTACCGGGGGATGAACAAAATAGTCTAAAAGTGTGACGTCCAGGTTTAAATATTTCTTTAAAAATACAGCATAATAGCCTGGGAAACCACCCAGTTCAATCGCAGAATTGACCTGATTTTGTTCAACAATCTCTGTAAGCTGGCGATGGAACAAATAATTTTCAGGTAGCTGAACGGCAAGCCCTTTTTTACTTTCCCAATAATTTACCCAAAAAGCCCTGTCGGTTAATAAATTTGCCATATTATAATTCAATTCCGCTCCAAAGAAACGGAAAAGAATAGTAAAACTGAAAGGTAGTATGGCCAAATTGATTTATTGCACAATTGTTATGAGGCTATTGGGTGCAATAAATCAATCCGGCAGCACGATATTGATCTATTTCAAATCCTTTAAAATTTCTGCCACTGCCCGTTCCAGTTGTGGATCCTGATCAGCCAACCTGTCTTCAAAGGTATTTCTCACTAAAATATCAGGTTTTACACCTTCACTTTCCAGATTTTTACCATCCATGGTATAACAGCCCCATGAGGGTAAACGATAAGAAGAACCATCTACCAGGCCTTTTGCAGAGGTGAAAATAATCCATCGGTAGGTTTCAGTACCAATAATTTTTCCGAGTTTTAATTGTTTAAATCCTGCGGCGGTCATCTCCGCATCACTTAATGACTGCTCATTAACCAGCAACACAATAGGTTTGGCTGCAGGTCCGAAATTACTTTGCGGGGCCAGTTTTCCACCACGGTATTTCCATTGCAGGTAAGGCCGTTGAGCGAGAAATTTTAATACTTCATCGTGCACGTTTCCGCCTGTATTGTAGCGGAGATCAAGAATAATGGCCTCTTTATTTTCTTCCTGCGCAACCATATCAAGCAGGAAATTTTCCAACTCTCCGCCACTCATATTTTTCATGTATGAATAGGCAATCCGGTTATTCCCCCATTTATCCACATTCTTGCGGTTATTGCTGATCCATTCATCGTAAAGATTTCCCCTTAAAGTCCCGGCACTCTCCGGATGCAGATTGACAAAAACCTGCTTGCCTTTTCTATCAAAGGTTAGCGTCATTTCCTGATCCAAAGAAGGTTTACTGAAATAATAATCACGATCAATTTTTTCATCAACTTTAATTCCGTTTACCGCAGTTAAAATATCGCCGGGTAATATATTCACACCAAAGCGGTTTGCGTTGCTTTTGGCGGCGATACGCGTCACCTTAAATGGATTTTGCTGATCAAAGATGATTCCTGTTTCATTGGTGGTATAATTCAGGTTTTTGCGCTCTTCTACTCCCGAACTATTAAAACCCATATGCGATGAATTTAATTCACCTAACATATCATTAAGCAGAATCCGTAAATCGCTTCGGTTATTTACATAAGGCAAATATGTAGCATACCGGGTTCTCATTTTATCCCAGTCTACACCATGAAATTTTTCATCATAAAAATTTTCATCCAAACCCACCCAGGTTTCATAAAACATCTGGTTAAACTCTGCATTTAAATTGCGGGTGAATTTGTATGCCTGGTCTATTTTATCCAGCTTGTTGGATTCCAGATTGTATTTATTGATGACGCCACGCGATAATATAAAAAAACTATCGCCTGACTGCATAATTGAATTATCCCCACCATCTGTGATTTTTTCTGTTTTATTGGCTTCAAAAGGCGCTAAAGTAGTGCGGTAAAAACCTGGTGCACCGCCTTCATGGTTGGAACGATAAAAGATATAGTTTTTATCTCCTTTTGCAAAAACATCCGTTCCAAACTGCCCTCCGAAACCTGGCCCTACCAGTTCAATCCGGTCTAAAATATTTTGTGTATTAATGCTGATTACATTAGCAGGTTTAGGCGTTGGCTTAGATTTACTGGAATCAGATTTAACTTTTCCATTTTTAATTGTTTTTTCCAATGGTTTTACTTCGGCAGGCTTCGTTTCATTAAACAAATCATCAAATTTATCAGACCGGTAAGGCTGGTCGTAATTGTTTAAAGCCATGCGGTATATATGCGCATCAAACATGCCCATCGGATAATTTGGTTTGGTACGGGCACTGGTAAAATAGATATACTTCCCGTCAGGTGACCAGGCAGGCGCCGTTTCTGTTACACTAGTGTTGGTAAGGTTAATGGTTTTATTATTTTTAATGTGGTGCACCAGAATGTCCTGCTCAAAATTTCTGTATACAGTGAACAATACATATTCATCATTCGGTGAAAAACTTGGAGCCGAATTTTGAAATGCCCAGAACTCATCTGTAAGCAAAGTTCTACTATCAAAAGTTTTCAGGTCCATTAATTTCAATTCGTTCCTGCCGCTCAGATACACCGCCATCGTTTTCGATTTATTGAGGCATATATCCCGGTTATTTGCTTTATCTTTAGTGAGCTGCTTGATTGTTCCTTTTCCGTCTCCGGTCATGCTAAACCAGTTTTGATAACCATTATAGGTTTGACTAAACAAGATTGTTTTGTTATCGGCAAGCCATTTACATTCCATTGCACGCTCGCCGCTATTGGTAATTTTGCGGATAAATTTTCCGTCGGCATCGCTTACAAACACTTCGCCACGCGAAATAAAAGCAATCTTTTTACCATCTGTTGAAACATCAAAATTGGAAATATTGCCTTTAACATCATATTCCTGTTCCTTACTCAACACCTGATTTCTTGATGTGCTGATATTTACTTTTTCGACCTTTTTTGAAGCTACATCATAGGTATACAGCTGGTAATCCTTTTCAAAAACCACGGTAGTGCCATTTGCTGAAACAAAAGGCCGCTTAATGGAGGTTGCGAAACTGGTTAATCCTGTTTTCTTTCCGTTGATGAAGGTGTACAGGTTATATTCGTCATTCCCTTCATCAGACACAAAAAAGATGTTCCCCTTCTGATCAATGCTGGTCCAGAAATCTTTACCGATATAATCCGTATATCGCTGATAAGATTTTGTTTTCGGATGGTATGATTGAATATCCGGATTGTATGCGCCCTTGTAATGCTTCCGGTTTGGAAAACGATAGCTCTCCCAGGTATCATTAAAAAATAATGCCCCATCCGGAGCTTCGGCAATATGATGGGTAGTATTAAAATAATTTTCGAACAACCTGTTTGCTGTTCCACCATTGATGCTTACCTTATAACTGGAAAAAGAATTATACCTTCCTGAAGTAAAGTAAATGGTTTTGGAATCCCAGCTCCAGTTGTCTACTTCATCAGCAGCATCATTAAAAGTAAGCTGCTTAATATCGCCGCCAGCCAAAGGCATTACATAAACATCATGGTTACCAAACTGATTGGACGAAAATGCAAGCCACTTGCCATCAGGAGAGATTTTGGGGTTAATTTCCTCACCCTGCATGGCTGTAATCCGATCGGCTACACCACCCTTTACCGGAACTTTCCAGATGTCGCCATCGTAGCTGAATACTATTGTTTGCGCATCAGGCGTTAAAGCAGGAAATGAAGCGAAATAAGTTTGATTTTGCGCAAATGTTTGGCAGGGCAGCAAAAATGCCATTGCCGCAAGCGATTTCAATACGGTTTTGATCATGGTTTTTGTTTGTTGGCTTAAGAAATTTGAAATTACGCAACAGATTTTATATTCGTAAACAATAAAATGTATTTTTGATTGATTTGAAAGTTTTACACCTAAATACCTACGATGGAAACGGCGGAGCAGGAAGAGCCTGTTTGCGTTTGAGCGATGCTTTAAAAGCTAATGGGATTGACTCACAAGTTCTGGTGTATTATAAATTTGGACAAAATCCGCAAATTGATACTTTTTCTAAATCTCCTATACAAAAGGCTAAAGCTGTTTATAATATTTTATCCGAAAGGTATTATGCAAAATGGTTAAGTAAATCTGTAAAAACACCATTTAGTCTGCAGTGGTTTGGCCGATCAATTAAAAATCATCCGGCGGTTAAAAATGCAGATATTATTCATTTACACTGGATTAATCATGGTTTTCTAACGCCTAAGTTTTTAACAGAACTTGATGAACTGGAAAAACCGATTGTATGGACTTTTCATGACAGCAATGCCTTTACAGGGGGCTGTCATGTTCGTTACGGGTGCGAAAACTTTCATCAGCAATGCGGCAATTGTCCGGTTTTAAAAATCAGCAATAAGGATGATATATCTCATAAAACCTGGTTGCGCAAACAAAAAGCTTACACTAAACTCAATTTCCATATTGTGGCACCAAGCAATTGGATGGCAAAATCAGTTAAGTTTAGTAGTTTACTTGGTACAAGAAAAGCATCCGTAATTCCCAATACCATTGAAACCAGGATATTTAAGCCCTATGTTAAATCGGAAGCAAAGAAAATTCTAAAAATCGATCCTGAAAAATTTGTGCTGATGAGTGGTTTTATGCCTTCTAAAAATGATAAGCATAAAGGCACGCCTTATTTAATTGAAGCTTTAGAAATTTTATCCCGGCGCCCCGGAATTGAAAAAGATAACTTTGAGCTGGTGATATTTGGCAATAAAGATCATGCTGAAATGCCGGAATTTCCTTTTAAAACTACTTTTTTAGGCACAATCAGCAATGACGATCATTTGGCAAAATGCTATTCTGCTGCGGATGCTTTTATTACGCCTTCGCTCGAAGATAATTTACCCAATACGGTAATGGAAAGCCTGGCTTGCGCCACACCTGTAATCGCTTTTACTACAGGCGGAATCCCGGATATGGTGAAGCACATGCAAAACGGTTACCTGGCAGAATATGAAAATGCAGAAGATTTAGCCAATGGAATTGAATGGTTGTATCATCGCCCGAATAAAGAAGAGATTCAGAAAGCTGCGCGATTGAGCATTTTAACTCATTTTTCAGAAGAGGTAATTGCAGCTGAGCACATTCATTTGTATGAAACATTAATTGATTTACAGCCGAAGTAATCATAAGTTATGGAACTATCTGAAAGCCGTATCAATAATGTCAAAGCCTTGAAATCGGCAATTATTCAGCGTCAATATAGGGCAGCTGCGCTGGTTAATAAAGAACTGTTTAAGCCTGAATATATAGGCAAAATGAATTTTTATTTATCAGCTTTGGATGAGTACATTAAACAACCCCATGAACAGCCATCAATCAGGGTTATTCTGTGCAAGGAAAAGAAAAACAAAGTAGCAGAGTTTTCTTTCAGAGATTTTAGTAAAACCATGGGTGTTGCAACCTATAAAACAAGTACCGTTTTACCTGCGGCATATAAAGGTGTTTTACCTGATGTGGAAACCTTAAAAAAATTAATGGATTAGTATGCCTAAATTAACCATCATCACCATTGTATTTAATAACGTTCGGGATATTGAACGCACCATTAATTCTGTTTTAAATCAAACCTATAAAAACATAGAATATATCGTAATTGATGGAAAATCAACTGACGGCACTTTAGCAGTTATTGAAAAATATAAAATCAATATTGCTAAACTCATATCAGAAAAAGATAAAGGAATCTACGATGCCATGAATAAAGGCCTCGCAATAGCTACCGGTGATTACGTTTTATTCATGAATTCCGGCGATGAGCTTTATGATGAGCAAACGGTGGAAGATGTTTTTGACGCTGCACCCGGTGCAGATATCTACTATGGAGAAACGGAAATGTATAACGATAACTGGGAAAGTTTAGGCCGCCGGCGTCATGAAGCACCGGAAAATTTTAACTGGAAAAGTTTTCAGTTTGGTATGAACATCAGCCACCAGGCTATTTACATTAAACGAAGCATTACTGAACCTTACGACTTAAAATACAAATACAGCGCTGATATCGACTGGATTATAAAAGCAACCAAAAAGGCTTCTAATATTGTGAATGTTCACCGTTATGTGGCCAAATATTTAGTTGGTGGCATGAGCAAGAAAAAGCATCGGGAAAGCCTGAAAGAAAGATTTGAAATTTTCACGAAATATTATGGATTAATTCCAAACGTTTTAAATCATATTGTCATTGCAGGGAACTTAGCATTTTATTTTATAAAACACAGACGAACAAATGATTAACATCTGAAATATATCTAATTCTTAAGTTTTTTAATGATAATTTCCCGATAACTGAAATTAAATCCAATTCCTTTGTACTTTGTGTAATGGCCATTGTAACTGACGACAAAAGAAGCATCTAACTTTAAATTTATAAAAACAAAAATTCCATTAATGTTGTCTTAAATACATCACTTATTTAAAACAGAAAAGATTATGGGACAATTAAGTAACCGCACTATTGCTGTACTTTCAGAAAGCGGATTTGAAGAAGTTGAATTAACCGAGCCAGTAAAGAGGTTAAAAGAAGAGGGCGCAACCGTTCACATCATCTCCTCAAAAAGTGGAAAAATCAGGGCATGGGATCAGGATCACTGGTCTATAGAAGTGGATGTAGATAAAACCATTTCAGAAGCAAATGCTGAAGATTATCATGGATTATTATTGCCTGGAGGAGTAATCAATCCTGACCAGCTACGTGTAAATGAAGATGCCATTGCTTTCGTGAAATCATTTTTTTCAGATGGGAAGCCAGTTGCAGCAATTTGCCATGGTCCGCAAACATTAATTAATGCTGAAGTAGTAGAGGGTAGAAAATTGACCTCTGTGAAAAACATTTCTAAAGATTTAATTCATGCAGGCGCGTTATGGAGTGACGAAGAGGTTGTGGTAGACCAGGGCCTGGTAACCAGCAGAACTCCTGAAGATTTACCAGCTTTTAACGATAAAATTGTAGAGGAATTTGCAGAAGGAGTACATGAAGGTCAGCATGCCTAAACGTTTTTAGACGCTCTTTCTAGATTCACTCAAAAAGCGGTTGGTAATTTTACCAGCCGTTTTTAGTTTTATAGCTTTACCTGCCTGATGATATTTTTGATATTCAGTTCAATTATATCTGTCATGTTTGTACACTTCAGATAATTGGCATCCTTAAAGTAATCACTCATACCTTGTTTCAAAACGGCAATATTTTCGGGCGTGGTTAATTCTTCTTTATTAGATACATCCCTAAGATCTGTCAGGCGATGTCGTTCGCTCCTGACCCGATGCACAATAGAAGACCGTTCTTCCTGCTGATATTGCAATACGGTTTTTTCGGTAAGCTGTTCCATACTCATTTTTACATAAGGTAGGTTCTCTTTAAAAAACTGCGGTAAGTATACCTTCAGGTTACCTTCATAAAACTGCTGATCAAAATCGATTGCACGGATTCTAAACTGAATATCATCAAAATCAGGTGTGATTTGCACCACGAAGTTATAAGCCCTCATATCGCCCAGCAGCATAATCAAACAACGCTCATTAAACTTTACAAATTCTTTGGCAATACGTGTTGGATTAAATTCCGGGGTATACAACTGACCCTTTGTAAACACATCTCCAGGAATGCCTGCGATATGTTCTTCTACCAGCGTATCACCATCAACCAGGTAATTGACCTGGTTTGGAGATAGGATTTCTTCCATTTCCAAACCATAAATACGGGAGGCATCGGCCTTTTTAATGTAGAAATAATCGTAAACATCATTCAGGCGGTTAACGATTCTGATCCGGAAGGGATGGGTATTTCCAAAAGTGCAATATTCAATTTTATCAATGTATTTATGTTCTACAATACGCAGGTTTCCTGATGCCTTCAGATTGGCATAAATCTCCTTTAAGCCATTGTGTAATGTTTCAATCAGGTCTTGCGCATAAATCGGACCTTCCCAAAGCGAATCCTTTCCGAACTTATCCATTAAAGGGAAAGCTTCATTAAACTGCATCAAATCATGATAGCCAATGGGCAATTTGGCTTCACGCTGGTATTTGCGCAAATACTTTTGTAAAGCTGGTGTAACCGGAAAAATTGGTTTTTTTTTAAGGATTTTTACGTCTTCGTTTTCCATTCAGAGACAATGTAGCATTTTAATTTTTTTTACCACAGAGAAAACAGCGTAAATTTTACCTCTTTCTCTTCGTGAAACACCGTGCGCTCTATGGTTAATTCCCTCTCGAATAATGAAATGGCAAACCGGCCAAGTATCTGCTGATTTTCCGGTAAGGATAATCACCGGCACCATGCTCCGCAAACTGAACAATAATGGTTCCGGTTTTGGCATCTACATACAATCGCTGTCCCAGCATGCCCTCCGCAGCAAAATCGCCTTTCTCTCCTGTTTGCGGAATCCACCATAAGTGATGATGGGCTGATTTTTGCCAGCCTTTTGCAGATGCGGGTACTTCTTTCCCGATATCAATTGATTGTTCCACCCAATCTTGAGGCACAATCTGATTTTCCTTGTATCTTCCGCCGTTCAGGTATAAACGGCCCACCTTTGCCCAGTCAATGGCCGAAACCTGAAACCTGCTGGCGGTATTAACCAGGCCATTTTCCTGATCCAATCCCCAGCTTGCATCATGCTCCGTCCCCATTTTCCTCCACAGTTTCTCTTCAGTATATTTTGCCAGTGTTTTTCCTGTTGCACGAACAATTACCCAGCCCAGCAAAATCGGATCGATACTTTTATACTTCCACACCGTGCCTGGTTTATTTACCAGTTTCACTTTCATCAGCTCCGCTTTCATATCACCCGTATAATAGTATTTGGCTTCATCCGAGAGAAAAGCTTTAATTATTCCGCCATAAGCATCTTTAAATTCCAGTCCGGATTTCATGTCCAGCAGGTTTTTCAAGGTAATATTTTTAAAAGCCGGATTAGCCTTTAATTCCGGAATATAATCCGTTACCTTTTGTGATAAATTCTGAACCTTACCATCTTTCAATGCCTGCCCCAAAAGAACCGAAACCATACTTTTGGCACCAGAAAATACTGTGGTTAAGGTAGTATCAGCATACCCTTCACTATATTTTTCATACAGGATGCTGTCATTTCTGATGACGATAAAAGCATTTAACTTCCCCTTTTTAAAATATTCACCAAAGGGAATGGATTGATGGCTGCCGTCGCGAACCTGAAGGGTATCGATGTCGTTTCTCATTCTCTCTGCCCGAATAAAATGAAAGGCTGAATCGCTTTTATGAATCACTTCCTGAGGAAAAACTTTATAGGTGCTTGCATCAGGGGTACGATACCACAACACTTTCAGCAGATACGGTTGCCAGATGAACAGGCAGGCAAAAAACAGCAGCAGAAAGCTAAACACATAAATGAGGGTACGTTTAAAAGTTTTCATGGATAATCCATTAGGCAAACAAATATAAACGATTAGTGCCTGTTCCTTTGTTCTGCCTGAAAAAATTTCTGTTTATGCCGCAGGCTTATACTTCCACCGGCGGTGGCTCCATAACCAGTAAGCGGGTTCTTCTCTGATGATTTTTTCTAAAAAACGGGTGTGCATTTCAGTAATCTCAAATTCATCTGTTTCCGCAGGATTTAAGCATAAGGGAACACAGTCTACTTCATAATATCCACGTCTTAAAACCTTTACCTGTAAATAAAAGATAGGCCGGTTTGTTCTTTTCGCAATCTTTTCAATCCCCAGCTGGATGGAGGCCTGTTGGTGTAAAAAGGTGGTCCAGTAATGTGACTCATCCTTGGATGGTGCCTGGTCGTTCCCAAAACTAAACATGCTCGGTTTATTTTTGCCAGCAGCCAAAGCCCGCATGGTCTGGCGCATAGCGATGAGCTTATTCCCGAAGCGGCTTCTTACTCCTTTAAACCATCGGTCAAAAACCGGATTGCTCAGGGGCTTGTAAATTGGATAATGCGCACAGGGGAAATTCAGGCCAAGACCTAAGGTACCCCATTCCCAGTTTCCGTAGTGTGCAGAGCAAATGAGGATGCTTTCTCCCCTCTTTAAATAAGATAGAGCAAGTTCCTTATTTTTAAAGACAAACCTTTTTTCAATTTCAGACCGCGAGATGCGGCTCATTTTTACCACTTCAAAAATCAATGAAGCCAGATACCGGTAATATTTCTTTTCAATATTGATGATTTCTTTAAGTGTTCTTTCCGGCAAGGCATTCTGCAGGTTCTCTCGGACAACTTTTCTGCGATAACCAATAATATGGTAAAGCAGCAAATAAACACCATCAGCCAGGACATATAAAAGGGATAAGGGGAGCAAAGATAATACCCCCAACAGCAATATACCCAAATGAGAAACGTACTTATTGATCACACGAGATTAGTTGAAGCATAAAATTAAAAAGGGTCTAAAAAATTTATGCCATGCTAATGTTAGATTTAAAGTGCTGCTTTCAGTTTGAACTTCAACTGACAAAAAATACCGGAAGTGATTAATTTTACCTGGTTATTTTATAAATAATTAAATAATCGTTAACATATTTTTATACATTTGCGCCATCATTGGGGGTGCCTTGTTTGTTATAAACACAAAAACGGGCTGAGATCATACCCATTCTTAGGTAGAAGGCTAAAGCTGAAAAGGAAGAAGGTAAACCCTCTGCCTTTAAACCCTCCATCCCTCTACCTTAGATGCACCTGATCCGGATAATGCCGGCGTAGGGATTGGAGTTATGGAAGTTTAACTAAAATCGGGAGTACCCCTATTTCTGATGGGTTTAACTAAAACAAAAAACATTGAAGAATTTACTTTTTACCGCGCTTGTTGCAATGTTACCTTTTCTGGCATCGGCACAAAATGCCATTACCGGACAAGTAACGGATAACAATCAAAACGCCCTACCGGGTGCAACCATCAAAATCAAAAACCAGCGAACTGCGGTATTAAGCGATGCGGATGGCAATTATACCTTAAGTAATTTATCGAACGGGAATTATATCATTCTGGTCAGTTATGTGGGTTATAAAACGCAGGAAAAACCGATCACGCTTAATGGAAACAACGTATTAAATTTCACGCTGCTTCAACAAAATTTCCTGGCAGATGAGGTAATTGTTCGGGCCACACGGGCGAATGAAAAATCAGCTACCACCTATAAAAACGTAACCAAAGCCGAGATTGAAGAAAATAATTTCGGACAGGATTTGCCCTTCATTCTGCAGAACACACCAGGAGTGGTGGTGAATTCGGATGCAGGCGCAGGTGTAGGCTATACCGGAATTCGCATCCGCGGAAGCGATAACAGCCGGATTAATGTCACCGTAAATGGTATTCCCGTTAATGATAGTGAAAGCCAGGGAACTTTTTATGTTAACATGCCCGATTTTGCCTCTTCGGTAGATAATATCCAGATTCAGCGTGGTGTAGGTACCTCTACCAATGGCGCAGGTGCTTTTGGTGCCAGTTTAAATATTCAGACCACAGCCAGTGAAATGGAGCCTTACGCCGAGGTAAATAATACCTATGGCAGTTTCGATACCTGGAAAAACACGGTAAAAGTAGGGACAGGTTTAATCAATAATCGTTTTAGTTTTGATGGCCGCCTGTCAAGAATCAGTTCTGATGGCTATGTTGATAGGGGAGCCTCACTCTTAAAATCATACTTTCTTTCAGGTGCTTATCATGGCAATAAAGATTTGTTAAGGGTAAACGTATTTGCGGGATCGGAAAAAACCTATCAATCCTGGAATGGAATACCTGAATCAAGATTAAACAATGATGTTGCCGGAATGCAGGCTTATATAGAAAGGAATGGTCTGAATGCTGATGATGCCGCAAACTTACTAAATTCCGGCCGCCGGTATAACAGTTTTACTTATCATAATCAAACGGATAATTACTGGCAAAATCATTACCAGCTGCTGTATGCAAGGCAATTTTCTGATCAATTCTCATTCAACGGGGCTTTGCACTATACAAAGGGAGAAGGATATTATGAGGAATTCAGGACAGATAATAAGCTAAGTGATTATGGTTTAAACCCGGTTATCGTTGGTCAGACAACCATAACCAATACAGATTTAATCCGTCGCCGCTGGCTTGATAATGATTTTTATGGGGTTACCTATGCCTTCAACTATGTACCACAAAAAAACTTAAACTTTACAGTTGGTGGTGCATATAATGAATATAAAGGAGCACATTTCGGACAGATTATCTGGGCGCAATATGCATCCAACGGAAATATAGACAGGCATTATTATGATAACGAAGGTTTTAAAACTGACTTTAATATTTACGGAAAAGTAAATTATAGTCCTATTGAACAGCTAAGCTTATTTGCCGATTTACAATACCGCAGGGTTTATTATGATATTTCCGGAACGGAGAATAAATTAAATACACTGGCCATTAATGATCAGTTAAATTTCTTCAATCCAAAATTAGGTGCCACGTATTTCATCAATACTGAAAGCAATTTATATGCATCATTCAGCGTAGCCAATAAAGAGCCCAACCGTGACGATTATGTAGATGCGGCGGCTGGTGTTTTCCCAAAACCGGAGCGCTTAAATGATGTTGAACTTGGTTACCGTTTCAAAAACAGCCGCTTCAACTTAGGTGCCAATGCTTATGGTATGTTTTATAAAAACCAGCTGGTGGTTACCGGAAAAATCAATGATGTTGGTGGTAACTTCCGTCAGAATGTAGATAAAAGCTACCGTTTGGGGATGGAGCTGGATGGTTCATACACCATTAATAAATCTTTCGCACTGAATGCAAATGCAGCATTCAGCAGAAACAAAATCAAAAATTTTACGGAATATTATGACGACTACGATAACGGTGGCCAGGTGGTTAATCATTATTCATTAACTGACATTTCCTTCTCACCCGCAGCCGTATTATTCGGCGAATTGGTTTACAAACCGGTAGCAGGTTTTGCCATTGCCCTGCAAAGTAAATATGTCAGCAAACAGTACCTGGATAACACGCAAAACAATGATAGAACAATTAATGGCTATTGGGTGAGTAACGCACGTTTAGGCTATAACTTTAAATTTGCAGGCGTAAAAAATGTCAATCTCGGTTTATTGGTGAATAATCTGTTTGACAAAAAATACGAAAGCAACGGCTACACTTACGGTTATCTTTCAGGTGGAAGCAGGATTACAGAAAATTTTTATTACCCACAGGCAGGCACTAACTTGCTGTTGAATTTAAATGTGAAATTTTAGTCTTTATCATTTTTTTAATTCTTTGCCCCATCAGTAATGTAAGAAAAAATAAGATAGACTCTCAACTTATATTTTTTACATTACTGATCTAATCCATTTGCAGAGATGAACTGGCAAACATCCTCCTGTCGGTTAATGCTGTTTGAAAAGATTAGCTGTTCAGCGTAATTGCCCTTATAATACTTTTATGTAGTTCATCCGATATATTCATACCTTCGGGTTTATACTTTCGCCCAACTGAATCACATCATTATGAAATACATTGAGAAACTTCAATATATCACGCACGACATTCCACAATTAACACATATTGAACAAGCCCAAATGGCTTGTGAGGCAGGAGCGAAGTGGATACAGTATCGCTGTTTAAATAAAACAGATGAAGAGCTTTTAGCAGAAATCAATGTTATTGCCGAAATCTGTGATGATTGGGGTACAACATTAATCGTGACCAACCATATTCATTTAAATGGCCAGGCAGATATTCAGGGATTTCATATGGAAGATCTGGACGCAGATTTTATCGCCCTGCGCAAATTAGTAGGAAACGATATTACTTTAGGAGGCACTGCACATACAATTGAAAATATGCTCAGCTTGACTAAAGCAGGAGCAGATTATATCGGACTTGGTCCTTTTGCAAGCACAAATACTAAACCCAATGATTTTTCCCTTTTAGGCGTGGAAGGATATGCTACCATCATGCCACAGCTTGAATCTCTAAAAATCACTACACCCATTCTGGCCGTTGGCGGGATAAAAACTTACGATGCAGAAGCTTTAATGCAAACAGGCATTTATGGAATCGCCGTATCTGAAGCAATCTATTCTGCAGATGATTTTATTGAAGCTTATCAGGATTTTTACAACTTAGTTAAATAAATTGCTGTGAATTAACATTTTATCATTTGAAGCCAGTTGGATATTTTTTAGTTTTGGGATAAATCCTAACCAGCATGTCAGAAAATGTTTCTCAAACCAGCCCCCCCTGGAATATCTATACAAAAATCGCTTTCAGGTTTTTCTTTCTCTTATTGCCGCTTTTTATCATCCTAAACAATAACGAGGCTTTCCCATTTCTCTCGGGCATATTGCAGCTACCAAGCTTGGTGCTACATCATTTCATTCCGTGGTTTTCCAAACATGTCATCAATTACAATTACGATTTTACAATCACCACCAACGGCAGTGGTGATACCTCATATGATTGGGTATTATTGCTTTTTATATTTTTGGTTTCAGTAATCGGCTGTATCATTTGGTCAGTTTTCGACCGCAAACGTAAAGGCTACAATGCGGCCTATTATTGGCTCGTAGTACTGGTGAGGTTTTATCTGGCCTTTACCCTGATATTATATGGTTTATTAAAGGTAATCAAACTTCAATTTCCCGATCCTTCGTTAAACCGACTTTTACAACCTTTTGGCGATGCCTCACCTATGGGCCTTGCATGGACATTTCTGGGCTTTTCGAAAGGATACAATATCTTTATGGGTGTTGTAGAAGTTTCTGCTGTTTTATTATTGTTCCGCCGAACGGTAGTGGTAGGTGCCTTTTTATCCCTGGCGGCAACTGTACATGTTATGTCGATGAATTATTTTTTCGACGTACCTGTAAAACTGCTTTCAACCGCGCTTGTAGTCATGAGCCTTTTTATTCTGGCCCCTCATTTCTTAACACTGTACCGTTTCTTCATCAAATATGAAATTCAGCAACTCAATAAAATGTACCGCCCTGCTTTTAAAAAGCGTTGGCTTTACATTTCGGCCTATAGTTTGAAATATCTGTATATCACCGCCTCAATGATTACTTTGCTGTATACTTTCATCCAACAAACCAAAACTTATGGCAGTGTGGCACCTAAAGCATTTTTATATGGTATTTATAATGTAGAAGACATGAGGCTTAACGATAAAACATTGCTTCCGTTAACTACCGATAGCATCCGTTGGAAACAAATGGTGATCAATTATACAGGTTATGCGAGGATAAAAAAGATGAATGATAGTACAGTTAATTTCACTGCTGTTTTTGATCAGAAAAAGAAAGAACTGGTATTAAAATCTACCGCTAAAGATTCATCAAAATATATGTTAAGCTACCATCTTATTGGAAAAGACAAACTGGTTTTCTCTGGTTTGAGCGATCAAGACGCTATATCGGTAAGCTTTAAAAGGGAAGATCTTAACGATTTCAGGCTCATTAACAGGGGATTTCATTGGGTAAGTGAATACCCTTATAACCGTTAATCATTTTACCTGCAGCTGATTCTTAATGTACCGTACTTAATGCGAAATTTATATCTTCGCATTATGTCATCACACCATATTGTAAAAGAAAAACAAGAGCCGGCTTTATATATAGATGAGCTTGGAAATTTTAACGAGGAGTTATTGGGTCAACTGTTGGAGTGGAGCCCAACACTGTTGGTTAATGGTGAAAACTATGATAAAATTTTCTCACTTGGGTTGAAAGTGGATGTGCTGGTAAATGGAAAAACAGAAGATGTACAGGAAGACACGAAAATTATTCAGGGCCCAGTTGATGCCTTAATGGTTGCCGTCAACTATTTATATGAAGAGAAATATCCGGCAGTTAATGTGATTGCCAAAAAATTTGATTTGGAAAAATTCGCTGGTTTCGAAGACCAGATTAACCTCGTTGTATTCACAGAAAAAGCGAAACATTACCCTATTAAATCTGGTTTTTCTGTATGGAAGCCCGCAGGAAGTGAGTTTCTGATCCACGGAAACCGATACCTGGAAGTCACCAATCTGACGCAGACAGAAGAAGAAATTTTTGTAGTGGTTAAAGATGGCTTCGTAGAATTTACTTTTTCCGGACAACCCATTTTTATCAGTGAACCCATATGATTACATTAAGAAAGGCCAAAGAACAAGATATTGAGATCATTCGGGATATTGCTGCAGCAACCTGGCCATCCACCTATCTTGAAATTATCGGCCAGCATCAGATTGATTACATGCTTGAAAAAATGTACAGTAAGGGGGAATTGTTAAAGCAATTGATGGAAGGGCATATTTTCTTAATTGCTGAGGATAATGAAACCCAATATGGATTTGCCGGTTATTCCATTATTGACCTTGAAGAAAAAATATACAAACTCCATAAGCTTTATGTGCTGCCATCAGCCCATGGTAAAGGTGTAGGTAAACTGCTGATCAATGAAATTTTCAATCAGGCGAAAGAAGCCGGAGCATCAGCATTACAACTGAATGTTAACAAGTATAATAAAGCAAAAGATTTCTACCTGAAAGGGGGCTTTACCATCAAAGAATCGGTAAAAATTGATATTGGTGAAGGCTTTCTGATGGATGACTATGTGATGGAATACAAATTTTAGTCTTCATTAAAATTTAAAAGCCTCAAATTATAGTATTGAACTGATAATTTGAGGCTTTTTTATGGTAGGCTATTGAAACTTAAAAACGAATATGCTATTTTAATTTTGGTATTCGGGTGGGCGTATCTATGCCATTTACAATGGAAGTTGCACTCTTGGCAATCGCCTTAATTGTTGATAAAATATTTTCCACATCCAGTGTGCTATACTCATCTTTCACGGTATGATAAAACTTATCGACATCAATCTGATCCGTACTAATGGTGTGTGCCGGCACGCCCAAAGCAGCTAAAGTTGCATTATCACTTCTATAAAAAAGATTCTGTTCGGTGTAGGGATCCGGATGGAAAGTAAATTCTGTGCCAGCTAAATTTTTCTGTAAAATCTTTCCAAAATCCGACTTATCATAACCCGTAATAAATGCGGTGTTTTTACCGAATTTAGAATCTTTCCCAATCATTTCAATATTAAACATGGCTACCACATCATCAGGATTTAATTTTTCTGAAAAATACCTTGCGCCAAAACCACCGATTTCTTCAGCCGTAAAGGCCACAAAAATCAAGGTACGTTCATTATTTTTTTGTGTTTTATAATATTTAGCCAACGCAATCATAGCTGTTGTTCCTGAAGCATCATCATCAGCTCCATTCGCAATGCTATCCCCATCTACTGTTTTAAGTACGCCTAAATGATCATAATGCCCGGAGAAAACAACCAGTTCTTTAGCTTTTGATTTACCTGGAATTACACCTGCAACATTGAACAATGGCATTTGGGTTACCTTGCTTTTAAAAGTTGCTGAAAAATCTGTTGCGGCATCTTTACCTAACACAAAAACCTGTACAACACTAGTCGTTGCTTTTATATCTTTTTCATCAACAGTTGTTGGCTTACTAAAATGGTCTCTATAGCGGTTAAAAAGATCTGCAAATTTACTGTCTATCAATACGATCTGATTTTTATTGGTATTCAGCATAGCCCTAAACTGAGCTACAAATGGTTTTTCAGGATCTAATTTAACAACTGTAGTGTTAGATTTATCAAGCGTAACACTTTCTGTGGTGATGCCCGTAACCATTAAATTTTCGGGGGCAATCTCTTTCCCATCAATTTTAATCGTTTTACTTACATTCGC
The DNA here is from genome assembly GCF_026240075.1 of Pedobacter sp. MR22-3. Lineage (NCBI taxonomy): Bacteria > Pseudomonadati > Bacteroidota > Sphingobacteriia > Sphingobacteriales > Sphingobacteriaceae > Pedobacter > Pedobacter sp. MR22-3. The sequence continues at coordinate 754,785 of NZ_JAPIVF010000001.1, read as the reverse complement.
AACCTGATATTTATAAAATGTCTGTCTAAAATTTTTTTCTCCTGTTAAGGGTTGAAGTCCTATCTTTTTAAATTCAGACTCGATAAATGTAGCTGCTTTATCTATACCTGGGGTAAAGGTTTCACGCCCCTGCATCTCATCACTGCTTAAGGTTTTGATCAGATGGTCGGTATATTCTTGGGTGATGATTTTATCAATGTTTTGTGCGTTGAGCTGTAAACTGGCCAGGCCAGCAAGCGTTAAAAAAAATATTTTCTTCATAAACTATATATTTTGCTGTTATTTAGATTTTACCTGCGAGTTTAACCAATTATCCCTGAATTTTTGCAAAGCCGGTGTTAATGTCCCTCCGGTTTTTTCAATTGTGATGATTTCCAAAGTGGGATTTTCTGTAAAAATTAACTGGGTTGTTTTTTCTTCACCACGATAAAGGTAGCTCACCGGAATGCTATCGCCAGGCTGGTGTGCTGCAGTTACATGATCCATATCGGCAATGGTTTTAATTTCTTTTCCATCCATGGTTAAAATAATATCCCCGACATCTAAACCTGCCTGGTAAGCGGGAGAACCGATTAAAGTTTGTGGTAAAACTACTTTGCCGTTTGTAAAATTTAACCGCCCGAAACCCGCATATGCCTTTCCGGGATTAGCTTTACGCAATACAAAACCAGCATGAAGCAAAAGCTTTGCATAGTCATTTTTATCTGTTCCATAAACATACTGACTAAAAAAATCCTTTGCAAATGCTTGATTTTTGGTCAGCTCGCTTAACGTTTTTTCCAAATCAGGAATAGTATAAGCAATTTCAGGCTTCCCATAAGCTTTCCAAAGTGCACGCATGTAATCATCAAGTGTGAGCTTAAATTCAGCACGTAAACGGAGATCGAGGGCTAAGGCCGTAGCTGCACCATAAGTATAGTAAGAAAGAAAAGTATTAGCTGCATTGGTTTGATCAATTGCCACACCGGCATCAGCAAATACGGCATAACGACTGGCCTGGATGGGTGAAAAATTCTTTGCTCCCGGGGTATTCAAAACTGAATTCACCATTCCGGTGAAAGCTTGAATAGCATTATCTACTGTTTTTAATCCGGATCTGGTGAGCAGTAAACCGCCGTAATATTGTGTAAATCCTTCAGCCAGCCAAAGTTCATCACTCATATTAGAATGTTCAAAATTGAAAGGCTCCAGTGTTTTCGGACGAAGACGCTCTACGTTCCAGCTGTGAAAATATTCATGCGAAAAGGTGCCCAGCAAATTGGCCTCATAACCTTCAATTTTTGGTGTGCGCTGCACGATAGAAGTAGAATTCCGATGCTCCATTCCATCACCGGCATTATCCGGATATACATCATCAAGGAAGTAATAATTACCATAATCATAGCTAGGAAATTCGCCCCAGACGGCAAAATGTTCATCCACCATTTTCTTCAGCATTTCTGCATACTGGTCTATCGTTTGCTGACTATCGTTAGCATGTGCAATGAAGTGAATGGTCTGTATTTTCCCATCCTTGTTTTTAACTTCCCACTTGGCTGTTTTGTAATCCGCTATTTCTACCGGACTATCCATAAAATACTGGAAATTAGGCGCAAAATAAGTATCGTTAGCCAATGGTTTGAGCTGAGTGGCTACTTTCCATTGCGGTTTGTCTTTATAATCAAACTTTACCAATCTCGGACGATCATCCATTCCCACCGGAAAAGCAAAAGTTGCCGGAATATTCATGTGTGCATGTGTTTCATCGAAACCGGCATAAGTACCGTCAATCCAGTTGCCAAACAAGGTATAAGTTACTTTTACATGGTTGCCATGCGATGGGATTTCATACACATCACCGGCAGATTGTTTGATGATTAATGCCTTGCCATTTGCATCAAAAGCTTTAAGATGATAGATGTTTTTACCAAACTCATGTGTGGCATATCGCCCGGGAGATGAGCGGCTCATCCTCACGATTAAGTTTCCGGCAGGAACATCAGGAATGCTCATGGCGATTTCAGCTTCATGATGGATTGCATTTGGAAACGAAACGGTATAACTAATTTCATTTTGAGCGAAAACGCAAAGCGAAAGCACACTAAATATGGTTGTGCCTAAAAATTTCTTCATAAAAGAGGTTTGATGGGCTTAAATTACTAAGAATGCGCGAGCTAAGATGTAAAATAATTAATAACATTTAAGCTGTTGGTTAATCCTGGTCCCAATCGTACTTTTCCAGATCCCGGTATGCTTTTCCTTTAATGATTTCTTTTCGTTTGGATGATTCTGCATCAACCCGGGTTTCATGAATGTTATCGGCTACTTCAAAATAAAAATCCTTATCTTTTTTAGATTGATAAATGAACACATCATCGCCGTCAGCCGTGGCATAATCATAAGGTCCGCGGGCACTCATGAGTTTTACGAAAACAGGCAGGCATTCAAAAAAGACAAAAAGCAGGCCGATAAAAGTTACTGCGGTGGCGGTATTGTTATCCCGCGTGCCGTCTACATTAAATTTTAATTGCCCCAGGGCCCAGTTCCGATCAGCAAAACCCGCCAGATTAGCCAAACTATCCAGTTGCTTTTTAGTATACAGGTTTTCGGTAAACAAGCCGTCAAATGCCTTGCGCTGATCTACAAATGATTCCGATTTATTGATATTTGACCGTAATGAATCAAGCTCTACCTCCCGCTGCTTAATTTCTGCCTCTTTACGTTTTGCATAAGGTCCGTAGCCCATCACACCAGAAGTTTCTGTTGTTTTATTGCCAAAAATTTCGAAATTTAATTTCTGCCGGTCAGCCTTGATTCCTTTTTCCAGTGAATCACGTGTGGCTTTCTGCTGCTTGAGCCGTCCAAATTCAACCTGGTATTTGTTTTCAAATGCTTTATTTAAGGTGTCAATTTTAGATCGTTGCCCATTCAGGTAACTAACTTTTAAGCGTTCTTTTATTTCCTTATCAAAAATTTTAAGCTCAATGGGTCTGGAAATAACCACCCCTATCATGATCGCCAGTAAAATACGCGGTGTTGCCTGTAAAAGCTGCTTGCCTGTGCCGGCACTTTTGTTAAGGCTTGATACGATATACCGATCCATGTTAAAAATAGCCGCACCCCATAAAAATCCAAATATCAGCGCAAAAACAACGGCTAAGTCATCGCCTTTAAAAACAAAGTACATGGCGTAGCCACCAGATAAGGCAGCAAATAATCCTGTAAAAAAGATAGTGGCACCAATGCCTGTATATTTATTTTGCTCAGATGGATACTTTTCCAGTGTTGGGATATGCGCACCAGAACAAAACCAAAAGAAACGATTCAGCTTGTCCATTTTATTTTATAGTTAAACGCCTAAGTGTTAAAGTTGTTACAGACCAACATCAGATTATGTGGTATTTTTTTGATGTTAACCGTAAAATTGAATTCCCTATATTTGCACAAACACAAAAATCAAAATGAAAGAAATATCGGTACAAGAACTAAAAGAGAAAATCGACAATAAAGAAGATTTTCAATTAATCGATGTTCGTGAAACATTCGAATATGAAGTTTCCAACCTGGATGGTGAAAATATTCCACTAGGCGGAATTTTAATTGAGGCTGATAAGGTTTCGAAAGATAAACCGGTAATTATTCAATGCCGCAGCGGAAAAAGAAGTGCAGCCGCAGTGATGCAATTGGAAGCGCAATACGGTTATGAAAATTTGTATAACCTAAAAGGTGGGATTTTGGCCTGGCAAGAGGCTTTTGATCCAAATATGCCTGTATATTAAAATAATGAGTGAATTTTGAATGAGTGAATGAAGCAATCGCTAGGCAACTCGATCATTCTTTCATTCAAAATTCACTCATTTCCTCATTCAATCATTTCCTCATTCAATCCTTTACACTGTGGGTAAAAAATTCGCACTAAATATATTTTATAATCTGGCCATCATCCTTTCCATTTTTGGTTTAGTATGGTGTTACAATAATGCTAAATACCTTCCTGCGGGATTTTTAGTAGGTGTAGTTTGCTGTTTATTTTATTTTAAATATCAGTTAACCAAAGACATTCGAAAATCTTTTAAAGAAAAAGACCCGAAGTAACCCCCTGTAAGCCCAAGCCTGGCATATGCGTTAAAGTATACTTTCCCTCTTCAAAATCTGGGTCAGTAAATGGATTATTTTTGGTTAACCAGGGGCCATCTAAATCTGCCCAGTTACAAAGTGGTGCCAGGGCAGCGGCGGCCAATGTGGCGCAACTGGTTTCACTCATGCAGCCAATTAACACTTTCATTCCGAAAGTACGGGCTTTCAAAATCATTTGATGGCCTTCATACATCCCACAACTTTTCATCAGTTTAACATTGATGCCATGATAAGCTCCCTTCAGTTTATCCATATCGCTTAAACGCTGTACCGCTTCATCTGCAAGTAAGGGAATCGGGCTGCGCGCTGTTAACCAGGCATTTCCATCAGGATCATTTTTATCCATAGGCTGCTCAATTAACACCACCCCCTGTTGATGAAGCCAATAAATCAGATCAATGGCTTTAATCCGGTCAGTCCAGCCTTGGTTGGCATCAACGTAAAGGGGAACATCTGTCATGCTCCTGATGGTTTGAATAATTTCCCGGTCATTATCCCGCCCCAGTTTTACTTTAATGACTTTAAACCGTGCAGCATCTTTTAACTTTTCACGAATCACCTCGGGCGTGTCAATCCCGATGGTGTAAGAAGTTACCGGCATTTTTAATGGATCTGCACCATATATTTCATAACAGGGCTTATTTAAAATCTTCCCGTTAATATCATTCAAGGCAATATCAATGGCGGCTTTAATAGCTGGCTGACCAGGTGCTATTTGGTCCAGATAATGAATAATCTCCTCAAAATTAAAAGGATGTGTAAACTGGCTCAGATCTACCTTTTTCAGAAAAGCCTGTGCCGTTTCATCACTTTCACCCATATAAGGCACCATAGATGCTTCTCCATATCCCACCATTTCACCATAATTAATTTTCAACAGCATGATAGGGGTGCTGGTACGTGTAAATTTGGAGATCGAAAAAGGATATTTTAATTCTAATTCAAAAGGCTTGTAACTAATCATCATGATCAATCGTCTTCTTAATATATGACTGGAAATTTATCATTAAAATCTAATCATAGGATGAATAAACATTTGATTATATTCATCCAATAACTACTCAATGCGCTGTTTATGAAAAACCTTTCAAGATTACGGTATTTTATTTATTTATCCATCATCATTGTGGGTGGATGTACCACTGGAAAAAATGCCTTGCAAAAGGGCGATTATGATGCATCAGTTGCTAAAGCAGTTGGCAGATTACAAAATTCGCCCAAAAACAGCGAAGCCATGCAGGTATTAAAAACAGCCTATGAGCTGGCACTACAGGATCACCTCCGGAAAATTAATGAGGCTAAGCTATCCAACGATTTATTCAGATGGGAATCGGTAATGTATGATTACCAGAAAATCAACCAGCTGTCAGATGACATTTATACCTGCCCTGCTTGTTTGGTTATTATTCCTGCACCGGCAAAATATGTAAAAGAACTTGCCGATAGCCGTTATAATGCCGCGGCTGCCCGTTACAATTCTGGTATGGGTTACCTGAATGAAAACAATCGCCTCTCGGCTAAAAAAGCTTATTACGAATTTGAGAAAGCGCAAAACCTTCAACCCGGTTATAAAGATGTTAAAACGAAACTGGATGATGCTTATTGGGCGGCAGTTACCCGTGTGGTCGTTCAGCCAATCATCGTGAACAGGGGGCCATATCAGCTAAGCGGAGATTATTTCCAGCAACAAATCAATCAGTTCATGAGCAGTTATGCCCGCAATAAATTTGTGCTCTTTTATCCTGAAGAGCAGGCTACCAATGAAAAAATTGTTCCTGATCAGGTATTAAGTTTAAATTTTGATGATTTTGTGGTAGGCCAAACCTATGTAAAAGAAAGGGTAGAAAAACTGAAACGCGACAGTGTGATCATTGGCGAAACGAGAGATAAAAAACCTGTATACGGAACGGTAACTGCAACCTTAAGTATTTTTGAAAAAAGTATTTCCTCTTCAGGTTTATTGGATATGACCATTACAGATTGGCAGAGCCGGAAAATTATTAAACAGCAAAAATTTCCAGGCACTTTTGTCTGGAGAGACAGTTGGGCAAGTTATCAGGGCGATGATCGTGCACTGAATAAAAACCAATTGGCCATGACCAGAAGAAAAGAGATTCTTCCACCACCACCTGCAGCCTTATTTTTAGAGTTTACCAAACCGATTTATAATCAACTGGTGGAGAATATCAGTTATTTTTACAATAATTATTAAGGCTATTCGTAATCAATGGTCAGCTTTCCATCATATGCAGATGCTTCATAACTCAGCATGGCTCAATTACATTAGTCATGCTCTCGCACATCCTCCTAAACTTGATTCAGCATCTCTTCCAAATTACACAAAAGCGTGTTAAGACCATTCCATAGTTAGCAAATCACTTCGTAATCGCAGCGTTAAAATAAAACATCTTCTATAAGCCCTAAAAATATAATGTCTAATATTGTAGCGATGAATACTGGCTTATACAATCCCTTCCAACATTTTGATTTTTTATACAAGAAATGCTTTTTAAGTGGCAACACTTTCAACTCACCTGTTATTCAGCTGCCACTTATTCCAAAATGGTTGCTGGCACAGGCTGGCTTAACCGGCGAAGAGCAGATTCAATTTTTAGATGAAAGTATCCGTTCTTACAATACACTGGTTATTCCGGCAAATAGTGAAGTGAATGAGCAATTCTTAATCCCGCTTGAACATAAAATAGAACAGGCTTTTGCAAAGGGTTATGCCGGCGTTTCCACCTTAACTGAGCTGGAAATATTCAACTGGGTTGGTAAGTTTTTATATGGTTTTGTATACATCGAAATGCATGCTGCCTTGCGAAAGGAAATGACTGCAGATGGTTTAAATATGTCGCAATCACTGATGATGAAGTTTGCCAACCTCAATTTTATGTTGCAAAACCTCTATACCAGCATAGCGTTTGAAGATTTTACGCCATGGTCAATCACCGTGGTAAAACTTGAAAATAAAGAAACCCCCTTTAGCTTCCGCGATGAGATCAATACCCTTACTTTCTCGCTAAAGTTTAAAGATTTTGGCATTGTGGCCTGCCTGCAGGATAACGGCACGAACAAACGTTTTCACCAGGAAATTATTAATGAAATTAGCGACAAAGCTTTAACGGCCGAACAATTTGAAGAATTAACCGCCCGTTTTTATTATTCAGCTTATCTCTTTAACCGTTTGCCGGAATACACCATTATGCCGGTGGAGGGTACCACCTACTTTGAAGCCATGCCACTACGCGGAAACATGAGCAAACCCTTGTTTGATGTTTGGCAGCACAAGGTTTATGCCCAGGTGCTGGAAAACTTCTGGAAACCCTGGGGTTATGTGCAGTTTGAAATTATCAAAGACCCCAATAATCCCATGAGCTTTTTCGAAAACCCTTGTTTACCTACTGCCGGATAGCGCAGCAATAAAATGCTGAATGATGCCGGGCACAAAAATTACAGTAAAGATCAATCCGGTTAGGGCCCCAAAAAAGTGTGCATCATGGTTAATGTTATCTCTGGAGTTTTTAGAGGCATACATACAATAAACCAGATACAATCCGCCAAAAATTACTGCAGGTATCCCAATCGGGATAAAAATAATGTAAATTTTAGACATCGGATTATACAAGATATAACTAAAAAGCACCGCACTAATAGCGCCCGAAGCACCCAGGCTATTGTAATGAAAATCATCTTTATGTTTAAAAACCGTAGGTAAATCACTCAGCACTAAACCTAAAAAATAAAGTAAGCCAAACTGCCAGCTGCCCATCATTTGTTCAAGCGTAAAAGCAAAGGCATAAAAGGTAAACATATTAAAAAACAAGTGCATCCAATCGGCATGAATTAAGCCACTTGTTAACAAAGTAAAAACCTTATGACCCTTAGAAACACTATATGGATGTAACATAAACTTTCCATACGAACTGTGATCGTAAAAAGCATAAAGGCTGGTAACAAGGGTAAAGACAAAAATGATGGAGGCTACAGGAGCCATGTTTAAGTATTCCATTTGGATTATTTTAAATTGAATTTTTCATTTGCCATTAACCTGGCTACCGGATACCGGTTGTGTGTTTTTTCGTAATAATCAGAATTTTTATAGACAAAATCAAGCTGGGCAGCAGCGTTTTTTGAAAAAGCAGTGTCGGCAGATTTCTTTTCATCTAATTTAGCCTTTAATAATGGATTGCTTTTTAAAAGCGCTTCAGCTGTGTCTTCAAAAACATAAGCAGAATAATGTTCCTTCATATCCAGAATGGAATCAAAGAAGTTCCAGTTAAAAAAAGAATCTGTAGCCTGCGGTTCCAGCGTTTCTACAATATACCGGTTATTTTTTTGATTGACATATATCACCACATCACCAGCATAATATTGAAGCGTTTGTTTCCTTGGGTTTATTTTCACTCCCGTATGCAAATAATGTCCTTCATAAGGCCTTGAACTCGTTTTAACATCTTCAATGTAATAACTTTCTACCTCTACTTTGGCATCGCTTTTAAGTTCCTGCATCTCCACGCCATTCAGTTTCAAAAGTGCAATCACTTTGTCCCAGGCTTTAGGGATGATGTAAGCCAGTGGCTTCTGAACAGTAATTGCGGGTTCATACTTATTCCATTCCTGAATAGTTTTGGTGTAAGGTTTGCTTCTATCATAGAATAATCGGTTAAAGCCACTAACTGCACTTGGTTTTTGCCCGGCTTCGAAACCTTTAAAAGTGATATGATTCACTTCATTTTTGTTCAACTGCCAGGTTAAAGGAAATTCAAGTTGCCTGCTTACAAACTCATCTGCCCTTTGCTTGTTTTCCAGAATAAGTTTTGCATCACGCTGAATGATATCAATATAACTTTGAAGTAATTTATAGGTAGCATCAACACGCAAATCATAAGATTTTAACATATGTGTTTCTGGCATAAAACCAATTACATTATGCAGTGCAGCATATCCGGTAGAATATCTTGGAGATTCTATAAATCCGGTAATTCCGCTTTCAGGCGTTTCGCCAATTGAATTTACATAGGGAATCATAGGATAACCTTGTTTGGCCATGGCTCCATACAAACCTGGAACCAAAGTACTGGTTAAGTATCCCGACAAAATGGTATTCAGCTTATCTTTCTGCGTCGGAATCAGGGTCATAACATATTGATAATCGGCTCCGTTACTGGTGTGGGTATCTACAAAAACCTCCGGCTTCCAGGTATTAAAAATCAGTTGAAATGCAGCTGAATTTTTAGAATCTGTTTTAATGAAATCACGGTTTAAATCCAGATTCTTCGCATTTCCGCGAAAACCATAAGCCAACGGACCATTCTGGTTGGCTCTGGAAGTTGAGGTTCTATTAAAACTCCCATCAATGTTATAGAGTGGAATGATACAAATAACCACATCTTTTGGAAGCTTATTCCCTTTTAATAAATCCCTGCTCAGCATCATAGAAGCATCTATTCCTTCTGGTTCACCCGGATGAATGCCATTATTGATCAAGAGAACCGTTTTATTGCTTTTTTTAATGTCTACAGGATCAAAAACCTGATCTTTTGACAATACCAGCAGCTGTAACGGCTGACCAAAATCGGTATTTCCGTAGCTGAAAAGTTTTGCCTGTGGATACTGATCTGCCAGGTGCTTATAATATGCCAGGGCTTCCGGGTAAGTGGATGTTTGTGTTTTCTGGCTTCGTTCAAATGGTGTTTTTTGTGCGTGGGCAAATAATGTGTAAAACAGCAGGTAAAACACAAAAATATTTTTCATGGAAAAAAGCTGAAAATATGGTGAAACAAACCTACAAAGTTCTACGATAAACTCTTGTGTTTCCGAAGAAGCACTTAACCCCTATGCTGTAGGTATTGTACGTATCTGGTGAATAATTTTTAAAATTAACAGATGAATCATCATATCCGTCTAAGCCTTCACCAAACGTGAAATTACTTTGAAGATTGAGATTGATGGCAAAACGTGCATAACCGTAACCATCATAGAAATAATAATTATATCCCAGATTTAAAGGCACCCAGAGGTTTGTTGTTTTATTTTCTCCGGGAAAGGGTCCGTATCCCGGATCAATAGCAGCCCACATAGGTTTGCGCCGAACAATATCGGCGATATTATTCTTAATTGCGCCAGCACCAATGCCAACGTAAATTCCCTTAATATTATCAAGGAGCGTGCTTCTTTCAAAGTCGATCAACTCTCCAAGTGCCATTTTAAAATTGACGCTGAGACTGGTATAGTCATTTAAAAATTGCCGGTTATGCGGATCAGTATGAATATCTCCACCCTGCACTAAACCATATTGCCCCTCAAGTCCAAGCGATACAAAAGGAGTAAGGTAATGATTTACTTCTCCATATACTGTATGGCCCCAGCTGCCCTTTAATACATCTGTTTTAGAATAGTTTGGTCCGGCACCAAAACCAACAGACCATTTAAAATAATTAGATTGCGCAAAGGAATAATTAATCAGCAGGAAAAATAAAACAGTCAGGGCTGTAAACCTGGAGAGCTTGAATATCATGGTGTTTTTTTACAAAAATAATATGTTTATTGAATATTTATAACATTTACCTTTGAATTATGAGCAAATACATCAATTTAAACCAATCTTTACAACAGCGTTTTATACATTACGCAAAAATAGATACACAATCAGATCCGAACTCAGCTTCCTGCCCTTCCACATTAAAGCAGAAGAATTTAGGTGCCTTATTGGTTGAAGAATTAATAGCATTGGGCATTTCGGATGCAGAAATGGATAAAAACGGATATGTTTATGGAACAATTCCGCCCAACACCAAAAAAATACTGCCTGTAATTTTCTTTTGTTCTCATATGGATACCTCTCCGGATTGCAGCGGTGAAGGTGTTAAGCCAATAATCCATCACAATTACCAGGGCGATGATATTATTTTACCAGATGACCCTCATATTGTGCTTAAAATGTCTGAGCACAGGGACTTAAAACATCAAATTGGTAATGATATCATCACAGCCAGTGGTACAACGTTGCTGGGTGCAGACAATAAGGCAGGCGTAGCCGAAATCATGGAAGCGGCCAGCTTTTTAATGAAAAATCAGGAAGTAAAACATGGCACCATTAAAATCCTGTTTACGCCTGATGAAGAAATAGGCCGTGGCGTTGATCAGTTGGATGTGGAAAAACTCGGGGCAGACTTTGGGTATACCATAGATGGTGAAACACTGGGTTCTATTGAAGATGAGACCTTTTCTGCCGATGGTGCCACATTGGTCATTCATGGGGTAAGTACACATCCTGGTTTTGCTAAGGGAAAAATGGAAAGTGCCATTAAAATTCTTGCGGATATCATTGCGGCCTTACCAAAAGACACCTTAACTCCTGAGGCTACGCATCAGAAAGAAGGCTTTATCCATCCGGTAAGCATCTCCGGCCAGGTAGAAATGGCTGAAGCACATTTTATCATCAGAGATTTTACAGATGAAAAACTTGTTGCACATGGTCAATTTCTGGAAGCAACGATAAAAAATGTGATCTCCAGGTATCCAAACACCACTTTTGATTTAGACATTAAGGCACAATACAGAAATATGAAGCAAGTGCTGGATCAGTTTCCGCAAATTGTTCAGTTCGGAATTGAAGCCATTGAGCGGGCAGGTGTTATGGCTAAAAAACAAAGCATTCGTGGTGGCACGGATGGTTCACGCTTATCTTTCATGGGTTTACCCTGCCCGAATATATTTGCCGGTGAACATGCTTTTCACAGTAAACAGGAATGGGTTAGTGTACAGGATATGGAGAAGGCCGTACAAACCATCATCAACATTGCCTCCATCTGGGAAGAGAAAGGGTAATGCAGTCTGAAGTCCAAAGTCTGGAGTCTATAGTAACCAGTCGTGATATAAACGGACCTGGAATTTAGAAAAAAGATATTTTTTAGCATCATATTTGTTACTTTAGCACACCATGATCACTCTTGAAAACGAATACCTCAACGTAAATTTAGCAGCTAAAGGAGCAGAACTCCAGCGCTTATACAGTAAAGAAACCAAACTGGAATACCTCTGGAGCGGAGACGACCAGTACTGGGGTAAACATAGTCCGGTTTTATTTCCAATTGTTGGCGCTTTAAAAAACGATAGTTTTACCTATAAAAACAACACCTACCATTTACCCCGCCATGGCTTTGCCCGCGACCAGATTTTTAATGAGCAGAAAAACAGTGATACCGAAGCCATATTCACGTTGACCCAAAGCGAAGAAAGCCTGAAGGTTTACCCTTTTCATTTTGAACTGAGATTAAAATATCAGCTCATCGACAGAAAATTAATCCTCACTTATCAGGTAATCAATACAGGTGATGATGAACTTCTTTTCTCCCTTGGTGCACATCCGGCTTTTGCTGTCCCTAACAGTCCTAAAACAGATTATACGGATTATTACCTGGCTTTTAATGCAGATAAGAAACTTACCTATTGGAAACTGGACAATGGTTTGATTGCGAAAGAAACCGGAAGCATTGCGCTTAACGGCCATAAACTCCAATTAAAACATGAACTTTTTTATCAGGATGCTTTGGTATTTAAGGCCATGCAAAGCAATTGCATCAGCTTATTAAACACCAAAAACGATTATGGCCTGCATTTCCATTTTGATGATTTCCCCTTCTTTGGCATCTGGGCTGCAAAGGATGCACCTTTCGTTTGTCTTGAACCTTGGTGTGGTGTAGCAGATGATGTAGCGCATAACCAGGAACTTGCCCATAAAGAAGGAATTATAAAATTGAAGCAGGGCCAGCAGTGGGAACGATTCTGGGAAGTAGAATGTTTTTAAAAAGCTAAGCAGAGCCGGAATGTTCTGCTCAGCCTGTTAAAAAGCCAACTTGAATATCATCTAATGCTACCTAACATGATTTTGAATTTCCGGAAACAACCATAAAACTATCCTGTTGTACTTAAAAGTTTCAGCAAGAAAATTAAATATGGATAATCAGGTAGAAAAAAATAAAGCGATTTGTAAAGTATTTTTGGACGAATTGTTTAACCAAAAAAATATAGATGCCATTGATCAGTTTGTGGATCATCATGTCAGTATTCAAAATCCATTTCCCGGACAAAGAACAGGAGCTGACGGATTTCGGGATATCAGCCAGATATATGGACTGGCTTTCCCTGATCTGAAAATCAGCTTTAACCACATTTTAGGTGATGCAGATCAGGTTACCTGTCACTTCACGCTGGAGGGTACGCACAAAGACCTTTTCATGAATGTACCGGCTACAGGTATCAAAGTCAGATATGATATCGTATATATTTTAAAATTTACCAACGAAAAAATAACAGCGCACTGGTCTTTAGTTGATGGATTAAGCGTGCTGCAACAAATTGGTGCCATTTCTCTTACTTAAGCAATGTAGAATGCTTTTATAGTCAATATACCCTAGAATAGATGGCATGTTCATGACCAGCAATAAGGCTTTAATACAAATTTGAAGCCTTATTTTTTTGAAATCAAAATTTTATATGCTTCCCGATTTGAATAAAACCATCCAATTGGTTATTCTTGCAATTGAGCCTGATTAAGTTATTTCCTTAAAGCTACAAATGAAATCCTTAACCTTACCCATACTTCAAAGCAGACAACATTTTCCGGTTCTTGATGGATTGCGGGGCGTAGCAGCACTGGCTATTGTTATTTTTCACTTTATGGAAATCGTTTTTACCGATTTTACCCAAAACATTATTGGCCATGGTTTCCTGGCTGTCGATTTCTTTTTCTGTTTATCTGGCTTTGTTATTGGCTATGCCTATGACAACCGTTTAGAAGAAATGGGCATCCTGGAGTTTTTTAAATCGCGGATCATCAGGCTTCACCCGCTGGTATTATTCGGTTCTGTACTCGGGCTATTTGCCTTTTTATTTGATCCCTTTGGCGGTCAACCCTTTATTTTCAGTACAGGTAAGATCATTTTGCTTTTTATCAGTTCGGCCTTACTGGTTCCTTTTCCGGCGATGGAAGAAAGGGCTTTTAACTTATTTGGTTTAAATGCGCCATCATGGTCGTTATTCTGGGAATATGTAGCGAATATATTTTATGCTTTTATACTGGCCAGGCTGCATCGAAAGTACCTGGTTATTTTAGCCATTATCGCGGCCATACTTTTAGGCGTAGTGGCTTACCGGGCTGGCTCATTAATGGGCGGATGGGCTGGCGATAACTTTTGGGATGGTGGAGCCCGAATTTTTTACTCTTTCATCGCGGGCCTGCTGGTTTATCGCTTCAAGTGGACAATTAAAAATAATTTAGGCTTTTTTGGCCTTTCCATATTGCTCAGCTTAGCGTTCCTGATGCCTTTTTTTAGCTATAGCTGGCTAGCCGAATTAGCGGTGGTATTATTTTATTTCCCCTTAATCATTGCATTGGGCGTGGGCACTAAAGTGCATGAGCGCCTGACAGGATTGTGCCATTTTTCGGGCAAAATTTCCTATCCGTTATACATGACCCATTATTCAGCGATCTGGATGTTTAACCATTATTACAGCACCTATAAACCGCAGGGCAAAGAATTATCGCTGTTAATTATTGCGGGGGTAATGGTCTTATTGTGCCTCGCCTATCTTGCCATGGTATGGTATGATCTGCCTGTGAGAAAATACTTAAGCCGCAAAAGGATAAAAAGCGACTTACCCAAATAAGTCACTGCTGAGGTATCGATCACCCCGATCGCAGGTAATAAAAACCAATACACCAGACTCCAATTCCGAAGCTACACGAATGGCCGCTGCACAGGCACCACCAGAACTCATTCCTGCAAAAATACCTTCTTCTCTGGCTAATCTCCTCGACATTTCCACAGCTTCTTCCTGACTGATATCCATTATACGATCTACACGTTCAGGCTCAAAAATTTGGGGCAAGTATTCTTTCGGCCAACGGCGGATTCCGGGGATGGATGCACCATCTGTTGGCTGGCAACCCACAATTTGAACCGCTGGGTTTTGTTCTTTAAGGTATAGCGAACACCCCATGATGGTGCCGGTTGTACCCATTGAACTGATAAAATGTGTAATCTCTCCTTCAGTATCTCTCCACATCTCCGGCGCAGTAGTTTTATAGTGTGCCAGGTAATTATCAGGATTTGCAAACTGGTTCAGCAAAAAGTAACCCTCAGAAACACCTTTTTCTTCAGCATAATCACGACAGGCTTCTATACTTTCGAGCAAGGTCACCCGTGCACCAAAAGCTTCCATGGTTACTTTACGCTCGCGGGTAGAATTTTCAGGCATCACCAGCTCAATATCCAGGTTATATAATTTGGCAATCATGGCCAGTGCGATGCCTGTGTTTCCACTGGTTGCCTCCACCAATTTCGTTCCTGGCTTAATCTCACCACGTTCTATTGCACTGCGAATCATATTTAGAGAAGCCCTGTCTTTTACACTTCCGCCTGGGTTATTTCCTTCCAGCTTGGCATAAATTTTCACTTTTGGGTTAGGGCTGAGTTTACTCAATGCAACCATGGGTGTGTTCCCGATTAAATCTATAATTCCTGCCATAATGTTTAATTCTTTTCTTTTATATTTCTGATGGTGATGGTTGGTGAATGATAAACCAATGAATAAGGATTCACACTTTCCGTAAGCCATACATTTCCGCCAATGATGCTGTCATGTCCGATGGTGGTATCTCCACCCAGGATGGTGGCTCCTGAATAAATCACCACCCGGTCTTCTACCTTTGGGTGCCTGCTGCTGCCTGCAAATACTTTTTTCACACTCATAGCACCCAGCGTTACGCCCTGGTATAATTTTACATGTTCACCAATAACGGTGGTTTCGCCAATCACAATACCGGTTCCATGATCAATATAAAAGTATTCGCCAATTTCTGCCGCCGGATGAATATCGATCCCGGTTTTTGAATGTGCATGTTCAGTTAAAATTCTTGGAATCAGCCTGAGCCCCAGTACATGCAAGGCATGTGCAATGCGGTAAAGGCAAATGGCATAAAATCCCGGGTATGTGCGGATGACCTCAAATTCACTCACCGCCGCAGGGTCACCTTTATAAATTGCAGAGATATCAGTATGGAGTGTTTGATAAAGCACCGGAAGCTGTGCAAAGAAAAGTTCCGTTATTAAATTGGCATCACCAGGATTTTCCGGATGGCCAGCTGATGCGATGTTAAACAACTCAGATTTTAAGCTCTGGGTATAAATCACTAAATCAGTTTCACTTTCAAAGTGGATAATGCTATGCTCGGGATATAACAAGTCGACAATTTTGATAGCCCAATGCGCAATAACATCATTAGGTGGCAGATGGTTATCACTATTTCGCTTTCTAAACAGGTAACCGAAAAAATCGTCACTCATAAAAATACTGGTTAAATCTTAACACTAAATCCCTTTGTTTTGTAGCGTAAATATATCGATTAGCCTTTAGCTCTACGTCATTTACTCATCAAAATGTTTACCCTCAAAAACCAGCATTTAGCACAAAGGTTATCCGCATTATGAATGGTGATACTACAGAAGTTCTATATAAAATCCCCCAATAAAACACGAACGATATAAATGACTTATTACCGTCATCGCCAATCAAAAAAGGTACTTCATCAGGAAATAATTAAACGGAGGGAATGGCCTGGCATTATAAAAATATTCTACTGATGCTGGTGACGCACAACTGTCGTAATATTTAATTCTTCCGGTTTTACAATTAGACCGGTAGAATCTACATTATTTTCATCAGCCAAGGCTTTGCCAGAAGGCTTTTTGCCCGCAGCAGCAGCCTTTCCAGGATTTTTAACTGTTTCCATGCTTTCAGATAAATTTGCTGGTGAAAGAGATAGGTAACACCAAAGGCCACCACCAATCAGCAATACCAGAAGCAAACCAATCGTCCAGTTTTTGTTTTTTGGAGTCTCTGCTGTTTCGTTTTTAGAAAGATCAAATTGAGTTCTGGCTTTTGCCAACGGCTCATTTTTATTTAAATCAAATGACATAATTTTTATTTTAAGTATGCATATCTAATAAGGTTTGCAGGCTTCCGGTATGCGCACGGCCCATTGCTTCAAACTCCCAGCTGTCTCCGGAACGAAATAAGCGACCAAATTCCACCGCATCTTCATTCGCGTTAATAATCCTTTAATTTATGTAAACCCTAAAGTTTTACCAATCTTCATAATCTATGTGGATTGTTTTGATTTATGCCTCAAAAATATAGGAACTGTAAAGCTCTTTTTTACGGGAACCCAGAATTGCAACGTTTTTCGTTTATCATAAATTCTTCGAACTATACGCTGGCGAAGAACAGGTCGCAATGCTTATCTTCGTTAATTAAATTTAACCATGCTTATATACGAAACGTTACGCATACACATTGAAAAACAAATTGCCTTAACAGATGAAGAGTTTGATTTTGTGCAACAGCATTTCGAAGTTAAACGATATAAAAAACATCAATTTATTATTCAGGAAGGGGAAATGGTACGGTATTCTTATTTTCTAGTTTCAGGATTAACTAAACTGGTCCATCATGATGAAAGTGGTAAAGCACATATTATTTCTTTTGCCATGGAAGATTGGTGGGAAAGTGATTTCCATGCTTACCTCACGCAAACACCAGCAATGCTTTCGCTGGAATGTATTGAAGATACGGTGGTGCTATGCATCTCTTTGGTAAATTATAGAAAGCTGTGCTCCCGACTTCAAAAAGTAGAATCTTTCTTTCTGGAGAAAGCACACTTCGGTAATATCGCCGCACAAAGGCGAATCTTATCGTTACTTACTGCTAACGCAAAAGAGCGTTATGAACAATTGCGAAGACAATATCCTTCTTTATTTCAGCGGGTTCCAAAATCGTTACTCGCTGCTTATCTTGGTGTATCCAGAGAAACATTGAGCAGGCTGTCAGGTTAGCGTGTGATAAACATCACAAAAAAATGGTGATGTCCCGCAACTGATCTTAACAATCATTCTCTCAATTTTGTGGTATAGCAAATTCGCTATAATGAAACAATTTGACATGGAAAAACGAGCAATAAATCCCTGGAATTGGCAGGATCAAAGAAATTATGTACAAGCTGTAGAAGTGAAAGCAGCGAATGGAACGTTGTATTGTTCAGGACAAACTGCTATTGATGCTGATGGAAAATCTAGTGATGCTGATATGGCTACGCAACTTACGCAAGCCATTGCAAACCTGGAACAGTTAATTACCTCGGCAGATTATGATTGCAAAAACATTGTCCGCTTAAATGTTTACCACACTAATATTGATGAATTTTTTAATAGCTTTCAGATCCTTCAAGATTGGGTGGTGAAACATGGTATTAAGCAGGCCACAACAGTAATGGAAGTGAAAAGTCTTTTTGAAACCTTAAAGGTAGAACTGGAAGCCACTGTGGTAAAGTAGAAGATTTTACTGCCAGAGACAGTATCATACATTCGAAATGTCATCTTGAGTCTGCCGAAGGGCCTTTAAAAGAATTGCTTAACGGTATTCGGCAAGCTCAACATGACAAATTTTAATACAGAAGGCCTTTTGAATTTAAATCAAACCTGTTATATCATCTATTTCTTTTCTCTGATGTAGATATTATTGTGGTTAGATTTAAGGATGAAATCTACTCCACCACCATTTATTTTTCCATTAAGTGATTCTGCATAATTCCCACCCTCATAGCCAAATACAGGAGCATTTTCATCCTGGTTTTCACTGTTGGCAGCTAAACTTTTGATGGTTAAAGCCTGAACGCCCTTTCCAATAGTTAGTGTTTTTACAGGTTGCCCTGTTGCATTCGTTTTCGGGTTAGAAGCGGGATTTATTGCAATTTTCAAGTCATCAGCTGCATAGATTTTGCCATAGTTACTGATCACTTCGAGATTAGCTTTTACAGAAGCAGGAAGCGCAATATCAACATGCCCATGCACAGATATAATAGAGATGGGACCTTTCAAATCAGCTGGAAATGACGCATCAACCGAGCCGTGTAAGGTTTTGATATTCATAGGACCGACATTGTTGGTTAATACAATATCATTTCCGGTTACCGCTACATCAATCTCTGTTTTCAAATTTTTAAGTGTAACTGTATCCTGATACATATTGCTGTTATTGGCAAAGGAAACACGGACGTTTCTTGGTAATTTGATGCTTAATTTTGGTTGGTTAGCCACGCTAACCGGATTTACATTAATATCATCTCCCCTTACGGTAACATCAAAACCCAAACCGCTATTATCTTTAAAACCAGAACTGTTAAATGCCTTTAGTCCTTTAGCACGCTCATCAACTTCTTCATCTTCATTTTTAGGAAGAGAGAAAATAATTTCATTCCCATCGTAACCCTCTACCGTAACCCCGCTGATGTTGAGGTTCAGTTTTCCATTATTTTTAGCAAGCTTGTATTGTTTTTGTGCCGAGGCCGACAGGCCAGTGGTAAATAGGGCAAATAATAAGATCAAGTGTAGTTTCATATCTTTAGTGTTTATGTTGATTAAAATTTATTTTCTTTAAGCAGGATCTGGTAAACCTCATCTTTAACTGCCTCCAGTGTAGATGGATCATTCACAAGGGCGTAAAGCCGCTCATCAATCTTGACATTTTGCATTTTACCCAAAAGATTAACAAGTGAGAGTTGTAACATCGGATCATTCTGGTGATTGAGGGCGTTTACCAAAAGATTGGTAACATGTGTATCTTGCCTATATTTCTCCAACACACTCAATGCAGCCAAACGCACATTGCTGTTTCCGTCATGCTGAATGGTTGCAGCCAGACGATCAAGCATATCATAACTGATCAATTCACTTTTTTTGATGGCTAAAACAGCGGCCAACCGGGTACTTGATGAAGCGCTGTCGTTTAACTTTTTATAAAGCATCTGATCGGGTGAGGGTATGAACGGAACTTCTTCTTTGCTTTGATGCTTTTTTACATGAGAAGTTGTTTCATGTGCAGCAAACTGAGACCGTTTTGCATTCTGTGTAACGGCCTTTACTAATGGCTTCTCAGCAATTTTTGGGTGTTTATTCTGCTTATTCAGGGCCAGGTGCTGTTCAGTTTTCTTTGCCCGTTGCGTGTTATTGAAGAACCATAATCCAATAGTACATACCAGTAAAACTGCTGCTGCAGCCATCCAGCTTGCAGGTTTGATATTTAAAGTACGGTGCTTTTTTACCATGGGTTCTTGAGCCAGACTGGCTTTAAATCCCGCCAGGTTAAACTGCGGAGCTTCCAGATGATCGAAATCTTCCCGGTGCTGCTCCACAAAATCTTTTATCGGATCATTCATAATAAGCTTTATCTTTTAGTGATACTAATATTCTTTTTTTTGCCCGATGGTACTGCGTTCTGACAGTAGACGGGGCCAGACCTAGTGTAAGTGCGATTTCATCCTGTGGCATTTTTTCAAAAAGGTACAGGGTTAAAATTGTTCTGTACCCGTCCGAAAGCTCGTCAATACAACGCCTGACATCCTCAACACGGCTTTCAAAAATTTCATCTTCCCTGATGTCATAATCAGCCTCGGCCCTGAACTCATAGTTGTCCAGATCTGAAAACAGCAGTTTCTTTCGCCTGAGGTGCGAGATCGACTTATTGATCGCCATTCTCCTTACCCAGGCTTCAAAACTATTGATTTGCATTAACCGCTTCTGATCGCTAAAGACATTGCAGAAAGTTTCCTGCAAAATATCTTCTGCCTCCGCACTGTGCGCAACCAGCCGGCTAATGGAATTAAAAATCCCCCTGGCATATCGGTTATAGAGCCCGGTATAACCCGCATCCTTGCCCCGAAGGCACATGGCAATCAATTCCTGATCAGATATGTTTTCTTTTTGAAGCAAGTAGCGTTTCAGTTAATTTTTAATTCAAGAAGTTTCTATTCTATCCTGAAGTCGCAATAGGGGAAATAATGTTGCATCTGCCCTTTGATTTATTTAAAAATAAATCAAAGGGTCTAAAATATTCCATAAATTACTGTTTAAAGATCGGTAAAATCATTCATTTTAAACAGATGATTACCAAGATAAGATGTCCTGTAGGCCTTTTAAATTGATCTTTCTGCATTTTTTAATGCGCAGCATTTTTCTTCAGCATCCCACACCGTTAAAAAAAATTAAAATATTTTCGATGCCAGGCAATAATGTATTAAAATGATCGTCTTTATATGGAGAGCGTTAATTTAGATTAAACGGGAGTCGTCTTTATGATGATTCCCGTTTTCTTTTGGATTCAATTTGAACAGGAGCTGTTGAGGCATTTCCTGATTTAGTAATATTTAAGCTATTGTTCTCACCCTAACGATCCGTTATACCCCTCAAAATAGATTATTTTAAAATTATTTTCAGTACCGGGCAATAATGTGTTAAAATGATCGTCTTTATATGGAGAGCGTTAATTTAGATTAAACGGGAGTCGTCTTTATGATGATTCCCGTTTTCTTTTTTTTACGGTTCTTTGGATTGAAGATTATAAAATCAATCACCAGCTGAAAAGAAGATTGGCATTGTGGGGATTGATCCCTTTTCGCTTTTGTGCGAAGGAGAATCTCCATCTTTCATCTGGCTTTATTGTCTTTTAAAAAAGCTTGAAGTAGCTATATTATGACCGATGCGCTTCACGAAAATCGCAATCAACTGCCGAATTGTTTTTAAGAAGTATTCCGGAAAAAGATCCGGATTGATGATATTTGCTTAATTTGCATTCGTTTTTTTGAGATTATTACCATTTAATATATGAGCAATACAGCCGCGAATCAGGATCGTTTCGGAGCCCTTGTAGCCGCAACGTCAGATGTTGTTTATCGCATGAGTCCGGATTGGGAGGTGATGTATGAACTTGATGGCCGGGGTTTTTTAAAAAGCACTTCTGAACCGCTTAAAAACTGGCGGAACCATAACGTGCATCCTGCTGATTTGCAAATGGTAAATGAGGCAATATCCTGGTCCATTGCCACAAAATCAATGTTTGAACTGGAGCACCGTGTTTTGCGTGCAGACGGAAGTACAGGCTGGACAATTTCCAGGGCTGTACCCATATTAAATGATGCAGGAGATATTTTGGAATGGTTTGGTGCTGCCAAAGACATTACGCTTCGCAAGCAAACAGAGCATGAACTTCAGCAGGCGAAAGAGCTGGCAGAGCAGCAACAGCGGCTTTATGAAACGGTAACATCCAATACACCTGATCTGATTTATGTATTTGGATTAGATTACCGCTTTACCTATGCCAATAAAGCTTTGCTTGAAATGTGGGGGAAGCGTTGGGAAGATGCCGTGGGCAAAACCCTGCTTGAGAATGGTTATGAACCCTGGCATGCAGAGATGCATGAGCGGGAAATTGATGAGATTATTACCACCGGAAAACCCATTCGGGGTGAGGTCGATTTCCCTCATGCGGCACTGGGTAACAGAACTTACGATTATATCCTGACACCCGTATTTGATTCCAGTGGTCTGGTAGTCGCTATTTCAGGGATTACCCGCGATGTTACACAACGCAAGCAACAGGAGCAGGAAAAATTCAGGTTGTCTGCCGAACTGGCTTTATTAAATGAAGCCGCTGAAGCAACAAACGAGGAACTTAATGCGGCCAATGAAGAACTTCAAACTTCCCAGAACAGGCTGAGTGAAGCCAACAGGAACCTGGAACTGATTTTAAATATGTTACCGGCCTCCGTGGTCGTCATCCGTGGCTATGACCTGGTGGTGGAATTGATTAATGAAAGTAACCTGAAATACTGGAACAAAAGCAAAGAAGAGGTTTTAGGAAAAAGGTTTCTGGACATATTGCCGGATCTGGCCGATCAGCCTTTTGCCGGCCAGCTTCGCAAAGTAATGGATACCGGCGAAGTCATTGATGTAAAGGAAAGCCCAGTACTGTTTACTATGCCGGATGGTACCATCCGAGAGACTTATGTAGACTATACTTACCAACCCCTTGCAGATGCTTTTGGCAACAGAAACGGGGTACTGGTGATGTCTTTTGAAATTACAGAAAGGATACTTTCTAAACGATTACTCGAAAAATACACTGCCGAACTTACCCAGGTAAATAAGTCGCTTTCTATCGCGAACAATAAACTGGCAGCCAGTGAGGCTCGATTTAAGTTTTTTATTGAGGAGGCACCTGTGGCCATTGGAGTTTTACATGCCAGGGAGCTGATTGTGGAAACCGCTAACCAGAAGATATTGGAAGTTTGGGGTAAAAGCCCCGAAATTATAGGATTACCGCTTGCTCAGGCACTACCGGAATTAAGTGGTCAGCCTTTTCTAGGCATACTGGATAATGTATTTATGACCGGCGTACCCTTTTACGCCAATGAAATCAGCGCCATGTTAAATCATGGAGGAGAATTAAAAGAAATCTTTTTTAATGTAGTTTATCAACCTGTAGTTGGACAGGATGGAGCCGTATCTGATATATTGATCGTTGCGACAGATGTGACAGAACAAGTTCATGCCCGCAGATCGATTGAACAAAGTGAGCAGCATTTCCGGAAACTTGCCGACCTGGTGCCCGCCAAGATTTCTAATGCTTTACCAAACGGCATGGTGACTTTCTCTAATCAGCACTGGCTGGATTTTACAGGAATGAGTTTTGAAAATCTTCGTGATTTTGGCTATTACCAGATCATGCATCCTGATGAGATTGCCTCCTTTAAAAAAGGGCTGGAAGTAGCAGCAGCTAATGGCACTCCACATGTTGCAGAAATGCGCTTTAAAGACAGAAATGGCAACTATATCTGGCATTTAAATATCTCATCGCCCATTTTAGATGAAGAAGGAAAGGTCATGATGTGGGTGGGATCTACGACTGATATTCAAACAATAAAAGAGGAAGAACAGCGTAAAAGTGATTTCGTAAGCATGTTAAGCCATGAACTTAAAACGCCGGTTACCTCCATTAAGGGGCATGTACAACTGGCCTTACGGTTATTATCAAGAGAAACATTATCTCCATCATTACAAAAACTGAGCACCTCATTATCACGTATTGATGTACTGCTTTTGCAATTAACCGGACTCATCAGGGATATGCTTGACCTTAGCCGGATTGATGCCGGCAGGATGGATTTAAAGGTAGATCATTTTGCAATTGATACATTGGTAAAAGAAGTGGTAGAAGATTTTCGCCTGAGCCATCAGCAATATGTTTTCCACCTGGAAACGGCTGCGAATATATTTGTTCATGCCGACCGCGACCGGATCAGCCAGGTACTGATCAACCTGATTGCCAATGCAATCAAGTATTCTCCTAAAAGCAACCAAGTTGATATCGCTGTTTCCACAACTGAAAATGAAGTATTGATTGACATCAAAGATTATGGAATTGGTATTGAAGCAAAAGACCAGACCAAAATTTTTGAACGCTTTTTCAGGGTAGAGGGTCAGAATGAAAAATATTTCAGTGGTTTTGGAATCGGATTATTTTTAGCGCATAATATCATATCGAGGCATGGGGGTGAAATCTTATTGGAAAGCGAGCGGAATCAGGGCTCAGTGTTTACCGTGCACCTGCCGATATAGAAGTTTTACTCATGCATTTATTTAGTTTTTAGCAAAGCCCGATTGAATGGTTTACCTCTATAACTCTGTTTTATTTAGTAAACAGGACTGAAATTTTTTAGCTATTTCATGTTGTTGTAATTGATCACCATTTGGCAAAATCATATAATTTTGATCAGTAATCGGATTTATGATTACCTGATAACCGTCCCTACAATTTTGATATCGATAAGCAAATGCCTTTAGTCCTTTGAATAACCCCTCTGTTTTAGCCATTTGATAAACATGCCGGGAACAGCTTATTCTAAAAATACACCGGGGCTCTTGGTTTTTAGCCTTGAGCATCCAGTATATTTTAATTAAGAATAGCAGCAGAAATCTCATTATAGATTTTTCCCAAATACAACCATCTGATATGAGGCAAGATAACCTGGTTTTGCACCAAATCCAAAGCATCCGGGATCTGGTTGCACATAAGTAGAAACACTCTCCAACCTGATGTATATCCAGCCTTCGTTAAGATAGTGGTTGATAGTTTGCTCCAATTGTTCTGCTACTGCTACAGTAGTCTGCTTTTTATGATCTATGGTAGCGGTAAAAGGTATAACTTTATATTCCATATTAGTTGATTTACTGCGTATTGATTTGTTAAGATTCAAATGTAATACACCACATCAAGCCAATCTTACGGGTTTCCGTAACAAAAACCAGATAAAGAAAATGAAATAAATAAAACTATATATTTTAAAAAGAACATAGTTTTTATCTATATCATTAAAATTAAGTAATGACATTCCATTAAATATATCATGCCATCACTTAATTGATTCACTGTCTTGTTACCTAAGTCCGTTAACTTTCAGGTATTCAATCAATGCCTTCGGATGATCGGTCTGTACACCCTGTATGCCTTTATTGATGGCATTTTTCCAATCATCAGGCATTTCATTGCTTTTTTGAACATCCAGAAATACACTAATTCCTAAAGATCTGATCACCGGTAAAAGATTTTCGGCCGGAATGTTATCCACAGCATTCAGGGACATTTTGTCCAAAGCGGCTAATAATGCTTCCCTTGTTCTAATGGTCTTATTTAAACTGGACATTAAGGGCATTTTCGGCGCAATCTTTTTCCACGAATAGTATTGTTTCAGCTCATTAATGTAAACCAATACCTGATCTGTCATCCCTGCTTTTTCAATTTCCTTGTAAGCCAGACCTACATCCGCAGCTTTAAAATCAAGGTAAATATTGATCCTACCTTTGCAGGTTTTTAATGCATCAGCAAAGCTGGCGATCTGGTGCAGGCTACCATCTACCCCTTTTAGCGTAAGTTTTTTTATGGCTTCAAAATCAAGGTCCTTTATCAACCCCTTTCCATCACTCACCTGATCTACACGGTCGTTGTGTAAAAGAACCAGTTGCCCGTCCCCGGTAGTCCTGAGATCCAGCTCAACATAATCTGCACCCAGTAAAATAGCTTCCTCAATAGCAGCTATGGTATTTTCAGGTTTGTTGAGGTGGCTTCCACGGTGTGCAATAACGATAAAACCATGTTTTGATTTAGGCAGTGACTTTGCTACCTGTTGCGAAAAACCAGTGAAACAAAAACAGCTCATTAAGATGGTGCATAAGGCCAGTTTCTTTTTTGAGTTCATCTTTTATGGTTTTAAAGCCGGGTTCAAATCTGTAAATGCTGCTGCACGGTTTCTACTTGTCTTTTGCAATGAAAAAGCATCGAAAAGCTCACCGGAAGTTTTATAGGCCTCAAATTTAAGTTTATCGCCATCTACGTGAATCACCTGAAAAAGCTGGGTATTCTCTAAGGATACATCCATCCATTTGGCACCATCTACCTGGTACATTTTAGGCCCTGCTACCGAAACCAGGTAAACTGGTCCACTTGCATCCCGTCCGGATAAACCTCTGGGCAGGTTCTGCCCCCGGCTATAAGTATGGTCATGCCCCTGCAAAACCAGGTCAATGTGGTATTGATCAAATAGTGGTTTAAAGCGTTCTCTGAACTCCTTATTGTCCCGGCTTTTTGCCGTAGAGAAAATAGGGTGGTGAAAGGTGATCACCGTCCACAACTTCTTATTTTCTTTCAGTACTTTTTCCAGCCATTCATATTGAGCCTTGGCAGAAGCTTCATCTAGGATGATCATTTGCGAATCTAAGGAAATGATGCGTACGTCCTGATAATCTACATAATATACCGATGATTCAAGCCCCTTTGGTCCGTTGCCGGCAAAGGTGTACTGTACGCCCCAGTGTGGATCTAAAAGGAGCTTTCGCTGATCGTCCCGTACATATTCATGGTTTCCCGGTGATGGAATACTTGGGATCATACCATTAATAAAGCCACCACCATAATGCCATTCGCCCCATTCCTGATCATTATTAGAACGGTTGATTAAATCTCCGGTATGAATAATAAACCGTGCATCAGGCTGGTGAGAAAAAGCCTTGCGGATAACCCGCGACCATTTGGAACGGATATCATTTTGCGCATCGCCCAGGTATATAAAAGAAAACGGTTCATTTTTGGCTGAAGCTGTAGTAAACTGAAACCATTCGCTCCAGTGTTCACCTGAACCTACCCGATAGGCATACACCGTTGCTGGTTTTAGGTTAGTAAAAGTAACATGGTGATACTTGGCCGTTTCATAATTATTTCTGCCATTTAATACGGTAGAGCTGGCATCGTAACTTGTTATGGCCTTTTCTAATGCAGGGTTGGCATCCTCAGCTTTAATCTGTGCCTTTGAAGCCATGATGGTTGTATCAGTGCGCCAGTTAACCGTTTGGCTGGTTGCCGGATCTCCCGCCCAGGTTAAAATTACACGGTCAGGGTATTGAGTTGGACTAAAGTTCTGGGCTGATAGTTTGGTTAGCACTCCGCTCGAAAGCAAGGTGATGATTAAAATTGATTTTATAAAGGATTTCATGTTGATTCTGATTAAAATTTAAATTATTTCAGGTACCACATTAGGGTGTACTGATTGTCTGTACCGAAAGCGGAGACAGCTTTCTGATAATTGGTTTTGTTCTTTGCGCTTTCCGAATCCGGATAGATGTAACGTTTAGGGATTCCTCTTCCGGCAGCCAGCGGACCAGTAACAAAAGCGGGATAACCTGTTCGGCGTTGATCAAACCATCCTTCAGAACCTTTAAACAACATGGCCATCCATTTTTGGGTAATCAGTTGCACGAGTGTACCATCGTATTTTACCAGTGGCTGATTGTAATAAGATTGGGCTGCTGTTACCCCATAACTGCTCATCGATTCTTTAATCGCTTTGTAGTACATGGATTCTGCTGTTTCTCCATTGAGCGTAATTTTACCTTTTTGCAGCGCTTCTGCCAGAATAAAGCACTGTTCGGTATAGGTTACCAGGCTGGCCTTTAATAAGGGATTGGCTGATCCTCCATTTTTCCTGAAGAATGAGGAAGAAAAAACAGAGACATGATCTTCTCCACCATTATAGGCCGATGGCGCATCAATGGCATTGGGTACGCCCACATATTTATTAAAATCTATGGTTGATCCAACCGTACTTTTTACAGGCTCTACCCAAACGGCCAGCCTTGGGTCATTTCGCTCCATCAGGCGATCTACCAGTTCCTTGCTCACTTTAGTTTTCAAATAGTCGAAATCAATCATGGCTAAAGGACCACCAGGCCAGCTATAAGTAGCCATGTTCCCCAGGTAGGCTATCTCTGCATTATCAGCACTGCTTTCAAAAATGGGAAATGCTGTTTTATCATTCACGATCTCCTGCATTTCAGTAAAGGCTGGCGCATAGTTTTTAGAAATGCGCAATAACATGCGTAAACGCAGTGAATTGGCAAACTTTCTCCAGGCGAGGGCATTTCCTTTAAACATCACATCTCCCTTGGCATTAATCTCCTGTACATTACTTTTCAGCAAATTATTGGCTTCCTTAAGTTCTCTTAACAAATCGGGATAGATGGTTTGCTGCTGATCATATTCCGGATAAATCAGATTGGCTTCTTTAGATTTAAGTGCTTGCGAATAGGGAATATCTCCATATAAATCAGTTAGATAGCCAAAATTAAAGGCTTTCATAATTTTACTAATGGCGATATACTGGTTTTCTGATCGTTTTTGTGCGGTTTCTAAAAAAGTTTTATTCACGGCTAAACGGGCATAAATATCATCCCAGTCAACAGGACCCCAATCAAGCAGGTCATAACCCGTATTGCGCACCAGTGTCAGGTATCTTGCTGCCGAAGCGGGTCTTCTGTCAACGGCATTTTCCTGGTAAGCGTAGGCTGTTGACACCAATACATCAGACATTAAAAACTCCGTACTGGTGGTTTCTGGCGCATTAGGGTTGGTATTGATCTTTTCAAAGTCTTTAGTGCAGCTTGCCAATAACACTGTAATGGCGAACAAAAGCGTTATATATTTGAATTTCATTTTATACAGATTAAAAATTACAACTTAGTTTACAGCCGAAGGAGCGGGTGCCAGGCAAGGTCCAGTGGCCTACCCCTAACTTAAAGCCTTCGGTAACACTCATGGTTGTTTCCGGATCATAACCCAATCCATTGGCTGTCCAGGTGTACAGATTCCTTCCGATCAGGGATATGGAAAGGTTACTGATGGGGAGTTTGCGGATAAGCTTTTGATGAAATACATAGGTTAATGAAGCTTCCCTGATTTTCAGGAACGACGCCGAATAGGTCAACCTTTCATAGTATTTATTATATGTATTGTTATAAAAATCGGCAGCGGCAATAATGATTTTGTTTTCGGTCAGGTTGCCATTGGCATCTGCGATATAACCCGGAATGATCATCCCATCATTGCGCTTTCTACCCTGCGAATCTGTCCACGGCAAGCCCCCTGTTTCTGCATCCCTGCCCGTGAGCGTATTATCGGTTAAGCCTGCGTTAATCAGGCTTTTAACCACGTAGGAGTAAAAATTACCACCTTTGCGCCAGTCTAACAGCACATTTAAGGTGAAGTTTTTATAGCTAAAGGTATTGTTAAAGCCTACGGTAAATTCAGGATTATAATTACCTACCTTAATGTATTCTGAATTATTGCGGATATAATGCCCGGTTTTATCCAATAAGGCTGCTCCGGCATTGGGTCCACTGGTTACTTTGGTATAACTTGGCGTATAAAAGTCGCCGATTTTGGTTCCTTCTTTAATCAGGTAACGGATGTTATCACCATCGGCACTACCCATGGAGTACTCCTTCAAACCTGCTGAAAGCTCAATCACCTTATTTTCGTTTTTCGTAAAGTTTACATCGGTTTCCCACTTAAAGGCACCATTAAAAGGCACAGCATTTAAACCAATTTCCCAACCGCTGTTTTGAATATTCCCGGCATTGATTAAGCGGTTAGAAGCACCGGAGGCAATGGTTGTTGGAATATTAATAATCTGGTTTCTTTTATTGGTTTTGTACCAGGTTACATCTATACCTATGCGACTTTTAAAAAAGCGCAGATCGCCGCCAAATTCATATGAGGTTGCAATTTCGGGTTTCAGGAAGTTATTCTTCAGGTTAAACTCAATGGTGGCCCTTTTTACATCGCCCCAGTCCTGGTTAAAAGGAATGGTATTGTATAACTGGTAGGGATCGGTATCACTACCCACCTGTGCCCAGTTAGCCCTTAATTTAATAAACGAAATTGCATCAGATTTAATTTTGAACAGGTCCGTTACAATGGTGCTTAATGATGCAGATGGATAAAAGTAAGAGTTGTTTTCGGCAGGTAAAGTGCTCGACCAATCGTTTCTTCCTGTTAAATCAAGAAAAACCATATCCTTAAATGAGACCTGACCTAAGCCATACAAACTGTTAATGTGCTTACGTGAATTGTATTGTGAATTCACAATGGTACCCGCCTGAGCGTTGCTAATGTTATATACCCCCGGAATGCTGAGGCTTTCTGTTTTCTGTGCCGTACTCCGGTTGGTTTGGCTCATCTGGTTGCCACCCGCCGAAAGACTGAATGACCAATTCTGGTTCAGCAGTTTCTTATAGCTGAGTAAAAAATCAGTATTTTGTTCCTTAAAAAAAGAATTGTCTGCACCGTATCCACCATATTTAAATCTTTTCGAACTAAAAGGGCGTTTGGTTTCATGCATTTCGTTGTACAAATCCAAACCCGTCCGCACCATTAAACTCAGCTCTTTGGTGATATCATAAACGGCCTGCACATTTCCGGTCAAACGGTTTCTGTCGTACCCATTGATATGTTCGTAGGCAACAAAGTATGGGTTATCTGAATCATCTGCAGAAAACTGTTCGATGTTTTCCCTTCCCGGTTTCCAGTAATTCTTCAGGTCGTTGATATTCATGTTTGGAGGAAGCGAGTACAACATCTGGGTAACACTTTCCCGGTAGGCTGATGGCCTGTTATCGCTCTGGTTATTTACATAGCCTACATTGGAACTGATTTTTAGCTTAGGATGCAACACATAGGTTGCAGAGAGGTTCAGGGTATTCCTTTTTAAATCAGTGTTGGGCACTATGCCTTTATTGATGAGGTTGGTATAAGATAGGCGGTAATTACCATCTGCATTTTTTCCACTAATGGCCATATTATTGGTGTAGGTGCTTCCGGTTTCATAAAAATCCTGTGGATTATTGCCATAGGATACCCAATCTGTAGCGATTGGTTTTCCATTGGCATCAAGCGGACTGTTCCATTGCAGATGCTTGGTCCCTACATCAAGCCTTGGACCCCAGGCAGAGGAGGTAGAAGAAGCTGGATCATCGGTATATTCGCCACCACCAAATGTATGCTGAAAGTGAGGAAACATCCAGGCCTGATCGTACATGGCGGTGGAGTTGAAGTTAATGCCCAATCCTTTTTTACCGGCCGAACCATTTTTAGTGGTAATGAGCACTACGCCACTTCCTGCCCTGCTACCATAAAGTGCCGCAGCACTTGCGCCTTTAAGGATCGTAATGCTTTCCACATCATCCGGACTAATGTCTGCAATCGGACTTCCATAATCAACCGATGAACGTCCAACTTCTGTTGTGGCACGGAGTGAATGCGCTACCGGAACACCATCCACCACAAACAGTGGCTGGTTATCTGTTGCGATAGATGATTGCCCTCTGATGGTGATGAATGCGCTTGCCCCGGGATCTGAACCTGTACTCACTACATTCACACCCGCCACTTTTCCTGCCAATGAGTTCACTACATTTACTTCTTTTACGGTATTCACATCGCTGCCCTTTACTGTAGCAATAGAATAACCCAATGCTTTTTCAGCACGTTTAATACCCAGGGCAGTAACGACTACTTCAGAAAGCGCTGTTTCATCAGGGATGAGGCTAATGTTTAATTCGGTTGCACCACGAACTGGGCTTTCTTTGGTCTGGTAGCCCATCATCCGGAAGATCAGCGTGGCTGAATTATCGGTTACATTCAGGCTGTAATCGCCGTTAAGGTTGGTGGTGGTAGTGTTGTTACCTGCCTTTTCTATTACATTTACGCCAGGTAATGGTAAACCTTTTTCATCTGTTACCTTACCTTTTACGCGCACTGATTTTTTGATAATGATCTGGTTTTTTTCGATCAGGTAGGTAAGTTGCAAGGGTGGCAATATCCTGCCGAGCACACTGCTTACAGATTCATTATCAACTTTTAAACTACTGATTTGCAAATGATCTATATTATCTTTATTAGTATAGACAAAATAGAGACTGGTTTTCTTTTCGATGGTTTTGAAAAGTGTAGTTAAGTTTCCTTGTTTAATGTTGATGCTTACTTTAACGTTTAGTTGCTGTGCATTTACGGGTGATGCCCGTCCTACAAAGAACATAACAGAGAGCATGATGTAAATAAGGGTAAAAAAACGCATGACGCTAAAAATTAATTGACCAGTCACTGCTGACTTTTTCATAACTTTGTTTGTTTTAATCTTGATGGGTTAAAATAAAATTTAAAATTTCTTAGCTGCGGCATGCGCCAACATGCTGCAGCTTTCTTATCGTTTGTATTTAATTACATTTACCTCCTTTTATATAAATCGTTTGTTTGTTAATGGTATAGTGAATATTAAATGTGAGCGCCAGCGTGCGCAACACTTCACTGATGCTTACATTGTTAAACTTTGCAGTGAGTTCACAGCTGTCGAATGACTGATCGGAAATGATCTTCACTGCATATTTTCTCGAGATGGTTTGAAATACCTCTTCCATTGGGGTTTTATCAAAATACATTTTGCCAACCCTCCAATCAACTGATGCCTGTGCATCTTCTACGTTCTGACACCTCAAGCGGTTGGATTTTAAGTCGTAAAATGCTTGTTGATTGGGCAATAGATGAACGGCAACTGATTGTTTACCTGCTGAATCTCTCGAAACTGCCACCTTGCCCGTCAGTACGGTTACTTCTGGCTGATTATTTTTCCAGGCACGGATATTAAAGCTGGTGCCCAGTACCCTGGTTTGAATATTCTGGCTCCTCACCACAAAAGGATGTGCGGGATCTCGCTTTACCTTAAAAAATGCTTCTCCGTTTAACTTTACCGTTCTGATGGCGGCATGTTTAAGGTTTTTAGGGAAGCTGATGCTACTGCCGGCATTCAGCCATATTTCTGAACTGTCAGGAAGCAATATGTTGATTATCTTGCCCGCAGCGGCTTTCTCGGTTATCCAGGTGATTGCGCTTTCTGAAACAGGTTGTTGTTTTTGATTCTTAAAAACGAAGAATACCAGTGCACCGGTTATTGCGGCAGCACTTGCCATGGTCAACCAGTTTAATTTTTTGATTGTTCTGGTTTTTGCAGGCTCCAACTGCTGTTTAATCGTTGCAAAACTTTCCTGCCAAGAATGATCCTCGTGCAGAGTTGCTGTATCTTCCCACAAGTGCAGTGCCTGCTCCAATTGCTCCAGCCGATCGGGATCATTACCAGCCCAATCTTTAAGGTCTTGCTCCAGCAATTCAACTTCTAAATTACGCCCACCGTTACGCTCTTTTTCTGCTACATATGCAAGTACTAATTTCCAGGTTTCCTGATCCATTCTAATGCCTTTATACCTACAAGACAAGAATCAGAGCTGCACTACGGGCCGCAAGTTGTTAACGTTACATGAATAAATTGTTAAGGAGCAGCCTACCTAAATTCTGATTTGTTATTTAATACTTTTTGCTGAAGAAACTGAAAACCTTTTACCAGGTGGTCTTCTACAGTTCTTACTGAAATATCCAATAAAGCCGCTATTTCCTTGTAACTTAAACCATCAATCCGGTACAGGTAGAAAATCAGTCGCCGCCTTTCTGGCATCTGATCGATTAAAGCATAGAGCATGCGGTTCCGGTCTTTATTCTGGAAGCTTTGCGCCGGTGTTTCTTTAAGATCTGTTATTTCGGGTGTTTCATCTTCACCATCTATATGCCAGAGTTTTACCCTGGCTTTTTTATGGTAATTGGTTGAGGCATTTTTAACTGCCCGGAAAAGATAGGCCTTTTCGTTGGCGGGGATAAGATTATTTTTCCAGATGGAGATGAACACATCATTTAAGATCAGTTGTGCTTCTTCTCTGTCTTTTACCAGGTAAACTGCATACTTTTTTAAGGTGGGGTACATCCGGCGGTAAAGGTCTTCGAATGATTTTTCATCGAATACCTGTTCCTGAGCATCATTAGATCCGACCATATTATTTTTGCCCATTTATTGTTCTGGCAACATGATCATAAGCAATTGAACCCCTTATAAATCCTTAAATCCAGAAGGAACATATTAAAAATGTAAGCCAGCCTTTTTTAAATAAAGAATCAATTCTGCCGGGCGATCGCTTTGCAGAATAGCGGGTTTCTTTTCAATAAGCCAGCCCCAGCTTTCTTTCTTTTTGTTTTCTTCTACGGCGAGGTCATCATCATGCCCCCCATTTAAGGAAGGCCACAAGCTATTTAGCCAAAGCACTTGTTTTGTAGCAATTTCAGGCAGCATTTTCAGGTTTTTCAAGGTATCGGTATCAAAAACAGGCTGAATAATACTTCTTTTATTGGGCAGGTAGCTTTTCATAATCGGGAGGGCATCAGTTCCTTTCATGTTCACCACCACCATCACATACGCTTCTGCCGGAATGACTTCATGGCTTTTTAATTGATCAAAACTCAGGTTATCGCCTATATTTACAATGGTTTGGTTAAGGGTTTCCGTTTCCTGAAGAATCCGGAATACTTCTTTGAGGTGGTCATTTCCTTTATCTACATTGATGATGATTTTACCTTTTGCAGCCAGCATCATTTCTTTCATTGTTGGAATCCGATGAGGGGTTGTTCTGCCCAGACCATTTTTTAACCTAAACTGTTGGATTTCGGCCAGCGTATAATCACTCACCTTTCCTTTTCCGTTTGTACTTCGGTCGATGGTTTGATCATGCATCACTACCATCTGGCTATCCTTCGTCATTTTAACATCGAGTTCCATGATATCGAAGCCTTTTTCTATGCTGTTTAAAAGCGCCTGCATCGAATTTTCAGGTGCATTTCTCCAATCCCCACGATGGGCGGCAACCAGTATTTGGTTATGGCCTTTACTAAATACGGCAGCCAGTTTCTGGTCAGGGTGTTGTGCAACGGCAGTCCGGGAGGATAGCATCAATATGCCCAATAAAAGCAGTGAACAGCTTCCTTTTTTAAAACAGGTTTTATAAGTCATTTTTTATAAATCTATGGAGATTGATAAATGGCGGCTGTTTTTCAGCCACCATTTAATTATCAAAATACAGGTAAACGATTAATAGCCGGGGTTCTGGTACATTTTTACCGGATCAAGCTTTACTTCATCAAAAGGAATCGGGAAGAATCTATCTTTAGTGGTTACGTTCGCCAGCTTGGCAATGCCGAAAGAAGATTGCGGTTTAGCCTTTAAATAGGCGGCCAGTTCGGTTGCCGTAAAATTCCTGATCAGATCAAACCAGCGCTGGTGTTCAAAAGCAAACTCTACCCTGCGTTCATGGAGAATGGCTAATTTTAAAGTAGGGAAAGCAGCGGCATAAGCAGCATTGGTTTTAGAAAGCGCATAATTTGGCATTCCGGCACGGGTTCTCACCATATCCAGGTATTGAATGGCTGCAGCATCATTTCCCTGCAGCATATTTACTTCGGCCAGCATCAGGATCACATCTGCATAGCGCATCAGGATCCAGTCGTTGCCGCCATATCCGTTCGCTGTCGCCAATGAACTGGCATCACGGAATTTGGTAATGAACCAATCTTTCACAATAGGATCATTGGCATATTTTACGGAGAAATCTTTTCTAAGGTCCGAAGCTTCGTATTCATTAATTAAATCTAATGTCACGTTTCCACCAATACCGGTTGATACCTTCAGCGAGTTGATGGTTTCGCCTTTGGCCTGGTTATTTGCAGCGATGCTGGAGCTGTAATTTACATCGCCTTGTTTATTGGCGATCTGAAAAATCAATTCTTTACAGGTTGTTTTTTTGTTTACATCAAACACATCCACATATGGAATTTCGGATAAATTTCCGAAGGTTTTCATATTATAGGCAGCCAAAAGGCAGGTATTGGCATTGGCCAGATTTTCAGCTTGATTGTTGGTAAGCGTTGCGGCCATAGTGAGGTAAACTTTACCCAGGTAAGCATTAATGGCTGCTTTTGAAGCCCGGCCAATTCCAGCGGTTGGCTGAAAATTAGGCAGGGTACTGCTCAAGCCGTCTTTTAAATCGGCAACAATCTGGTTATACACCTCTGCTTCCGGAGCCCTGAACGTAGCAGCGGTTACCTCTTCGGTAGTGACCAGTTGTTTGGTGACCAATGGAACCGGGCCCCATTTGCGCACCAGTTCAAAGTACATGATGGCCCTTAAAAACTTCGCTTCGGCAATATAATTGGCTTTGGTGGCCGGATTGGAAAAAGAAACCTTATCAATATTGGATAAAATAACGTTGCTTCTGGCAATCGAATTATAAAGGGCCAGCCAATGTGTTTTTAAGAAGGAGTTACTGGGCAACACCGAAAAATCATTAAACTGGAAGGGTTCACCTGCATTACTCTGGTTATCGTTTCTTCCGGTATCATCAGAGCGTTCATCAGTAAACAAACCACTGTTCTCACCAATGGTATTGCTGCTTCTTAAGGCCTGGTAGGCACCATTAACAGCAAGCGAAACATCATTTTCTGTTTTGAAATAATTTTCTACCGTTACGGCATTGGGATTATTTTGTTGCAGAAATTCTTTTTTACAGGCACTTAAGCAAACTGTAGCACCCAGGGCAGCCATTAAAATATATTTTTTCATTTTATTAGATTCTAGAAAGTCAGTTTAATACCAAGGTTATAGTTTCTTGCAAGCGGATAATTTCCATAATCTACCCCAGGCGTTAAGTTCGCACCGCCATTGTAGTCTACCTCAGGATTATAACCTTTATAATTGGTAACCGTGAAGGCATTATCTACACTGGCATAAACCCGAATGTTACTCACTTTAAGTGTGTTGGCAATGGCTTTAGGGAAACTATAGCCTAAAGTAATGTTGGTACACCTGAAATAAGATCCATCCTGAAGATAGAAAGAGGATAAACGGGTATTGTTACTTTGTGTTCCGGCACGTGAGGCCCTGTAATTTAAGCCGCTGCCCGGATTGGCTTCATTCCGGTAGCGATCTGCCACCTGGGCATACTGGTTACCCGAGCCTTCAAAATTGTACAGGTAATAATCCTGTCCATCCAACACCTGGTTGCCTTGGGAGCCATTAAATGAGGCCCTGAAATCGATTGTTTTATACGATGCATTTAAGGCGAAGCCATAAGTAAATTTAGGATATGGCGTACCAATAACTGTTTTATCCGCATCATTTACAATTCCATCACCATTGGTATCCTGAAAATAGAGATCACCGATTTTAGCCGGATTGGTGGTAGAGGCTGAAGGTGCTACCTTACCCAGGTTGTCTGCCGTGATTCGACCTAATACCTTGAAACCATAAAACATACCTACTGGCTGACCTTCCTGTGTAATGTGGGTCATGTAAGAACGTTCCGCACCATTGGTTAGAATGGTACTCGCACCGCCCATATCCAATACCTTATTTCTGTTCAGCGCAATGTTTCCACTCAAACCTAAACTGAAATCATGGGTTTGGATGATCCTTCCATCCAGCTGAATATCGAAACCGGTATTGCGAACTTTACTGTCTGCCAGATTCGTAAGGATAGAAGCACTGCCTGAAACAGCTGAAATAGGTTGATTAAATAAGAGGTTATAAGAATTACTGAGGTAATAGTTAGCCATGATAGAGAGACGATTTCTGAACAAACTAATATCTGTACCAAAGTTATACTGTGAGGTAGATTCCCACCCCAGTCTCGCATCCTGGATTGAATTGGGCCATATGGCCGTAGCAATTGCATTGCCAAACACTACGCCGCCGGGTGCGCTCATTTGCTGCTGGGTTCTGTAATTTGGAATGTTGTTGTTTCCACTTAAACCCCAGCTCGCCCTGATTTTTACGGTAGAATGTTCGCCCAGAAAGTTGTGGTAAAATTCTTCATCAGAAAGGTTCCAGCCCGCAGAAATGGAAGGGAAGTTACCATACTGATTTAAAGGTCCGAACCTGGAAGAGCCATCACGACGGAAAGTTCCCGACAAAAAGTATTTACCAGCATAATTGTAACTTACCCTTCCAAAATAGGAAAGCAAGGTATTGGTGGTTTTTGAGGCATTATCCAGGGCAAAAAAGCTTGGATCGGCACCTTTATCTGAAATCTCCCCGATATAATCATTCTGAAAGCCTTTAGCCGAAACACGGATGCTATCACTTGTTGTTTTCTGTGCAGAATATCCTGCCAGTACATCTAATTTATGTTTTCCTATTGTTTTACTATAGTTCATCGTAAATTCTGCCAGCTGATCTATCTGGCTCACTGTTCTGGCCACGGCATTAGCTGCCGTAACCGATGCGGTAGAGTATGGCGGGTTATTGCCACTACTCAGGCTGGTTGGCAGATAATAATCATATTTCTCATTATAGGTTTGCGTACCCAGGTTGGCTTTAAAATCAAGACCGTCTAAAATTTTATAGGTGGCATTGGCATTATAGGTGCTTCTGCTTCCCTTACGGGTAATTTTTAACTGTTCTACAGTAGCCAGTGGGTTTTCCGGATTTTGGATCCCGTATTGAGAAGCCAGTGAGGCCATGCCAAACTGGATGGGATTGCCATTGCCATCGCGTGCCGGGAGATAAGGCAGATAGAGCAGGGCAGACATCATCGGACTTAAATTGTACCGGCCTTCCTGCACCTCACGGTTGTTATTTTGTGTATAAGACACATTTGCTCCTACATGCAGGCGTTCACTTACATTTCCGTCAATATTGGCCCTGAAGTTGATAACTTTCTGATTGGTATTGGTTACGATACCATTGTTATCCTGGTAACCGCCGCTCAT
Source organism: Pedobacter sp. MR22-3 (assembly GCF_026240075.1). NCBI lineage: Bacteria > Pseudomonadati > Bacteroidota > Sphingobacteriia > Sphingobacteriales > Sphingobacteriaceae > Pedobacter > Pedobacter sp. MR22-3. Next base: position 715,749 of record NZ_JAPIVF010000001.1, on the reverse strand, counting down.
AAAATACCGAACATCTTTATTCCCACCGTTAAAAGAAAGATTATGACGCTGGAAAGCTGCATTTCGATACAATTCATCCTGCCAGTCGGTATTGTATTGTGCAGGAATGGCCTGCTGGGTAGAAAAATTATAAAGATCAGAAGGGATACTTACACTACTCCCGTTGCCCACATTCGCAATACGGGTAGCATTGGCATCGCCAAACATTGAATCATTCCATGTCTTGCCAGAATTGACCCATAAATCTTTATAGGCATTGTTCCGTCCGTCGATGAGTAACTGAATAAACTGATTGGCATCAAGCAGCTTAATTTTTTTAGCCAGCTGAGAAACACCGCCCTGCACATCATACTCAAAATGACCTTTACCGTCCTTACCTCTTTTGGTCGTAATCAATACCACACCACCCGAAGCTCTTGAACCATAAATGGCTGCAGATGCGGCATCTTTTAAGATGTCAATTGTTTCAATATCTTCAGGATTAATGGATACATTATTTCCTGAGGGATAACCGTCGATGACATATAAAGGATCTGAACTGGCATTAATGGACCCTACACCCCGAACCCTGATTTTGGTACCGGAATAGGGCGCACCACTGGTTTGTGAAACCTGTACGCCGGCTACCTTACCCACCAGGGCCTGGCCTATTGTTGGTGAAGTGAGGTTCATTTCTGAAGCCTTTACACTACTGATGGCGCCTGTAAGGTCAGATTTTCTTACTTTCTGATAACCAATGGCAACCACCTCATCCAAAGTATTATTGCTTTCCCTTAAAATTACATTTAAAGTTCTTGCATTGCTCACAGCCACTTCCTGCGTAATATAACCCACAAAAGCAAATACCAGTGTGGTCTCTTCCTGAACAGAAATGGTATACTTTCCATTCCCATCAGTTACTGCTGTTTTTTTATTTTTTTTATCGAAAATACTTACACCTGGCAAGGGCTGATGCTGTTCATCAGTAATGGTACCAGTGATCGTAAAAGCGGCCTGGCTTCTGGCCACAGTCAGATCGTTCTTATAATGGCTGCTGGCCATAACAGGCAAATTGCTCATAGCCAGTAATCCTATAGGCAAGAGCAATTTTCTGCAGGTTGGCTTTAAACCTGCAATAAAAGAAAATGATGTCATCTTTTAATCGTTAGTAATGATTTGTGTTTGGTTTGCTAGTATGGTAATGTTTAAAGGCATGTCGAGGCTGATTCACATAGGCATTCTCTTAATTAATAACCAGGATATTTCGAGTGCTTTAATGCCGCAAAGCTAGAGGTGTACTTTTAACACTATATATCTTTAATGTTAAGTCTGGAAGAATGTTTTAACCTCAAAACAGATTAAACAGCCACTGATTAAACTATTTTAAGAGGGAATGGAATAGCGTTGAAAAATTTAGATTCGCCATTTTAACAAACTGTTTTCTCAACACATCAATTTTGCCTATATTTATCAAAAAGAAAATGCCCCGTTACCATCCAAACTGTGAGGAAGAGATCAGAAAGCTTATGCTTTTAAAAAACAGTGACTTCCATAAAGCACTTTATGAAAGTTATTGTCCACTTGTTTATGGCCAGTTTTCAACTTTCTGCAGAGACCATGCAAAGGCATATGAATTAACGGAAAAGGTATTTGAAATCGCTAAAGCCGAGCTTGAAAATAACAGACTGATTAAGGGGAAGCTACTGGTCTGGCTGCTGAATATAGCCAGAAAGGTTTCCAGAGATTATCTTTTAGATTATTCAGTAAAAAAAAGCGATGACAACCGGTGCATTAAAAGACTGGTACTTTCAGAAGGTTTCAGCACTCAGGAGGCAGCCGGCATATTAGGAATCAGTATGCAGGAAGCGATCTTCAGCTTAAGACAACAACTAAAAGAATAATGCATCAGATGGAGTTAAATGAATTTTTAAACAGCGGCATGCTGGAACTTTATCTGATTAACACACTCCATCCCGAAGAGGTTTCTTTGGTAGAAAGCATGCGTAAATTATATCCCGAAGTGCATGCAGAGTTGGCCAAACTTGAATCCTTTCTGGAAGAAGATGCCATCCGGAATGCGGTAAGCCCCCATACCCGAATGGATGAAAAAATGGCGTTGATGTTTAACAACCTGGAGGCTGAACAAAACATGCAGCTTTCAGCAACACCACTTATTAGTGCCTTATCAAACGCCGATGCCTGGCTGGAGCTGGTTACACCATTATTGCCGGAAAATTATTCGGGCGAAAGATTCGAAAAACTACTGCGCCACGAAAATGGGGTAATGCAGGTGCTGGTGATTTCCGCTACCGATGTGGAAGAAGAAGTACATGAAAGCCTGGATGAAAGTTTCTTAATTTTAAAAGGAACCTGCATCTGTCATATTGGTGAACATTTCATTAACATGGGACCTGGCGACTTCATGCAGATCCCACTCAATCTGCCACACACCGTAACCATTACCTCGGAGTCAATAACAGCTATATTGCAACATATTAGTTAATAAAAACACGTTATGGGTTAACAGGCTAAACATAATAGCCTTTATAATTTCTTTGGCTTAATAAGTTAAGCGGAGTATAAAACACTTTTCAAAGCAATCATCAGGTTTAATTGGTTAAACCCATATGCGACATCATACAGACATATCAGCTACCATTTTGCTTATGGCCGAGCAACGAGGCCCTGAAAAAAGCACCTGCCCATCTGAAATTGCCCGCAGGTTATATCCTGACGACTGGCGTAAGCACATGAAAAATATACGCAAGGTAGCTATTGGCCTGCATCAACAGGGCAAAATAATGATCACGCAAAAGGGTATGCCTGTTGATGTAGATCACATTAAAGGACCTATCCGCATTAAGATTGTCTGACCCTGGTATTATGCCACGCGTGACTTTTGTTAAATGCTCTTTTTCAAGACCTGAAGTCGTGCTGTTAAGGCAGCTGGAATATGATTAACCTTCAGCCAAAAAAGGTCGTCCCCTTATCGGAGCCTTTTTTAGTAAGCAAGTACGGCCATATTCAAACGCCCGTTCTTTTTAATATTCCCGAACCATTGCCTGTTAAGCTTTGTTATGATTTAAACTTAAAATGGAAAACATGAAAAATCCCGGAGAAAAAGATGAAAAGGCAACAGCTGAAAATGTCAATCCTGAGGTAAAGCCCCAAGAAGACGCTAATTGGAATGAACATCAGCAGATAGATGAGGAAGGCAATGAAATTGATGCAGAGGATATTAAATAAACAACACTATGAAAAAGATATTAATGGTATTGACCTCGCACAGCGAGATGGAAAATACAGACCATAAAACAGGCGTTTGGCTCGGCGAATTTACCGATCCTTACTATGAATTTATTGATGCCGGTTATCAGGTAATACTTGCCAGTCCAAAGGGCGGCAGACCACCTGTTGACCCCATGAGTGAGCTTACAGAAAATATTACCGGGTCTAACCGCAGGTTTCAGGATGACGAGCATGCTAAAGCGGCATTTTCACATACTACCGTGTTGAATCAGGTGAATGCTAACGATTACGATGCCGTGTTTTACCCGGGTGGGCACGGTCCGATCTGGGATTTAGCTGTTGATAATAATAGTGGAATACTGATCCTTGATTTTCTTGATGCAGGCAAACCGGTGGCCGCTGTTTGCCACGGACCCGCAGCATTGATTAATGCAGACCAGCAAAGACCTGGTTTTTTAAAGGGTAAAAAAATCGCTGCATTCAGCAATACTGAAGAAACCATGGTAGGACGGAGTGGTAATGTACCATATCTCCTGCAAACCAAACTTGAAGAACTTGGTGCAGAAGTGAAAACAGCCCTTGTACCCTTCCTTTCGCATGTAGAAACAGATGGCTTACTCATCACCGGGCAAAATCCACTCTCCGCCGGACCAACGGCGAAAATCCTGATTGAATTATTGTCAAAGCAGGAAGAGCAAATTGAAAGGATAGATTTATAAAACACGCTATTGAACTTTATCAATTAACTGAATTTTAAATGGGGCTGTCACAAAGTATAGAGATGGCCTCGTTTAAGCTTTATTAAATGAGGTCTATTTTTCAACATATACCTGAAATATTTTGGACTTAAATTTCATTCTATACATCATCTTCTTCCAGTTCACTTAATCTACCTATAATCAGGTTTACCGGTAGATTAAGTGAAACTACTTCGAGCAAGCCGAGACAGAACAAAATTGATCTCTGTTTGTTAATTTGATCTAATCCTGATACAATCTAATGAAAAAAAACATTCTCATATTGCTGCTGTCTCTATTTTTTTGCGCCTGTAATCAAACTGATGAGCGTAAACATACAACAGAAAAAAAAAGCGAAACAGTTACACCTTCAGCGCAAACTAATGTCGTTACCAAACGGGAGAAATTGATTGGCGAAATTAAAACACTCATGCAGGCAATGGCTGAAAAGGATAAACCTGCTATTTTAGCTTATTTCAACTTTCCATTAGCAGATAGTTCAGTAAACTTTTTTGAAGTAGATCCCATTTTCGATGCTGCACGTAAAGCGAATAATGACAGAATTACAAAAGCAATGTTTGACAATTCTTTTGCTTCCATTTATCAGAAAACAGAAATGAGGGAATTTAAAAATCTCATTAAATTCCTGAAAATAAATAACCTGAAAAACCAGGACAGTGTCAATTACGACAATATAATTAAAGGCGATGGTTGTTATTATTTCTACAGCATATCGGTTGATCATCATGACGAGGTCACACTAACCTATGGTACCAATTCAAATGATGAGTACCGAAAATCACACCCGGATGAAGAAGAAATTTGCAGTGAATATGCCGTGGCCTGGACTTTCAAATTTGATGGTAAAGCATTGCACTTCCTTAAACACCGTATAGCGGGATAAAAGAAGAATTAATTTAACACCGATCAGGCTTGCGCTACACGCACTGCATTTAAAAAAACAGCATAATCAAAAACTTGATCCCGTTTATCATTTAGGCCAAGGTCCAGAACAGATTAGGATTATTGGTTTTATAGCTAACAAAATTTTACCCACCGGTTTATTGATTGGTTGACTCATTTTTTGTGGTCCCTGCGGGATACCATCCAATGGGAGAAGCGCTACATAATTTACCTCCTTGCCACATATCCAGGTTTCCGTATCCTACTGGCTTACTACGTTCCATTTTGCATCCGCATTCCATACCAGCGGCATTACCTTATATATGCCGATGAGATTGCCTTTTTCGCCCGTCATATAAGAATAGAAGGCTGGGTCAATCCAGATCCACTTGCTGAAGCCCTTACTTTAAACCACATAATAACATGACAGTTATCCAAATTGGTTTCCTCAGGCATACAGGTAGTAAACCTGAATGAATATCCATATACAGCATATTCATTCAAAACAATCGCCAGCACCCGGTAACTCCATTTATTTTAATTCAACAAAACTTATGCTTTGATCTATCAAAAATATTACACAACTTTGGCTACTATTTTTATTCAGTCTAAATAACTGTAGTGTTTATTTTAGGTTAAATTTATATGAAAATTAAACTCGTACTTTTTTTAATGTTGATACCAGTACTGATGGTTAGGGCACAGAAACCAGCAACCATTACAGGAAAAATCACCACCAATGATGGCAAAGCCGCCACCGGTATTACCGTAAGCGTTCCAGGTACTACACTCGGAAGCGTGACGGATGACAAAGGTCTTTACAGGATCAAAAATCTTGCTTCAGGAAATCAAGTGATCCAACTCTCTGCTATAGGCATCCAAACTCAAACCAAGACTGTTAAAATTGAGCCTGGTGAAACCACAAATATTGATTTTGTAATCAGTGAGACCATAAAAGAGCTGGAAGAAGTAGCGGTTAGCGCACTCAGGGCACATAAATACATTTATAAGGAAAGTGATCAGGTTGCCAAAATCCCATTAAAGAATTTGGAGAATCCACAGGTGTATTCTGTTATTCCGAAAGAGCTTATCAGTAGTCAGTTATCGCTCAACAGCAAGGATGTAATCAATAATGCTACTGGCGTAGTGGCTTATTATACACCGATTGGTACGGTAAGCGCCTGGATAAGGGGATTTGACACCAGAAATGCGATCCGAAATGGTATGGTTACCCAATACCGGGCAGAGTCTGATCCCATTAATATTGAGCGGGTTGAGGTGATCAAAGGACCGGCCGGCACGCTCTTCGGTTCCAGTGCCATATCATTTGGCGGCTTAATTAATAAAATAACCAAAACCCCAAATCCCATTGCGGCAACTGAAGTAGCCGTTTTTACAGGCAGCAATAGCTTAATGAGAATAACGGCCGATGTGAACACCCCCTTAAATGCATCAAAAACATCCTTATTCAGGCTAAATGCAGCTTACCACGCTGAAGATAGTTTTCAAGATATCGGACGTTATAAGAGTATCAGTGCTGCGCCAAGTTTTCTTTATAAAATAAACGACAGACTTACTTTCCTCGTTGATGCTGAATTTGCAGCGGTAACCAGAACACAGCAACCCTACCCGTCATTTGGCCCGAATACAACTTTTAAAAATTTCAGGGATATTCCAATTGGTTACAAAAAATATATTGGTGGTGATGATGTGGATGCTAAAACAACCATTTCTAATTTCTTTACCAAGGCAACCTACAAATTGTCTGATCAATGGGTTTCCTCTACCAACCTGAATTTTAGTAATGGTTATGTAGATTATGCCAATCAGCTTTATCCAAGATGGCTGACGGATTCTACGATGACCAGGAATATAGGAATGTACAGCGCACGTACACTTTCGTTCATTCAGTTTCAACAGAATTTTAATGGTGACTTTAAAATAGGCAAAATGCGTAACCGGGCCGTTATTGGTGCAGATTTTACCAGTACAATTACCAGGTTAAACTATGCGTATTTTAATTATGATACCATTAATGTGAATCAAAATTTCGCTCCGTTATTTGCCCAGCGTGCCAATGCCTTAATGGCCGCCAAAACACCAGGTCATTATCAAAACACACAAACCAATTACAGCCTTTATGCTTCTGACGTGATTAACCTAACCGATCGCCTGCTGGTGATGGCAAGTTTGCGACTGGACCAGTTTGTAAACAAGGCCAGCATCGAAAATAGTCTTCCGGTAAAAGATGATTATCAGCAAACGGCATTATCCCCTAAATTCGGATTGATTTATCAAATTGTAGATCAGAAAGTTTCTCTTTTCGGAAATTACATGAATGGTTTTTTAAATCAGGGGCCGGTTACCCAGCCTGATGGCGGTACACTCCGGTTAAAACCCAAGCAAGCCAACCAATGGGAAGGCGGTGTCAAAACAGATCTGTTAAACAAGCATTTGGGTTTTACCTTAAGTTTTTACGATATCAAAGTTAACAATGCCACTTATACCGACATCAATAATTTTAGCTTACAAGGGGGCACACAAAGAAGCAAGGGTTTTGAAGCTGAACTGAATGCAGAGCCTGTTGATCATTTTTATATTATATCCGGATATGCCAGGAACAGCAATAAATTTATATCTGGTACCCCCTCACTAATCGGGAAAAAAGTTGCCGGTGCGCCGGGTGAGGTCTTTAACCTTTGGATGAATTATCAGTGTGTGAGTGGCTTTTTGAAAAATTTTGGCGGTGGCTTTGGCGGCAATTACGTCAGCGAGGTATTCTGGGATGCCGCGAATACCATTACCATACCCTCGTACACAGTGTTGAATGCCGCAATCAGTTATCATCAGCCAAGCTGGACAGCATCCGTTAAAATGAATAACCTATCTAACCAAAAATATTGGAACAGCGATGCACAGCCACAAATGCTGAGGCAGATTATAGGTTCACTCGCTATGAAATTTTAAAAGACAAATTATACCTCAATCTACCGATTAACATGCGATTTAAAAATATACATAGTGTCCTCATACAGGAAAGATGTAAGGAACAAGGTATCAGTTGTGAACTGCTGGTACCTGGAGATGAAGAAATTTTTGAACTTCAAAAAGGTGACCGTAAAATCTTCATCAACCGTGGCGTATCTCCATATGTCAGTCATATGGCGGCTACCCTTTCAGAAAACAAGTTAGCAACCAATACCTTGCTTCAAAACCATGGAATTCCTATCCCTGAATTTATGTTTTGTGCTGACCTTCAGCAAGAGGCCATCTCATTTCTGGAACAATATCAGCCTTTGGTAGTTAAACCGTTTGACACCAACAAGGGGGTTGAAATCCACCTGAATATCTCCAATATAAAAGATCTGGAACAGGCTTTTTTAAAGGTTAGAAAGGTAAGCAGCCATGCCATTCTTCAGCGTCAGGCTGCAGGTAAGGATTATCGGATTTTACTTATTGGAGATGAACTTGCCGGTGTATTATGGAACGAATGGGCTTATGTAACCGGCAATGGAAAAGATCAGCTGGAACAGCTGATCGAAACTGAAAATAAGAAAAGAGAAACGGAAGGTACGCCTGTTTATAACCGGAATTTTAAAATGCTTTCTCCGGTTCCCATGGAAGATGCAGGGCAGGCACTGGCATTGCAGGGACTAGACTTTAAATATGTTCCCGGCCATGGCAAAAAAATTTACATCAGCTATTGCGGAAATGGCTGGGCTGGTGCGTTAGCGATTGATCAAACAGAAAATATTCATCCCGATAACCTTCTCCTTGCCAAAAAAATAGCAGCGATAGCTGAAATTGATGTGATTGGTATTGATATCAGATGCGATGACATCGCAGTATCTTACCAGGAATCAGCCTTTGCAGTGATTGAGGTGAACATCCGGCCCAGTATGGTCGATCATGAGTATCCAACCGAAGGGAAATCCAGACAAGTAGTTTCACAATACCTTGATTATTTATTTAAATAAGCCATCATGAATCACTTAGCCCAACCATTACCTTTAACAGTTTTACCGCAAACTGAGACATCAGGCTACGCTCAGGCTTGCCAGGAAGTGATGCAAAGACTGCTCTATGCGCTGATTCATGAGCATTCAGATCAGCGGCAGCTTGTTTTAACCACCACCAATGATCAGTTTAAAGTAAGGCGGATTGTTCTCCCTTCCAGTGGGGGAATTTTAACCTGCGTAGAAACCAATGAAAGGAATATTACGGTTTATTTATCAGTGGTATTGCTCAGAAATGATGGTGATTTAACAGAACTTGATGTGATGGCCCTATTGAACTGCATACTGGATTTATGGAAAACGGAAGAGGCCTGTAGCGAAAAAATAAGAGCAGAAATCAATAACTGTTTAGATCACCTCGCTATGGCATTTGATCATGAGGCAGCACATACTGATCAGATCAGCCAATGCATTAAAGCAGTAATTTTAGCAAAAAAATCTGTTTTTCAGCAGAGGGAAACACTTTTACATTCAGAAATCATACCCTTTAAAGGACATCCGATCCACGTGTGTGCCAAAACCAAAATGGGCTTTTCCAGACAGGATGTATTGGCTTACAGTCCGGAATTTTCACCGAAGGTTAATCTGCAACTGCTTGCCGTACACCGGTCACATCTGGTATGTTCTGATGAAATTGACATCTGGACAAAATACAGTGCTGAACTGTTGTCACATAAACAAGCGAAGGATTACCTGATCATGCCGGTTCACCCATGGCAATACAAGCATGTTATTGCTCAGGCATATAAGGCACACATCAACAGTGGTGTTTTATTTAAACTTGAAGATGAGGCGATAGATGCCCTGCCAACTTTATCTATGAGAACAGCATTTTTACCAGCTACTCCGGGCCAGCCGTTTTATCACATTAAGGTTCCCATAAGTATTCAGGCTACCAGTGTTAAAAGATCCTTAACCCTCCGGGATTTGTATAACGGTATTGAATTCAGCAAAATGATTCCGGATATGATGCAGAAAATCCCCTCTATTGCGAACAAACGTGGGCGATTAATCAGTGATGTGTGTGCGGCACATTTTAAAACCGAGGGAGAAACAAATCCTGGTCTGTCTTTTCTTTTAAGAAATGATCCCGTTAACCATTGTTTACCGGGAGAAACCATGGTGGTTGCTGCGGCTTTAACCCATTCTACTAAATTACACCCAACTCCACTTCTTTGTCAGTTCATCAATCAGTCTAAATTATCAGTAGAAATTTACCTGGATCAATTGATCGAAACCCTGTTAACTATGCCACTGGAAGTATTTTTGTATAAAGGTATTGCCCTGGATTTGCATGGTCAAAATACCATGATTGTTTTTGATGAATCTCATCAGGTATGCGCACTGGCTTACCGTGATCTGGGGAGTGTACAAGTGGCAGACACATCGCCTTCCTTTAATGAACAGAAACACCTTTTTTATGGAGAAGCCTCCACTTTTATGAACTATAAAGATACCGTTAGTGAATTGATGCACACACTTTTCAATAATCTTATCGGGGGCATCATCAGCTGTACAGCCAGCGCATACGCCATACCTGAACCGCAGATTTGGAGCAAAGTTAAAGAAACCAGTATACGTATTATCCAAAGCTGCACCGTACCCAACCAGCTAAAAGATGATTTATGTCAGCTGCTTTTTAGTCCGACGCTGATGATCAAACCCTTATTAAGAATGCGCATTGCAGAAAAAACGCTGTACCAGGCCATTCCCAACCCAATGTTCAATATTAGCTGATGGCCCTTTTTCAAAATACAACAACAGAAAGTAATCCGGCAGCGCAAAATCGGTCAGGCACATTTTATAATAAGTTTCTGGTTTGTTCATTTATCGGCGCATTAGGAGATTACATGACCCTTTCTGCATTAGGATGGTATATTGTAGATTCAGTAGGTTCTGCAGAAGTACTGGGTTGGGTATTTTTTGCCAGAACTGTTCCCCGGTTTTTCATGAGCTTTGTGGGCGGTTATTTTGCCGATCGGATGGATCGTAAAAAGCTGATTATCGGGGTATATTCCGGATTAATGATTACAACAGGTTTGCAGATTCTGGTGATCTGGAACCTGTCTGGTTTGCACTGGATTTATATTGTAGCAGTTGTTTTTTTACGAAATGTTTTTGACAGCGCAGAGCCCAGTATCAGAAATGCACTATTGCCCGACATTGTAAAAAAAGAAAACATTGCAAAAGCTGTTGGCTTTTATGCTTCCAGTTTAAACCTGGCCGCTATTTTTGCACCGGTTTTAGCCGGATACCTGCTATCTGTCATGACCATTACCCCCTTGTTAATTGCCGATTTTTGTTTGCAGATCCCCTCTTTTCTGATTCTGTTTTTGCTTCCCGCCATACCCCTCCACCAAGATGCCGTGGGCAAGGGTATGGCAAAAAAAGGCTATATTTTTGCAATTTCTTACATCAGGCAATCTCCCGTTTTGCGCAATAGCCTGATATTAAGTGTTACCCTGATGTTTTTTCTTTTCCCATTTGGCGCAATGCTTCCGCTGCTGGTTAAAAACACACTCCAGTCAGATGCAAGATCATTCGGGATGATCAGTGCCACTGAAGCATTTGGGGCCGTGCTTGGCGGACTCTTACTTAAATATATTACTCAGGATCAATTGCTCCGGTTTTGGCCCTGGATGGGAATGCTTTCCTGTTTTTTCCTGTTATTATTGGGCTTTGCGGGTACTTCATTAGCTGTTTTACTTATTATTTTTGTTTTAGGATTAATGAGTCAATTATTCAGAAGCACAGGTCGGAGTATCTTTCAGCTCAACACACCAACAGAAATCAGGGGAAAAGTAATGTCAGTATTGATTTCAGACAGTGGAATAGTATCTCTGGGCATCTTATTTTTTACGCTGATTGCAGGTAAACTATCTGTTGGTTTTGTTTATAGTTTAATGGGCTGTTTTGGAATGATATGCTGTTTCGCCAGTTACATGTTTTTACTTAAAGTTAAGAACAAAAATCAGTCAAAATAGAAAAGAAAAATATTGATCTCAAGATACGGTTTGGGATAACCGGTAAATCCTTTTACGCGGTATAATAAAAAAAGCTGCCCGGATGGACAGCTTTAATTCACTTTAAATATAGTGATCTATTTTGCTAAAACCTGCGCATTTTGTTCTGCTTCCATGATTGCCTGGGAAACAAAAGATGCAGATTTAAGACTGACAAAGTCTCCTAATTTTACATTTTTGATGTTGCTGGCGATCATGGTACTCTGATCGGCAGTACCATTTAATTTTAGTACCGCATCATCCTTAACAATGGTATACAAACTACCTGTTGTCGTTTTAATCTTCGCTGTAGCACTCTGATTCAAAAACAACTGAAGGTATTTTACATCGAAGTTATTGCTGGTTACCACTACCGATTGACCATATGCTTCAATTCTTTCTAAATCTTTTACAGTAATGTTCAGTATGACCTGATTGGTTTCCATGGAGTTGATGAACAAGGTTTTTCCATCAGTTGATACAAAGGTTTTTGCAGCGTCGTAGTTGCTGGTGCCCGATACATTTTGCTTATCACCCTGGGTTAAGATGATTTTTACATTCCCGCTCACCCAAATCCTTTTGAATGTTGATAATGAAGCAGTTTTTATTTCTGCTTTAACGGGCTCAGCGGCAAAAGTGGCCATTACTGATGAAGTGAATACGACTGCTGTTAATGCTGCTGCGAATACTATTTTAGTGAAGGTTTTCATATCTTTATGTTTTAAGTTTTTGCTATTGTTTTGTGATTAAGACGCAGCTGTCCATCAAACGTTGCAGGCAAAAACCCGATATTATACCAGTATCAGCAACCACTAGACCAACGCCTTTAATTTCTAGACGAACGGTTAGGAGAACATCACTTAAACTTTTTAATCCTCTTATGCAATACGTCTGAATTAAAAAATTTTCAAGCTGAACATCCAATACGACCGAACAAAAGCTATCCGGGGCGATAAAGATCAGTTACTCTTTTATTTGCTTTTTTTTAACAGTTCTTCATATGCAGGCTCCTCGTGCTTTTCCATACCATCAGAAATCTTGATTCCGGCTTTCTCAAATTCGCGGATTAATCTTTTATCAAAACCTGCAATGTATGAAGCAAATTTTAAAGAATCCTTTTGTTCAGGGATGGTTTCAAAAGGAATATTCGGTTCTTTAAACCTGTGCAAAACGGCTTCCGTACTGTCGTTACCTTGCATAAGCACAGAGTCACCATAGTTTGCAATTTTGGCTACATATGGTTTGGTCAGGTACCTTAATGAATCATTCTCTATTTTATACGCAAGCTTGAACCGGCCAACCTTCTGGTTATAGAAAACTACATATTGCGAATCAATATCAAATTCACTATATCCATTTGCCATGGAAAATTTATACCATTTACCGATAAGCGATTTTTTATTTCCATCTGTGTTTTTAGGCTTTGACGAATTACAGGCAGAGATGGCAAAAATGAAAAAAGCAAGAAAATAAAAGATGGATCTCATGATAACTAATTGTTAAATAATATTAAAAGATTTTTAATTCAGGTAAATGATCAGAAAGTACCTGAAGTACATCCTGCCAGGCTATTGCCAGGCAGGATGCGGTTGTGATTGCATTAAATACTGTCTACTGTGCCCAAATGGTACAGTTAATATTGCCATTGGTATTCGTGCCCCATGTTTCCGAAACCATAATTGCTGGAATATTTAGCTGACCAAGCGTATATCCGTAGCTTTTCCATTTGTTGTAGTGGTTGGCAAAAGTAATTACGCGATTTTGTCCGGGAGCAGCTTTTGTAACCCTTGAACTGTAAATCTGTCTGAAGCCATCGCCACCATCAATATTTTTACCTGTCATCCAGCGGGTCCATACGTTATAAGCTGTACCATCGCTATCAAATGTACCCAGGAAAGTACCGCTGTGAGGTGAAACTGCACCCCAGGTTTCGTTTACGTAGTACTCATAAAAGGGGCTTCTGCTCCATCCGTACCAGCCAAAAGTACCACCTCCGGAGTTAGAATAAGCACTAAGGTTATACCCGATCTTATAGTTTGCCGAACCTACCGAATAACCTTTACCGCAGGTAAAATTACCATTGAAACCATTCCAGTTAACGCTGTAATTTCCGGCGGCGCCATTTGCGTAATTAACGGTACCTGTAGCACCATCACTCTTCCAAAGCGACCAAAAGAAGCCATTATTTGTACCAGATTGATAGGATTCAGTAACTGCGGATTTGTCAGACGGCGGCGTAGTGGCAGTAACTGCAACTGCTTCGGGTTCCATCCTTGCATCTTTTTTACAGCCTGTTAACAATGCAGCGCTTGCCAGCGCAATAGTTGCAGCAACAAAGGTAACCTTCCTGGTTACACTTGTCAGTGAGTGTTGTTTTTTCATGTATGATTATATTGGTTAGAGATGCAAAGAAAATATATCTACAACCGCAGCACCACTATTAATCATCAAATTTATGACACAAATGTTCATAAATCCTTCAACGGTATTCGTTTTATGGAATTATAGCAACCTTAATCTAATTTTAATTACTTATTTATTTTATTAAATTTTATATTTTAAAATACAATATTATTCCTTATTTAACTTTTTTGATCTTGTTCTCAAAAATAGCATAGTGCATTTAAATATCCTAAAGGACAGTTAAATGGTATATGCATTATAAAAGATTGAGTTTATCATCCTGCCACATATGAGGCACATTAATGCAGAACCATGATATCAAAAAGGAAACGGTTACAACTGGAATGATAAGCCTAATCAAAACCGGAAAACATTAGCCTTAAAAAAACTTACAAAAAAGAGTTAAAAAATTATAAATTTTACATTTTTAATAAAATTTATACTACAAATTAAATAATTTTAAAATTACATTTTAATACGAGTGACCACTTACAATAAACTGCCATTTAATATTAATTTATAGCATTTAAAAGGGCCTTTTTAAGTTTCCGCTAAGTTCCGCTAAAGAAACTGGTCATAACAGACAGTGCATTTTCACTATGCATCCTTTCGCCATTTTCAAGAGATTCTTTTGCTTTTAAAGATGCTCTTTCCCGCATTTCGGTTTCATAGTGAGCGATTGCATGCCGAATATCATTATACTCTTCTGATAAGAGCATCCGGCTCAATTCCAGCGCATCTAGCATGGCCATATTTGCGCCCTCTCCGGCAAATGGCGGCATAAGGTGTGCAGCATCACCAATAATGGTCAGATTGGGCATGGCAGCCCAACTTTGGTTCAATGGCATACAGTTAATTGGTCTTACAATATAAGGCATAGCTGCATGCTCAAATAACTCCTGCCAGATTTCATTCCATTCGCTGTATGCTGTTTTAAACCATTCAAGCATCTCTGATTTATCAGAAAAATCCAGACCACTCTTTTCCGCCCAGTGTGCTTCGGCTTTAAAACTGGCATAAAAACCAATTTCTCCATTCGATTTTTGTCCCATCAGGATATTCTGCTGATTTCCGAATGCCATGATCTTTCCGCCCCGCAGCATAGCCGAAATCTTCGGGACTTTTTTTTCAGCATCGTAAATATTGCCTTCAAGCATGGTAATACCCGAATAAAAAGCTTGAACATGGGTTAGATAAGGACGGATTTTTGAATTTGCACCGTCCGAACCGATCACGATATCCGCATATTCATTTGTGCCATCTTTAAAATTTAACAGCCAGCCCTCACCTTGTTTTTGCATGGCGACAAATTGCCTGTTCCAAACGATGCACGCCGCATCTAAGGCATCAATCAGGATGCTACGCAACACGCCACGATCAATCTCCGGCCGAAAATGCTCCTCTCCAAATGCTTCTTCCTGTTTATTTTCGGCGTCGCTGAAAACAATCTCTGCCTGTTCATTGGTAATCGTAGTCTTATCCGCACCT
This sequence comes from Pedobacter sp. MR22-3, assembly GCF_026240075.1. Classification (NCBI taxonomy): domain Bacteria; kingdom Pseudomonadati; phylum Bacteroidota; class Sphingobacteriia; order Sphingobacteriales; family Sphingobacteriaceae; genus Pedobacter; species Pedobacter sp. MR22-3. Next base: position 699,972 of record NZ_JAPIVF010000001.1, on the reverse strand, counting down.
TCCATATAATTTTTCCTGAATTCATCCAGTAAACCTGCTTCCCTTAATGCGGCCAGCCCTGAATGTTCATGTAAATCCAAAGGAGATCCCTGCACCCGGGCATTTCTATCAACATCTCTTTCATACACTTTCACATTAATATTCTTTTGTTGTAGAAGTCTTGCCAGGGTCAGTCCGCCGGGACCACCCCCTATAATGGCTATTTTTTTGTTTTCTAACCGCATAATCGTTGTTTATACAGCAAAACTACTCCTCCTTGTAAACGAGGAATTGTAAAAAACGGTCGTTTTTGTTTTTATGGAGTTCTTTAGGCGACACGCCGGCAAACTGTTTGATTTCTTTAATGAAATGCGACTGGTCGGTAAAATTAAGTTTTGGATAAAGCTCACCATTTTTAATATCACGAAGGGAAGCCTGAAAGCGAAGTATCTTGCAATACGATTTTAAGGAGAGCCCAAACTGCTGTTTAAAATAACGGTTGATCTGCCGTTGGCTCCAGAAAATTTCCTGGGCAAGCACACTGATGGAGATTTCCCCATTGGAAGAAAAGATCAGTTGAAACAACTTTCTTTTCCGCTCATCTATTTTTTCAGGTAAAATGGAATGGATTTTCGCTGTTATCTTTTTACAGAATCCTTCAAAATTGTTCAGGTCATTGCTGTTGATATTCCAGAAACCTGATGGCAATATTTTCCCGGTATCCAACAGTTCAGCAATAGGAAAGTGGAACAAGTATTCTATTGCCAATGGATGAAAGCTTACAGAAAAAAAGCTATTCACCTCGGCATCAACATGTTTAGGCTTGGTTTCCAGTCCAAGCAAGGCAATCTGAAAATCAGCTTCACCAATTTTTGAAAATATCAGGTCAATTTTGCCATTGGGAATGATCACGGCCTGCTCTTGATTGGAGAAATTTTGCAGAGAGGAGAAACAATATACAAAATCACTGAGCGACTGATCCGGATAGCCAAGTTGAAAATGTAAATCGTTGTTCATGATGTTAACAAAAGGTGATTTTTCATCCGCGTGTGCTCAAATTTAAATATTCGCAGTTAAAAAATCATGGAGAATTTATGATACCATAGCAGTGCCTCTATTTTTAGGGATAGCCAGCTATTTCATTTAATGCCCATGCCTGAAATCCTACTTAAATATATTTCTCGATCGTTTCAAAAATCTATGACCCCTGAACATTTACCACTATTTCTATTTTAAATAAAATCACAGAAGATTAAGATTAAAACTACATTAGAAATACATTAATAATTACTTTAAAATACTTATAAAGTGCTTTTTTAATGTAATCAATTTGTAGTACCATTACTAAAATATTATATTGCCTGCTTAAAAATTTTGTAAAAGCATCTTTATTGATCATCACAACTACAAACTGTTATTCATCTATTCGCAAATTCATTTCTAATATTTTTAAACTAAAAACCCTTTTATGAAAAAAAACTACCTTTATTCATTAACACTGACATTAAGCTTTTTTACATCTTGCAAAAAAGATCTTCCTAAAGATATCGAAGCATTAACGAAACCTGGTTCGCAGGCAACGATAAACACGATAACTGGTGTAAACAGTTGTTTCAACTGGGAAACCAATCCCTATGTAAGCCTGACAAATGGCCAAACCCGTATTCTTCCATGGTATAATGGTGCAACCACACAAATACCTGATTTCATCTTAAGTGATTACAAAAAAGAGGAGGGTTGGGAGCTATTATATAATTTTTTAAGCGGTACCGAGAATGGTCAGAATTATTTGTTTTTTTATAATAAGTTTACCGGTATCATTCGTACTTATTACTTTTTAGCTGATGATGTCACAGCTGGAAGTAACGGTATGTGGGGACTTAGTTTTACCAGTCAGAATGCATTGCTTAATAATGTGGGCTATTTTGCCACCCCGATTAATGAACTGAGTCAAGATCCATTGGCGATATCAAGCAATTTAAGTTTAGATGCGACTACAAAAGGAATTTCACGCGGCTGGAATGCATTTGATACCGAAATCACATATGACCCAGATGCTGCTGCCAAAATAATTAAAATGCGTGTATTTTCTACCACCAGTAATATTTCTCAGGTTAGCTTATCCGGTGATGTGCAGCTAAGCTCAGCCGGAACAATCGTTAGTGTAGGGACGAAGAACGGTTTACAGGACGCTGCTAATTCTGCAGCAAAATCTGGTGGCGATGCAGCAAAAGACTACATCAAAAGCAAAGTAAAATCTGATAGTTCATCATTTATAAAAAAAATATTTGGCAGTGCCGCAAGTGTTGTGATCGGTGGCGGAGTAAAAGAGATTATAAACGCCGGCATCAATTTATTATTTGGATCATTCATAGGCAAAAAATCAGAAACAACATCGACTACCCAAAAAATAGAATTTAAAACCAATGGTACCATCAACCTGCTTGGAACAATAAGTTCAACATCGGCCAATAATGTATCATCAATTGCAGGCCTTTATACTCCCGGTACACGCCCAGACTTGAGTAATTTCCTGCTTCCTTGTTTTGATAAACAGCTTGGTGTTTGGAACCTGGAAAGTAAACCTGTTTTATTAACTTCCCAGCAAGCTACCGGAGGTAATCACCTGCCACCAGATGACGACCTCTATCAAAGACATTATTTCTTAGATCCCAGTTCAATTAAAGTGAAGATCAACCCTGATCTATTACCGGAGATTGAATCTTATGAAGTTAGTACGGATTTGTTTTATTATGATCAATTTAAAGGAAACAGTAACTGGAATAATTCTGTAATGACAGGCCTAATTACTGGCGGGATTTTAGCTTATCAGGACGAAGCAAATAAATTTTACCAGGTACAACATGGTTCATTCACAGAGAACATCAGAGGCCCTATTCCGGTTCCTGGTAACCCAAATGAGGATAATGATTTGCCTACTATAACTGTTGGTGGTTTTAATAAAAACTTTGTAGTAAAGGTAACAGTTACTATAATACCCAAAACAGGGTACGATAAAACCCCTATTGTAATTACCAGATCTTACATACCAGATTATCAATATTTCTAAAAATAGAAAACGGAGGACAGCTATAAATTTCTGATCCTCCGTTTTTTATACTCAATTTTATCCTAAATATTCCATTGGTTAGGGGCTATTATAAAATCCTTTCAATAAAGACAAATTTAAAGTTCAGCCATATATTAATGTCCTCTTATGACTTTGTCGATCTTAGCAATTAAATGGCAGAAAGCGTATTTCACGAGATGGGGAAAATCATTAGGATGGAAAAATCAAGGTTGTTTTTCGAATTACTTTCGTACTAACAATCATACACATACATCAAAAAACAAAGATTAAGAAATCCTTGTGCACTTCCATTTAGCAGAACACCAATTGTATTGATTACACACATTAATTCCAGCGCATGCCATTGCTCAAACTGGGTAGCCATAATTTGAGTAATAGAACTCCCGCGACGTAAATACAATATAAAATGCACTAAACATTCTATCATTAATTACATGGCCAAAGAGCCTTCGGTTTGTTCAACTATGGGTTCTTCCGCTAATGGTAATACTGCTTGCGTATCCTGCGCTCCAGAATCATCTTTTGTTATGACTTCTTTCTCTAGCTTACTCACCGCAAAGCCGCAAAGGCTTATAAAAAAAGCGGCACATAAAAACCATGCTAACCGGGCATTCCAATAGCGGTAATTAGACGTGTACTTGGTTAAAATGGTATTTGAAAGGGGTTTGAGCACTCTTTGTGTATCTAAAGGATATGCACCGCTATCCGTGAAAAATTCATGATTTTTTACAAAACCTTTGTACCATACTTTACCTAATGAGTAGCTGGTTAGGGTATCTGATAGGTTAATCTTCCTTTGACGCTGTAACTTTTTAAGATTTAATGGGATTATTGTAGCATTTGCCATTTGTGTACCGCATTTTACCGGCTCATAATGATCTTCATTCCAGTACATACATCCCTCATCTGCTTTTGGCATTCGAATTGAAGAGGGACTAGTTTCCCATGCAACAAAAGAGGTCGAGCCAATAAAAAGTAGAAGGATACAGGATATGGTGATGTAGCGGGGGGAGAAGAGACGAACGTATTCCGATTCAGGGTTAGATTCCTCTCCGTCTCTATCATTTTCTAGTTCACCACCACTTTGACCTTCTTTCTTGAATTCTTCCTTTTTTGGCTGATCGTCATTTGAATCTTCTACTTGAATCGCTTCTTCTTCATTCTTAAGCTCTCCCTCATCAATTGTAACATCATTCGCATCTTCTTCTGGCTTTTTAGCTGCTTCCTCAAAAATAAATTTTAATTCTTCTTCGCTAAGTTCTCTCCATTCATTGTAGGATGGAAAATCTATTAACCAGGCAAGAAGCTTAACCAGGCCTTCATCCCTTGTACTTCTTCCTTCTACCATAAAACTTACCAGCGGTCTGAATTTGTCCAGCTTAAATCTTTCTATACTTCTCACCTGATCATCAAATTGGTTTCGGGGATCGAAAATAAACCTAATTAAGTCTTTGTCTTTTTGAGTGTTTTTTCTCAAAAAAACCTCAACACATTCTTTCCTTAACTTTTCTCTGCCGGGTTGATCAAGATTAAGCGTGAGCCGCTGGCTTTTTCTTTTTACATGATAAAAATCTAGTAGGGATGATTTATACTCTTCAAACATTTCTTTAAAAATTTAGCGTAAAAATAGGGGTGGAATTTCCGGAAACTTTACGGTTTTCCGGAATTATAATGGAAAGAAGGGAAACATCGGAATGTATTGATAATTAATCTTTTGACTCACCCCATATTTGTATCGTTGATCAGCACAGGCGGCGATTCATTATCAAAGCTAAATAAAAAACTGATTAATAAAAAGAGTAGAAATCGCGGTCGTTAGTAGCCGGTTTGGGAAGCAGTTACTAGCTCCCGCGACAGACGCTCATCACTTCCCAAAAATTTCAGAAGGCCTTCTGATTTACAACCGTAGCAAACCCCTCGCATGGTGCGAGGGGAACTACACAGTATTTCATTTCTAAAATTTTTGAATCATGTTTTTACCATATTTTATTGCCATATTATTAGGCTTTGTAAGCCCATCGAATACCAATAGCAACTGTACCCACAATGGCGGTACAACAGTAAGCACCAACAACAATACGCCTGGCGACCCAGGAGACCCAGGTGACGATGGTACTGGTGGAGACACAGGACAAAATCCTCCAAGGTAATATCTTTAAGGAAGATGGCCACTAGCCATCTTCCTTTTTTTTATTTCAAAAACAATTATACTGCTTACAACTTGAATAAACATTAAGAAAGTTTAAACGAATAATTAATCAGATTTAACACAATGTATCTGATAATAAAAACATTAAATAATAAGAGCTTTTTTTGTATTTTCGAATAAAAAAATACCTCCCTTGAAACTGCTCTCATCACTTATCCTTCTCTTATTTCTATTTTCTTGTTCAAAAAAAGAAAGTATAAAAAAGAAATTTCATAATCCATATTACGATATAGCTAAAAAATATCGTAACAATAGAAAACCAGATAGTGCCTTCAGAGTATTTAATCAAGCGAAAGAATTTGGACTAGAAAATAAAGATAGTTTAAGTACAGCTAGTAGCTTAATTAATATGGCCATATTGCTAACAAATGCAGGTGATTATTTCGGAGGCCAGGAAACCTCAATAGAGGCTAATAAATATTTGAATGAAAGTGATACGAGTCATCATTATTATCTGGGATCTAATTATAATAATTTAGGCATTGCCACGTACAATTTAAAAGATTATGATAATTCACTAAGACTATACGATTCTGCGATCAAATTTTCTGATGATTCCTTAGATACTTATATGTATCTAAATAATAAGGCTAAGGTTTACCAAGAAATAAAGGATTATAAGTCATCACTTAAAATCTATGATCAGATTTTAGCAAAAACGTCTAAAAATGAACAAGAATATGCCCGCGTATTAACCAATATTGCAAAAACGAAATGGCTTGAAAATTCTCAATACGATCCAGTTCCACAATTTTTAAAATCGCTACAAATTCGAAAAAAAGAAAATGATTTATGGGGGCAAAACTCAAGTTATGCAAATCTTGCAGACTATTATATCCAAAAGCAATCAGATTCTGCCTTATTTTATGCCAATAAAATGTATAAAGTAGCTAAAGAAATAAAAAGTGCAAATGACCAACTTGAAGCTCTACAAAAACTCATCAAACTAAGTCAACCCAAAGAAACTAAACATTTTTTCAATGTTTATGAAAAATTAAACGATAGTGTCCAAACCGCCCGTAGTGCTGCCAAAAACCAGTTTGCACTGATCCGTTATGACACGGAAAAAAGCAAAGCCGATAATTTGGTGCTGCAGAAAGACAATGAAGGCAAAAGGTATCAGATCATCATCCTTATTATTGGTATTCTTTTAATCATTATCGCCGGTACCCTTTGGTACAAAAAGAGAAAACAAAGATTAGAGCTCCAAGCTCAAAACACCATCCGCGAAAACAAACTCAAAACCTCTCAAAAAGTGCATGATGTGGTTGCCAATGGATTATATCGGATTATGAGTAAACTCGATAATCAGGAGACCCTAAAAGACAATCCTATTGTTAACGAGATAGAAGAACTTTATGAGCAATCGCGTGACCTCTCCTACGAAAAACCAAGATCTAAAAATCAAGACTTTCACGACAAAATATTTGAGCTGTTAAAATCCTTCGCTTCCGAAAATACCCGGGTAATACTGGTCGGGAATTCGGCCACATTGTGGGAAAAAGTTTCTGAACAGGCCAAAGATGAAATAGAACATATCCTTCAGGAGCTGATGGTCAACATGGGCAAGCATAGCCAGGCAAGCGATGTGGTGATCAAATTTGAGCAGGTGCAGCAAAAAATAAACATTTTTTATACCGATAACGGTATTGGCATAGCAGGTAAGCCACAACCCAAAAATGGCTTAACAAATACGGGAACCCGTATTGATGCCATTGGTGGTACAATTATCTTTGATACCAAAGTTGAAAAGGGGCTTAAAATCCAAATCTCTTTTCCGGTTTCCTAATTGTATTAATATGTTTAAAAGAATACTTATTGCCGAAGATCAAGAAACACAGAATATTTCGCTGCAGAGAACATTGGCCGACCTGGGTGCAGAAAGACCCGAATACGTTTATTATTGTGATGATGCACTGACCTGGATAAAAAATGCGGCCAAAACAGATCAACCCTACGAACTGTTGATTACCGATCTCTATTTTGAAGAAGATCATAACCGGCAAAAAATTGCCGGGGGTGCCGAACTCATCAAAGCGGCAAAAGAAGTACAGCCTAATTTAAAAACACTGGTATTTTCCGGAGAAAGTAAAACGGCGGTTATCGATATGCTATTTAAAGAAATGAACATTGATGGTTATGTCCGAAAAGCCCGTCACGACGGCCAATACCTCAAGCTGGCCATCAATGCCATCCATAACCATAAAAAATACCTCTCACCCGATGTAAAGCTGGCCAGAAAAGAAAATAATTCACACGATTTTACAGATCTGGATATTGCCATCATCTCCCAACTGGTGGAAGGCACACCTCAAAAAAACATTCCTTACTACCTGCAGGAAAATGATATAAAACCCTCTGGTCTCAGTAGCATCGAAAAACGCCTTAACCTGATGAAGGAAGTGCTTGGTTTTTCTAAAAATGAACAACTAATCGCTTATTGTAAAGACATGGGGATTATTTAGTTAGTCTTTAAGTCCTAAGTCTTCAGTCTGAAGTCAATTGATCTAGGCTTAAAAATCCCTTCAAGTTACGTCATTTTGAGCGAACCCGATAGCATTGGCTGCAGCACAGTCGAGAACCACGTAATGCTTAGCGAAGCTAAATCTATTTATAGATCTCTCCACTTCGCATTGCTCCGGTCGAGATGACGATCATTCTATTGGATTTGCTAATTTTAAAAAACTCAGTATGCGCTGTGATATGCCGCTGTAAATCTCTATGGCTAAAAAAAGCTAATGTTTGATAGTTTAGCATGAATAATCGCTAAGCTCTCAAACATGAACGATTAAAACATCAATCTATCCTAAAAAGATTGCTTCGGCTCCTTCAGTCCGGCCTCTGTCTTGCGAGATGACCATTTCGAACGCAGTGGAGAAATCTGATCAGAAAGAAACTTTTAAATTTTGCTTTACGGTTTTCCTTTAGGAAAAAAATTCTTGCCGCCTTAGGTTTATTGTCTAAAATAATTTAAGATGAAAAAGTATTATGTAAACAAAAATGCCCAAAGTAACGGCGATCATGAAGTTCATGATGAAAATTGTACTTACTTACCTTCCAGTGATAACAGGAAGTATCTGGGTGAATTTTCTTCATGCAAGGGTGCAGTAACAGAAGCGAAAAAAACTTATAGCAAATCAAATGGTTGCAGAACATGTTCCATAGACTGCCACACCACCTAAAACTGATATCGCTTTAAGTGTTTAAAATTGCAGGATTGTTTCCTATTCATTTTAAGAATAAGAGGCAATCCTTTTTTAGTGTTTATATTCCAATTTAAAAAACATAATCACCTGTAAATCAAGATTTAGCTTTTTTATAAATAGTTTATCATTTTACGGTTTTCCGTAAGGAAAGCCTCTTTAAGCTACATAGTTTTGGAGTATCAAAATTAAAAAACATCAAAATGGCTTGGAGCTTTCATAAACGAATTAAAATTATCCCAGGTGTTCATTTAAACTTAAGTAAAAGTGGCATATCCACGTCCATTGGGGTTAAAGGGGCAAGTATGACTTTCGGAAAATCGGGAACTTATCTAAATACTTCTCTTCCGTTTTTAAACATTAACAACAGACATAAACTGCCGGGTTCAAACACTACTCCTGATAGCTACGATCGCGATGCGCCTCTGCATCTTTTTGGGAATATTTTTAGTGCAGATGTGCAGGAGATAACCAGTCAAAATATGGCAGGGGTAAAAGAAGCCATCCTTTTGGCCCGGCAACAAAGAAAAGAGTTAAAAAGTGATCTGCTAAACATTCAGACAGCATTGGGCACTTCAAAAATGAAACTGATTTTAAGTTACCTATTCCTTTATGGGTTGATAAATAAAACAATACCCAAAAATTTGAAGCTCAATATTGAGGCACAAAAGGAGGCTATAAAACAAACTACAGATCTGATTGATCACTGTTACGTGAAACTGGATGTAGAATTCGATTCAGAAATCAGAGAAAAGTACGAACAGCTAATTAAAGCATTTAAAAATTTAACTACCTCGCATAAAATTTGGGATGTAACCAGTGCACACTTTCAAGACCGTGTTGCTACGCGTTCATTGGCCAGCACTATTGTAAGCAAAAGAGACGTAAAGTTCTCTTTTAAATCGCTTGCTGAGATCAGGTCTGATGTTGAAGCACTTTATTTTGAAAATGCAAATGGCGCAGATTTATACTTCTACCCCAGTTTTATCATAATGTACGCTAACCAGAAAGATTTTGCCATCATCGGACTTGATGAAATTAATGTACAGCAAAGTTATGTGCGGTTTACAGAAACAGGAACGGTACCCCGCGATTCGAAAGTTATTGACAAGACTTGGGCAAAAGTAAATAAAAACGGCACACCGGATAAAAGGTTTAAAGGTAACTATCAAATTCCGATCGCCAAATATGGACAGATCAACCTCCGTACAAATACAGGCTTAAATGAAGAATACGAATTTAGCAATTATGAATTTACAGAAGCATTTAGTCAAACGTTTAGGGATTACCAAGCGACAATAAAATACCGTTGATGAAACAGATGAATGAAGATAATAAGGGTATAATTACAGTAAGGTTTACAGGTGTCATCTGTGCCATAGCATGTTTCATCGCTATACTAAAGTTGCCCATAGAATATTATGCCTTTTTAAGAACCATTGTTTCATTGGGAGCGGCATTGCTTATTTACAGCTGGATTAAGCAAAAAAAATATTCCTTAGCCATCATTTTTGTTCTCGTGCTTATCCTTTTTAACCCCCTATTTCCCATTTACCTGCATAGAAAAAGCATCTGGATCCCATTGGATATCATCACCGGACTATTGTTTTTAATTATTGCTTTTTATAAGAAAAGTGAACCTGAAAAAAAAGAAGAAAAAGCGGCTGAAATTTTACCCGTTCAAAAAACATACCCCAGAGACCGCATTGTTTCGGCAAAAAGAAATACAATAATCACATCATAAATCAACCCAAAACTTAATGTTATGATTGCCCAAATAGAAGAATTTTTCAACCCAAAAACAGCTGATCTGCCTCAGGATGGAAATATAAAAATTAAGGATCCGGTTACCAATGAAACAGAAGAGGTAAGAAGGAGAACTTACCACGAAGCTGGCTTTAGGGACGCATCTAGAAACAGTGGCAGCCCTTTGGCACTCTCGATATGCTTAAATGCCATTTATGCCAGGTTTCAAAATGAAGAAAAGGAGTTGGTAGAAAAACAGCAACTGGCGAAAGAACCCTATATCAGTGAGCAGAAAACTAAAGAAACCGAAATTAAAACACTGGTCATCAGTAAAGAAAGTAAAGAACAGCAGATTAACAAGGTGGAAAGCGATATCAGGGCCGTAAAAGATCATATTGAAGAGTTAAAATTTGAAATTAACGACCTGTCCCGGAATCTCGAGAAATACCACATCAGTGCTTCAAAAGGTGCTTCAAGTAAGTTCTGGATTGGTTTGATCATCCTGATGCCTTTAAGCCTGTATTTATTTACCTTTTATATTTCTACCTCTTATTCTGCCTTTTTTAAACCCTTTGATGCCAATAGCACCATCATTATGAATGTGCTCGATTCTAAAGCTTTTGAAAAGGCCTGGCAGGATGGATCACTGGAAGGTGCATTTGTAACCTTTATTCCCTTTGTGTTTTTAGGTTTGGGTTATTTGATTCACATGTTTGGAGAGGTTAAAAGTGTGATAAACTATATTAAAGTTAGCTTACTGTTACTTACCACCTTTGTTTTCGATGCCATTTTAGCCTATCAGATTGAAGAAAAAATATATGAATTGAATAGAACTGTTGATAGCCAGGATTTTAATATTCCAATTGCTTTTAGCAAAATCCAGTTCTGGGGAATCATCTTTGCAGGTTTTGTAGTGTATCTGATTTGGGGTGTAGTGTTCGATTTTATCATGAAAGAACACCGGGAGAAAGACAAAATCAAACATGAGCAATTGCGTAGAAAAAAAGACATCCAGATTCATCAGGATAGGATAGCCGATATTGAAATTCAAAAGGCAAAATTGCTCGAGGAACTTAGTGAAATCAAGAAAAGTTCGCTGGAGGCACAGGGAAGGGTTACTGCATTGCAACAGATAATCGATGCTGTAATTATACCAACGAAGGAGTACGTTTTATATGCTTCAGAATACATGCAGGGATGGATCACCTTTATTAACCAAAAACTGCATATTTCTCAATATGAAAAAAGTACGCTCGAAAGTGAGTGTATTGCCTGCTATCACGAAAACCTTAAACGTGTAGGGGCCAGTGAAGATTCCCAAAATGCTGTTTATACTACTACGTTATAAAGCCCAAGATCATGAATTTAAAATTATCAAACATATTGCTGGGCATCTTAATGACCAGTGTTTTTGCAACCGAGGCTAAAGCCCAGCCTGCGAAACAGAACCTTAATATCAGCTTTTTACTGGATTTATCTGATCGGATTGATCCTAAAAAGAATCCTGGGATTTACCAACGCGATCTTCAGTATATTAAATCAGTACAAAAGTCCTTTATTAATCATGTAAGAGGAAAAAAGATGCTGCTGTTAAAAGACCAGATGCAGGTTTTCTTTAATCCTCTGCCCAATATCCCCAACATTAATGAATTAAGTGAACAATTAAAGGTTGATTTTAATCCCAAAACCAGTAAAAAGGATTTCCAAAATATAGATAAGGTTTATACCGATAATCCTACTAAAATTTACCAGAGCGCCATTAAAGATGGTAATTATGTGGGCTCCGATATCTGGAGGTTTTTTAAAAATAATGTACAGCAATATTGTATTAAACCAGATCATCGGAATATTTTAGTGATACTAACCGATGGTTACATGTATTATAAAAACAGTAAAATTGAAGAGGCAGGTAAAAGTTCCTACATCACTCCGCAATTTCTTAGCTTGAAAAAACTCACGACAGCAAATTTTCCTGCCGTTATGAGAAAGAACAATCTTGGTTTTATTACCTTCCCTTATAATTTGAAAGAACTCGAAATAATCGTTTTGGGCATTAAGCCATCCGTTAATAACCCTTACGAGGAAGATGTGATTAAGCAATATTGGACAGATTGGTTTAAAGCAATGAAGGTGAAGAAATTCGAACTACGGACGACTGATTTAGCTACTAATTTAGCGCCTGTAATTAATGATTTTATTCAGGGAGGCTATAAACAATGATCCGATTTATAACTATTTATCACATTCAAAAAAATCTTCATTAACAGAGAAAAACTATCCCATAATTTCCCTCAATCATCCTTTCATCATGAAAACACTCTCTTTACTTATCCTCTTCTTTGCTAACATGACCTGCAAAGAAACCCTTACAGTGTACATCTGCAACAGTCCGAATGCCAAAAAATACCATAATAATTCAAAATGCCGCGGTTTACGCAATTGCACTTACAGGGTTATTTCCATTGATATCGAAAAAGCCAAAAAAGACGGCAAAACACTATGCGGCTGGGAAAAGTAAGCCTGCTGCTATTGTTGCTCACGCTTCAGGCCTGCTTTATCCAGCCAGGAGGAAATAAAGGCATAAATTATAGTAATCTTGTTTTTACAGCCAAAGTAATCCGCATTTTAGATGGCGATACCATGGAAGTTTTATATCAGGATTTTCCCATTAAAATCCGGCTGGCCCACATTGATTGCCCCGAAAAAAGACGCTCACAACCTTACGGTCAAAAAGCAAAAAAAGCCCTGTCAGATTTATGTTTCGGACAGCTGGTGGAAATACAGGGCCAAAAATACGACCGCTACAAAAGATTAATCGCGGTGGTTATTAACCATAAAAAACAAATAATCAATCAGGAAATGCTGAAGCTGGGCATGGCCTGGCATTTTAAAAAATACTCAACCGATCTCTTATATGCCCGGTTAGAAATCACAGCCAGGAAAAACAAAGTGGGTTTATGGCAGGATAGTAGTGCCATAGCCCCCTGGGAATGGCGGAAATCAAAAGCGCCATTGCCCGGAAAATAGGGTTAGCGTAAAAGCCGCCCAATGGGCAGCTTTAACTATTTGATTGATATTTTTTATTTGGCTAACACCATTGCATTTTGCGCTGCTTCCATCATCGCTTCAGAAGCATATGATGCAGATTTAAGACTGGCAAAGTCTCCTAATTTCACATTTTTCATATTGCTGGCGATCATGGTACTTTGATCGGCAGTACCATTTAATTTTAATACTGCATCATCCTTAACAATGGTATACAAACTGCCTGTTGTCGTTTTAATCTTCGCTGTAGCACTCTGGTTCAAAAACAACTGAAGGTATTTTACATCGAAGTTATTGCTGGTTACCACCACCGATTGACCGTAAGCTTCAATTCTTTCTAAATCTTTTACAGTAATATTCAGTATGACCTGATTGGTTTCCATGGAGTTGATGAACAAGGTTTTTCCATCAGTTGACACGAAGGTTTTTGCAGCGTCATAATTACTGGTGCCCGATACATTTTGCTTGTCACCCTGCGTTAAGATGATTTTTACATTCCCGCTCACCCAAATTCTGTTGAATGTTGATAATGAGGCAGTTTTTGTTTCTGCTTTAACGGGCTCAGCGGCAAAAGTGGCCATTACTGATGAAGTGAATGCGACTGCTGTTAATGCTGCTGCGAATACTATTTTAGTGAAGGTTTTCATATCTTTATGTTTTAAATTTTTGCTATTGTTTTGTGATTAAGACGCAGCTGTCCATCAAACGTTGCAGGCAAAAACCCGGTATTATACCAGCATCAGTAACCGCTAGACCAACGCCTGTAATTTCTAGACGAACGGTTATGGGTTATCTGGCCTGATTTTTTTAAATCCAGCCTTTGCGGCTACACAGATGTTTGTCATCGGCTTTCAAAAATGTGGTGATGTTCATTTTATTTGCCTGTTCACGTATCATGAACAGCTTGGTTTCTTGAACACACCGGGCTATACCCTAAAGGTCATAATTTGGCGTTGTATTGTTGTTTATACCCTTTAGGTATAAATAGTCCTGCTCATATTTTGGTCAATATCTTCATAAAGCCAGGCTAGACCTTCGTTTTCTCTTGGGACTTGAACAAAGAAAATAGGCATTAAAGCCAGATAAGTTGAATCAAGTAATGAATTATTTATGGCAACCTCTTCATCCGCTTCATACTGCTACATTTCTTTGAATTTAGATTTGCAAAGGTATCTGGATAAAATAATTCTCTTTACAATGAACACAGTATCGTTGATGGATATACAGGCATAGGTCTGACTTTACTCCACTACTTTTCGCCTACCAGAACGTTACTGGGGGAAGCTGTTTTACTTGCCTGAATACAAAAAATAAGTTTTTTTCCCGTTGTCAGTCATTATAAGTATTATTACAAGTATGACACAGACAAGGAATTACAGCTTACTGATAGTTTTCATGCTCAGTTTCACGGTTTATTTACCCTTCACGGCAGCTCAGGTAACACAGAACTATCAGGTGTATAAACTCGAAAATAAAATCGGCACAGAAAAAGTTTCCATTGCGGGAAGCACTGACAACACTGCTGTTGATATCACTATCCGTACCGTAGACCGTGGTCAGGCTTTAATGCTTACCGCTGCACTAACGCCAAATGCTACTGGCACAAGATATACCTCCATCGGACAAACGTCGCGTTTCAAGCAAGAAAAAATAGATCAACTGTATTCCGCCAGCCAGGGTTTTCCTTTGAGCCAGAACGGCTCTATAAAATTGAGAGAAATGCTGATTGATTGTTGGATTAAAGCAGCACGTCCTGCCTTTGTAAAATCTGCATTAGATGGATCCGCTATCCGAATCAGTGAAATAACTGACATGACAGATGCATATAAAGTAAGTGGATGGAAAACCTTTCTGATCAACAATGGCCTGGATGAGATATTCTGGACAGATGCGCAGGGTAAAGCTGTTTTTTTAACCACAATAGATAGTGAGGGTGACAAGAGAGAGGTGATTGATGAACGGTATCTATCGGCATTCACCAAGCTCAATCAACAATCAACACACCATTTGCTACAGGCCTATACAGATAACAGTGGCATCTCTGCCAAAAAAAATCCTGCAATTGCCATTTTAGGTGGAACAATCATTGATGTTACCCACCATGGCGAACTGCAAAATAACACTATGGTGCTGATCATCAAAGGAAAAATAGACTATGTAGGAACCATTAACAGGTCGCTAATTCCACCGGGAGCACGCCTGATTGATGCAACCAACAAATTCTTGCTTCCTGGTCTGTGGGATATGCATGCACACATATTTCACCCGTCTTATCTTCAGCGGGAGTTACGCTCAGGAGTAACTTCAATCAGAGATATGGGTAATGAGTTTGATTTTGCAAAACAGCTGATGGATATGGTTAGAAAGGAATCAACACCAGCCCCCAACTACTATGCCGCCGGGCTTTTGGATGGCAAGTCACCAGCCACACTGGGGACCATGCTAGCCACTAATGAAAACGAAATCAAAAAAAATATAGGTGCCTACCATGATGCTGGTTTTAGGCAGATAAAAGTATACAGCAGCGTTAAAAAGAAAGACTTTAACAGTATCGTGGAAGAAGCCAAACGGTATCATATGGATGTTGTAGGGCATTTACCAACAGGCTATACGGTAAGCTACTTTATTAATAACGGAATGCGGAGTATCAGTCACATCAATTATTTCATGAACAGTATAAACTGGTCTTCCAGTGACCTGAAAACAGCTAATCAAAGTCTGCTGGATAGCATGAGATCGCATCATACCTTTTTGGATCCCACATTAAATGTTTACCAGTTGGCGGGAAATAAAAAAGTGGCCTATTACCAGAAGCTTGTTAAGCTCTTTGCCGATAACCATATCCCAATCGTGGCCGGAACAGACAATGAGGGGACTATTGCCGATGAGATTCAGAATTATATACGATGTGGTATAAGTCCCCTTAATGCGATCAGGTCTGCAACGATCATCCCCGCTGAAGTAATGGGTGAAGCGCAAAAGAACGGAAGCATTAGCCAGGGCAAAGATGGCGACATTTTGATTCTTGATGAGAATCCACTGCTCCATATCAATACCTTGCAACACATTCCTACCATCATCAGGAATCAGTTTGTGATCACCAATTGAATCATCGCGTTTACCTATTCAGGGTATTGCGAAGTATCCCTGTCATGATGCTTACTTTAGCCATCTCAACTTTACACCTATACTAATGGTTGGCTTTCAGCCCATTATGAATATCATTACTTTGTTTAGGTAATGAAAGCTTAATAAGCGCCGAATCTCCCGTCATCCTGAGCGATTTAACATGCCCGTCAAAGCTTAGCCTTTTATCATCCAGCATGGTAAAATGAATTGATGTACCGACGAAACCAGAACAAGTTTTATTTAAATAACTTTCTGACTATCAAATACTTGAAAAATACAATTCCGACTCACTAACTATCAAAATCACCTTTTTTTGGTCTCAAATGTTATCATTCAAATTTACTAAATGAACTGAAATAATGCAAGGAATAATTCATATGTCATAATATTTTGCGTCTGGTTCCGATTGGAAAGAGGTATCTATTTGACTTTCATTTTATGCGAATGTGCTTAAGTTTTAATCAAAAGGTATGTACTGTAGAATCTCCCTGGCTAAGCGATTTTTAAGATTTATCTTATTACCTTTTGGATGCACCTTCACCAAATGAAATGAAAACGCATTGAAATCCTTAAAGCGTAAAACAAAACCGCCTGATCAGGGTATTGAATCCAATAAAGGAAGCAAGTGCCTTTCTCAAGAACTGCTCTCCATCTGGTATGGCTTTCAATACCTCACTCAAGCGAATGAGATCGGAATTTAAGCTTCCAATGCTGTTTTGAAGCGGATCGAGAAACTTCTCGAGTGTTCCATTACCGCTTCCAGCAGTCATGATTGCAGCATCAAGCGACGCAGACAATCTTTTAAACCTGCCATGGTAGACCGCCAGCAGAAACATAACCATAAAGAAGGAATTCTCTTCCTCGCTTTTCAGGTATTCCAATCCCTCATGAGACCGCACGATTTTATAGATATTCACAAAGCGCTTAATCGCCCTTGGGTTTGATCCCAAGATTCCTGACATTTGTTGGATCACCTGGCGCTCCATCAGCGAGAGTTTAAGGTGTGCATCTTTAACCCGCTCGCTGTCTCCTCCCGAATCGTGTTCTCCATAACCCAGATCCAGCTCGGTACTAGCGTGGGCAACGACATCCAAATGGGCAGATGATCCAGTAGCAACCAGCCCAGCACCTGAATCGGTCATATCGATACTCGGCGCGTATCTGCTTGCATCAGAGACCTCTTCGCCAACATCAATCAACTGGGCCAGCATGTTCTTTACCGCCGCATCATTTGCCTGCTTAAGATGAAAGGGTACCTGAAAGATCTTTTCCAGGTAATCTGCGGCTGTCACTTCATCCTGCTGGTTTCCCTCGCCAAACTGCTTATGGTAGCGGATGGCCAGCGCTTTTTTTACCCATCGGGGATCCACGCCAACCACTACCACAAACAGGGGAAAGGCCATAAGCAGATTGACCGCCTCTAGTACCTCCACGACACGTTCCTCTGGACAGCGGTCCAGGTCATCAATGTACAGCACAATCCGCTCCAGCGGCTTATCAAAAAGCTTCCTAAAGGCCTGTATCTTTTCCTCTGCTTCCTGGCTGCGCTCCTTTTCCTCCAGATTGTGGTCGACAAAAAGATTGCTGAGTACCTCGAAGTCCTTGCGGATGATCGACACGATACCTAGGTGCTTTTGGTATTCCCCGCTATTACAGCGTTTTTCGATAAAGCTGTAAAGGGCCTCGGTCGCTACTGCATGCTCATTTCGAAAGTTCAGCTTACTCAGTTCCTCCTTAGCCTTTATTAGGCCTTGATCAAGTGATTTTAATTCCGCCTGATCCGCCAAGATCTGCAGTTCAATTGCCTTTTCTTGCCGATCTGCCTCCAATTTTGCCTTGGCGATCTCGTCTCGGTAGTCTTCCCGGATCTTCCAGAATGCCGATATCAGAGTGGCCACCTTTCCATATGTCTTTTTAACTCGGATCAAGATGGGTGTAACTACCGCCAAGAGAAAAACCGCAGACTGAATCGAAGGCAATATAGCCAGATCGGTAAATCCCATTATCTTGTTCACCAACCAGGGCATTACCGCAATCATTAAAAGTACCAATGCCAAAAAAATCAGGTTCCCGACAAGACGCTTTTGGTCAAGGAACGCGGAAACGAAGGCATATCCAGACTTCGCCTTTTCATAGGCTTCCTCCGGATTATCTAAATAACGTTGTGGGACTACTTTTTGGATCTCCTTCATGCTCATCTGGATATCTTCATCATTTTTGATCATATCCTCCAGCCTTGAGCGCACCTTAAAGGATTGATCCAGCTGTAGGGCAGCCTTTTTGAAACTGCCCCGCTTGATAGAGTTTATCCTGGCAGTCAATATGGTTTTGGCACTTGATTTTTTGGCCTGAAGTTTCTTTATTTCCAGAGTAACCCTGGCTTTTTCATCAGAAATCTTAGACAGTTCATCAGAGGTGATGACGAGCTGCTGGTTGAGCTGTTTCTGAATCAACCCTTTTTCATCATCAGTCGCATTTTGTCCCTTGATATAAAACTGCAAGCCCTCAAAGATTCTGCTCACCATGCTCGCCCAAAGGTTCGCATCCATATAAGACCAAGCATTGAAATGAATCTGTACCACACCGCTGCAATAATTTGGAAGGCCACAATAGTCCTGAATTTGCATATTGAGCTTATTCATAAAAAAACTCTTTCCAGACCCCCATTTGCCAAAAAGCGCGACAGAAAGGGGCGGGATAAAATCCTTTGCAGCGATAATCTTGGCAAAAGAGGTATAATCCATTTCCATCTCCAAATGATCGGTTCCCTTGTCACTGTCACTGCGTAGGGAGGCAATCTTGGACGTGGCTCTAATGGGAAGTTCTGGGCCTGGAAGCAAATCTCCTACCTCGGTGTAAATGGCTATTGCTTCCTCCAACTTTCCCATAATTGTCTTCGTATTCTTCGCACCGACCCTTGCCACCGCCCGGTCATATCGGTGTTCAGTCGCTAGCCTTAATTCCAGGTCCTTGAGCTTCCAATCTACAATGAGGTTCTCTCCATTGCCCGCATTATATGTGACTACTCCGATGGCTATCACTACTAGGCCCGATCTTTCTTCGATATCCTGATAGCGCTTCACCAGTATACGTGCACCAAGTTCAATCTCTTTGACTAGCGGAATCGCATTTAAATGTTTATTGATCCATATGCCCTTTTCCAGGTATTCGCTTAATTCGGTCTGAGCAGGAGGCTCGAAAAGATAAATCCTTTCAAGCGATACAGTTTCCTCAACAGCTAAGCTGGGTTCAGCAGAAAGGATACGATGGTATAAATTTATGTCCTTAATATAGATCGAAAGTTCAGCAGATAGGTCACTAGCCAGTAGTCCCCTCATCCAGGTTTCATAAAGTTTCACCCCTTCAAGTCCGCCTGCACCCGAACCAATTAGGGGCATGGCAATCGATTTGGCCTCAGTTAAACTCGACACGATCGAGAAGATGTTGACAATAAGCTTCTCAATCGCCTCAAAGCTGCTATTCTGCTCATCCACTGCCGCGGCGAAAAGCAGCACAATGTCCCTGTTTACTGATTTCTTGAAGAGACGCATTGCTACACTACTAAGTTCCAGGTTGCCAAGATCATCCTTGAACCGATACCCTAGTTCTCGGTCAAGCCCCAATCTAAAGGGACTACCGATGGTACCTAACGTAGAGCATGGGATGACGAAGACATCTGCATGCGCTTTAAAAAGGTCTCCAAGTACCAGTTTAATTTGTTCAAGTTTCATATGGAAAGCATTAATTTATCCCGCTAAAGTAAGTCAATCACTCTAGAAGTAGAAAAAAGGCTCTAAATTTATGTTGCGGATGTTCCTTTTTAACATCAGAGTATGCTGGGAAGGGGGGATAGGATGGAAATGCGATCCAAGCTTTGCCAATTAAATCCGAGCATACTCCTAAGTGCCTATAAGACAATCGAACACATTATGCAGAAAATACCTAATTTAAATGTTTTTTATAACACTCAGTTTATCGTTTACCACATCGCCAAAACCTCCCGCTCGCACTGGATGGAAATGACGAGTTAACCGATCGTCTTTACCACTGTCTTGCGGCTCGAACCAAAAGAATGCTTCATGCTAGACTTTCATTAACTCAATAAATTCTGGCCTTGAGCAAGGCCAACCTACTTTACTTTAATCCTCATTTGGCCTACTGGGAACCGATACCACTGCCCAAATCGGGTGTTTCCTGAAGGAATATTTTAGAAGCAAATTGAAACTATATTGATAAACGCAATGACGAACATAATATAAAGATAAAAAATCATAAACATAGATTGCGAAAAGAGACCAAGATAAAATGAGCAGACGTTCTCACATTCTATATGAAACCAGATATTTTGACTAAGTCCTATTCCGACTAACCATCACAAAAACTCCGACAAAAGAATAATGCACACAACCAATTTATTTTTTTTATAAGTTAAATTGAAGAAATCTCCAGTAAATTAACTACCTTTTGAATCTTTGTTTTGATTAAATTTTGGTAATATTGTTATTTTTTATTAAGCGCTCAGAATTACAAATATTCAATGAAATTAACAACTCTAGATAAAGAACAGGATAATAATTATAATTCTCACGATCAACAAATTAAGGCTGTTGATTTCTTCTGTGGTGGAGGTGGGATGAGTTATGGGATGCAAATGGCAGGTGTAAAGGTCATTGCTGGAATTGACTTTGAACAATCCTGTAAGGAAACTTTCGAGGCTAATATTACCGGTGCAAAGTTTCTGCAAGAAGATGTTTTTGATTTAACGGTAGAAAAATTAGAGACTGAGTTAAATCTACAGCGAGACGATAATAATCTTATCCTCATAGGTTGTAGTCCCTGCCAGTACTGGAGCATCATCAATACCGATAAGGAAAAATCCAAAAAATCCAAAAACCTGCTTAAAGAGTTTAGAAAATTTGTGGAATACTTTAATCCTGGATATGTCGTAGTCGAGAACGTTCCTGGTGTATTGAGGAATAAAAGAAAAAGTGGATTGTCTGGTTTTATTACCTGGCTCAAAAAAAACTCCTTCTCTGTCCACTTTGATAATCACGATATCAGTGAATATGGGGTGCCTCAAAGTAGAAGGCGGTTTACCCTATTGGCAAACCGGATAACCAAGGAAAAGATTGCACCTGTTAAAGCTCTTGGCAAGAAATTGTTGGTCAAGGACGTCATTGGAGAAGCGAATGGATTCCCCAAGATACCAGCTGGACACAAGGATAAAACCGGCTTTATGCACACGGTAGCTGGACTTAAGGAAATAAATATCCAGCGATTGGAACAAACTGCAAAAAATGGAGGCTCAAGAATATCTTATGCAGATAATGAACTATTGGCCCCAAAGTGCCATAAGAACGACAAGGTGAACTTCAAGGATACTTATGGCAGGATCTCATGGGACAAACTTTCCCCAACGATTACCACAAAATTTTTTAGCATATCCAATGGAAGGTTTGCCCATCCAGAAGAAAACCGGGCGATCTCTTTGAGGGAGGGCGCCATCCTGCAATCCTTTCCAAAAAGCTACGTTTTCAAAACGACGACGATAGGCAATACAGCCCGAATCATCGGGAATGCGGTTCCTCCAAGGTATGCACAAGCAATTGCCGAGGCGATAATTCAAAATCATCAAAATGGCACAGTTTAAAACAAGGGCCAGGGCCTTAGATTTATTAGGCCGGCAACAAATCGCCGGAATTCCAACCGCTATAAATGAACTCATCAAAAATGCGCATGATGCCTATGCCGATCATTTTGATATTGATTTTTTAAGGGGGCAGGACCTGCTCATCCTCAGGGATGACGGGTTGGGCATGACCAGGGAAGAATTTGAAACCAGATGGCTCACCATTGGCACAGAAAGCAAGTTCGTCAACTCGAAGACAGCACTCCCGCCAAAAGATCCCTCCAAAACCTCTCGACCAGTGATGGGTGAAAAGGGGATTGGAAGGCTGGCGATCGCCTCCATTGGAAAGCAGGTTTTGATAATAACCAAGGCGAAAAAAAGAAATGAAAAATATAAGATCGTTGTCATCCTGATTAATTGGGAGATCTTTGAACTGCCAGGCATAAATCTAGAGGATATAGTCATTCCAATTGGGGAGTTTGACGAACTGCCTAATGCCAAGGATATCGATAGCTTAAAAGAGGAACTGACAGCCTCTCTAGAGTCCTTGTTAAAGGATGAGATCATTTCCGAACAAAGCTTTTCCAGGATCTTTAAGTCCATTGACGGACTTAAGCTCAACCCGGCAAAGATCAACGAAAAACTTGTAGGCAATTTCAACCTAAGTGGCGATGAGGGAGGAACATTCTTTTACATCTCTCCCGTAAACGAAACACTCGTTTTTGACATTGAGGGCGACAAGAAATTCAAGGACGCGACGAAAATTGAAAAGATGCTCGTTGGTTTTCATAATACCATGGTGCCCGATCATCCCGATCCGGTGATGAATATATCATTCCGGGACTATAAGGGAAATGACAATACCTATGTCGATCTGATCGACAAAGAGCAATTTTTTACGCCAAAAGAGTTTGATCTAGCCGATCACCATTTTCAGGGTGAATTTGATAACTATGGACAGTTTAAGGGCGATATCAAGATATACGGAGAGAAAAACTATAATCATATTGTCAACTGGAATGAAAACAATTTCAACCCCACGGATTGTGGTGCCTTCAAGATAAACCTTGCCTATTTGCAAGGAGAATTAAAGAGTTCAAAAGTAGACTTAGAGAACTATGCCATAATAAAAGCGAAGGGAGATAAGTTCGGTGGACTTTACATTTACAAAGACAACATCAGGGTCTTGCCCTACGGCGATTCAGATTATGATTTTCTGGATATTGAAAAAAACCGCTCCAAACGGGCTTCAACTTATTTTTTTTCCTACCGCAGAATGTTTGGCGTGATTGATATCTCGAGCGAGAACAATTCGAAACTAATCGAAAAAGCAGGCCGGGAGGGTTTCATTGAAAATAAGGCCTACAGACATCTTCAGGCCATCCTCAAAAATTTCTTTGCACAACTCGCAGCTGATTTTTTTGATGAAAATGGCAAGACACCGCAGTCCGAATACTGGCTTGAAAAGAAGAAAGAATTTAATCTTGTTCATGAAGCACTTGAAAAGAGAAGCAAATTAGCAAAGGGAAGGAAAGATAAATTCCTAAAGGACCTGGACGCTTTTTTTAAGGGACTTACCAGTGCCAGATTTGAGAAGGATATTGAGGGAATCATCAGTCAGAGTTCACATAAATTCAATTCACTGACCTACTTAAAGAATCTGGAGGAAGCCAGCCAGAAGGTGATCGATTTTGAGTTTGAGGCAAGGCAATACATATCTGACTATAGGCGGAAGATCACCGTTTCCAGTCCCAAGGGTTTTACCATTTCCAAAAGCGCGAGGATGGATTATGAAACTTACCTAAGTGAGTTTAAGATCCTGGAACAGTCCCTATTCAAAAAATCCCTCGAGGCTATTGATAGCCTAGTGGATGAATATACCCAAAAACTTGACCTGGAGATCAGCAAAAGAAAAAGACTGGAGCAGGCCGTCGAATTTATCTCAACGGAAGCAATAAAGATCAATAGCAAAAAGCGAAGCGAGACTAATGACATTGTCGGTGAGGTTTCCAAAAAGATCAAGGACATCACCAGCGAATTGATGCTGGATTTGGATTACCAAATCCGCAGTGTCAAGGACAGGTTTAAATCAATCGGCATCAACGATCTCGAGGATTTCGATCTGGTAGAGGAAAGAAAAAGGATGGAGGACGAAATTGAGTTGATCAGTGGGCGTAACACCTTTGTCATGGACCGGATCATCAGACAATTTGAGAGTTTTTATCTGGAAAAGGATGAGAATGGACAAATCATTACAAACGACCAGATCTCAGATGCCCTGGCAGAGGAACTGGATGATCTTAGGGAAAGGGTTCACGCCGATGTGGAATTGAGCCAATTGGGCCTGGCCGTTGGCGTACTCCATCATGAATTCAACAGCACCGTAAAATCCATAAGAAGCAGCATCAAGGACTTAAAGGCATGGTCCGATGTCAACGACCAGTTGGAGAGCGTTTATAGTAACATCAAGGTGAATTTTGAACACCTGGATGGGTATCTAAACCTATTTACCCCATTGAACAGAAGGCTGAACAGAAAGAAAGAAAATATAAGTCTCCTGGAGATTAAGACCTTTCTGATAGACCTCTTCAAGTCCAGAATGGAAAGGCACAATATCCAATTCAAACACACAAAAGGCTTTGCCTCGCAGAAGATATTTGGCTACCGATCCACCTTTTATCCGGTGTTTGTCAACCTGATCGATAATGCCATTTACTGGTTGAACCAAAGCGCAGTGAAAGAGAAGATCATCAGGCTGCACGCCACCGAATCGGCTGTATATATATCCAACAACGGAATCAATATACCTGTTCAAGATAAGGAACGGATTTTCATGATGGGCTTTTCCCGCAAGACCAATGGAAGGGGGATGGGCCTAAATATCAGCAGAGAGGTACTCAACGCGGAGGATTATAACCTCACTGTGGATACTCCAAAAGAGGGCAGTACCGTAACTTTTAAGATTGAAAAAACCAAACAAGAAGAAAATGAATAGTCCCTTTTTTGAAAAATCAAAGGAAATTGCCAACAACTATATTCAAAGTGTGGTTTTTTTGGATGACAAGGCTTATCAGACTGGAGATGGACAAAATCCTGACCACGATTTTGATGCCCTTCAAATTTCTAAGGTATTTGCATCAGAAAACAAGATCTGCGCTGTCTATCGGCCAGAAAGCGAAGAGGATATCGAAAACTTCAAGATCATCGCCAATAAAGCCGATATCGTAATATTGGATTGGCAGATCAACCTCGCTAATCAAAATGAAGTGGCGGATCCTGAGGCCGATGCCGAAGTAGAAGACCCCAGGGGGCAATACACCAAGGCGATCATCAAGGCGATCTTGGAGCAAATTGATAAGGGAGTTAAACTCATACTAATCTACACAGGTGATTACACCTTGCTTGAGCAAATTACAACTGAAGTCTACGAAGAAATTTTTGACCAGGAAGCTTACACGCTTGATAAAGCGGATTTCTCTATCACATCGGATCATTTCAAGGTATTGGTTAGGGCCAAGAATTTTGAGATCAAGCAAAAGGAAATCAAAAGCAAATATGAGGGCAAGATATTACAATATCCTGAGATTCCCGGCTTTGTAATCTCCGAATTCGCCAGCATAACCTCGGGTCTATTGTCAAATTTCGCTTTAATGGCCCTGACTGCTATCAGAAAAAACTCCAGCAAACTCCTGGCATTGTATAGCAAAAAACTTGATCCTGCGTATTTTGGACATAAATCACTGCTTCCCTATCAGAACGATGCGGAGGACCTCCTGATGGAAATGTTTGGCAGTACGCTAGTTGACCTGTTGAAATACAAGAATATTGGAAGGAAGATAAATGATGAGCTCATATCAGACTATCTAGATGACCGGAAAGACATCGATGTAGGTTCTTTCGTTCGAACAAGTGCCTTTCTGAAGGAACTGATCGCTTCTGATATTACCGATGAAAGGCAAAGGTTTAGTGATATCATCTCCAGTAATTTCGTCACCCAGCAACATCCAATATCCAAAGCAGCCAGAGAAGGCTACCTCAAGAAATCTACCATTTTGTTTAAGGAAAAGCAGGAGGATAACCACGAGGCGATAGACAATGATTTCGCGGTATTGACTCACCACAAAAACGTTTTCCTGCCAGCTGATGTCGCACCCAAACTATCCCTAGGCACATTAGTGAAAAGTAGTATTAATCATGAAAAATATTACTTATGCATCCAGCAACGGTGCGATAGCGTTAGGATATCAGAGGATGAAAAAAGACGTTTTTTGTTCCTTCCCCTGGATGTGGCTACAGGTAAATTCAACTTCATTACCACTGATGGCATCAAGCTACACTATGCCAAGAAAAGTTATAACCTCAGGACGTTAAAATTTGCATCCAACGATAATGGCGCTATACATGCGTTACCAGTGGATGATAAATATTTGTTTAGACAAATGTATGATGATGATGGTGATGAGCAATTTATCTGGATCATGGACCTTAAGGACCTTCATGCTCAAAGGATTGTCTCCGACTATGCCGCATCATTGTCCCGGGTAGGACTAGATGAGTCGGAATGGTTAAGAAGATCTTTACTTGCTTAGGATAAATATGGATTGGACTGATATCGAGGTCGAACTGATTGTGGCCGACTACTTCTCCATGTTGATTGATGAGCTCAATCATGTCCCTATAAACAAGGCATCACATCGGAAGGCGTTAATACCCTTATTAAATAACCGCTCGAACGGTTCGATTGAATTCAAACATCAAAATATAAGCGCTGTCCTGCTTGGGATGGAACTACCATTTATCACGGGGTATAAGCCCAGATTCAACTTTCAAAAGGAAATGCTAATATCAAAAGTGCAGAAATATCTCCTCAATCATGCGAATATTGAGCTTGTTTTCTCTGACTTTGCGGATCAAGTTGCCCGGCCAAAGGAAATAAGGCCCTTCAAGGAATGGTTAGTCGAGCCACCTATCGTTGACCAAAGAGAAACATTACAGTTTGCAAGAAAACCGATCAAGATAAATTACCTCGAAAGAGAACAAAATAATCGATTATTGGGATTAAAGGGTGAAGAACTCGCACTACAATATGAAAGGTTCCTGCTGACCAGTAGCGGAAAGGGCTTTCTTGCCGATCAGGTGGAATGGGTCTCCAAAGAACAGGGTGACGGACTGGGTTTCGATATCTTATCCAGAAATAGCAATGGGACGGATAAGTACATTGAGGTAAAAACGACAAAATTAGGCAAGGAGGCGCCTTTTTTCTTTTCCTCCAACGAATATAGTTTTTCAAGACAGAACGCTGCCCATTATCATCTTTATCGCATTTTTGACTTTGTCAACATTCCCAAGATCTTCATCTTGAATGGAAGCTTTGAGAGCTTTTGCACCATTGAGCCAGTCAACTATAAAGGCATATTTTAACTGGATTCTTTAAAAAGTGGCCACCTACCCCAACTAATCCTAACTATAATATTCGTGATATCTCATTGAATATTAAATCTTAATCAAAATCAACCAGTTCAACAACATTGACAAATAGCCACTATTGACGATATAGTGGAGATGGCTTAGTTTGAAAAACAAGGAACTTATTTAGTTGTATTGTTAAATGCTATGATAGTGCTTTGTGTTTTTTAAACCTTTCTCAATAACTGGAAAAGATGATTAAAACATTGGATAGTCGTTCGCTTTAGTAAAGATATCGATTGATCTTCAATGAAAGTATATTTTTTTAACTCAATATAGTGATGTATGTTTCGAAAATAGTGGTTGGTTTAACAATTCAATGAGATAATTTTCCCACCCATATTATGAGTTGAATCATAGTAAGAATACAAATTTAAAGAATTTAAAACTTCAATATTGGACGCTTGTTAGATAATAATGGAGGAAGAACTACAACTTGAAAATTTTCCTGACAATGAAAACGAAAAGTTACCAAGTGCTTCACGGCGGCTTAACATGTCGAGAATCCACTCAAAAAACACCAAACCAGAAATTATGCTCAGGAAGGCACTCTGGAAGAAAAACCTGCGCTTCCGAATCCATACCCGCCAGATTCCGGGCAAACCAGACATTTTTATAAAAAAATATAGACTTGTCATTTTTATAGACGGCGGTTTTTGGCACGGATACGAATGGCCAGCCGTAAAGGCCAGACTGAAAACAAACATTGATTTCTGGGTGGCAAAGATAGAACGTAATATAGCAAGGGACAGGGCTAACAACCATTTACTTCTAGAAAGCGGTTATACCGTGATGCGTTTTTGGGACCATCAGATATTGAAAGAACTTGACAAGTGCGTCAATCAAATAATGCTTTATGTTGAATCGTCATGCGAAGGAACCATTCCTGAAAATTTTAGTTAACCTTCCAACTGATAAAAAATTTCTTCAATCACCATTTTTGCCCTATCAGCCTTTCAATATAGTGTAAGCAACTCGGACTAAAACACTTCACGGACTGCTTCCTAATATTTCCCACATTAGTCGTCGCGTCAAACCAATACCTGAAATTGACTGCTCTTAGATCGAAAGAGGCTTTAGCAAAAAAAATAATGCCAATTTAAGGTTTCAATACTGCGAAGGGGATAGGGATATTATCAATTTATCTAAAAAATACGGAAAACCGTATCATCAGGTTTAAAGCCAGCATTATATTTGCACTATCCAGCTTCCTATCATAGAAACTTTCAGCCAACATTTCTTTTATTGAGAATACTTATTATATTAGCCATATGACGCTCCATCAAATTACTTACAGGCCTTGCGGCCAAAACGTTAAAACATTCGACAGATTTATTTATTTCCTTATTAGCCAAGGGGAAAAGTCCTAAGATAACTTTTTTAAGCATCGCGCATGACAAGGATTACCCGCGGTGGGCATTTCCGGCTTAAAAAACCAGATTTACCGCCAATATCCGATAAAAAATTAATTAAATACCAAAAACGACTAAATGGCCCAGTACAAAACTGACTTTATCGTTAGCTAACCGAGTATTATATACCATGAGGTTTTTAGACTGGAATAACCTTCTTGCCAACCACTTTTTCAATCCCTCGCAGTCCGCTAGGCAGGTGAGGCTCTTTGTAAGTAAAGCCGAAATCATTGCTATGGGAAGGCTGCATTTTACTCAAGAGCAACAGGATAGTGAAATCTGGGCAGATTTCATGAGTGCGCTCCAAACAGGACCACTAGCAGCAAACGGTGCAGATAGCGTTTTTGACAAAGCCGCACAGGTAGCAACTAAGTGGCGGGCTGGCCAATACCAAAGGCTCAGCGGTTACGACCAAAGCTTTCCTCCATATCTAGCTTATTTGGTCTTCAGTATCCTACCGCTCATTGAGGTGCAAGGCAGCTACAACACCAATAATTATCACGGGAGGATGGAAGATTTTATCAAAGAGAATGGTCCCTATGAAATTGGCAGTAAACCCAGGCGGCCTCAAAATCTGCGAAACAAGCTACAGGATATTGACCACTTGTGGGACGAGCTTGCTGATTGGGCTAATGTTCGCATGGATAGCCAGTGGGGTAGCTTTCAAGCCGGCTACACCGGCAACAAGAGCTGGAAATATGTTGCTAAGCCACTTTCACAATGCGTTTTTCCACCAATTGCAATTAGAAGGCTGCCCGAATTTTTCTCAAAAGCTTCACTCATACCCGGGGACTTTTACACCCAGCGATCTTTTCGAGATCTTTTGATTGATAAAGGGGTGCAGTGGCTTGGTCTAAGGGCAGATGCCATTTCCTTAATTCAGGGGGAAAGCGGGCTTGGAAAATCCTTAACCGAGCTGGTTCAGACTGAATTTTCCCGCTGGACAGGTGAGCAGTTCCAGCTCACGGGCGAGGAAAAGGAACGAGCTTACCGTATCGGCACCATTGTACCGCTGCTGGTGCAATTGAAACCAGGCACAGCGGGGCAAGTCAGCTTTTCTTACCGGGCCGCCTTCAACACCGAACCGCCAGCAGACTTGTGCCTGGGGGGGATGGATGATTTGTACCAGGGTGAAAACTGGTCAAGAACTCTTGATATTGAATTCCAAGACACACTTGTTCTACAGGACAAAGTGCATAAATGGAAAGCCCAGTCACCTAACCGCGAAATCCGCCTTTTCATCAACGCTGCACATTTTAACCTTAATAGTCGGTTTTGGTTGGAAACGCTCAGGCTTTCCCGGATTGATGATATGTACTTGCTTTGCAAAGAATCGTTAACCGAAAAAATCAAAAACTGGGGCAGGGAAAATTGTGCCACATTTTCAGACCAGTCCGAACTGCAAGGCCTTCCGGTCGGTTATGCATTGTTCCGCTTTAGTAAACCCCGCGCCAGCCATCCCGAATTCGAAATGCTCAAAGTCCAGGGAGAAAAATCGGTTTCGGTAAGGGAAAGTACAGGACTAAAAGTTAGCTACAATCGCTATCTAAACCATTACATGCCGGAATTCACCGTCAGCAACGCTGAAGGGAATGAGAAGCCCTTCTTGCGATACCGGGATGATGACACTCAGCAAAACCTGCTTGCCCATCCTTCGCTCGGAGGCGTATGGCTGTTGCCGAAAGAGGTACGCGTCGGCTCACCCTTCACCATATGCCTAAAGGATGTTGCTGCAGAAGGAGCAAAATTCTATGAGATTATACGGCCCTTTTTGAATGA
This sequence comes from Pedobacter sp. MR22-3, assembly GCF_026240075.1. Classification (NCBI taxonomy): domain Bacteria; kingdom Pseudomonadati; phylum Bacteroidota; class Sphingobacteriia; order Sphingobacteriales; family Sphingobacteriaceae; genus Pedobacter; species Pedobacter sp. MR22-3. The sequence continues at coordinate 669,284 of NZ_JAPIVF010000001.1, read as the reverse complement.
TTTAAAAAATGAAAATGTTCCTTTAAGGGATGCTTTTGGAAACCCTGTGGAGAATCCTGCCGAGAGTTACCAGGGCAATTTAATCAAAGTAAGTACGAAACTTGAGAGCCTAGCCGACCGCAATCCCTTTACACCAAATCTAAAATGGATTCCTTGCCAAAACGATGCTTCTCCTACAAGTGATAACATCTTAATGAACTGGCTTATTGCTACCGTGAACACCAATACCGCGGGATTTAACTGCGCTTTTGAATACATTTGTCGCCAACTCTTTCCTGGAGAGCCAACCCGACTGCTGCAAAAGCGCAAGTCGGCTGTGAACCTGCTAGATTATTTGGGTTATATCGATTATGACTATAACAAGGATAAAATCACAGCTTTACCCCCTAAGCTAATCAGCCTGCCGACGTCAAGCGGGCGTAAAGCTTTGCTGATCGGCTGTGCGTCAGCGGGGCTGCTGGAAGATCTAGCCGCTTATTGTCGGGCACACCAGGAGGACATCAGCATATCAGTCAATCCACGCTCTTTGCAGCACCAGGAAATGCTCATCCCACCAGTAATTACTTTTGAATGCGCACAGGTGGGAACACTGGAAAGGCTTGCAGAAAAAGCATCCATCGAATTTGATGAATGGTACCTTTTAAAACTAAAAGCTCTGCTGCCTTCGCTTAGCGATTACAAAGCGATGCTGCTAGGCGGCGAGTCGGCCCAGTCCTGGGATGGGGTAGATATTGAACAAAAAAGCTTTTCCCTCCAGACCCTTGCATTCATGCCTGGGCAAGACTATGACCGCAATTACGCCTTAATCGAATGTCGCCCTAAATATCTACCTGAGTACGGAATCTGGATTAAGGGAAGCTACTACGTGGTGGATAAAAACTGGGGAAAATACCTCCTTTTCCACCACTATTCCCCAAAGGTATATTCGTATGACCGTGATATCGACTTGGCGGGCACCAAGCGCTTGCTACGCAACGGCACAAAACTTGCCCTACCAGCCCAGCTGCCCCTTCCAAGGCTGTTTTCACGACTGATCATCCAGCTCGGTGGAATCGCACCAGAATTCAAGCAGCTGAATATTCAAGGAGTACGTGGAAGCTATAACATCTATGGAAACACGGGAACGCCCTTCATTGATAACCTATTTAAATTCAAGCTGAATATAGAAATCCACAAAACAGACGAGCCATTATGAAAGATCCAATTGGTGCCTTTGACACCATCAAAAATAATTTTATACGCTATGTGGAGACAGCCTTTTCCACCGCATTTACAGGCATTGAAAAAGAACGTCGTGAAAAACTCAACCACGACAAAGTCCTTTACCGAACCCCGTGGATGGAGCCCTTGCCTGATTATATAAGTAGCGAACTAACTGTCAGCGGATTGAGGAGCGAAAACTTCGCCGGAAAGCTTAACGAACAGGAAATACGCCTTTTTGCTGGCCTTGTGGAAAAGGGGCTGTTTCCAGCTACAGGGAAATTACACCTTCACCAGACAGATATGCTCAAAGCGGCCATGGAGGGACATAACTGTATCATTACCTCTGGTACGGGCTCGGGTAAAACAGAATCTTTCTTACTACCGCTTTTTGCTCAGCTGGCCAAAGAACTGGCAAGCTGGCCGGCCGCAGGTGAACGTTCAGCAGAATTGGACTCATGGTGGAAACCGCGTGTCGGGCTGAGCCCGAAAAATATCTGTGATCCGTTTACCCAAGCTCTTGATTCCAGGGTTGCCCAACGGGCCCATCAGGTACGTCCGTCAGGGGTCAGGGCGTTGATATTGTATCCGATGAATGCCCTAGTTGAAGATCAGATGAGCAGACTCCGAAAAGCCCTGGATTCAGATGATGCGCGCAACTGGCTTCAGCGCGAAGCTAATGGTAATGCCATTTATTTTGGCCGCTATAACGGGGTAACACCGATAGCCGGCGGGCTGTTCAAACGTAGTGGGGAGCGCAATGACACTAAAATCAATAAACTTAAGAAAAAACTTCAGGGTGTGGATGATGCTGCCCAACGTGTGGAACAGTATATTATTGAAAACCTTCCCAATGATCCCGAATTCATAAAACTGGACGCAGCTGCAAAGGCTGAAAAAATTAAGGACCTTAAAGCTTTCTTTCAGCGTCTGGAAAAAAGCTCGGAGATGCGCTCGCGTTTTGATATGCAGCTAAGCCCGCCGGATATTCTGATCACCAATTATTCCATGCTGAGTATCATGATGATGCGCGAAGTGGATTCAGGGATTTTTGACGAAACACGAAATTGGCTTCAGTGCCTTGATCTTGATGAATCAAAGCGGGCGCAGGAACGCACCAACCGAATATTCAACCTGGTGATTGATGAGCTCCATTTATATCGAGGTACCCAGGGTACTGAAGTGGCATATCTGCTCCGTTTGGTATTGGACAGGCTTGGCTTGAATCCAGGGCACCCGCAACTGAGAATAATGGCATCCAGCGCCTCTATTGTGGCTGATGAATCCATACAAGGCGAAAAAAGCAAACAGTTCCTGCAAGACTTTTTCGGCACCGACTGGAAAACCAGGCCGTTTAAGATTATCCAGGGACAAAACACAAGGGTTGCTGAACTTCCTACGGGTACTGAAAAATTAAAGCCTGAACCATTTGCAGCAGTTGCAAAAGCTTTTAGCGACTGCGCAGGTGATACTTCTGGCCAACTCTTTATAGACGCCTGTACCCAGGCCTCAGAAGCGATTGCTGCGCAATTTTCCCTCAAATCGACTGGCGCAGGCGAAGAAGCCTTAGTTTCAGTTCTGTCCAATGCTAAAATACTTTTGCGCGAGCGCCTGTTTTCCCCATGCAGGGACTATAAGGCAGTAGCATCCCTGCGCATCGAAGGGGATGAATCAGAGGAGAAGTTTTATGCAGAGGAAATATTCCAACCGAGCGAGATACCGGAGGCGCTACATGAGGCTCTTCGCGGACTGCTCATCGCCAGGTCCCTTATGGAAAAACCCAGTTCGGCGGCAATCCTGAGAGCAAAATTGCCCAGGTTCCGCTTCCACTATTTTCTGCGCAATATTGAGGGTCTTTGGGCCTCTCTTGATCCCAGCGATCTTGACCGGACAGATTACCAGGACGGATTGCGGACCGCAGGAGGACTTTACCCGTCGATGCGCATCACCTCTGCGCTTGGGAACCGGATTTTGGAACTGTTATATTGCGACAGCTGCGGAACAACAATGTTTGGTGGCAGCCGTTCGGTCGGCAGAAACGGGATACATGAACTGCTTCCCACCAGCCCCAAAATCGAAGGGATCCCAGAGAAAACTCCAGGTAAGCTACTGGAGAACAGGACGTACCAGGAATACGGTATCTTTTGGCCAATCGGCAAACAGCAGTTTGTGCGACGTACCCAACTCAGGGGAGCCAATGCAGGACACGAAGTCGACCACTGGACTGGCCAGCCACTGACTGACGCTAACGACAACCGAACTTACCACTCTAAATGGTGCAAGGCTATTATAAACAAGCGTTCAGGTGACGTGGATTCAGGACCAGCGAGCGAAATGGAACATCCGGAGGACTGGATTGAAGGATATATGTTTAAGATCGAACATAATCGCAGTGATGTTGCAAAAGAGGACTGGCTGAGTGGGCAGAGCTTGAATGAAACCCATCTTGCCTTGCCTACGGTATGTCCGTGCTGTGCTAGTGATTATTCCATGAAACGCAACCGGAAATCACCAATTAGGGGCTTCAGGACTGGTTTCGCAAAAACCAGCCAGATATTTGCAAAGGAACTTATGTTGCAGCTGCCTGATAAAGCCGATGAGCGTAAGCTAGTGGTATTCTCCGACAGCAGAGAGGATGCTGCACAGGTGGCTAATGGTATTGAGCGCAACCATTTCGACGACCTGTTGCGGGAAACTCTCCTGGTAGAACTCCACCGGACTATCTCTGCACAGCGCAGCCTGCTGGAAGCATTTGACCAAAACGACAAAGCCAGAATAGATGAATTCAATGAAAAGTCACCAAAAGTTTACGCTTCTATAAATGCGTTGCGATTCGAAACAAACCATCCTACCGAACAAAAAAGAGAAGAAGCGCTGCGGGAGTTGGACAAAATTAGGACCGGTGCAATCAAAATCCTAGACCTAATTGACCGCTCACCCTCAACGGTGCTTGCCCCACTAATGGAGAGCCTTGCCCGATTAGGGGTGAATCCTGGAGGGCCTGATATTTCTCTGCGTAGGCAGTATGCAGGCAGGAACGTCTGGCAACACTGGTATGAGCTTATAGATTTCGAGGCTGGGTCATGGAGAAGCAACCCTGAATTAAATGGGTTTATCAACTCAGTACGGGAAAAGACATTTTCAGTGCTGACTAAGATGTTTTTCGGGCAGCTTTTTTATTCTTTTGAATCTTCGGGCTTTGGTTACCTTTCGATAGACCCCTCGGCTTTGGAAGTCAGACAGAGTGCGGCGCGCCTCAATTTCACCAAAGAACGTTTCCTTGGTATCCTAAACGGAACTATCAGGATCTTAGGCCATAAATCGAAACATAATTATTCAGAATTCGACCAGAAGCCCATACGGGCCTACAGCGATTTTCCAGCACCGCTTATACGCTGGATACAAAATGTAGCCCGCTCGCAGGAAAGAGATCCCGATTTGCTTGGAGAAAATATACACCGCACGCTAAGCGATTCCGGTGTGCTTGATCCCACTAATGGCCTCGTTATTGAAAGGCTTTTTCTGATTGTCTCCCGCCCTGGTGATCCGATCAGTTACGGACCGCTTGCTAAACGGCCACACCTGCACGAATGCGGGGGGGTGTGTACATTTGCAGGCACCATTAAATCTACCCCGGAAATGACCAGCCTAACCTCAGACGGAAGCCGATGTGAAGAGCTCTGGGAAAAAAACTACCTGGCCTATCACGCAATTGTTAAAGAACGCAACCCCATCAGGCTGCACTGTGAGGAGCTCACAGGACAAACCGATGACCAGTTTGAACGTCAAAGGCACTTCAGAAATGTTATTCTACCTAGTGAAGGGATGTCCCACGTGCGGACAATTGATTTACTTAGCGTAACAACCACGCTGGAAGTTGGAGTGGATATTGGATCCTTGCAGGCAGTCATGCTCGGCAATATGCCCCCGCAGCGTTTCAACTATCAACAGCGCGTCGGGCGCGCAGGTAGGCGCGGACAGGCTTATTCGGCTATTCTGACATTCTGTCGTGGGCGTAGTCATGATGAATTTTATTTTCTGCATCCGGGAAAAATCACCAATGATGTTCCTCCGACGCCGTTTTTAACTATGGACCAGCCTAGGATACTAAAAAGACTGTTAGCCAAGGAAGTGTTCAGACGCGCATATTTATCTACAGAAATCACTGTCAATGAAGAATCCAGTATCCATGGCCAGTTCGGCTCCATCGGGCCAGAGCAGTCAGGCTGGTTGCAATATAAAGACCAGATCGTAGCTTGGATACGCGCAAACCGGAGAGTCGTGCAGGAAGTTGTGCATACCCTCGTTAGCAGACAGTTGTGCGAGAGTAGTCCAGCATTAGTCGACTGGGTATGCGACCTAGATACTGTCCAGGGCATGATTGCTCACGCGCAACGCATCATCGTAAACGAAGAAATTTCTACTGAAGACATAGCTCAAAAACTTGCTGAAGGCGGATTATTGCCGATGTTTGGAATGCCTACTACAGTTAAAAACCTTTACCACGGCCTTTCCGAGGACATGGAACCTCTTGTTATTGACCGGGACCAGGCCATGGCCATATATGAATTTGCTCCAGGTGCACAGAAGACCAAGGACAAAGCAATTCATACTGCTATCGGCTTTACTTCGGAATTTTCAGAAAAGTTTAATGGCAGAGGAGCACAGAACTTTCCAGGTGGGCCTTTCTACCTGAATAGATGGATGTCCAGGTGCAAAACTTGCGGGGATTTTAAAACATACCGGACGGAGGCAGAAAGCACGAATGCGATAGCGCATTGCCTAGTCTGCCTTGAAGAAGGCCCGGCTTATCAGCCCCCAGTGATGCTTAAATCGCCGCGGGCATACCGGACCAATTTGTCCCAAGGTAGAGATTCCCGTGAAGATATGGGTATCATTCTTTCACGTCCCCCGGTTTTCGCTGAGTCTAGAGATGCTGAAGGTGAAGGCCCAAAATTTGTAGGAAATGCATTGCTTGATATTAAAGATAAAGATGTAACCTGGAGGATTAATACCAATGGTGACCATTTTTTTACTGGAAGACTGTATGATACCAGAAACACTTTTCCATTTGACAGTGATAACCAGCGGTTAAGCCAGCAGTGGATTGCCACCGAATATTTGGCCAGTACTCCGGGCGATGAGCGTTATCGAATGGATTCCTACGCGCTACAGGGCGGGCAGGAAGAAACCATTGCCATCGCCAGCAGTAAAACCACCGAAGTTCTCCGTATCTCACCGGCAGCAGTACATCCTGCCCTCAATTTAAATATGGTCAGCGAGCCCGGTGACCCGACCAGCGTTGTCGCCCAGAGTTATGGTACCAGAGCAGGTTACTATTCAGCGGCCTTCCTGTTTCAGCGCATCATCGCCGACAGGCTAGACGTGGATCCAGCGGAAATCGAGATTGCGGATATCTTGAGAAAAAAAATCGAAGAAAACCCTGACCGCTATGCCGCTGAAATCATCCTGACCGATGAGCTTCCCAACGGCTCTGGCTTTGTACGCCGTCTACATGAAGAATTTACCCAGATACTGGCCTCATCACTTTCGCCTGGCACCCAGGATGCTTACCTTCTTGGCATTCACAACCCCAAGCACGCAGAAAACTGTGAAAATGCATGTTATGAGTGCCTAAAAGTTTACCGTAACATGAGCTTTCATGGCTTACTAGACTGGAAACTTGCCCTTTCACTCCTCCGTATTTTAAACAGCGTTGAATTCCAGTGCGGCGCGGACGGAAATTTTGATTTTACGGAACTCCGCGGATGGAAAAAGGATGCCAAGAAAATGCTGTCAGTCTTTGCTCAGAGCTTCGATATGCAAGCCCCGGTAGACTTTGACGGTTTGCCGATTATCCGCTGGGGCGCAACTAACAGAGATGTCGTTGTTGTGGTCCATCCTTTCTGGAATGTACAGAATTTAAACTATCCTGAAAACTGGCTTCTGCGCAATCTGACGGCATTGCGTCTGGAAACAGGACGCAACGGAGGCAAGCTGGACATTATAGACAGTTTCAACTTGCAAAGAAGGCCGGGATGGTGTTACGAAAAACTTTTGAGCAAATGATCAAAGAAATACCTTTGATAGAACCTATCAAGCTCAAAAGAATTTCCCCAAGCCAGCTCAGCGCCATCTTGCGCTGTCCACAACAGGCAGTGTTGGGGGAGGCGCTAGAGCGCAAGATTTTGCTTCCTCCTTCACCATACGCCAGTTACGGTACGGTTTTGCATAAAATCTCCGAACTCATCACTAAAGGCGTAATCCGGAATGAACAGGGTTTCGAGCGGGCGTTTTCAAGCGAAGTATTACGAATAGAAACCACCCTCACCCAGTCAGGCTGGGGAATGGGGGTGCCACTGAGCCGCTTTGTGAAAGACTATACCATGAAAAAAATATTCCTTCGCTCTCAGCTTCCAGTTTATAATTACCACCCCGCCAGGAATGGGCGTTCGGAAGTGCTTAGCGAACACTGGCTGGAGTCAAAGGATAAAACGGTCGGTGGATTCATTGATCGAATCCAGGAACACGGTGGGCAAGTGGAAATTATTGATTTCAAAACGGGAAAAGTGGCAGAACAGAACCTCCCTGGTGTACTTAAAACGGATTACGTTAACCAGCTCAGGTTATATGCTTACCTTTATTTTGAACAAAACGGCCGCTTCCCAGACCAGTTGTCCTTGGTAGATATGCTCGGCCAAAAATATGACGTAAAATTTTCCAGCCAGGAATGCATTGCTATATTTGCCGAAGCAAAAAATATTTTAGACAAAATAAACAAGGGTGTAGAGCAGGGCATTTATTATGCAAATCCAAGAGAAGAGAATTGCGGATACTGTCTTTATAGGCCGGCATGCGCAGCTTACCTCCGTTACCTTGGTACAACGGAAATGAAGGGGGACCTAACTGGCAGCGTCAGCCAGGTTTCCGCATCAGGTGGAGACGGCATTAACCTATTAATGGATACCGACCAGGGACAGCTGCGGATAAGCGGCTTGTCCCAATCCTTATATACACCGCTACTTGGCCGCACTGGCTGTCAAATAAATATTTTTAACCTCAAAAAGAAGCAAACACCAAACGCCTTCCAGGCAGGGCCAACGACGATTATATATGAACGGACAGAACACTAAAATCCCTATACTTTCTTTTTATTCCGGAGGTGGATTTATGGACATGGGCTTCCACCAGGCAGGTTTCGACCCGGTGTGGAGCAATGAATTTGACAGTAGTTTTGCAAAGATGAACAAGCAGGGCATCAGCGCTTGGAAAGATGCACAGGGGCTTCAGACCGGATATAGCTTTTTCAACAGCCGTTCCATCACAGATATTCCCTCAAACGAAATCCTCCAGCAGGCTTTTCCTTCTGGCACACCTGATATTTTTGGAATGGTCGGCGGTCCGCCATGCCAAGATTTCACGATTAACGGAAAGATGGAGGGTTTTGCTGGCGACAGGGGTAAGCTAACCGCTGTATATCTTGAGAAGGTCATTGAAATCGCCCCCACTTTCTTCGTGATGGAAAATGTTACTGGACTTATCCGGAACCAGGAATCCAGAGCATTTCTATTTGGATTGCTCAAAAAAGTCGGAAAAAAATACCTCATTGACCATGCTGTCCTCAATGCCTTGGATTTTGGTGTTCCCCAGTCGAGGGAGCGCGTATTTTTCGTGGGCTTGCGTAAACAGGGATTGAACAAAAATTTTATTTCTAAAAGCTTGGATAAAAGCTGGTTTCCATTTCCTGTTAATGAAAAGTACCGTGGTGCGGAACATAAATTCCAATGGCCGCTGATTAGTGACTTTGGCGGAAAACCTTTAAAGCCAGACACCTTACCGATTGAACTATGCGTGGATAGCTGTTTGGTGAGCGAAGAGGAGATTGGTACAATGGCCAATGCAGGGGAATATTTTAATTTGAGAATTCCGAAAGAAAGACTTGAAACCATTAAAGAAGGAGAAACCACAAGGCCATCATTCAAAAGGCTCCATCGGTACCGATACAGCCCGACGGCCTGTTACGGGAACAACGAGGTTCACCTGCATCCGTTTTTGAACAGGCGCCTTTCCGTCCGCGAGACTCTGCGTATACAAGGTGTGCCAGATGAATATCAGCTTCCCTTAGATATCCCGATATCCAAAAAATTCAAAATGATTGGCAATGGGGTTCCAGTACCACTTGCAAAGGCAATGGCTGATGCCATGTCAGGATTTCTTGTTTCACCCGGTATCCAGGCAAAGGCAGTGGTCAAGCAAAAATCAGTGGAAACCATATAATCTGCATTGTTGTAAACTGATTAGAATGAACAATATTATTTGGATAATCTAGAGAATTATGCAATCCAGCATTTTTTCTTAGTTAATTTTACATCGAAGCTATTTTTTAATCCTTGCTGAAGGGGCTAATAATAGATAGTAAAATTCATTTCAACAAATGGCTGGTTCAAGCTCCAGAGCCAAAGATTAAAAAAGAATTTATTATAAACACAAGCCCCATAACTTATTCTTCAACATTAACATATTCACCACAAAAGACATTAGATTACTGGAAAAAAGAAAACTGCTTCATCGTCATCCATCATATCAGGTTTCACCAAACTTCCGTCAGGAGCGATAGCAAAATAATGAGTATTTTGCTTATCGGTATCCATTGCGATTGTTGATATAATTAACCTTCCCCAGTATTCTTTTGTATATCCATTAATCCAATACAAAAATTCTATTGGTATTTTCCTTCTATTATCAATTCGCTGGAAAGCTTTAAAACCTCTAAATTTAATCATTAACTCATCCTTATTTTTTTTCCAAATATGATTGCAGCGACATTCGTATTTATCATTTTTTTCTAGAATTTTACGATCTCCACAGGCCGGACAATAGAAGTAAATATTTCCACAATTTCTGCATTTTCCTGAATACCAAATAAAAAACAAACCAGAGTCTTCTTGATATATAACACCATCGCTATCCATTATTACACATTCATCCTCACAATTGTAACACATGAACCATTTATCCTCTAATATTAGATCTAATGCTTCCTCTGTATCCATGATTTTCAAATCTATAGCACTCAAATTCGCGTATTTCTCTGCGGGTGCTGTCCAGCCACAACTCGTTACGATGGCAATTTTGTTTGCTTTTACAGCTCTTCCCAAAGATTCCACCTCTTCGACATCTTTAACATCTAATTTAATCTTTCTGAACTTAGCGTCAATAAGCATTGTTATAGTATGACTTCCTACATAAATTTCACCCCATACATCGACTTGACGAAGTTGCCCAGTCAATCTATCAGGGATTTGAATATTATGTGTAATATTTCCAAAAGTTTCAAATTTTTCATAAAACTTCGAAGTTGCTAACTGATATTCTTGCCACGTCATGGAGTACTTTTGTTAATCTTGGTATTGTTTTGAGTAGTGATGTTAGATAGTCTTCCTAGGTTTATAAACGTTCACTTCTTTTCCTTTTATTATTTTTTTACTTGCAATTTCAATCAAATCGTTGTTTCTAGCCATCCCTGTCGAAATGTATCCACTTGTAAAATTCCATTTTTGCTCAAGAAATAGATCACGAATTTCACCAATTGTAAATCCATTGCTTTTGAAATTAGAATTTTCAAGTAATGTAAACCTAATAGCATGTCTCAAAGTCGGTCTGGTTTCTAAGAGGCTATAATATTCGATATTGTTTTTATGCTTTAATGCTAGTTTTTCTCGAAAACAAACATCTATCTCAATCTCTTCACTATTGATTTTATTTATTGATACCGCGAAAAATTCAGCTGCTTTATTAATATTATCAATATTGAATTCAGCTTCATTAGATTTAACTAATCTCAACTGCTTTTCAGAAATACCCAATACGTTTGCAAACATTATGTCTGTTAGTCCTGAGTAATCCAATAATTTAAAGATATTTTTTGTTATAATTTTGAGACTTAAATTGGCCATTTAGCTAATCTCAAATCATTCAAGACAACAAAAACGGTAATTTATTTCTTTTTTTGATGTTAATAATGTAAGTTTGATTTATAATAACTAGGTATAAATAAGAGTTTTGCAGCTCCAATCTCAGGCCGTTGATGCAAAACAGTAGATTTATGCCCACTTCTTATATGGTTTATGTTATTTTAGCATTTCTAAATAAGAGTGGGTTTCTGCTGTAAATCCGTATCAACGTGAGGCCTGAGAACTGAATGGAGTTACGGTATGCGGAAACCCACTTCTATTTTAAGGAAGCATTTTGCAAGACTCGTATAACCAATACGAGTATGAATTTCAAATTATCACACCTTTTCGATCACCTCATCTCGTTGGTGATCTGCGCGCCAGAATAGCTTTTTACAAGAAGGCAGGGAACCTAATGGTTAATGATAAATAGGTTCTTAATGATGCTCCCTGCCTTATATTTTGCTCCTTTTTAAGGAATATCTCTTCTAAAACCAACTAACCTAATTCATGAAAAAAACGATAAAAATAGTCGTAATGGCTTTGCTATGCCTTAATTTTTGGGCTAATGCACAAACTGTTCCGATAAAACTCTCCGGCATCGTGAGGGATAAAGCCGGAAAGCCTATTCCTGGAGCCACCATTAAAGCCTCTGAACAAGAAAGGATAACCTTCACGGATAAAGATGGAAAGTTCAGTTTTACAGTTGACAGATCTGATGGTATGCTTAGGATAAGCAGTATCGGTTACCGGACTGTTGATACGCCTTATGGGCCAAAATTAACGTTTGAGATCATCTTGAATGAGTCAGCTGGCTCTCTTGATGATGTGATGGTGATCGCATATGGTACAACCACCAAAAGACTAAATACCGGATCAACTGCAAAGATCAGTTCTGAGGAAATTTCCAGTCAACCAGTAAGCAATCCGCTTGAAGCACTTTACGGCAGAGTACCAGGCCTGGTGGTCACATCTACTGGCGGACTTCCCGGAGCAGCTGTAAAGGTGCAGTTACGCGGCAGAACCTCCATCAATAGTGCGATATCAAACGATCCGCTATTCATCATTGACGGCATTCCCTTTGCGGCAAATAACAGTGACCTGAGTGTAATTGGCAGAAACGCCGCAGGATCAGTAAATCCTTTTAACAGTATCAATCCGGAAGATATTGAGCGCATCGATATTCTAAAAGATGCGGATGCCACCTCTATCTATGGTAGCAGGGGATCAAACGGAGTAATTCTCATCCAGACCAAAAAGGGAAAAGCGGGACGGACAAAAGTTGATGCCAACATCAATTATGGCTGGAGCAGTATCACCAGGTCAAGTGACTGGATGAATACCAAAGATTATGTTTCTATGCGAAAAGAAGCGTTCAGAAATGATAATGTAGCAATGACAAATGCCAACGCCTATGATATTTTGGTATGGGATACTACGCGGTACACAGACCTTAAAAAATTGTTACTGAACAAGACTTCACATAGCACCAATGCCAATCTCTCGGTTTCTGGAGGAAGCGCAGAAACACAATTCCTTATCAGCGGCACTTACAACCGTCAAGGCGCAATAATACCAGGAAATTTCGGCAACAACCGGGGTTCAGCCCTCTTTAATATAGGGCACAGCTCAAAAGATAAAAAGTTCGATATTACCTTATCTGGGAATTTTGTGGCTACCAAAAATAACCTTACCTCAAGCGACCTCTCGGGCTATCTGAATCTTCCACCGAATCTTCCAAGTCTATATGATGAGAACGGCAGGTTGAACTGGTCATTTGGAGGTTATAGTTTTAACAATCCTTTGGCTTATTTGCAAAGAACATATCAGGGGACTACCAAAAACCTGATCTCAAATCTTCAGGCAGGTTACAAATTTACCAATGATCTGAAGTTCAGGACAAGCCTAGGATATAATCTGCTTTTAAGTAGTGAGGAAAGCAAGGTCCCAATCAGTTCACTTGATCCCTCAACGAATCCGACAGGTTCCTCTGCGTTTTCGGATGCCAGTTATAGCTCGGTGATTATTGAGCCGCAGCTTGATTATTCCAGGTCTCTGGGAGATTTTAAACTAAATGTACTCGTTGGAGGCAGTTATCAGGTGAACGGGAACAAAGCGAGTTCAATCATTGCAACTGGTTATACGAATGACCTGCTACTTGGTTCTCCAAGTGCTGCGAGCACTACAGTTTCATCTTCTGCAGCAGATTATAAATATGCTGCCGTATTCAGCCGGATAAACCTGAATTTTAAGGATACTTATATTTTGAATCTTACTGGCAGAAGGGACGGTTCTTCCAGATTTGGCCCGAACAGGAGGTTTTCCAATTTCGGAGCCCTTGGGGCAGCTTATGTATTCTCCGCGGCACCTCTTGTTGCCCGGACATTATCGTTTCTTAGCTTTGGTAAACTCAGGGCAAGTTACGGATTAACAGGCAATGATAAAATCGGAGATTATGCTTACCTGAACACTTACTCACCGAGGACAACATCATTTCAAGGCGTATATGGCCTATATCCTACAGGCCTGCCCAATGCTGATTATGTCTGGGAACTGAACAAGAAACTGGAGATAGCAATCGAACTGGGATTTTTGAAGAACAGGCTGAGTTTTAACCTTTCTTATTATAACAATAGGAGCGGTAACCAGTTGCTCAGTTTCGCACTTCCGGCGCAAACAGGGGGCACATCAATCATCGTCAACTTTCCGGCTAACGTAGAAAACAGCGGACTGGAATTTGAAATCGGAAGTACTAATTTTTCAAATGGAAAATTCAAGTGGACAAGTTCTGTCAATCTTACCATCCCAAAAAACAGGCTTGTTGGTTTTGAAAATCTTTCAGCTTCCAGCTACAACTATCTGCTCATCGGGCAACCGCTCAGCATTATCTATGGTTTTGACTTTGCTGGGATCAACGCTTCATCAGGGCTTCCCGAATTCAGGAAAGCCGATGGCAGCGTGATCAGCAGCCCGGTGTTCTCTGCTGATAAAAATGCCAACCTGGGTAATCTGGATCCGGATTTCTATGGTGGGTTATCTAATGAGATCAGCTATGGAGGCATTAGCCTAAGCTTCTTGTTCGAATTCAAAAAGCAACTGGGTAACACGGTAATCGGAAATATGTACAGCAATGCCACCTATCCCGGAACCATGTTCAATCAGCCACTGGCTGCATTGGACAGGTGGACACCGGATAACATTGGTTCCGGGCTTCCGAAATATACAGCAACTGCCGGATCCGCAGCTTATTCCGCCATCAATAATATTCGGCTGTACGGATCAAACTTTAAAGTCGGGGATGCTTCTTACCTAAGATTGAAAAACATCTCACTGGCCTATGAACTTCCCAAGAAGCTAACTGGGAAGATGGGCTTAGAGCGGCTGCGTTTCTATGCGAATGCGCAAAATTTATTTGTGCTCACCGGGTATAAATATGCAGACCCCGAAACACAGACCCTACTCAGAACAGGCCCATTAAAGAACATCTCTATCGGTATTCAAACCACACTATGATGAAAAAAATAACGAAAAGAATACAGGTATCCATTGTACTGGTGTTAATGATCACCGGTACCTCGTGCGAAAAAATTGTTGAGGTTTCCTCTCCTTCTGACCGTATTATTTCGGCGGAGGTATTCAGTAATGATGCAACTGCCACTGCTGCACTGCTCGGACTTTATCAGGATATGACAGGCCTTAACGGTTCAGTGGGGAATTTTGGACTGAGCCTGTACCCTGGACTTTCCGCAGGTGAAATATCCCGCAGCTCCTCAGTTGCAGCCTATGATGAATTCAGCAACAATGCACTGGTTAGTAACAATAGTTTGCTGGGAACTTATATATGGAACAAAGCGTACAACCTAATCTTTCAGGCCAATAGTATAATTGCAGGACTACAGGACAATCCTTCCATAAGCACGGCGGTTAAAACCCAACTTTTGGGGGAAGCCAGGTTTATCAGGGCATTCTATCATTTTTATCTGCTCAACCTTTTTGGGCCTGTCCCATTAGTCACTTCGATTGATTACAAACAGAGTTCAGTCATTGCCAGAACTTCGGAAAAAGAACTATATACGCAGATTATATCAGATTTGACAGAGGCTAAAGGCTTGCTTCAAGCGAGCTACCCTTCGGCAGGCCGGGTGAGAATCAATAAGTGGGCCGCTACAGCATTACTCTCCAGAATATTTCTGTATCAGGGGAAATGGGCTGAGGCCGCATCCGAGGCGGATGAAATAGTGTCCTCCCGCGAATATGCTTTGGTTCAAAATCTGAACAGTGTTTTTCTTGCGGGGAGCAGGGAGGCGATTTTTCAGTTGCTTCCCACCGGAGCGGTTACTACTTCCACAGTAAATACCTGGGATGGGAACAACTTTATACCGGCATCCGGATCGGTTCCCCAGTACCGGTTGAATCCTTCCCTATTTAATATATTCTCTGCCACAGACCTACGCAGGAGTAACTGGATCAACAGTGCCATTATCGCCGCAACAACCTATTATTATCCCTATAAGTACAAAGTGAAAACAGGAAGTTCCATTAGCGAATATTATATGTTCATCCGCTATGCCGAGGTCATTCTGAACAGGGCAGAGGCATTGGCGCATCAGGGGAAACTGTCGCCAGCAATCAAAGACCTTGACCTGATCAGGTCAAGGGCAGGACTAGAGGGGTTGGCTGTTTTAAATCCAAACATAGCACAGGAAGAACTTATCGAAAATATTATACAGGAAAGGCAACGGGAGTTTTTCTGTGAAATGGGACATCGCTGGCTTGACCTGAAAAGAACAGGTAAACTTGATATGGTGATGAAGCAAACCAAACCCAGCTGGATTTCGACCTACAGCCTATACCCTATTCCGTTCAATGAGATAGCCCGGAATCCCCTGCTCACCCAGAATCCTGGATATAATTAATTATGAAAATCAAAAAATTTAAAATGAAAAGAATATCATCAACTATCGCATTAATATTAATTATTGCTGATCTTTTTGGACAGCAAACCGAAGCGCTTAAAATCGGGACAAAGATTCCAGAGCTGGCACCACTTGACATTCTGGGTTCTACGCAGAAATTTGATCTTAACGATAAAACAGGTAAGCTCGTTATTGTTGATTTCTTTACTACAGGCTGCATTCCCTGTATTGCCTCTATCCCTAAGATGGAGGCATTACAAAAAGAATTCAGGGGCCAGCTCGAGGTCGTTATGGTAACACCTGATAATATAGAAAAGGTCGAGGCCCTAAAAAAGAAATCAGAGATTTTTCGAAAAAACACCTTGCCGATTGTCGCAGGGAACAGTGAACTGAAAAAGTTATTTCCCTATCAGGCAGTTCCGACACATATATGGATTGATGAAAAAGGGGCTTTTATTTATATGACCGATGGCGAGAGCAGCAATAGCGAGAACCTAAAAAAGTATTTCGGAAAGAATGCAATTACTTTAGCCAGTAGACAAACAGATTTCTCAAGGTCATTACCATTATGGAAACAACTAAACAAAAGCTCACTGCAACCTAGTTATGCATCTATTATATCCCGACACGTGAAAGGAACCACCTCAGTGAGTGGTTTCACCAGGGACTCAATCGATAGAAAAATCAATGGCTACCAGTCTATTAATTCCATTCCTCTTACTGTTCTAATAGCTGCTCTTCGCGATAAGAAAAATACTTTTTCAGACTGGAGACGTATAATCTTGGAAGGAAAAGCCAAAGACTATAAATTTCCAGATAAGATGACTGCAAAATGGTCAGAGGAACATTCTTATTGCTATGAACTCTTCCAGCAAGGTGCAACTGAGGAGCAGATAAAAGAAACAATGCTGGAAGACATGAAAAGGTTTTTTTCTCTGTCTGGAAAGATCGAGCAAAGGAATTCACCTGTGCTGGTATTGAAGATATTTGATAAAAGCAAGCTTAAGTCTAAAAAAACGGAGCGTGCGATCCGGTATAAAGTTGATGACAATTCTGATTTCGAACTGGAACATGTCACTTTGCAAGAGTTTTTTACGGCCACCGTTGGATACCCTGGAACAAAATATAGCCTTCCAGTTCTCAATGAAACTGACTACGAAGGATTTGTAGACATAAATTTAAAGGGAAAAATTGAAGATATCGAAAGTGTTCGAAAACAACTCAAGCATTACGGTCTCGAATTGGTAGAAGAAGAGAGAAATCTCCCATTTCTTGTTCTTTACGGAATATAAATTGAAACACCATAAAAATGCACCAGAAGTCAATAGACTATTCTGGTGCATCTCAAACGGATTAACCTTCTATAAAGTCGGTTTCATTACGATTCTATCAGGTGTATCAGTTGTCGGTTGATCGGTTGGGGCTAGAAAACCCCTTGCGCATTCAATTGATCCTTCATCGGGACATCCATTAGGAGAAACCTCGCTAGGCGTTTCCGAAAGCAGGTTGCCTGTTTGCGGATCGTACCAATAATAATTTACTCTCTTATTTTCTTTCGAAACCGGATTCGCGGTAAATGCGCTAAATCCTACAATTGAAGTTAGAGAAAGTACCACTGCTACAGCGATACTTTTGATATTGAACATCTTGTTCATGGTTTTTAGTTTAAGGAATTGAAATTTTTAATGGTGTTGTCCTTTGGCGGACCTCGCCGGAAACTATTTCATAACATAATGATCATGGTTTCCATTTCCCGGATAATGTTGCTGGCATCATCCGGGATAACCGCGAAGAGGCTATGTTTACGGTTGTGCGTAAATCTGTGGATAACCCTCTTTTTAGCATGGGGATACACTAAGGCCAATTTGCACTGATGGATATAAATCCGGATCAGCGCAATGATAAAGTAAATGATAAATCCGATAAACAGCACTACCATATAGGCAAGTGTGGCCATTAAGGAAATGATCCTGGGCACCTGTGTTATCTTTGCTGTATCTAAAATTTTCATTTCTTTATCCTGGTTTTTGTTTTCCCTTTGAAAAGCGGCGCAACCTTGGCGCTGGCCTGCCATTGTTTTGCACTTTATCGTTGTACCCACGTTCCCTATACCAGATGCCCGGCTTTTCTTACCAGTACCGCGGGCTTTACGAATAATCTGCAGGCTCGACCTTGGGGACCTCACAAATTATATTTCTGGTATTCTCCCTCAGGAACGGAGGGTCAGCACGCCGGTACTCCCCATAAATCCCTTCACTTGCAGAAAGATTTAACTTCCTGAAACGAACAACCTAAATTTACGGGACATGAATGTTTTGAACTCTACCGCTTTTTGGTAGTTTTCAGTTTAAATTTTCACGGCTTTTGACCGGGAATTGTAGCGTAAATGGTGTCAAAAAATACTAATGGATTTTTTAGGAGCGGAGGTGTTTCTTTTTGATCTTATAGAGGTACTTAGGCTCTATATTCATAAGGGAGGCGGTTATGTCATGTACGGGCAGGTCGAGGAGCCTTTCATAGAATTGCCTAAAGGCGAGGTAGCGGTCTTCCGCGTGACCAATGCGCAAAAGTTCTTCAGTTTGTATTCGCTCCTGCATCTTTTCTTCGCATATTTCCATGATCAAATGATTCAAACGGATTTCCTTTTCAGCCAATGTTTTAACTAAGGTCATGTCGAGAGAATAAACCCAGGTATCTTTTAAAAATGCTACATACTCTGTTGAGACAGATCTGGAAAAGACTCCACTTGACGGGGAGATGAAGCCGGTTTCTAAAATCCATGAAGTATGCTCTTCCCGTCCGCGGGAAAAATACCCGCGCACGAGTCCATGATCAACAAAATGAAGCGCGTGGAGGACTTGCCCAGGCATGCAAAGTATAGCGCCTTTTTTAAAAAACCTGGACACAAAAAGTCCTGAGAGCAGGGTGATCAATCCCTGGTCTGCATTCTGCATTGCTCTAAATTTATTAATAAGGCTTTCCATTTTACCCTTTCTAACTCGTTAAATCTATATTAGTATCCATTGGATACCAATTTCCATATTTGTCACAATTCCTAAAACATATAAATCCGGAATGGCTAATCCAAAAATATGATGTGAAGGAACCATTTATAATGTGAATTGCGTGCATGACGCTGTGAATGACATCCGGCTTGCAGCATTTTCTATTTCCCGATTACATTTACAAAGAACAAGTTATTGGCAATACCTGTCAAGTTGCTGAATTCGCAACCCCAAGCAACCCCCAGGCTTCTTTTTTTAAATTTTTATTAATTCAATTAATATTTTAAGGATATCAATAAGAACACCTTATTTTGATATCGAACTGTCAAAAAAAATATTTTATTAATTTTTCAACCGGGATAAACTGAGTTTTAGCGTTCACAAATGCGAAGTCAGTCAATTTCCACTTATCAATTATTTCAAAACATATCATCACAAAAGATTAAAAATATACCATTTCGGCTCCTTAACAGCCTTGAAAGGGAATGATTGACCATTTGATCAGAAAATGAACCGCTCCACATAAATCACTCTTCATGAAGTCTTAAGTAAATTTCGGCATGCTTTTCTTGAAAAAAGTTTACTAATATTGCCTAATGAGGTGACAAATATCCCTAATCACTAAACATAGATCCCTGGAAATCAGAGAAATTCTGCCTGAACATACATGGGTATAACCGGAATTGCAAAAAAAGGGGATGAATCTGAAGTGTGGTTACACCAAACCCCATAATAGCCGTGACGAAGGAAATTACAATTATGACTTTTAAGGCGTTTGTATTCTTTGCTCCAGTCCAGATTTTACCATAAATGCAAGAAGCGAAATAAATGGGGGAATGAGCGGAGCAGTTCGCAGGCCGCAAATGTGCGAGGGGGATAATATTTAATATTCTTAAAACAAGATTAAGTAAATGCAGACTAATATAAACGCTCCATAACCTGCTCTTGCTGTCTTGCTTTTCTCCCTTGGTATTATATCCCATTCTTTTTTCATTTGGATTCAGATGCCAAAACAGCCTAGGCTTATTCGGCCGGGATTTACATAAGGAAGTTGTACGCTGGGGATACCAGACTAGCGGTTCAACATTACTAATATCTGCTAGCGTGTATTGGTTCTCGCCTGTTTCTTTCTGTGGCGGTTGCGCCCATTAATGGCTTCGTCATCAATATCATCCTTGATATCTATATCCAGAGAAAACACATAGCTATCTTCATTCTGCAGAAAATCAGTATGGGATTGATAAGGTTCTGGCAAAGTTTCCATACCTGCCGTTACTTCCTTGGTCTCAGTAGCTACTGATTCCAACTGTTCTTCCTGGACTTTCATCTCTATGCGTTCTTTAAGCGTACCATTCTTCAGTGTATTGGAATAGGCCATTGTTTCGTTCAGGTGCCTGTCGAAGCCAAACAGATCATCGAATAAACTTTCCCCACTCTGTTTAAAGGCTACGCGGTCAAACTGTCCCATTTTCTTTGAATGCTCGGCATTCTTTCCTCGTGAGGTATTCTGCGGACTGAGCTTGATTTTATTGGTTGCATCTTTCCGGCTGACAATAATCTGAACGTGCATCTGATCTCCAGGTTTACGGTCTCCTCTTTTTTTAATGCCCCGCTTGACCTCAAGATCATTATGGCTGTAATACCGGTAGTTTTCCAATTTACCAAACCAGATCAGGTCGAGATGGCTTTCAATACCCGGCCTTTTAAAGTTCTGCGCATAGGCATCCATTACCCTGGCAGCAAATACTTTCATCTGATATTTTGCCCCATTTTCTCCATAGCACTGTTTTAAAAACGCTATTTCCTTCTGGCTGGGGCTGATGTTGATCAAAAAGAACTTAGCATCATCTCTTCCCAGTTTAGCAATATTGCCATCGATCTTACGCCGCACCTCATAAGGTTCAATATTGGTTTGACTTCCGTTGAACCAGTACTCAGGCTCTTTGTTATGGATACGGTTCTCTTTTTCCAGATAATTAACCAGGCCATTACTGCTAGCTTTATTATCCGTTTGTTTATTGTCCGTAATGTTGATAAACATAAACTTGAGTTTAATTGTCTATAGTAATCTGATCTGTTCTTTGGTAAGGGCAATAAGATCTTCTTTTTCCCTGGCAGAAGTCATCATGCCGAACGCATCCCTTGACCTGATATAGCTTTCCAGAATAAAGACAAACTGTGCTTTCATAGCCTGCTTGCTATTAAGACCTTCAAGTATCTTATGTAAAATCGTTGCTGATTCACCGAATGCATTTGCAAGGGCATTTTGATTATTCAGCACATTCGCGTTGTGCTTCAGCACTTCATTATTGAAACGGTCTATAATCTGCCGCTGTGATTCGGATATTCTGCTCATCTCCATTTTGGCAGGAATGAGAAGCATCTCTTCCTGTGCCTTGATGAAGCCGATGTACTTCTGATGGTTTTTAACCAGCATATTTTTTAACAGTTCATCATTGAAATCAAGCGGATCTTTTTTACTCCTATAGAAATAATCCACCATCTGCGTGAAGACCAACCGCTTTGAACGTCCCAGTTTTAAAACGATCCTGTCCAATTTCAGAGCAGTCTGCCTGTTGAACTTTATCGTGCTTAATGTTTCTTCCTTTGTATTGATCGGGTCAGTTGACATAACTTTTAATCCTTAAATTAATTATTTATATATCTGCATATATAGCCTACCCATGCTATAGATATGCAGATATGTTGAACCCTGCCTGGGGTTCCTTTTTCTTTTACCTTGGCCCTCCAACGGGCCCTAAGAACCCCTGGAGGGTTCTTCAAGCGGGCCTTACGGTATCGTAAGGCCAGAAAGTAGGGCCACTGCCCAACTTCCGCTTGCTCCTTTTTCTGGAAAATGAAAAAGGACTTTTTGCATGACGCATAACCCCTCAAAGTTTTCCAGCGGGAGATCCTTCCCTTTAGATCTCCCATAAGAAATATTTAAGAACGCTAACTCAAAACGCTTCGCTACTATGTCAAAACCTGCAAAGCCATAGCCCGATCTTAAGATAAATTCAACCTAATACAATTTCGTTTTCCAGGTTCCAGGATACCTCGCTTCCAAGAAAAGGATTATAGGACGGGCTGTAAAAGATGTACCCAAAAACCTGAAGCTCACTGATACATTTGTGATAAGTAGAGGTCGAGAAGATCTTGGATGAACGCATCAGTTTGCTCCGGCTCACCTGGAAAGGGTGAGTCAAGCCGAGGTTTTCTGAGGCAAAAATCAGCGCAGCCAAAAGGCTCACGTGAAACGCTGAAAGTCTCTGATCCGCCTGAATCCGGTCTTTAAGATATTCAAGATTTTTATTTACGCTCCCCATGCGCCTCCTCTCGAAATAACCGTTTGACAACCGCATTTTCAGGCGTACCATTACCTAGGATCCGCCTAATATTCTCCCGGCTAAAATATACAATGCGGCCAATCTTAGTAAAGGGCAGTTTGCCGCTTACCCGCAAGTGCAGAAGGGTACCGGCAGAAATTTTCATGAGCTTTCTGACCTCAGAACTTTTGAGGTACTCATCAGGCGCTGCCGTTTGAAGTGGAACAATTTTTTTGATCTCTTCGATCAGATCGCTTTTTAGTTCAAGCAAATCACTTTTGGTAACCAGGTCTAAATTCATGTCTCTTAAAATTTAATGATCAATTCTCTCCGGCTTGCTACAGACAAACCCCTATCTGTACGGAGATTTCACATCAAAAGTGAGAACAGAAACGTGTAATCAGATGCCCAATGGAGGTGTTTGGGCATAGATGCGCTCAACTATCCCAATGTTATTTAACAGGCACATGGGAAACAATATCAAATGCTTTATCTTCATCGGATATAAAAATATGCTTGGAGGAGTTTTCGGGAGAAAAATAATTTTGAGCTGTCGCCAATGATATTGGTTTATCTCCATGAACAAAGTTCTTGGCGATCATTTTATACCATGGACTGTGACCTTGTGTAACTAAAAGCCTTTTGCCATTGGGTAATACCAGTTTTCGGATCTTTCTCATCACATCCATGAATGCCACTATATTTCCGCTATTGATTACAATTTTTTCGCTAGCCTCATACTGCAATAGTTCATCGAGACGGGCCTGCAGGTCTGCCAGATTGCTTTTAAGCAGCCCAATTTCTGCATCTTTTTGATTCAGCATCTTTTCTGTTGAGGTATTTACATTCCACTCATCAATGGTATTTAAGAATCCTTGGAAGGCTTCTAATTTATCAAGATTGGCCGAGTTAATCTCATATACGGATTTGAACGGATCCTTAGCTGAATAAAAAGTAATTCGTCTTTGAATGCTGCGGTTTACCTTACGAAAGAAAGCTTCCTTTCCATCTGGATTTCGTTGCAGATAATGATTGAGGTGAAAATCATAAAAGGCTTTATATTCACTGTCAAGTAGGCTATAAAGTTTTAGAGCAAAGAAATTATCCTCTAATTTTCTATTGGAAAATATTGGGTTGCCTATCTCATATGGATGTGGAGAAAAATCAAATCTCCCCCGAAATTTAAAGAAACGTTTCGTCATGATAAATTATGGAGTGGGGTTCCCTTTCAGTAACCAGACAGGGAACTGTTAACAATTGATAGCAATATACAACTATTAAAGTCTGTAGGCAATTGCCGGCTTTCGCCAATTCTGACTTTGTTTTTTAAGAGTGGAACCTTTCGACGGAAATACACATATTATTGGAAAAGATGTTCAATGAAACTTACTCTTCATTTTACCATCCTTTCCCTGTTCAATTTTCGCACCACCTTGAGGGCAACACTGCTCCCACAGGAATCCCTATTCTGTTAACTCAGTGAATTCTTTTTTCTCTTTTGTAAATGAGGCCAAACCGTTCACTAAATGCATCTAATATGAATCAAGGCTATTAGGATAAAAGTTAAATCTGGGAATAACTGGATTGGTCAAATAAGTTGCTAAGTTCATCATAAAGTACGCAAGTGTCCAGGATCAGTAGAGTTTATTGTCAGCTGATCTTCTGCCAACATATGGAAATTAATCGAGATATCTTGGCCTTTATTTTCTATTTAAATATGCTGAAGCCAAGTCCAAACCCTAGCCATGGCTGATTTTTGTACCTCCAGTTTTCAGCTATCGAATTGCTAATGGGTATATCTATTCCCCCAGCTAAGAAAAACACAAAGCTATCGTAGTGGAGACCAAGCCCTATGCCGGGACTGAAACCAAGAACGGATCCCTCATTTGTGTTGTCATTGATGTTGTCGGTTTTCGCGACGCTGATCTTTGAAAAACCAATGATTCCATTTAAAGAAACGAATCCCTCATGACTCTTTCCGTCTTTCTCTGCTGGCATGTCGACAAACCCTTTCTTTCCCCATTTTTGGCCAATATAAAGTCCTGCATTTATATCCGCTGCGACATTGTTGGTGTGAACCTTGTCCCTGGAGCCCAGATAAACCTTGAAGGGCATGGTCAAAGGACCAGCGTGCCATGCAGCTGAGTTTAGATATAGATATTCCCGTTTGTTGAGATTAAAATAAAAAGTGTTGTTTTCGATCAATCCGTTGAAGGTAATCGCTGCGCTATCGGCTGATAATGAGTCTTTCTTTGTGGCGTGACGCTGTGCTGCATCATAATTTTTAATTGGCCAAAAATGAATGATTAGCTTCGATTTGTCCGCACTCTGCAACACATCGGCATATAGATATGACCTCCCCTTGAAAGTACCATAGGTGTTATAGTCAAATTTTTTACCTAGATCCTTTATTTTGATGCTTGTAACTGTACTTTTGATGTCATTTCCATCCGTGATATAGCCCGTTGTCTCTTCAGTCGATTCGACTCCGGTCTTATACTGTATCGAAAAGTTTTCATTTCCGGGAAGGAAGATCTTGTATCTTATTTTCCAAGAGCTGCTTTGGGCAAGTAAAGTATGGGTTACACATAGACCTAAGGCCAAAAGAATCATGGAGCGCTTCATATTTGAGATTTTTTTATGTTAATTTATGACATGAAGATACACATTTTACTTCTATTTGGAATGTGCTGGTTTTCGGAATATATCGGCCTGATCTGCAAAAGTGTAGAAAGGCTATCAATCCAAATTTTATGTTGTTTGATCAAGTTGAATTTTTTGCCTCTTCAGGTACTTATTTGCCATCTTTTTTCAAGATGGAAATCGGATCTGAAGAATCCTTCTTGGATATCCAGAATTTAAGCGAGAAAGCTGCAAGTACCTATTTTCACGAATACATGCACTTCATTCAGGATGTATCGACATTCCATGGACTCAGCAACATCATCAGGATGGGCGAATACATCCACCATTGCAGGGAAATTATTGAGAATGGCTCAACCGTATTTTCTGTACCTATTCATCCCGCCCAATTAGATCCAGGAGTAAAGGTCACTACCGATATCACCAATAAGTTACTGGGATCGGTACACAACATCGTTGGTCAGGTGGATATCGAGCATGTAGAATTGCGTAAGACCAGTGTGATCACCAGTGAGCAAGCAAATATCCCCGAACTTATTATCACATTCAATGACGGTCGACATTATACTTTTGGCTCTCTGGCGGTTAGCGAGAGCATGGCATATATTGCAGAGAAGATACTGTTTCCTGCCAGTGTACTCGCTCCGACGCTTCCTTATCATGCGGCTGAGCTACTGAGCAGGTTTTTGTTTCCCGAGTTTGCGGTGGACAAACTCAATATTTTCGCATTATGCGATATCTCACTCATGACGGCTGAACCTGGTCCGAAATTTTATCAAAATCTGCTTAAACTGCGCGATTCCGCTTATACTAACGGAAATCCAAAGAAAATATACGAATATTTTTCGAATGATATCTTTTTTTACCAAAACCAGAAATTAGCTAGAATACAGATGCTTAGTGCACTGGGGCAAATTGCAAAATGTTACTTGGCAGGATATTTCCCATCGAAAATGTTTAAGGCAAACATAGAATGGATGGATCACATTATTGATCATGGTTTGGGATTGAGAAACCGAAATATCGCATTTCCACTTGATATAGTCCTTCACGGCTCCTTCTATGACAACCCAGAGCTGAAGCTAACGATGCGGAATATCGGTGGCCCTCTTCAACTCAATGCGAAATCATCCGGAACTTTTATCGTTATTGAAGAATTGGCAGGAAAATATATTCAGCCTGATCTTAATTGGGCGATTGCAAACATCCTAAAGATCCTGATCGGTATCCAAGTTCCTTGTGGAATGAAATCCTTTTGTAGGGCATCCGCAGTTGCTGGGGGAGTTCCCGATTATACCAATGCACTGTGTGATATAAACCCATGGTTTAGGGCCTATCAGGATCTGGACTGTTCGATGACCCGGGTTCTCAAGATGTGGCAGCTGAATAGAAAAATACCGAATACGGTACAAAGCGAATAATGATATAGCAGTTAGATCATATTGGCCTTTCTTGATCCAGGTGGTGAACCAAGATATTGTTAGCTCAACCTCACAATCAGCCAAAACGCTTTTACGTATTTTATTTATTTAGTTAAGCAGCTACTTATTCAAGGTTTGTCTGATCAATAGATTTCTTAATTTTTTATTTCGTTTGTGATGGGCCAAATTGTTTGTGAATTAGTTTTGCTGCTCAGGAAATTAGATTGGACCGGTTAGGTTAAAGGTAAATATGTAGTCTTTGGGTTGAGCATTAAACTTGGAATTGTTTTCAAAACTCTCATGCACGTCAAGCTTGAAGATGTCCTTTACCAGAAAGATATTTGTATCCCTCACTAATGCCATCTCGAAGCTGTCAGGGTGAGAGAGACCAAATTCTTTCTCAGCCCCGGAGATAATAAACTGATTTTCCATGATGGCTTTAACCTCAACATTCTTCCATTGTCCCTGATGGTTTTTGTATTCCATGTCATAGTGCAGTTTGTCGTTTTTATCGGGAGTGTTAGAGTTTCCCGAAACCCATCGTACATTCTTTAAACCAAATTCACCGATAAGGGTATCATAAACCAGCTGCTCGGCATCCTTTCCTTTTCTTTTTTTTCCTTTTTCCCCATTATTGCTATGTACCCACGAAGATCCGCTGACATCGTTTCCTGTTCGGCCGGAAAATATTTTCCCTCCCTTCCCAATTTTTGTTTCAATTAATTTTCCTTTTTGGGAAGCTGGAGTTGTCCTATCATCCGATTTGTCATCTGGAGATAATACTGGATGATAGGCTGATAGGTAGGATTGAACTTCTATTTCATTCCCTGAGAAGTAGAGCAGGCTCCTGATATGCTCATTACTAATATCATTCTCCTCGATATGGTGTAATGCTAATAATCTAGGGTACAGCATCGCTATTTCCGTTTCCGTAAAGTGGGCCTGCAGGTCAATACCAGTTTCAGCCGAAATCATGGCGGAAAGAATATCAAGATAGGGGACATCGAGAAGGTACTTTGTTTCCTCTCCCTTGAGGACTAATCTGGTTCTGATTCCCTGGTTATATTGGTTGAGCGATTTGATAAAGCTTCTCTGGTTTTTGGGATTCTTATTGAGATTTTCCCAGGTCAGCTGTTTAAAATTGTGTTCATTGTCCTTAAGTAGATTGAAAAATTGCGCCGTGTGAAATTTCCCTATCCCCATGGGCAAGAAGTCGCTCAACTCCAATTCCAGTTGTTCAATAATGTTTCTAGCCAGCGCAAAGCTTTCATTGGTTTCAAAGGTCATGAAATCAACTTTGTCGTAATCTTCGTTCATGATAATTCCCAGTGATTGCTCGAGGTTGGCCTTAAGTTTAGCGTGATTTTCCATGGGTTCTCTGAGCAAATCCATTTTTTTAAATGTCAGGATATTATTCCAGAAATCGATTTCTAACCTTGAGATACCCAATAATTCATAAGCTTCTTGAAGCGTGTCTTCTCCCAGATCCTGCCTTGCGAGATGAACAGTATCTGTGATGTCGTTTTTTAGTACCTGCCTAAAATCATTCTTGAGATCGTTTAGCTTAAAAATTATACAGATCATTTCTGCAAATGCATCACAGAAAATAGAGTCTTTTCTGAGGCTTTCCAAGCTATTTGTCTCGAAATCCCTGTAATAAAATTCTCCTTTCACATTGATAAACTCCTTTTGCTCCACTTGAATGTCCCTTTTTTCTCCGAAACTGAAAAAGGCCTGGTCAACGATATGTATGCTGCTTTCCCTGATCAACCTGGCCTCTCGCCGTTTAGCTTCCCCATCCACTGTTTTGCGTTTTAAATTGGGACTGCTCAACCTATAGGCCAGTAAATATGGCTTGATAGATTCAAAAAAGACCGAAAAATCAGTATCGCAATGGTTATACTTAATCTTACCGGAGTCTAGGGAAATCTTGAATTCCCTTAAGCTTTTTACTCCGAAATACTCTTCGACCTTATCCTCACCACTTCGTTTAGGAAGGTTAAGAAGATATAGTGTATTTAAGATCGTCTTAGGGAGTATCGTATTATCTGAATAATAAACTTCATTGGCCTGGCGATACTCTTCCCGGTCTCCCATTTTTGAAAAAAATATCAAATCTTGTGGAACAGGATAATTTGAGTTTTGGTCCACTAGTCCATCCAGGGCCAGCTTGTATATTTTTTGAGTAGTAGAACCTTTTCCATCCTTATCTTTTGTTGGAATGGCCCTTAGGATATCATATATGTCCACAGGCTCCAATTCTCCAAAAGACTCCTTGGCACCCATTTTTAACAAGATAGCCCTTACATCAGCCTTGTTAATCCCATAGGAAAGTAGAAAAGCGTAGTCGATCTCTAGACCATCGTTTATCAACTTATTGAACTGGTCGTTTCCATCCTCAAGCAGGAACTTTGAAAAAATCCGAGAACTAATGAATTGATAACGCAGATAGGAAAATTTAAAGGATATTGCTGGGCGCTGGGTTACATAATACCAATTGATTCGTTCGTCATTCCCCTCCAACTGTTTTCTGATAAAGGTATCGTAGTATGCGAGCAAAATCATTTTGCTTAACGAAAGTGTTTTTATCTGGTCGAAATTTACAATTCGGCTCACAAAAGATTCCCTTTGGATCTTGTTGATTTCAAAATTGTCTGGCCGTTCTGTTCCGTTCTTGAATGAAAAATTAATATAATCTTGCTCGGACCAATTATTTTGAAGACTAAAGGTTTCGATCTTGGAAAATTTATTTACCCCAAGCCAAAGGAAGAAGTCTTCTACGTTATCGCTGTTTTCTTGATTCAAATTCCAATATGCAATCTCCTGGAGATAGTTGTCACTAGAAAATTCCCCAGAATAGATTTCCTCGGTAATCCTTCCACTGGGATATGTGCCGCTCAGAAAAAGATCAGATGCGGTAATTATCCTGCCCGCTCGGCTCATTAGTGGAACTTTTAGCCTTACTCGCTCTTGTCTGTTTTCGATATTTCTGAAGTTATAATAGAGTGCTGATACCATTTCCCTTATACACCCATTTTTATCTTCATGTTCTCTTATGGAGTCCAGAGCATCTGCGGTGCCGATGATGATTTTTTCAATCACATTGTTGCTGTCATAAGGCTGCAGGTTGACAATGTTCTTGATAATCCGTTGAAGCTCCCTGGACCGGGGCTCCTTTTTTTCAAAGCGATGCTCCAGCTTTTTTACCAGGGCATCGTAGAGTTCGGAGTTCATAAAGTCGACCTTAACAGATTTTGGAATATTGAACTCTTCCCCAGACCGGATTACAGGAGTGAATGCTACGTCGTTCTTGTCAATGATAATGTGCTTTTCATTTATGAGCAACGATGCCTTGGTAGTCTCTTCCTTTAAAGATAGGGTAGAAAGCTGTACGATCAGCTCAGTTCTCTCTGAAATGGTTAGCCCATCCCTAGAGAGTGCATCCATGATATCGATCACTTCATTTTCAGGGACAGTCTTGCCATTGAAAATGTTATCGATTTCATCTGGAAACGGTATCAATAGTGTCGGTAGGGCTTTAGGAAAATGCTTCATAAAAAAACCATTGAAACCATTGTTATAATAATGGATATCTTGAAAGTTTCGGTAGAACCTATCCACACACGGGAAAATCAATGAACTTTGCTTTGCTTTATTTAAGTTAGAGTAAAAAGTGTCGATTAGCTTCGAGTCTGATTGAAGCAACCTCGGTGTCAATAATTGATAAGCTCTCCAATCTAGTGATAACTTACTCAGGTAAATAGAACAGGTTTGTAATAATCCAACCAGGTTTTCTAGAATGAAACCATTTTTTTTTGATTCGTTGAGGTGATTTCGGGAGCTGTTCAGTTCAAAAGTGCCATGTACTATGCAAGGCAATGACAGGGATAGCTGGGTTGGAAAGAAATTGAATATTTTATTGAAACTGTCCGATAGGTTTTCCTGAAAGGCGACTTTAAGTTGGAAATGCTGCTTTTCATTTTTATCTTTGTCCTGGTATTCTGCGGGTAACTCCTTGCTTTCCTCAAAAACTTTCCATGACTTGTCTCTTATAGTAATCAAGCTGAACTCGCCGAAATCTAACTTTTCACTTTTCAGCGCTATTTCTGTGATGCCATTTTTTATTACTGTTATCGATCCAATGTTATTTAAAAAAAGCAAAACCTCCTCACTAAGCTCCTTAATCTGATCTTCAATATCCTTGAGGTATTCAGGCTTAAAATCTATTTCAATTACGGTGCTCCATTTACTTT
This sequence comes from Pedobacter sp. MR22-3, assembly GCF_026240075.1. NCBI lineage: Bacteria > Pseudomonadati > Bacteroidota > Sphingobacteriia > Sphingobacteriales > Sphingobacteriaceae > Pedobacter > Pedobacter sp. MR22-3. Next base: position 638,567 of record NZ_JAPIVF010000001.1, on the reverse strand, counting down.
CAAAGATCGTTTCAACAACTTCGGGAATAGCCAGCACCGGAAAGGGAATTGCGGAAGCCGCCAGATTTCGTTCCTGTTTAATCACTAATTGTTCTTTTTGAGATAGACCGATCTTGTTTTCAAAAATTTCTTTTGCGATCACAGGAGAAAAGGAAATTTTACAACCATTGCTGAATATGGTGACAATGTTGGCCCAGTTCAGGATTGATCTGAATCCAAGCCCCTTGTTGCCTATGTACTCAATCTTGGTCTTTGTGCTCAGATTGGCCAGCATTAAGGATTTTATTCCCCCAACACCAAATTTCTTGCCTTCATTAGAGATAGTTAGTTTTTTTTCTCTTGTATTCAATGAAATTAGAACGTTTGAAGAACCTGCATCGTCAGCATTTTGAAGAAGCTCCAGCAACTGTCTTCCATTGTACTCCTTAGTGAGTTCCTGTTCCCTATTGAAATCAGCGATAAATCTGTCCCAATCGTTAGTGTATGTGTTTATGTTTTTATCCTTGAGCTTTTGTATCTCGTCTTTGAAGGTCATAGTTGAGGTTGCGTATTCATTTGTGATATAGCGTTGGATATAAATATAGAACGTAATCGCCTACTTCCAAGTGAAATTTTGAGAAAGGTATTCAAAAAATGCACAAATAAGAGCCATTATTCTGTATATATCCAAATAGCGTAAGAGTAATCATACATAGGCAAATCTTCTTTAGTATCTCGAAATCAACACAAGGCTATTTGCAGCAACTCAATGGCAAGAAAATGCGATGATCAGTCGTTATCAATTTCGAATCGGAGCTTATTTTTCGAGCCCTGTAGTCCCGAGTGGATAAACCATTGTCTGTTGAACCTGGTCGCCGAAATCAATTTTTTAACAATACACTAATTATCAATGCATTTTTCAAGTAAACAAAAATTGGTCCTATGGGGTCAAGTAAATTGGTTTGTTCAATCAAAGCTTCAACCAAAAATTGAATAAACTAAAAAAAGAAACCCAGAAGCATTTTATTATTTGCACCAGATTTCAGTCATAAAACGACTTAGCTGAAATACAAACTATCGGCAGTAATGGCGCTTTACTGCCGATAGTTTGACAGCAAAAAGCATTTACCTAAAAAATGCAGTAATGTTCATTTTATTCTTATGTTCATGTATCATGAACCGCTTGATTTCTTGAACATTAGTCTATACCCTAAAGGATTTTTATTGTTTTTTTAGCACGTTAAATTCTAAAATTGGTATAAATATCAAATTGACCCCATTTCGCTAAAATATAAACATCAATCACTATCGTAGTTCTAATTTTTCATGATGATAAATGTTAAGTTTCATTTGGATCTTAAACCTCAATGATCAAATCTTTCTCATAGCCATTATACTTCTCATTCAGATAGCCATGTGGATTACAGATAATTTCAGTGTTACCAATAGTATATCTGATAGGCGTATGGATGTGGCCATGAATCCAATACAAGGGCTGATGCTCCAAAATCACATCTTCCAGGTTCGAAGCATAGGCAGCCAACAAGGCATGATCTCTATCAAGCTCGGGTATCGACTTCACACTAGGAGCATGATGGGTAATTACCACATTCTTAAAGCCAATTGATTCTTTGAGACTTTTTTGTAGCCAAGATTTTGATTTTTGGTGAATCTGGTAAGTATCTATTGATCTTAATTTTGAGTATGCTGGATCAACACGTATCTGTGCATAATCGTTCATTCTAGCCTGGCAAATAATGCCAGATTCCACAGGATTTCCAAATAAGCTAAAGTCCGTCCACAAAGTTGCACCGTGGAACCTTATGCCCTCAAACTCAACCATATTATTTTCAAGGACATTTACATTTGAGTTTTTGGATGCTTCAAGTATTTTGTTGAGTGTCTTCGGGTATGATCCCTTATAATATTCGTGATTACCCAATAAATATATTACCGGTTTATCAGGGATGTTTTGCTTTACCCATTCTATTCCTTTTGTCCCCAAGTTTGTATCTCCAGCCAGGATAATGAGATCAGCATTACTAAAATCCAAATCTGAGATCCCAAATTCTTGATGTAAGTCGCTAATTATCTTTATTTTCATTTCTTTAGTTGATAACATTCGAATATATTATGGTTTTTCAGACAGAAATTGTTCCTAACGTTTTTACAAAAAAGGATGACTGCATTCGATGTATGATGATTGTTATTTCAAACTTAATCAACATAAATGATTGAAATAACAATCAATTAGCTAATCACTGTTTATCTAAAAAATCAATTGGCTTATAAGTAATTAGGTATAATCGGTGCACAGACACGCAAATTCGGTTTACCGAAACGGAGAATTGCGGCGATCATCGCCGAAAACTCCCATTTTCGTAAACCAAAATCCAGCTGGTATGAATAAACCTTAAAACAAAAAAGCAGGCAATTTATCCTCCTGAAATAAAGAAGTTATTTTACATCTCGGAACCTTTTGGTCAGTTCCTCCATACGTCCGACCAACTTTTTAAACGTTTTCGAGTCACCATAGATCATACTTTTCTGCATGGCCTTATAATCATTTTCCCAAGCTCCCAATACCTCAGCCGGTGGAATAAAGCTGATATCCTGATACCCATGTTTTTCGTAACCAATTCCTCGGATCACATTGAATTTTGCCCGATGTTCCACTATTCCCTTGTATAAATCCTTATCTTCCAGCGCCTGTTTACCATGCTCAGTATCCATAATCCTATCCAGATCATATAGATGCCGCGACATTCTTTCTGTTCTTATCTTCTCAGCAGGCTTACAAAATTCCTCATGTAGGAGAAAAACCTTTTCCAAAAATGTACGCATTGGCAGAACAGTAAGCACGCTGAACGGTTCCCCAGCTACCTTAAAATCGCCCAAAGCCTGCGAAATAATCGGGCTAATTTCCCTTTGCTCTGAAGGCTCTTTTAGCGACCTGGCACCAATTTCGATAAGTACAGCCTCTTTTAAATAACCGCCTTTTTCTAGTACAGACTCGTAATACAGCTCCAGTACCTGAGGATCCCGGTCAGATTCTGTCGTTTCAGCCACTTTTAAAGAAAACAGATCTGCAGGGATGCCCAAATCGAGCAACTCCTTTTCCAACCCGTCCCTAAATTCCCCTGAAATAAAGGCACAGGAAGCCTTGCGCAATTCTTTAATCTTGGAGTTACTCAGCTCTTCCCCAAAACCCAGTACCGACCGGTCAATAACCAGATCGATATCTTCGGAAAAACGCTCGATCAGGTCCCAGGATTTACTTAAAGAAGTACCACCTTTGAACACCAAATGATCCGACCAGGGAGTCCGGAATATCGCATACAGCGCCAAAGTTACCCACCAATCCTTTTCTATCGCATAAGCGGGAAGACCAGTCTTGTTACTGGCCAGTCCCAATAATTCTTTCTGACGTTCAGCCGTTGATTTAAGCCAGTTTATCATTTTCTATCGATTTAGAGAGTTCATTCAATATCACCGCAATCCATGCCGGTGCTAATTTAGCATCATGTTCAATGTTCCTGTTATCTTCATTCTTCAGTACCAACTTCAAACGGTCTAGCACCTGGCTATCCACATTCTTCTGACCCAGTTCTGAAAGCGCCTGTATCACCAGCGTACTGATCTTTCCTTTAGTAGCCAGCTTCTTTGCCGTTGTAGGCTTAAAAGTAATCCGCTGCTTTCCGATCTTGATTTTCCTAGGCGCACCATCAGTCAGATAAGTAACATTCATCGGCACCTGTGTAGTCAGCCTCAGTTTATGTAAAGCAGCAGATCCTGTAGGAATAATCCTCGCATGATCACGCCTAGCAATACTTTCCGCTATCTCCTCAGTAGAAGGGTAGAGGCTACCAAAAACAGGATCTATCTTCGGATACAAATAAATTCCATGCGCAAGCCGTTCCAATACATGATCCCTTTCAAGCCTGTACAGGCTGCTCCTGATCGCATCAGCACTACCAATATCCGAAAAGTCGGTTGGGAAAAATAGCTTTCCGCGCTTATTCTTTATTATCTTATTAAATATCTGATTATGTGCTGAATATCTCATAATAAAATGAATTATTTTGCCACAAATTTATGAAATATTTGTGACACTTTACGCTAGCTTTTTTAGGCTCATAAGAAGAATGATTGACGTATAGGAATAAGTCACTTAAGTCTACTTGCTACTCGCACTTCCTAAATCTGTTGGAAATTTGATGGGGCCCGTTTTTTCTCTTAAGTTGCCGTGCAACCATAATACTCAAAACACTATAATTATAAAAACTCACAGTTGCCATAAAAATGTTCCCTAAAAAGATTACACCATGAACTATATTTTAATGATTTTACTCAACTAAGAAGAATCTAAATTAACATTGCTTCAATATTCAAAGCCTATAACAGCTACATAGCTAACAATCTAGCTAAAAAGCTTCATAACCTTCACATCACCATCATCCTCCTCTTTATCCTTCTAGAAGTTTCTCCTGTAATGCAGACATCTTAATACCAGTTTAAAAAAACATAAAAAGTAATACTATTAGTATAATAATTATTTATTTTTTAAACCCTTGTGTGAAAATTATCTGCCTAGTGTTGATACAAATACTGGCAATCAGATTAAGATTGACAAGACAAATTACAACCGATTTCCGTTTACATTGAAAAGCAATTTATCTAAATAGCTTCATAACTTTCATATCACCAGTATCTTCTTCTTCCTTATCTCGGTTTAAAAGTTTCTCCTGTAATGCAGACATCTCAGTACTAACTTTAGTATCGATAACCTTCGCATAATGCTGTGTTGTTTTCAAGCTATTATGACCAAGCATTTGGGATACGGTCTCAATCGGAACACCATTTGAAAGGGTAATAGTGGTTGCGAAAGTATGCCTGGCGAGATGATAAGTAAGCACTTTAGTGATGTTACAAAGATCGGCGATTTCTTTCAGGTAACCATTTGTGCGTTGATTAGTGAGCACCGGCAACGCGACTTTTCTCCATCTACATATCCTGTGATTCTTATATCTGTCAAGAATTACTTTCGCCTCATCCAACAAGGGGATGTGACAGGGTGTTTCCGTTTTCTGCCGTTTGATGAATATCCATAAATTACCGTCATCACCCTTTGTAATCTGATCCGGGCGAAGCTGCTTCACATCAATATAAGAAAGGCCTGTGTAGCAACTGAAAATAAAAATGTCACGAACGATATTTAAGCGCTCAAGTGGAAAGTCCCTGTTTTTGATCCGATCCAACTCTTCCATATTTAGAAAAGTCCTTGCCTTAGCTTTAGCAGTATTGCGATAATTTAAAAATGGATTACCAACAATCCACCCGGCACCCAGGCAATAGAGCATGATTTTTTTCAAGTGAACAATATATTTCCGGGCAGACATTGCATTATTTCCTCGATCTATCCTAAGAAATAACTCATAATCGGTGATAAATTTAAAATCCACCTTTTTGATGTTAATGTCCTGAACCTCATATTTGAGCTGAAGAAATTGTTTAACATGTCTGATGGAACTTTGATAGGTTTGAAACGTGCTATAACTGTACCCTTTACCAATCAGTTTTTCCATATTGTCATTGTGCTTCTGATAAACTCTCAGTAGGCTATGGTTAGACGTATTCTTTCCGGTAAGATGATCCCTCAAGACTACCGCTGTCACCTCATCTTCCTTTTCAACAAGAGTGGTATGAAACCGTCGAACTTTTGAGGCCAGCGTGTCCAGATAATCATTAAGTTCCCGGATCTCCTCCCGCAGGCCAGTGCCTTTCCCTTTAAGCGCAGACCAGAAGCTGGGAATAATTTCCCTGCCGACAGAATATTCCGAATGTTTTCCTTTCACGGTAATCCGTAAATAGATGGGCATCATCTCGCCCTTGATAAAATTTTTTGGTCTTTTCAGATAGAATAAAAGATGAAAATTGTAACTCATAATGATACATTTAAAATTAAACAAATGTACATTTGAGCCAGTGAGTCATCAAGATGTTCGTCAGTCGAACGAGCTGTAAATCAATATCTTACAAAATAATCCAGCACCCGAACATTTCGGAATAATTCTGGTTTTGATGTTTCGATCAATCCACTGACCTACAGTGTTTTACAAAAAATAGTCAGTTTTCGACTCACTAAAATTAACCAATCAAAATGGTCGAAAACGGGTCTTAATGTGTTATAAAAACCAAAACAAAGTCTTGAAAATCAACGATTTGCGCGACAATGTTCTGGTTTGAATCTAAGGATGTGGTCCCGACGAGAATCGAACTCATATCTAAAGTTTAGGAAACTTCTATTCTATCCGTTGAACTACGGGACCAAGTAATTTTAGATTTGCAGAATTACGATTTTAGATTTACAAATGCAAAACCTAAATCACAATTATTAACAATTATCTGATTACACTACCTGCTTCAAATTTTTCAGCAGGTGCCACAAAAGTAAGTTTTCCTTCTGAATTTTCCGCCATCAAAATCATACCTTGTGATAAAATACCTTTAATTTCTCTTGGGGCCAGATTGACAATAATGCTCACTTGTTTTCCTATAATATCTTCTGGCTTGTAATGTTCTGCAATGCCTGATACCACGGTGCGCTCATCTATACCCGTATTTACCGTTAACTTTAACAGTTTCTTTGTTTTCTCCACTTTTTCTGCAGCAACAATGGTGGCTACGCGAATGTCCATAGCAGAGAAATCATCAAAATTAATATTTTCTTTTGCTGGTGTAGCTATGGCGTTGTTGGCGGCATTTGTTGATTTGCTCTGGTTGAGTTTTGCAATTTGAAAATCAATCTCCGCATCTTCAATTTTTTCGAATAACAGTACAGCCTCACCGATATCATGTCCGCGTTTAATTAGATTTACTGAACCCGCATCATCCCATTCGTTCCCGCCATTTTTCAGCATATTCATCAGTTTCTCTGCCGTAAAGGGTAAAAAAGGTTCAATCAAAACCTGAATGTTAGCCGCAATTTGAATAGAAAGGTGTAAAATGGTACGTACCCGATCCTCATCCGTTTTAATCAATTTCCAGGGTTCAGTTTCTGCCAGGTATTTGTTTCCCAAACGGGCCACGTTCATCACTTCTGATAAAGCTTCCCTGAAACGATAATTTTCTATTGACGCAGAAATTTTAGCCGGATAGCTTGCCAACTCATCAATTACAGCCTGATCTACCGGCAAAATTTCCATACAGGTAGGTACGCTTCCATTGAAATATTTATGGGTAAGTACCATCACGCGGTTAACGAAATTGCCCAAGATGGCAACCAATTCATTATTATTCCTGGCCTGAAAATCTTTCCAGGTAAAATCATTGTCTTTGGTTTCAGGAGCCGTTGCGGTGAGGACATAACGTAAAACATCCTGTTTACCTTCAAACTCACGCAAATATTCATTTAACCATACCGCCCAGTTTTTTGAAGTGGAAATCTTCTGCCCTTCCAGGTTTAAAAATTCATTGGCCGGCACATTATCTGCCAGGGTATATTCACCATGCGCCATTAACATGGCCGGGAAAATAATACAATGAAAAACAATATTATCTTTCCCTATAAAATGAACGAGTTTGGTTTCATCACTCTTCCAATATGCTTCCCAGCCACATTTATCGCTTTCGTAATTACTAATGTAATACTCTTCAGCCTTAGGATTCCAGACATCCAATTTGGCATAATTACATAATTCCTTCGTGGCTGATATGTAGCCAATAGGTGCATCAAACCAAACATATAACACTTTACCTTCCGCGTCTCGGAGCGGCACACGAACACCCCAGTCTAAATCTCTGGTCATGGCACGCGGCTGTAAACCAGCATTTAACCAGCTTTGACATTGCCCATATACATTTGGCCGCCATTCTTTATGGCTTTCAATATAAGTCCTTAGCCTTTCTTCATATTGATCTAAAGGCAGGAACCAGTTTTTAGTCTCTTTTAAAATGGGTTGATCACCAGAAAGTGTAGATTTTGGATTAATCAGGTCTGTGGCATTAAGTGTGGAACCACAATTTTCACACTGATCACCATAGGCATTTTCATTGCCACACTTCGGACAGGTACCGGTAATATAGCGATCGGCCAAAAACTGTTTGGCTGAAGGATCATAATACTGTTCGGTAACTTCTTCTGTAAAAACACCCTTATCATACAGCGTTTTGAAGAATTCGGATGCAGTTTGGTGATGGGTATGGGATGATGTGCGGTGGTAAATATCAAAAGAAACCCCAAATTCTTTAAAAGAATCTCCGATAATTTTATGGTATTTATCTACCACTTCCTGTGGTGTGATCCCCTCACGTTTGGCTTTTAAGGTAATGGGCACACCGTTTTCATCAGATCCACAAATAAACTTAACATCGCGTTTATTTGATCTCAGGTAACGGGCGTAAATATCAGCAGGGATATAAACACCTGCAAGGTGACCGATATGAACTGGTCCGTTGGTATATGGAAGTGCCGCAGTTACGGTATATCTTTTTATTTTACTATTATCCAAAACAATTTTTATTAATTTGGCAAAGATAAGTGTTTTGAAGATGATTAAACAGCCCCCATATTTAAAAAAAGGAGATAAGATTGCCTTGGTATGCCCGGCTAAGAAATTACCGAAGTCCATTGATGAGGCTATAGCGATTTTAAGCAGCTGGGGATTGGAGGTTATTATAGGTGAGAGTGTGTATGCCAGCCACCATCAATTTGCCGGAACGGATGAGTTAAGGACTAAAGACATGCAGCAGTTTCTGGATGATCCGTCTATCAAAGCCATTATTGCAGGCAGGGGAGGCTATGGAACCATTCGGATTATTGATGAGCTGGATTTTACTCCATTTAACTTAAACCCTAAATGGATTATCGGATTTAGTGACATCACTGTTTTATTGTCACACATTATTTCGCAATGCGAAGTGCAGTGCATCCATGGACAGATGCCTTATACTTTTGAAGAAAGTACACCTGAAGCAATTGATTCATTAAAAAGAGCTTTATTTGGCGAGCAACAGACTTATCAATACAAAAGTGAATTTCCAAATCGTACCGGCGAAGCCACCGGCTTGTTAATTGGCGGAAACTTAACCTTACTCACCATGTTACAGGGCTCTGTTTCGGAGATGGATTTCGACCATAAAATATTATTTCTCGAGGATGTTGGTGAACATGAATATAGCATTGACCGGATGTTGCGCATGCTTAAAAGAGCTGGCAAACTGGCCCATTTAAAAGGCTTGGTTATAGGAGCTTTTAATGAAATAGCAGCTGAAAAAATTCCATTCGGACAAACAGTGGAGGAGGTGATCTGGGATATTGTTCAGGAATATGATTATCCGGTTTGCTTTAACTTTCCAACCGGGCATATTGATCACAACCTGGCGATGGTTCTGGGCACTGAAGTGAATCTGAAAGTAGAAAACAATAACGTTCAATTTAAATATTTATAACATGGCAATTTTAGATGGTTTAAGTAAATACCGCAATACCGGTTTATTGATTATGCGCATAGGCATTGGCATTATGTTTATTGTTCACGGGTTTCCGAAACTGGCTGGCGGCCCTTCCGGGTGGGAGCAACTAGGCGGCAGCATGAAAGTAGTAGGCGTAAGTTTTTTACCCACCTTCTGGGGATTCATGGCCGCTGTTGCAGAAACCTTCGGAGGCTTTTTATTAATAGTAGGACTATTTTTCCGCCCCGCTTGCATAGCCCTGGTTTTTACCATGATTATTGCTGCACTGGTTCACTTTGGCAAAGGCGATGGATTGGGTGGTGCCAGCCATGCGATAGAGTTAGGCATTGTATTTTTCAGCTTAATTTTTATTGGCCCTGGAAAGTATAGCGTGGATAAGAAATAATTGCACATTATCATAAATAAGCCGCCGAAGATTGAGTTTAAAATCTAAACAGCGGGCACGTATAAAAAGCCACAGGCATCATTCTTCCTGTAGTTTTGGTAAATTATTTAATTATACCAATGGTAGGGCGTATAATGATAAAGGGGTGGAAACAAATGTTTCCACCCCTTTATTTATTTTAGATTTTATTGTTAAAGTGTATTTACCAATGGATTAGTGTTTAACTCACCAATTGGGATCGGGAAAGTGTAACGCTGATCGGTAACCGGAATGGAAGCACCAGCACCGAAAGATGGAATTGGAGCTGCTTTTCTGGCCAAATCGTTGTATCTGAATCCTTCAGCTAAAAGCTCAATTCTTCTTTCTTTAAGAATTGCAGTTTCTAAAGCTGTTGGCGTAGTTAAGGCACCGTAAACATAGGAAGCATCAGAACGTGTACGTACAGCTTGCAACAATGCTTTTGAGCGAACAAGATTACCACCCGGAGCCAGTGCTTCTGCTTCAGCAACATTTAACAGCACTTCTGCATATCTGATAATCGGCACAAAATCAATGAACGGAGATACAGCACCATATTTAATAGGATAGGAATGAAGTACACCGGAAATGGTGGCATCCTGAGTGAGCTGAGATTTACGGGCATCTGTTGTTGGCCAGGATGGATCTACATAAATACCCGCTCCGGTTTTATTTAAAGAGAACTCCAGATTTCCATTACCAGCCCAGCTATAGTAATATCCTAATTGATTTTGTGTTCCCGGCGCGTTCGTATCTGCCATAGGGAAAGAGAATATCGATTCAGACGTTGTAAATGGTGCAGCAAAAACATTCACCACACTTGCCTGCAGTGCATGAGCAGTTCTTGCTGAATTGGTAAATGGCGCGGATTGCGGAACCAGCTTATTGCCTTCCTCAATCACTTTCGCATAATTACCCATGGCTAAATATACACGTGTTTTTAAGGCTATAGCGCTATTTTTATGCGCACGCGTAGTCCGCAATGAGGGAGTGCTATAAGTATCTGGCAAACCGGCTTCTGCTTCATCAAGATCTTTTAAAATCTGCGTATAAATGGCTGCAACAGTACTGCTTTTTAAGGCATTATTGGCCAAAGAAGTTTCAGGAGTTAAACGCAATGGCAAGCCTCTTGAAGCACCGTTATCAACAATATAGGGTTTTGCAAAAATCTGGATCAGTGCGAAATAATTCAACGCCCTTAAAAATTTTGCCTCTCCTGCATAGTTTGCGTTTAATGCAGGGGTTAAAACAGTACTGTTTTTAGTTAAGCCATCCAGGAAAAGATTGGCCCTGTTAATGGTGAGGTATGCTTGTGAAAAGAAACTGGCCACATAAGTGTTCGTAGCGTTATTTGTGCCCTGATATACATCATAACCCGTTACACTATTACCGGTTCTGTTAACAAATTCTTCGGCTCTGATATCATTATAGATCAGGTATCTTCCGCCAAATAAAGAACCATTTTTTGAAGAGGAATAAAGTCCGTTAATTTGGCCTAATATTCTCGTTGGATTAGCAAATGCATCCTGATCAGGAAGCGTTAGTTCCGGAGCCTTTTCCAGGAACTCTTTTTTACAGGAAGAGATGCTTCCAACTAAAGGAATTGCAAGTATAGCCGCAGTAGCTAACTTCAATTTATATGTTTTGATATGAAATAATTTCATGAATATGATGATTAATGATTATAAACCTAAACTAATGCCAAATGTAAATGATCTGCCTTGAGGGATGGAGTTACGCTCTACACCACTTGCTAAATTACTATTACCATTGGTTGAGATTTCCGGATCTACCCCGGTATAGTTCGTGATCAAAAATGCATTATTTACTGAAGCATAAACCCTCGCATTACTGATGCCTGATTTACCAAAAATGCTCTTAGGGATGCGATAACCGAAAGTTGCAGCCTGAAGGCGTAAAAAGTCGCCTTTTTCTACGTTGGCATCAATTGCGAAAGACGATCCATTTGAAACATTATCTCCATAAACTACTCTTGGAATATTAGTCTGCTGACCTGGAGTTGTCCAGGCATTTAACACTTCTGTTGAATTATTCCAAACACGCTGATCTAATAAACCAGCACGAGAGCCATTGTAAATATAATTACCGCCAGAAAATGTAAACATCAGGTTAAGATCAAAATTACCATAGTTAAACGTATTGTTGAAACCACCGTACCATTTAGGGAGTGTTCCGCCAATTACCTGGGCATCTCCTGCCGGTGATGGCGCTTGTGTGCCATCCAGATATGTCCATGCGTTTGCACCACCAAAGTGTTGATATTGAACCTCACGTCCTGCAGCATTAATAAAGATTCTTCTTCCATTTGCAGGATTTACACCATTTGTTCTTACGGCATAAATACTACCAATTGATTCACCTACCCTCGTAACACTTGCAGATTCTAAACCGCCCGTAGTACCGATAATCTGTGATACATTGGGATCTAAAGCTGTAACTTCATTTTTAATAGTTGTGAAGTTTAAACTGGCTGTCCATGAGAATTTATCTGTTTTAACAGGTGTACCGCCCAATGCAAATTCGAAGCCCTTATTATACATCGAGCCAACGTTCGCAAGAATAGTACCTTGCGGATCATTCGGGATACCTTTTGATAATGCCTGAGGAACATTTAACAATAAATTATTAATGTCTTTTTTGAAGTAATCTGCTTCGAAGGTTAACCTGTTATTAAATAAGGCAATGTTTAAACCAAAATCTAACTGGTTACTGGTTTCCCACTTAAGCTCTTTATTACCAGCCTGTCCAAAGATCCATGCAAAAGGTGTAACGCCATATAAGCCTGGACTATAAGTAGTATACTCACTGTAAGCCGGAACATTCGCATTACCTACGCGACCATAACTTGCCCTGATTCTTAGCGAATTTACCGTTTTAGCCAGTGATGAATTTTTGAAGAATTCTTCTTCGGAGATTGTCCAGCCAACTGACCCTCCACCAAAGTTACCCCACTTATTTTCTGAAGACAAGGCCGAATTACCATCTCTTCTAAAGTTACCGCTGATGTAGTATTTTCCTTTATAGTTATAACTTGCGCTAGCCAGGTATGCCTGAAAAGCAATTTCATTAATACCATTTCCGCCGGGTACATTTGTAGTATAAGTACCCTGAAATTGATTGAAGAAAGTTGGATCACCTAATCCCTGGCGAACAGCACCCCAGTTTACTGTTCTGGTATTTTGTACGTCGTTACCAACAGTTAAGTTTAAATTATGTACGCCATCAAATGTTTTAACATATTGAAGGGTGTTAATCCAGTTCCAGTTATTTCTTCTGGCGGTATTATTATAAGCATAACCGTTATAAGAATATCCGTCGCCCTGAAGGGGATTCCAAAATTGAATATTTTCAGTATTGGCTCTTTCCCAAGAAAAATTAGATCTGAAATTTAAGCCTTCCAGAATTTTAAAATCGGCACCGAGATTGGTTAAAAACCTGTTATTCTCTGAGCTGTTCACATCCTTATCTACCAATACGGTAGGGTGTGCCCATGTACTGGTAATGAGGTTAGCTGCATTTCCGACATTATTGGCAGAAATATTATAACCACCATTAGCATTATAAACGGGAACGTTTGGCGCAATGGCGATGGCAATACGTCCTAATCCTGATGAATTAAAGGCTGCACCCGGAGCCGAACCACTATTTGGTGCCCTGTTAATGCTGTTATTATAATTCACATTCATGCTTAAACTTAACCAGTCAGTAGCTTTATGAGTGGCATTCAAACGAGCAGAGTATCTTTTAAATGTATTATTTTTAAGGAAACCGTCCTGATCTGATAATCCACCAGATAAATAATAGGTTGTTTTTGCTGTTCCTCCGCTTAAAGTAACATTATGGTTTTGTGATTGAGCGGTTCTATATACCTCATCGTACCATTTGGTATCAACAAGTGATCCATCTGCATTATAACTCGGGAAGAAACTCCTGTTACTGGCATCTCTTTGTGTAGCAGGCACTGCATTTGGATTTAAAACCAAAGCATTTGCAACTGCCGTATTTTTACTATCAATATATTGCTGCGCATTCAAAAGTTCTGGTAAACGAACGGCATTATTTACGCCATACCAGCCATCGTAAGTAATTTTAGCATCACCGCTTTTTCCTTTTTTCGTGGTGATCACCAATACACCTGCTGCAGCCCTTGAACCATAAAGTGCTGTTGATGCCGCATCTTTCAAGATATCGATCGTTTCAATATCAGCAGGGTTGATATCACCAAGCGGATTGTTTGTTGCTGAGTTGGCAGATGCATCAGTTGTTGGAAATGGAATTCCATCAACAACCACTAAAGGAAATGAACTTAAAGAGATGGAGCTTACCCCACGTACCCTAATCACAGGTGGGTTGTTTAGCAAACCATTTGGCTGGATAATACTAACCCCTGCTGCCTGGCCTGTTAATCCTTGCACGAAACTTTGAACGGGCTTATCTTTTAAATCATCTCCCTTTACACTCGCTGCTGACCCGGTAAAATCTCTCTTTTTTGTAACACCATAACCTGTTACAACAACGTCAGTTAGTGTTCTTGAATCGCTTACCAAAGTCACATTTAGTGTACTTCCAGATCCAGTGCTACGTGTTTGGCTTGTGTATCCAATATACGTAAATTCTAAGGTAGACGTACTGGCAGATACACGAATACTGTATTTACCATTTGCATCGGTAGTGGTTCCTCCAGATGCGCCTTTGATTTTTACACTTACACCAGGAAGTGGCATTCCGTCTTCCTTTCCTGTAACCGTACCAGTAATTGTTCTTTCTTGCGCCATTGCAGTACCTGCAACGAAAAGCAATATGAACAAACTTTGTAGAAGTTTTTTCATAAATTAGTTTAGTTTAGTTAATAAGAGCACAATATAAAATTTAACATCCTGTAAAGCAAATTTTACAAACAAATTTTGTTTTGTAATATTTAGAGCAAAAACTGCGAAGAACTGAAAAAATTATAGCTAATAGCCCAAAAAAAGCAATTATTATAATATTAGGCTATAAATAAGATCAATTTTAAAATTATTTTTTAACTAAAAAGATACATTTAAATTAAAATGAGATAAAAGAAAAATTGTTATACAGATTCCGGATGATATGAAAACATCATCATTAATTAAAAATCTTGTTTGTATTTGGGATAAAAATTATTGAATTTATCATAAAACTTATTGAAAAAGCTACAGTAAGCGTTTTTATTTATCATTTCCTAAAAAATACTTGCTGTAGCTTTTTTACGCAGTTATTGCAAACCATTTTTGCCATAGGTGGCTGGCTCAGGGAGAATTTCCTAAACGATAGCAAGGCTTTATTTGTAACATTAGCTATCAGCGAGCTATTTGCTAACATCTTGGTGCTGTTGGTCTAAATAGCATTATTCTAATCTTGATGCCATAAATATAAACTCCTCCAGACGGAGAGCAGGCCTTAAGCAGCATTATTTAAATGACTTTTCCCAACATAGTTTTAAGCATTCCTTCAGCCTAAAAATGACGATTGTGACCAAGGATTACTCCAAGAATTAAGCCAACCAAATGAAAGAAACATTATCTTCGGGCCTTAATAAGCATATGAATAATTATTGATAACTCCACATATGAACCAAGACTGAAGTAATAATATGGAATGACAATTGGAAACACTACGAATATGATAGGAATACTGCAGTAGGTCGATGTTGATTTCGTCAACGATATTATCCATTCAGATGGTATCGCCCTCAGGCATTTAACTTGTCTAATGATAAGAAAAAACATAAACAGGTACTGGGAGTAATGTTTAGGTTTTTTACCTTATATCACCTATCCTCTTTGTTAGTAAAGAATATGAAAATCAAATATCTAAATCAACAATAAAAATTAAAAAACAAAGCGCCTGATCATAATAATGACCAGACGCTTTGCTTTTGCTTTAATTCATCAGATTAGTTATAACCTGGATTATTTGGTAGTAGCAAATCGTTGGTTGTAATTGCATCCTGAGGAATAGGGTATAATTCATCATTTATTGAACGTCCCTTAGCCTCTAAAAATACTGTTGCCATAGATTTTGCTGGATTTGTAGCAGATGGGGTTCTTTTCATATCCATCCATCTTGTTCCCTCAAAAGCCAATTCAACACGTCTTTCTTTTATAAATGCCTGTAAGTTTGCAGAAGCTAATGCAGCAAGACCTCTTTTAGTTCTTACATCATTAATTCGTGCCAAAGCAACTGCATCTGTAGGATTGTTTGAAATCATTAACTGTGCTTCACCAGATGTTAAATACATTTCTGAAATTCTAAAAATAGAGAAAGGTAAAGCACCATTACCTGATGGATCCTGGTATTTTTTGCAATACCAGCCTGGATTTGCTGTAGGTGCTGAAACCTGCTGAATGGAAGCAGCTTTTCTAGCATCTCCTGCCTCATAGGCATCAACTAAACTTTGATCAACTGGTAATTCTGCACGGCCACCACCTGGCATTGATGGGTGTTGTAAGAAAAAGTCAAGAGACTGTTGCGCCTCTGTGGCTGTGAAATTCAGTTTAAAAATATGTTCCGTTGAGACATATGGAGTAGTGAATATCGAAGCGTAGTTTGAAGTGATCTGGAACTTACCTGAATTGATTACTTCATCGGCAAATTGTTTAGCTAAAGGGTAGTTTTTACGAATTAAGTAAACACGAGCCAATAGCGCTTTGGAAGCCTGGATTGATGCGAATTTAGCATCTGTAAAGTCAGTTCCTGCTGCAATACTCGCTTGTAAATCTGAGATAATCTGAGCATATACCTCATCTTGAGATTTCCTAGGAACCTTAACTACATCTCTGTTAAATACAATAGGTACCGGACCAAATATGGTTACTAATCTATAATAAGCGTAAGCCCGTAAAAAATAAGTTTGAGTTAAAAGTGGCTTTGCAGTTGCTTCCGGTATTGACCCGCTTTTTAAAATCTCCAACAAATCATTCGCTTTTTGAATAATGGCATATGGCCCTGTGAAGTATCTTGCAACTAGCACGTTATTGGTTAATATCGCGTTATTATTTACCTCGCCGTGTTGGAAAAAAGTTGCTCTGTAAGTCAAGTTATCTGCAGATAGATCTTCTGTAGCATAACTTAAATAATAGTATGATGTGTTACTTCCAACTTGCAGGGCATCATAGATACCATTAAGTAGTTTTGGTGCTTCTGCAGGCCCTACAATTTCAGGCGAAAGAGAAGCAACCGGATTAACATCTAACTGTTTCTCGCAAGACGAAAAAACCGTTAATCCAATAGCCATTACGGCAAAAATTATTTTATTTTTCATATTATTAATTCTATAAACCAATATTAATACCGAAAGTATAGGTTTTGAACTGAGGGATACTTCCTTGATCTACGCCTGTGTTACCAACTGTGAATTCTGTAGAAACCTCTGGATCAAAGCCTGAATACTTCGTAAAGGTTAATACATTGTACCCTGTTGCATACACCCGAACATTATTCAAATGTAGTTTGGTCGTTATCGATTTCGGCAGATTGTAACCTAAAGTCACATTTTTTAATCTTAAATAACTTCCATCCTCCAAAAATCTAGATGAACGTTGTGTATTATAAGTACCTCTAACACCACCAACTGCTCTAGGATACTTAGAATCCATGTTGGATGGCGTCCATCTATTTTCATAAACTTCACGTAAGATATTAGTTGCAGGAGAAGTAGCAGATACCACACCGCCTAAACTTGCCCAACCACCTGTACCTTCAGCACCTAAGTTATAAATATCGTTCCCATATGAATATTGGAAGAAGATGCTTAAATCAAAGCCTTTGTAAGCGAAGTTATTTGTGATACCACCATAGAATTTTGGCAATGGATTACCTAAAAACTGACGATCATCGCCTGTGATAGTACCTGTACCGTTTGTATCTTCATAAATCATATCACCAGTATTTCTATCGACACCTAGTGATTTAATTAAAAAGAATGCACCTAATGGTTGCCCAACTGCTGTTCTCGTTGCAAATGACCCATCAATAGGCTGGTCATTATAAAGAGCAGTCACTTTATTATTATATGTTGAAAGGTTTAATGATGTATTCCATTTAAAATCGCCAACGAAGTTTTTACTTGAAACCTGAAAGTCGAATCCATGCCCTTCAAGACTACCAATATTTTCTAAAATGGTGTTAAATCCTGTAGTACTTGGAATTGGGCGGTTAAGCAATAGATCTTTAGTTTTCTTATTAAAATAATCAGCAGAAATATCGATCCTATTATTGAATAAACCAATTTCCAATCCTAAATCGAATTGATTAGTAGTTTCCCATTTTAAGTCTGGACTACCGATTGTACTTAATGCAAATCCTGGAGTATCATTATAGTTAAAACCTCCACCAATTAATCTTCTTGCAGTGAAGTTTCCAATACCTTCCTGATTACCGGTAGACCCATAACTTGATCTTAATTTTAGGAAGCTGACCACTTTATTATCTTTAAGGAAATCTTCTTCACTGATGATCCATCCACCTGAAACTGACGGAAAATAACCATATCTTCCTTTTTGAGGAATTTTGGAAGAACCATCTCTTCTAATCGATCCTCCTAAAAGATATTTACCGTCCCATGCCATATTTAATCTGGCTAACATGGATTCGATTTTGAAGTAGGTTAAACTAGCTGTTCCACCAGTAATCTGTGCTGCAGAAGTAACATATGGCGTTAAATCTGACGGGAAATTTGATCCGTCTACTCTGTTATTTGACTGATTGTTCCATTGAAATTCATAAACACCAGTTGCATCAATATTTAAACGGTCATCGAACAGGTTTTTATTATAAGATAACGTTTGTGTAGTAAGATAATTTTCCGTTTGAACATAACCCGATGTTCCGGACCCGTTAGATCCCTGACCTGAAAGTGAAGTAATCGGGTTATAAGTACGTTGATCTAAATAAGTATAATCAATACCAACAGCAGATCTGAATTTTAACCCTGGAAGAATTTTAATTTCAGCAAAAGTGGAGTTGAAGATATTAGACAGGTTTACATAATTCACAGACTGGAACATATGTAAAGGATTATTATAGTCGTTAGCCGCAAAGGTACCATCAGCATTGTAAATTGGCTGATCAGGTCTTGCAACTAATGCACGAGGAAATGGTGAATAAATGCTGTTATCAACCGGTGATTCTTGTCTGTATGAACGAGAAATAGCTAAATTACTTCCAACCTTAAGAAAATTAGTAATGTCATGCGTAACATTTGTTCTTAACGCATAACGTTTAAAACCTCCGAAATTTAATGCACCATCCTGATCAAAATAGTTTAAAGAAGAATAAAATTGTGTTTTTTCTCCTGCTCCAGAAGCAATTGATAATTGAATATTGTTAGTTCTTGAGTTTTCCCTCAAAATTTCATCCAACCAGTTCACATTTGCTGTAGGATTGTCAATTTGTGCCTGTGTAAATAAAGTAGCCAAGCCAGTATTGACTCTGGCTTCATTATACATTTGCCTGTATTCCGATGCATTTAATAAATCACGTGTTTTAGTCAGAGACTGCGCACCAGTGTATGCTGAAACACTGATTGTTGACTTGCCACTTTTATTACCACCTTTAGTTGTGATTATTACAACACCATTGGAACCACGAGACCCATAAATTGCTGCTGAAGCCGCATCTTTTAATACGTCTACGGAAAGGATGTCTTCTGGATTAATGTTTGCCAAGGCAGATACACCTGCTCCGGCACTGCTGGGAGTAGTACCGCTATTACTTGGTAAAATCACACCGTCCACAACATATAGGGGGTTGTTACCGGCGGTGATGGATGACCTTCCACGGATATTAATGGCAATTGGTGCACCTGGCCTGCCTGACCCAGAAGAGATTTGCACACCAGCCATTCTTCCTTGTAAGGCTTGGGCTACGTTAGGGACAGGTTGCTCTTTAAGCTCTGCTTCACCAACACTTACCCGCGCAGATGTAACATTTCTTTTTGACTGAGTACCATATCCTACCACTACAACATCAGTAAGCGCTTGCGCATCCTCTGCCAATGCTACATTTACAGTATTTGAATTTCCAACCTGAACGGTTTGAGATTGATATCCCAGATAAGAAAATTCTAAAGATACTGCTGTTGATTGTGTTACCTCCAGGGAAAATTTTCCTCCAGCGACAGTAACGGTGCCTTTTGGCGCACCCTTGATTTTTACATTTACCCCCGGAAGAGGTAATCCATCTCCTTTAGATGTAACTGTACCAGTGATTGTCCGTTGTGCAAATGCCGAAAACGACATCAGCATTAACAAGAACAAACTTTGTAAAAGTTTTTTCATGAATTTAAATTAGTTTATTTGATTAATTGAATTAAATCGCAAATTATAACTTATATAAATACAATACAATCTTTTTAAAAGCTTAAAATGATTTAGCATACAAACCAAAGCGTATTTGACCTTCACATGACATTACAACAAGCACGTGAGTTGTAGTATAATAAAGACTAAAAGTTTAGTTATTAAATCAATTCAAAAAAATATAACTCTCTCCTAAAGTTGGTATATAAGAATGAACATTTTTTATATATTAATATCCCTTGTTTTATTACTTTGGTAAATCAGGATTATTATCTATTTCTATTTGAGGAATTGGTAGTATCTTTTAGCTCTCTAAAGTAGTCTGTGAGTTTCCATTATATTAATACAACCCTATTCTGTAAGCAAATTCTCTCCACTGTGGCTTTCAAATGCCAGCTCTTTCCAACTTTTATTCAATAATGCATCTATTAATCTTTGTTGACAACTAATTATGGCATTAAGAATAATGATAGCTCCTTCTGCATTCTGATCACGCTTTCAAGTACATATCTCCAAGGCTAAATTAAAAAAGCCATAAAAAAAGTGCTTATCAAATGATAAGCACTTTTTTTTAAAAATTATATATTACTATTAATTAGGAAGCACCGTTGTAGCTACATCCCACCAAACGGGTTGAAACAGTGCCACCGTTCCTGGATAATTGCCATTAGAAACAGCTTCGCTGTTAGGATATAAAAATCTTAAAGGCGTTCTCCCTGTACCTAACACAGATGTAACCGAAGTGATTAAAAAATTCGGATATCCGGTTCTTCTATATTCTGTCCATGCTTCAAATCCTTGGGTTCCACACATTGCATAATACTTTTGTGTAATAATAGCCTTAATTTGTGAAGCCGTACTTGTACCTAACTGAGCATCAGGAGCAGTTGCAATATAAGCAGTAGCCTGAGCGGAAGTTAAGTTAACTGCAGTAAAACTTGTTTGAATACCTTGTTGAAATAAAGTGCCAAGACTACCTGCAGCCCAACCCCTGGCAACTGCTTCAGCCTGAAGGAAAGCGCTTTCAGCCGAAGAGATTAATTTAACAGGTGCTGTAGCTGACGATGGGTCATTTGCACGGCCACCAACTAATGCAGATGGCGAAGAAATCGTTTTTCCTGAGTTTGAACTCAAGTTACTTGCGCCATTTAAAATATTTGTAATTGTATCAGCTGGTGCGATTACATCATAAAATTTAAATGCACGTGGGTCATTGTTTTTCTTAAAGCCATTAACCACAGTTGCACTCGCACCCAGATTTTGCACAAAACCTAAACCTACCGTTTCATTATAAAGTGGATTTTGATTCCCACCCGTAGTAGAATATTTAATCTGTGCATCTTCATTTAAGAAAGTAGGGTTCGTTGCATATAAAGCAGCAATGCCCGCTTGCGCTTTTTGAGCATCAACACCTGAAATTCGTAAATAAGCGCGCAGTTTTAATGTATTTCCAAAAGCTGTCCATTTAGCAGCATCCCCTTGAAAAACAATATCCTGTTCCCCTAAAGAAGTTCTGGCAGAAGATTTAAGTAAAGCAACTCCCTTGTCAATATAAGTGAAAACACTGTCATAAACAGCAGATTGCGCATCATATTTTGGGCTTGAAGACTTCGTAGCATCAAGTGCATCAGATAGTGGAATATCACCAAATGCATCAGTAGCTGCCTGGAAAGTATAAGCTTTAAGGATATATGCAATCCCTTTTACATTATCACTATTTGGCGTTTCACTTTTAATAATAAGATCTGCATTTACCAATGCATTACGATAAATCGTTGACCAACTACCATCAAATGCGGTATTTGTCAGGCTATATCTATCAAAGTTCCTATATTGTGAAGCCACTGGACTCTGAGTCCAATACTGTGCCCATATTCCTCCAAAGATCTGAAATCCATTGCCCATTAATTGTCCTAACGAAGCTTCAACTGTAGGCAACAGTAACGTTGGTGTAGCGCTATCAGGATTATTTGGGTTTTGATTAACGTCAAGGAATTTCTTACAGCCGGTAAAACCAACTGTACTTGCCAGCAAAAGAAATAAGAAATTCTTTGTACTAAATATATTTTTCATTTTCATAGTATTTAAGATTAGAATGAAACTTTTACATTAACCCCATAGTTTCTAACTGAAGGCTGAGCTGAATAGTCAAAACCTTGTGCATTTCCTGCGCCAGCAGAGTTAACCTCAGGATCCGCATATTGGTTAGATTCTGGTGTCCAGATAAATAAGTTATTACCAAATAAACCAATACTTAAAGCACTAAGTTTATTGCTTTTTAATTGCTCTTTAGTAAAAGTATAACCGAGAGAAAGTGTACGAAGTTTAACAAAAGAGGCATCTACGATATTTGCTCCAGCCGCACGGTTTGGATAGTAATCTTGTTTGTTATAACCTGTTGTATTTGTAACGCTATTACCATTAGCATCAAGATAAACAGAATTAGGGAATACTGTATTGATTCTTGCTCCGCCTGTTTCAGCTGAAGTACCTGTAAATGCCATGATGTCTCTTGTTCTTGAGTAGAAAACACCCCCATGTTTAGTATCAAACAAAACACCTAATGAGAAGTTTTTGTAATTGATATTGGTTCCTAATGATGCCTGATATTTAGGATTATAACTTCCCAGATACTGCGCAGCAGTTGTATTTACCGGAATACCTGTTCCTTCATCTACAATAGTTCTTCCTTGAGCATCTTTAGCTTCTGTGATACCATAGAATTCACCGTAAGCCTTACCCACTGCAGCAACGATAGACATTCCTGAGAAACCACCTACGCTAATTTGTTCTAATCCATCTCTTAAAGAAACCACTTTACTTCTGTTTTGTGTAAACGTACCATAAAGCTCAACGCTGAAGCCAGAATTGGTTTTAATAGGCGTACCTCTTAAACTTAACTCAATACCTTTGTTTTGAATTTCACCAGCATTGGTTACACTAAATCCATATCCTGTTGAATTCGGAATAGGAATACTTAGAATCTGGTCTTTTGAATTATTTACATAATAACTAAAATCAACTGATAACCTATTTTTTAAGAAACCTAACTCTGTACCAATTTCAAATGAACTTGTTTTTTCCGGTTTTAGATTAGCATTTCCAAGAGTTGAACTAACCATTAATGCAGTTACATTTCCGAATGGGAAGGTGGTACTACCAAAGCTACCAAAAATCTCTCCTCTTGAAAAAGTAGTGAACAATTGGTAAGGATCAGTATCATTACCTACTTGAGCATAACTTGTACGTAATTTACCATAATCCAGGAATTCAAATCCTGAAGATTTTTTTAACACCTCTGAGAATAGGAATGAGCCACTAACGCTTGGGTAAAAGAATGAATTATTATTTACTGGCAAAGTAGACGACCAGTCATTTCTAGCTGTAGCTTCTAAAAACAACATGTTTTTATAAGACAAGTTTAAATCTGCATAAAGACCAAACAATCTTCTATTACTGATATAATCTGTAATTACATCAACAGGACCATTACTGTTTGCAAGGTTATACCAGCCTGGAACAACTAAACCACCACTTTCATTGGTAGCAGTAACGTTAGTAGAAGTATTTCTCATCCTAATGTTATTACCCAACATTAAAGATACATCAAAATCATCACCTAATTTCTTCGTTGCAGTTACCATTAAATCATTCACCACTTCATTCACATTATATTGGCTTATTTTATACGAACCATTACTTACTCGTGAATTACTACCAGCCGTGTAATTACCTGCATCATCTGTAGGTACAAATGAGTATTTAGGACTTGATTCTAGCCGTCTGTCGCTATAAGTATCTAAACCTAAACGCTCAGTTATATTCAACCAGCTAGCTGGTTTGTAATTTAAATTAATGTTACCTGTAATGCGATTCACATCGTCTTTATTTTGGTAATTTTCAAGAATCCAGTATGGATTCATACTGTAAGCACCATAATAACCATATGTATCAGGATCGCCAGCGCCGTATCCATAATATGGATTAGTCAAATCTTTGAATGATGTGATTGGCATATCTCTCGGCGTTTGAAGTACATTATCGTAAACAGAGCCACCAGCTTGACCACCAGCTATTTGCTTAGCACCGATTTTAGAGTAATTGAATGATACTCCAGCAGTGAACTTATCACTCAATTCAGCGGTACCATTGAAACGAACATTGTATTTGTTAAACACATCATTTTTCCCAGGAAAAGTTCCATTTGAGTTTAATGAGTTTAATCCAAGATAAAAAGTCGTTTTATCACCACCACCAGAAAAACCTAAGTTATTATCAGTAGCAAAGCCAGTGTCGAAAAAGTCACGAAGATTATTTTTCTGTGCAGAATAAGGCTTAGTTAAGCGAACACCACCGATCGATTGTCCATATTCCTGAGTTTTACCAGTAAAAGGTGCTCCCCAGCTCCAGTTTTCTTTAGGATCATTAACGTAAGTAGTATTGGCATCATTAGTTCCCACTTCATCATAATATCCCTGTCCGTATTCATTCTGTAAATCAGGTAACTTAAGAACAGAAGAGAAAGTATTGGCCGTACTAAATGTAATTTGAGACTTAGCACCTTTAGCACCTGTTTTAGTGGTAATAATTAAAGCACCATTTGATGCGCGTGAGCCATATAATGCTGCAGCTGCGGGGCCTTTAAGCACCGTTACAGAAGCAATGTCATCCGGATTGATATCGTTACCACGGTTACCAAAATCCACACTTGTTAAGCTAGAACCTCCACCAATTACACTTGAGTTATCAATTGGTACACCATCAATAACAATAAGTGCTTGATTGTTCCCTGAAATGGATGAACCCCCACGTAAAACCACTCTTGATGAACTACCAGGGGTATTGGAAGAAGAAGTAATGTTTACTCCGGCAATCTTACCGCCCAAAGAATTAATTACACTTGGGTTTTGCCCTGAAGTTAATTCAGTATTATTTAATGTTGGGGCAGAATAACCTAATGTTCTTTTTTCTCTTTTAATCGCATTTGCAGTTACAACAACCTCAGAAAGGCCTTGCGAATCACTTGTTAAAATTACATTGTAAACAGTTGATGCAGTAAGTTTAACTGTTCTTCCTGCATAGCCTATGTAAGTTAATTCTAAAGATGTAGCAGATGATGGAACCGTTATGGAATACTTTCCATTTGCATCTGTCACGGTACCAATTTGTGTACCATTTACTTTTACACTTACACCCGGAATTGGTAATTTGTCATCCGAAGAAGTAACTGTACCAGTGATTGTTCTATCCTGGGCAATGGCATTAAATGCCACAAACATAAGGATAAACAAACTTTGTAGAAGTTTTTTCATGAAAATTTAAGTTTTTATAGATATAATTTTAAGCTACCAAAGCTAGTACTGTTAGATTAGCATTTAACATTATTTAACAACAGCAAGGAATAAATGACAAATTATTGACAATGGTACGTTGTTGAAAAAACAAATTTTGATTTAAACGAACTCTATTAATCTTTCAACTTAAGAAAACTAATTGCTGAAAAGAAAGACATAATGCAATATTCTAGCCCACTAATACAAAGTATCACTTAAGCCATAAAGCTAATAAAGGATTCCGAAAAAAGAGTTGAAAGTTAGATTTAGAACACATTTATATACATGTTTGCAAATGCGAAGCACATTGCACTATATCATCTGATATAGTTTTAAGCATAAGTTAATTATACTAAAATCTTATTTTACACTCTCTCGCCATGAATAAGAATGATGAAAAGATACATAAATTTGATTAGATACATCCGATTAAATATGATCAGAACTTATAATTTTCGTCAAGCTATAAACTATTATAGAAATTGAAAATATGAATTAAGTCAACATCTTTTTTTAAATCCAAATCATTTTCTTTAATATAAGCTAAAATTAGAGGGGCTTTCTCTCCAAATGCTTGTTGAATAGATTTATTATCTCGTTTAAATTCGACAAGAGTATTCTTAGCAAAGTAGTAATATTTTATTCTTTCAATAATTGATTTTGTGGTAACAGCAGAATTATATTCTCTATATTGTTCGATATGCTTAACATTTTTCTTCGCCAATTTAAAGGTACCATCATAAAGAATTTCATAATAACTTTTCTCTGTTGAACCTTTAAAAGGCTCAAAACCGTTTCTAAATAAGGAGGATTTTTTTAAACCATTAAAACTGTAGTCAATTCTAAACTCTATAACCGGCACAGCAAACCCAAGTTCTTTTCCATTAATATCTTTATATATTACCTCATCTTCTAGCTGATCATATTTAAGCTCAATGTCATTGAAAATCTGACCATTAGCTTGTTTAATTATTCCTTTACTCCAGTTATCTACAAAATATGGCGTCCCTTTAATATCATTATACACTCGGGATCGGAGTGGCATCCCCATAGATTCTTTTAATCTAAAAAATTCCTGGCTATAAACATCACTAGTCAATATTAACAGATATAAAATGATTGCTGACTTATAAATTAGTTTCATATCATGAATAAATAAAAAAGGAGCTTTATATAAAGCTCCTTTAAATTTAATAAAAATATTCTAATTATAGCTTATCCCACCACATCCTATTATTGATACTGTTATTTGACCATCCTTGTTGTGCCAATGCAGCATTATAATTAGCTCTATTGGTCGTCTGATCGGCAGTTGGATAACCAACTCTTCTCGGAAGATTTGTGCCATTTTGCGAATTAGGACCTGGAACCAGTGCCGGGAAACCAGTTCTTCTGAATTCTGTCCATGCTTCCCACCCATCTAAATATAAAGCCACCCATCTTTGGGTTGCTATTTGCTGTAATGCAGTTGTAGGATTGTAAACGATGCCAGTAGCCGTTTTAAATGTAGGATCAGCTACACCATATTGAGTTAAAGAGGCATCTATACCTGCGTTATAATATGTTGCAGCAGTTGCGTCGCCTCCAGCGGTCCATCCTCTTTTAGCACCTTCAGCCAATGCAAATTGAACTTGTGCGCCGGTGAAGATATAAGCTGGTGATCCAGCAGCACGTAAAGTTGAACCTATACGACTGTAAGCATTTGGAATATTTACCTGTACCTGAACACCAAATTGCAATCCTATAACTTGATTTCCAGCTAAAACCTCACCATATACAGGAAGTCTTGGATCTGTACCTGTTCCATTATTTTTCATTTGATCAACCAAAGTTTTACTAATCGCAAAATCATTACGATTCGATATGCTATAATTGTTATACCAAGGATTATAATTGTTTGGATCACCTCCATCAAATTGGTAAGTTAAATTCTCACTCGCCGTAATTGGTGTGGCCGCAATTGCAGATACAAATTCTGTAGCTGCAAATTCTCCTGTATTAGGATAAACCTTCGAAAGTCGCAATGCCATCAAAAGACGCTGTGTTGCGGCAAATTTCTTCCAAGTATCCATATTACCATTAAACATTATATCACCTGTTGGACCTGCGCCACCATCCATTTGTGCAACAGCTTCTTTAAGCTCCTTGAATAAATCTTTATAAATGTCTTCCTGCTTAGAGAACTTAGGTGTAATATTTGCACTGTTCAATGCTTCAGCATACGGAATATCACCCCATCTATCAGTAATTTTCCAAAATACATACGCTTTCATAATTCGAGCTACCGCAATTTGGTTCTTTAAAGATCCATTTGAAGCTGGATCGGCTTCTGGAGCCCCTGCAGTTGCAAAAGTGATAACTTGATTAAGATTTTTTAAAATCTCTGAATAAAAAGTATAATAGCTTGGATTTAATGTACTTCCGGCATCATTAAAAGGAGAAACAGTTAGATAAGGCCCTTCGGAAAGATGCTGAGCAAAGATTGCTCCGCTAGATGACAATGTTGTAACAGCTGCAGTATTAGCCGAGGGCTGAGTAGTCGACTGATCTCCTCTAGCCTGAGTTTTTTGCATTGCATAGGTTAATAATGCCTTAGTTGCAGCCTTAGAAACCTTAGTTTGATCGACATTAGTATCACCAAAATCTCCAAACTTTTTACAGCCTGTGGCTAACATGCCAAAGCCAACTACAAGCAGTATATATTTTTTAATATTTTTCATGTTTATAAAAATTAAAGTCCAACTCTTAAATTCAGACCAAATGTACGCGATGATGGCAATTGACCGCCTTCTTGCCAGAAATTCTCAATTTCCGATGGATCAACACCATATTTTTTACCAGGAGCTGCAATTAACCATGCGTTTCCAACTACAAAACCTAAGTTTGCAGATTTAAGGAAACCTGTTCTAGCCAAAACTTTACTAGGCAAATTATAACCCAATCTTACTTCTCTTAATTTTAAATATGATGCGCTAATCATGAAAAGCTCTCCCGAACCTGTTTGCATACCATCATAAAATGCTGTGCTTGCACTTACATATCTGTTATTAGGTTGCCCATTCGCCAATACACCGGCAAACTTATAACCACCTCCTTGTGCAACTGGTAGTCTCCAATCAATACCTTTATCATTTAAACCCACTGTTTCCTGCGATAGACCACTACCCATATTAAATGCCCGAGTTGTTGAATTAAATAATCCGCCCTTTTGAAAATCTAAAGAGAAGCCTAAATCAAAATCAAAAACTCTTAATGATGAATATGCACCACCATTGAATTTCGGACGGGCATATCCTACAAATTGATTCGTTGTAGAAGTTGGTAAGCCACTTGCAGCGATGATAACATTCCCATTTGCATCACGGTTCCAGGTACGTCCTAAAATATAGCCCCATTCTTCACCTTCACGAAGGTTCAATGTATTTCCAAAAAATGTACTCGTTTGATAAATTACATTTGTTTGATTATCAGTAATTTTATTTACAATGGTTTTTGACTTACTAAAGTTTACAGTTAGATCCCAACTTACGTTTTTAGATTGAACAGGTGTTCCTGTTAAACTAAACTCGAAACCTTTATTCGTTAAATCACCTGCATTAATTAAGTTAGTTGTGTAACCTGTTGCACCATTTAATGTCACTGCTAAAATTTGGTTTTTATTTTTGTTCACATAATAAGCAAAGTCCAAACCAATTCTATTTTTTAAGAATTTCATCTCTGTTCCAATTTCAAATGAATTGGTTTTTGCAGGAATTATTCTGCCATCTCTAAATTCATTGCCAATAGCTAAAGATGGATTGGTTCCATAAGCAGGTGAAGTATTATATTGAAGATTAACTCTATAAGGATCTACATCAGAACCTACCTGAGCATATGCGAATCTTAACTTTCCAAATGAAAGGGCATTTTTAACGCCAGCAGGCAAAAACTCTGAGAATACAAATGACGTAGATATTGAAGGGTAAAAATAAGAATTCAAATCTGGAGCGAAAACTGATGACCAATCATTTCTAGCTGTAATGTCTAAATAAAGAAAGTTTTTATATGCCAATGATGCTTTACCGAAAACACTTCTTACTTCTTTTTCATAATAGTCGTTAATGGTAGTTGGTCTTGCTAAGGAAGCTGCAATATTGAAATAGTTAGGAAAACTTAAGCCCCCTGCTGTTGACATATCTATTCTTTCTCTTTTTTCATGACGAATATTACCTGCAGCTAATGCATTTAACGTAAAGTCACCAAACGTTTTATTATAAGTCAAATTTAACTCATAGTTGAATTCAGTATCTGTCCAGTTTTTTGTCTTAAAATAATCCTGTTGTAAGCCACCTGTAGCCATACGCTCGTCCCCAGATTCATTGTTAATGTTTCCTCTTAAGAAACCTGCTAACGCTAAACCACTACCTAGATCATATTTTAATCCCAAGTTACCAACCAATCGGTTATTTCTTTGTGTTCTATAATTATGATTAACCACCCAAAAAGGATTATCCCAGTATTGAGGAGTAGTAATGGATTTAAGGTCACCTGTTCCATTTGGATTACCAATGTTCCATGATGTTACCGTACCATCAGCTAAAACCTGATGATCTCTTAGATAGTTCATATCCAACTGACGCTGGAACCATTGATTAAAACCTTGTACAACATTTAATCCATCGTTACGATAAGTCTCATATGGCTGACCAATTCTATTTTCCTTTGCAAATTGAATATCTGTAGAAACAGTTAATCTTTTACTAACATCAAACGATCCGTTAACATTTAATATGTTCATAGAACGGTTTGCATTTTCTTGTACAAGAGATCTCGTTTGGTTTGTGTAACCCACACGAAGATTATAACCTTCTCCACCAGTTGTAAATGCAATACTGTTATTGTAAC
This sequence comes from Pedobacter sp. MR22-3, assembly GCF_026240075.1. Taxonomy (NCBI): domain Bacteria; kingdom Pseudomonadati; phylum Bacteroidota; class Sphingobacteriia; order Sphingobacteriales; family Sphingobacteriaceae; genus Pedobacter; species Pedobacter sp. MR22-3. The sequence continues at coordinate 608,151 of NZ_JAPIVF010000001.1, read as the reverse complement.
TACCGCCAGTTCTTAAATAATCTTTAATGTTATTAGGCTGGGCAGTTAAAGGGACTAACTTGCCAAAGTCTTCTCCAGGATACCAGCTGTAATAAGGACGGTACAAAGAGCCATCGATTTTTGGACCGAAACTCGCATCTGCGCCATAATCTAGCATATTTTGACCATTAAAAGCTGCCCAAGAAGCTGGATGAATTGCAGGGTTATAAACAAATTTTTCAAATTGACCCGTATAACCCCCAGCATATTCATTCTGGTAATCAGGCAATAAAGATGTTTTTTCGATAGCAACACCTGAATTTATCTCAATTGATGTTCCTGCTTTTCTACTCCCTTTTTTACTAGTGATAATTACTACACCATTATAAGCACGTTGACCATATAGGGCAGTTGCAGCAGCACCTTTAAGGACAGTAATACTTTCAATGTTGTCCATGTTGACATTCGCCTGGTCTGCAGGAGTTCCATCAACCACAAATAATGGCTGCCCTACAGTAAAACCATTAATTCCACGAACAATAATGGAAGCATTATCAAATGATGAGCTTGGAGAACCATTTAACTGAACACCAGCAACCTTACCTGCTAAAGCTGTGCTGATATCAGTATTTTTTGCAATAGTTAATTTTTCACCCTTAATTTCAGTTGCAGCGTATCCTAAAGCCCTTGCTTCTCTTTTCTCTCCTAAGGCAGTTACCACAACTTCAGATAATGAAGTAGCGTCAGCTATAAGAGAAACATTAATTGTAGTTGCCGAACCAATTGTTTTTGTCTGAGTAGTAAAACCGATCGAGCTAAATATTAATGATGTAGCAGATGCTGGCACTCTTAAAGCAAATTTTCCGTCTGCACCTGTTACAGCACCACCCGAGGCACCGGGAATTTTAACACTTACTCCTGGAATAGGTAATTTGTCATCCGTGGAAGTAACTGTACCACTGATTGTTCGATCTTGAGCGATTGCTGTTACAGCAAAAAACATAAGAATGAACAAACTTTGTAGAAGTTTTTTCATAATTTAATAATAGGTTAGTTAATGATTAATGATTTTTCTAATCTAAGAATTGAAAATCACTAAAGAAAATTTATTTTAACATTTTTTAACATTGTTAAAACAACAACAACAACCCAAACAACACACTGATAAACAATAGCTTATAAATCAAAAAAGTTACTTAAACGTTTTACTTACTACAAAAACACTCCAATAAAAAAGCAATTAAATCTTAAAATACACTAGATTTTTATCTAAAAAATCTAGTGTAAGCAGAATAAATTTTCTTTGTGGCCCAAAAAAAACCAAAATCAGCAGGACATATTGTACAATTTACACTTAGGCACCATAAAAATAAAGCCTGAACGAATTTAAATTTGTAAAATTATTAGAAAAGACTGTTTTTGAACTGTAAGGGCAGGGTAAAACCAGTTAGTATCTGCAAAATACCACATTACTAAAAAGCGTTTTTCCGCTTTCCCAAAAATTCCTGAATAAAGGATCATTAGCCAGATAAACCACTGTTCCCCGGCCAAAATTCTGCACACCGATCAGCAATCCTGATTTTAACTCCTCCCTGACTTTTTTACCCACTACCCCGGCCATTAAGCTTTTATCATTTAACAGACCAACATTCCAGCCTTCTGCAAATGGTTCGTATATTTTTCGATCGGTTTTTAAGGTATAATAGGTTTTCCCCAAGCCATACGCAAAAGGATGGGTTGGATCAAAGTTCACCTTATAGATGGCACCTGGAATTGCAAATTCGTAATCATCTTTGTCCTTATCCTTAAAAAGAAGCTTATTTGGTACTGGCTTTTCATCTTTTTTAGCCATTACCTCTTTCTTTTTAATCTCAAATCCTTTTTTATCCAATACACTTTCAATTGCATCTTCCATCAAAATCAGTTTACCCCCCTTATTCAACCAGGAAGTTAAGCCGTCTCCAATAAAAGCACTGTAACTACCATCGGGCAGGATCAGGGTATTCACTTTATTGATATCTAAATTGTTGATATCTTTAGCGGTTATAATGCAGGCAGCAAGATTGAGATCATGTTCCAGGTAAAACCAAACCTCACCAAAAGCGAGTGAAGAGACTTCATTTCCTGAAACAATAGCTACTTTTGGTTGCTTCAGGATAGGATAGACGTTCGATCCAAAATCTTTTCCTTTCTCTACAAATCCACTGGTAATGCCCATCACAGGCTTATTAAGTTGTCTGGCAACCTGTACAATTTTTGCCCTTAAATCTTTCACAGATCTTTCATTTTCTGTCCGGAATACGATTAATGTCCCGGCAGGATATTCCTTGCCTGAAACGGTAAAAGGTTGGTCGGCCTGGCGGACTTTAATATTTTCCTTCTGCAAACCATTTAAAAGCTGCGCATCTTCTGCTGCTCCCCAGGTAAATAACCAGGCCAGAGGTTTTTCTATATCATTTGCCACCTCTTCAGCAAGGGCCGGATCAGGATATTTTCCCTTAAAGTTTTCCTTACTTGCATAGCCTTTTAAAGCATAAACATATGGCAAAGCCCAGGCAGTAATATCATAAGTATTCGAATCCGTCACCAGCGTCTGTGGTTCCAGTAATACGTTAGCCAGTACTGATCGCTGCTGCTGCAGGTTTACAATTAAATCATTCCTGCTTACTGTAAAATTTTCTTCTTTCTGCGTATCATAATCGTATCCTTTCCCTGATTTTTCACCCCCGTAAGCAAACTCAATTTTGTTCTTTTTTAATAATTCAGCCAATTTCATTTGACGAGATAAATTACTGGCCTTAATGACAAAGGTTTTATACACCCCCGGGCTGCTGGTTATTTCTTGCTGAAAGTATTTTTTATATTCTTCCAATAACCTGTTATGATTTTGAGAAGCAACTTCTATGGTAGACATGCCGGTGGTAAAATGATGCGCAATCCTATCTTTTAAAGTTAGTGTATCACCATCATTGGTAACAACAGATAAACCAGCCCTGATCCCTCCCTGCTCATAGGTCATTCCGATGGAGCCATTATATAGCGGATAAGTGTCACCATAAGAAGGGTATAACAAGTCGAACCGTTCTTTTGTAAAATATGGCCAGCCCTGCTCATCAAAATATTTAGCGTTGTTCTTTCCTACAATGACCTGAAAACTTTTTTGCCAGGGTGTAATGTCCTGATGCACCGGTTCTGCTGCCGGAGCAAAGTAATAAGGCTCATTATAGCCCTGTTCATGAAAATCTACATGTACCTGCGGCATCCATTCATTGTACAAGGCCAGCCTCTGCTGACTTTCAACCTGTGTTTGCCAGGCCCAATCGCGGTTTAAATCAAAATAATAATGATTGGAGCGTCCTCCTGGCCAGGGCTCAATATGCTCCCTTGCCGTAGGGTCTGAATTAGGTGTCTTACCAACTACACTGTTAAAATAATTTACATACCGATCCCTTCCATCCGGATTTAAGCAGGGGTCAATCACGACTACCGTATTTTTCAGCCAGCTTGCAGCCTGTTGATTGGTGCCGGATGCCAGGGCATAAAGCATTCTCATTGCTGTTTCGGTAGAATTAGCCTCATTGCCATGCACATTATAACTCAGCCAGGTAATTACAGGCTGGCTGCTTAAATTAATATTATTGGCTGCGCCAGATGCCAGCTTTAAATTATTTTTCTGTATCTCATCTATCCTGGCCATGTTATCTGCCGAGGAAATTACCGCAACCATTAAAGGTCTGCCTTCATTGGTTTTGCCGTAATTAATCAGCTTTACGTTTTTAGGTGCTGCAATTGCAGTTTGCCTGAAGTATTCGGCTACCTTATAGTGAGGGGTAAAATGTGACCCCAGTTCATAACCCAGAAATTCATCCGGCGATTTTACCTGAGCCTTAACAACAAAGACGGAAGCAATAGTAAAAAATAAGAGGATAAGGCCTTTCTTCATAGAGGAGATAAATTTATCTAATATACTAATTTGTTATTTGTTGCGATGAAAGCTTAATTTTACAGTAAATTTTTATGAAAATCATGATTACCACTGAAAAGTTATACAGCCATTACCAGAAAAACCCCATTATTTCTACAGATACCAGAAACATTACTGCAGGTTGCATCTTTTTTGCATTAAAAGGCGATAACTTTAACGCAAATGAATTTGCAACCCAGGCGATTGAAAAAGGTGCGGCTTATGCAGTGATTGATGAAGAAAAATTTGCGTCTGACCAATGTTTATTAGTGGATGATGTACTTACCGCACTTCAGGACCTGGCCCGCTATCACCGGCAGCAAATAAACATCCCCGTAATTGGTTTAACCGGCAGCAATGGCAAAACAACCAGCAAGGAGCTGATTAATGCGGTACTATCAGAACAATACAAAACTTTTGCCACCTTCGGTAACCTGAATAACCATATTGGCGTACCGCTTTCTATCTTATCCATTACAAAGGATGTGGAAATTGCGGTGATTGAAATGGGCGCCAATCATCAGAAAGAAATAGAATTGCTTTGTACCATTACCCAACCTACGCATGGCATCATTACCAATGTGGGCATGGCCCATTTAGATGGCTTTGGCGGATTTGACGGTGTTAAAAAAGGCAAGGCAGAACTTTATGCTTATCTTAAAGTGCATAACGGCTATACTTTTATCAACCGTGACAATGCTTACCTGATGGAAATGAGTGCAAAAGCCGGCCTAAACAAACTCATTTACTACGGTACTGAAAATGGAAATACCATTAAGGGAAGCTTAAAAAGCAGTGATCCTTTCATTGAAATCGATTGGACCAATCATGACGTCGCTTCAACTGTTAAAACAAATTTAACCGGAAGCTACAATTTCGAAAATATCCTGGCAGCAATCTGCATCGGCGACTTCTTTGATATGAGTCCTGATCAAATTAACACAGGTTTAGCAGGTTATCAACCTAAAAACAACCGTTCCCAACTTACTAAAACAGAAAAAAATAAGGTGATTTGCGATTTTTATAATGCCAATCCAAGCAGCATGTCTGCGGCACTGGGTAACCTCTCAGCCCTAACTGCTGATCATAAAATCGCAATTTTAGGCGACATGTTTGAATTAGGGCCAGAGTCGGCAAAACAGCATGAACTTATTGCCACACAAGCTTCAGAAAGTGGAATTGACGAAATTATATTAATTGGGCAGGATTTTTATGCCTTTAAAAATGAAATTACCGCTACCTTTTTTCAAACTCCTGCAGAAGCCGCCGCATATCTTCAGGAAAAGCAAATTAAAAACAGCCTGGTATTACTAAAAGGCTCGAGGGGTATGAAACTTGAAAGCTTATTGCAGCTTTTGTAAAATAAATAATGATCTGATCAGGTTCGTGAAGAAACGAACCTGATTATGTCCTGGCTTAGTTTTGGCTTTCTTCCACTAAAATGCCCAAATCTACTACTTCCAACAAGGGATTATCCCGCATGTTCTGCTCAATTTCAATACTAAACTTTCCATTTGTCGGAAAATGGAAATTGGTTTGCATCGGAAGTGTATAGCTGAAAATATTTCCTGACCCACTCCCCAGCCATTCCCCGTCATTTTTGGCTAGTTTATATTGATAACGCCTGGTAATGACCTTTTTTCCGGTGTTGAAATGAGCCAGAATAAAAATATTTGAATATTTGTAATCAGCAGTGTGTCTCAGCTTAAAATAGATATTATAAGGCTTGGCATTGTCCTTTATTTCGAAGGCATTAACAATATGGTTTCTATAGGTCCACTTTCTTTCCGGAACTTTAACATTCGAATCGATAATACTGGAAGTACAACCCAGAAAAAGGGATGCACCAAGCAGGAAAACAAGTAAATAAGCTTGTTTTTTATTCAGCAGCAGGTTTATTTTCTGAACCATTATCTTTTCTGCGATTATTGTTTTTCCGGCGGTTGTTCCTGTTTTTATTTTTGCTTTGCTCTGGTTTTGTACCATCCACAATAGATTCTCCCTCGGCCTTTACAACTGGCTTTGGTGGTTTAGGATTGTTGCCCTGTGGCTTTGGTCCGTTAACATGCTGGGGTTTCTGAACAGCTTGTTGTGGCTTAATCCCTGCATTTTGCTGTGCTTTAGGCCCGTTTTGCTGAGGTCTGTTATTTGCCTGTGGTTTCGGATTTCCTTGCTGAGGTTTAGCATTGGCCTGTGGGCTTTTATCCCCGGCAGGAATCCTTTCTCTTCTGTTCTGGTTGCTGTTTCCTTTGTTTTTCTGATTGCGGTTCTGGTTATTTTTACCTTTTGAACGTTCATCCAATCGGGTAAGGCTATCCTGCCCAACTACATTTTCGTAGTCAAAGGATTTCTCTACCACAACAGGAGCAGCCATCTGAACGGCTTCTTCTTTTAAATTAGGTGCCTTTTTCCCTGCCTTGTTCATGGCCATGATTTCTTTTACGCGGGCTGCTTTAACCGGAATCCAGTTTTCATCACCCTGGTAACTAAACCACATGATCTTCTTAAAAATATCCGTCTTTTGATGACGTGCATAACCTGCTTCGGTATCTAAGTTTTCAATACGGTCAGGAATATCCTTTAACGCATCCAAATAAGTATCCAGCTCATAATTCAGGCAGCATTTTAACTTTCCGCACTGGCCGGCGAGTTTCAGGGTATTTAAAGATAAGTTCTGATAACGGGCTGCAGCCGTTGAAACCGTTTTGAAATTGGTGAGCCAGGTAGAGCAACATAATTCACGCCCGCAGGAGCCAATTCCACCTAAACGACCAGCTTCCTGGCGCATTCCAATCTGGCGCATTTCAATGCGGATACGGAAACTTTCGGCCATTTTCTTAATCAGCTCCCGAAAATCCACACGTCCGTCGGCGGTGTAAAAGAAAGTGGCTTTCGTTTTATCTGCCTGATAATCCACATCACTGATTTTCATCGATAAACGCAGGTCTAACGCAAGTTTGCGAGCCTTATGCATGGTTTCCCATTCCATTTCTTTCGCTGCATTCCATTTTTCTACATCAGCTTCGGTAGCTTTACGGTAAATCTTTTTTACCACCTGATCCATCGGCGTCTTTCTACGCTTCATTTGAACGCGAACCAGTTCACCCGTAAGGGAAACATGCCCCACATCAAAACCACCCGTTGGTCCTTCAACAGCAACCAGCTCCCCAATTTCGAGGTAGATGTTATCATGGTTTAAGAAAAATTCTTTACGAGAGCCCTTAAATTTTACTTCTGTAACCTGAAAAGGTTTATAATTGGAGGGCATATCCAAATTGGACAGCCAATCGTGCACTTCCATTGTCTGGCATCCACCGGTACCGCATGAGCCATTACTCTTGCATCCATTAGGGGTGCAACCACCACCTGTTGAACAACTTCCACATCCCATAACTAATTGTATATATATTGAGTCCCCGCAGGGAGCGTTTTAAACTTGATAATTTTTACCAGTTGTAAAGATACATCTAAAAAGAGAATTTTTGGGTTTGCATTCCTTTCAATGTGATAATGCGCCTTTTCCAATTCACTGATGATGGCTTCTGCCATAGGTAAACTGAGTACATGTGTACTTAGTTTTTTTGCGGTATCCAATGTAAGCGGGGGTAATTTCACCAGTTCTTCTGCTCCACTGATGATTAAACAGCATTCGCGTAAATAATTCACGCCATACCTTAAAAAATTCTTTTGGTTCTCTCTTCCCCATTTTGCTGCCACATCGGTAAAATCAATTAAATCAGGAACCTTATTGCCAAAGCCCATTCTTAACCAGGCCGTAAAGGTACCTGAACTGTCATTTTGAGTATCTGCAGCCAGGGCTTTTGCCTCAATTAAATTTCCATCGGCTAAAAAGGCATAATCAATGGCCTGATGTTCAGTTAAACCGCTGTTTTCTAACAGATAGCCTGAAACCTCCTCATTACTCAATTTCGGGATTTTGACAATCTGTGTCCTGGAAAGAATAGTGGTCAAAATCTGATCCTGGCTTTGTGCTATTAATATAAAGAGGGTATTTGCAGGCGGCTCCTCAATTAATTTAAGTAAGGCATTTCCTGCTTTATCCAGGTATTCGGGCAGCCACATAATTAAAACCTTTGTTTCGGCTTCGAAAGCTTTATAGCTCAGTTTTTTGATGATATCATGGCATTCTGCAATGGGGATATTGGCTTGCTTGTTCGCAGCATCCAGTTTAGAGCGCCAGATATCCATATCAAAATAAGGATCATGCAGAAACATATTCCGCCACTCATCCAGCACATCTACAGCCACTTTTGTATTGGCTGAAGCGAAAAAAGGATAAGAGAAATGTAAGTCAGGGTGAATGAGACGTTCATATTTTCTGCAACTCGAACAATCTCCGCAGCTGTCCTGTTCATTTTTATGATGGCAGTTGATATATTGGGCATAGGCCACAGCCAGCGCTACGGCACCAGAGCCTGCAGGCGATAAAAATAACTGCGCATGGCTCACCCGGTTTTCCCTAACCGTTTGTACCAACTGTTGCTTTATTCTTTCCTGGCCAATAATTTCTTTAAACTGCATTTGGTGGCAAAATAAGAAATAGATACGAGAATCACACATTTGTCATGACGAACTTGTTTCACCATCCCTTTTTTGAAATTAAAAAGACACATCAAATGCAAAGTTTAGTGATTATTTCAAAAACCTTACCTTTGGATTTTTAATTTTAACATGGCCTTTATGCGCAATGCAAACCGCCATCTGTAAAAACTAGTTTATGGCCCGGATTCTGGCTTTTGATTACGGAACAAAACGCATCGGTATTGCTGTTACCGATCCGCTGCAGATTATTGCAACTGGCTTGGATACGGTACATCCAAAAGATGCGATTGAATACCTTAAAAAATACCTGGTGGCAGAGCCGGTAGAAGCTTTTGTTCTTGGAGATCCAAAACAAATGAATGGAACGGACTCAGATTCCAAACAACATGTTAAGGGTTTCGCTACACTGCTCAAAAAAGCTTTCCCCACCATTCCGCAGCATTGGGTTGATGAACGTTTTACTTCAAAAATGGCACATCAGGCCATTATGCAAAGTGGCTTAAAAAAAATGGACAGGAGGGATAAAGATCGCGTAGATACCATTGCCGCCACCATCATTTTACAATATTTTATGGAAACCAACCGTTTATAACCGAATACATGAGCCTCATAAACGACGATTTACAAGATCTTTTAATTCATTATTGCGAGCCTGAGAGCCAGTTGCTGCAACAAATAGACCGTGAAACAAACCTTAAGGTTTTAATGCCACGCATGCTTTCCGGACACTACCAGGGCAGGGTGTTGAGTATGCTGAGTAAAATGATGGCACCGAAGTGCATCCTGGAAATCGGCACCTTTACGGGCTATGCGACCTTATGCCTCGCAGAAGGCTTAACCAAAGATGGGATTCTTTATACTTTGGATATTAATGTTGAACTGGAGGATATGGTACGGCAGCATTTCGCCCAATCGCCATATGATAAACAGATTAAATATATCCTGGGTGATGCCACCAAAACAGTAACTGATTTAGACGAAACCTTTGACATTGTATTTATAGATGCCGACAAGAAAAATAACGGTACTTATTATGATTTAATATTTGACCAGGTTCGTCCGGGGGGGATTATCATTGTGGATAACGTATTATGGAGCGGCAAAGTACTTCAGGATAAGCAGGATAAGGATACGAAAAACATTACAGACTTTAATGACAAAATAGCTGCAGACAAACGCGTGGAGAAATTAATTTTACCCGTACGAGATGGCTTGTTTGTCATCAGAAAGCGGGATTAACTATATAATTGTTTAAAACGGGTTAACTATACAAAATATCAGTTAACTGATTAACCAGAAGAACATGAAAATCATATTTACATTTTGCCTCCTACTTTTTAGTGTAATTATTATTAAAGCACAGGATACAGATGAGTATATTTCCGAGCATGTAGAATGTGCACAAGAACTCATGCATGACCATAAAATACCGGCCAGTATTATTCTGGCGGTGGCTATTCATGAATCGGCAGCGGGAAACAGCAGGGTAGCGCAACACCTGAACAATCATTTTGGGGTTAAAGGCCCTAACAACAATGCCGAAATTCATTCGGCCTACCGGGATTATGCAAGTGACGAGGATTCTTACAATCACTTTGTAGAAATCATGGAAACACGTGCACCATTTAATAGCCTGTTCGACAAATACGATCAATATGATTATAGGGGCTGGGCCAGGGGTATTCAAAGATCTGGTTATGCACAAAGCCGCACCTGGGCAAGTCAAGTCATTAACCTAGTTAAAAAATATGAGCTTTATCAGTATGATGACCGCCCTGCAGATTATATTGAACCTGTTCATGCCAAACCCCTTTACCACCACAAAAAAAGGCATGTATCTTCAAGAAGATATATTGTAAAAGCTGGTGACAATTTAAATCTGATTGCCAAAAAGAAACATACAACGGTTAAAGCCATTATGAAAAAAAACGGCCTGAAAAGTATTAAGCTAAAGCCCGGACAAAAAATCAAGTTATAATCCCCCCGAGATAGCATTGCCCAAATCAATTAATCCCTGATCATTACCATGAAATTCAACTTCGTATATATTGCTTTTGCCGTATTGATTTTAAGTTCTTGCGGAACACGTAAATATTCCAAAAACAATAAACAGATTGAAAAGGCGGCAAACAAAGCCAATAACAATACTTATAAAAGCTATAATACCCTAAGTTATATAGACGAATTTAAAGCTGTTGCCGTAGAGGAAATGACTGCTAACGGAATCCCTGCAAGTATAACCCTGGCGCAGGGCATCCTGGAATCGGGCAGCGGAAACAGTGATTTAGCCAAATATGCCAATAATCACTTCGGAATTAAATGCACTTCGGAATGGAAGGGAAAAAACTATTTCCGTGATGACGACCAAAAAAACGATTGCTTCCGGGTATATAAAGATGCCCGCGAATCGTTCAGGGATCACTCTGAATTTTTGAAGCGGAAACGTTACAGTTTTTTATTTCAGCTGGATAGAAATGATTATAAAAGCTGGGCCCAGGGTTTAAAAACGGCCGGCTATGCCACCAATCCAAAATATCCTGATTTATTAATCGGCGTGATTGAAAAATACCAGTTGTATCAATACGATCAGCCGGAAAGCGAAAAACAAAAAATTGCCAGGGAGGATCGTGTTTTTACTGAAATCAATCAGAACATCCCTAAAGAAAAAGAAAAGTTTGCTCCGGTTGAAACCCCGCCGCCAGGCGCCAAACCCATCATAGCAGACGGCACTTATACGGTGGTTAAAGGTGATACTTTATATAATATTGCAAAAAGATTTAACCTGACTGTGGATGAATTGAAAATGCTTAATGAAATAACCACTGACAGTATCAGACTTGGCCAGGTGCTTAAGGTTAAATAATGTTAAGCCAGAACATTCCGCACAGGATATTTGTAGTTTTGTAAACTCATGAAACTTTTTGCTGCCTTAACATTTTTAGTACTCAGCTTCTTTTCGATGCTTACTCATGCACAAACCAAGCCTGTGCAGGGCCTCGTTATTGATAAAGAAAGCAAACAGCGTTTGGCAAAAGTTTATATCTATAACCTCCGTACCGGTGATGGGCTGTATAATAATACAAAAGGGGAGTTTAGCACCGCAGCCATTCCCGGTGATACACTGGTAGCCGCTCTTTCAGGATATGGTGTAGATACATTGGTTTTTCACGGTCAGCCGACAGCCTATTTTCAATTGAAATCTTTGGGCATCAGGTTAAGGGATGTGGTTATTCAGCAAAAAAGGTTAACTCCACAACAGCTTTACGAAAAATCGGTTCAGGAATACCGTTATCAAACCAAAAAAGGCAGCAGCAAAGATCTGATTAATCTGGGAACCGGAGGTGTTGGCTTAGGTATTGATGCCATTTATAATTTATTGAGTAAACAGGGTAGAAATGCCCGTCATCTTCAGAAGATACTGGAAAAGGATTATCATGAAGATTTAATCAGCTATCGTTTTAACCCTAACTTAGTGCAGCAGGTATTGGGCATAAAAGATACAGAACTGATTGATTTCATGCAGCAATACAGGCCTACGTACCAGTTTGTGCTGGATGCCGATGATTATTCCTTTAATATATTCATCAAAAACGCCTACAGGAGTTACCGCCTGAATCCCAAAGCCTTACAATTGCCCGAGTTACCAAAAATAACAATCGAGAAACTGTGAAAGCACCCATTTTGATTGTAAAAAACTTACCCGCGGCAGGCATGGCTATTTTCCCGTTTATACTGCTCAAAAATGAAAGGCTTAAACAAGACCAGGATATCATTAACCATGAAAACATCCACCTCCGGCAACAGCTGGAATTATTGATTTTACCTTTCTATATTTTATACCTGGTTAATTATTTAATTAATTTCATTCGGTATCAGGAGCACCGTAAAGCCTATTTAAGCATTGTTTTTGAAAAGGAAGCCTACCATTATGAATCAGATATAAACTATCTTAAAAAACAGAACTGGTATGGATGGATAAAGCTGCTGTGATGTTTGGCTTTCAAGCACAAAATTCATCATTAACCCGTGATTCATTCTCTTAAAACTTTTGATCTATAATTTTTTTCGTTTTCTTTGTAACCCATGAAGAATTGTTTAGCTGCCCTAATCCTTATTCTAAGTATCTGCTCTATAGATTTATATGCACAGGAAATTGACACTATTCCGATCAATACAAAAGACCTGAATATTAAATTAAAACGGAGTCCGTTACCGAACAGGCAGGGGCCTTTAAACTTTGAACCGGTAAAAATCCCCCCTTATATTGTTAATGCAAAAGTAAATTATTGGAAAACCACCACATCAATAGGAATAAACGTTAACCAGGCACAGTTCAGCGATAACTGGAAAGGTGGTGGTGTAAACTCAGTTGCGGTTGGAGGTTTATTGAACTGGAAAGCAGAATACAATAAAAATAATTATAGTTATGTAAGTGAAGTGATTTTGCAATATGGCAAAATCAAAAATAAAGACCAGCTGCAAAAGAAAACGAATGACAGGATTTTCTGGGATAACAAAGCATCATTTCAATTATCTAAAAACTGGTATTTCTTCGGTTCCATCAACTTTGAATCGCAATTTGATAACGGTTTTTCTTATGCTACCGTAAACGGGACTGAAACCGCTACACTGATTTCGAAATTTATGGGCCCGGGTTACTTAACCGAATCTATCGGTTTCGAATATAAACCATCCAAATATTTTTCCACCCGGTTTGGTACCGGTACAGCGCGTCAGACCTTTGTGTTAGACCAGGAGCTTTTTAATGACCCGGATCCCACTAAACCACCTAAGACATCGGTATATGGGGTTGACTATGGTAAAACATTCAAAAATGACCTTGCCTTCCAGATCGTATCTGCATTTGACAAAGACATTTTCACCAATACCAACCTGAAGGCCCGTTATGCAATGCTTATTCCTTATGAAGATTTTAGATGGGGTAGAATTGACCATAGACTTGATATTGCCTTAACAGCCAAAATCAACCGTTTTATGAACACCAGTTTAACCGGCATTGCCCTGTTTGATGAAGATACCGGCACCAACAGGATACAAGCCAGTCAAACCCTGGCATTAGGCTTTGCTTTTGTTTTTCCGAGGTAACTAGCCTCCGGTTTTGCCGTTTTCCCAATAACAGGTGGTTTGGATTTGCTTGTGATGAACCCCCATCTCTTTGAGATACTTTTTAAATTTTTGAACCGATTTACCTCTTCCCGTAAGATAAAAGCTTGCGCCTTTCCACATTTCCCAGCATTTGGGATGCATGTTTTTCATCCATTCTATGGCATGTTCTGCCGGGGAAATCATATTTGAAGGTACTACGTCGATTAATAACCCGAGCTGTGCCAAAGCCTGATCATTTTCTTCGTTCATTTCTAAAATACCGAAGTATTCCTGTGCCAAATCCTGCGTGGTTTTAACAAAAGATTCATACAAACCGATGCTGGTTTCATCACCAAAAAAGAAATGCTGGTTGGAATCGAAATGATACTTTACTTTAGCCTGATCTGCAATAAGTTTAACGTGATCGCCCATTTTTATATTTTCTGCCCAGTTGCTTCCTGCACCTTTCCGGTTTAAAAAAAAGATAATCCGGCAGGTCCCTGTTTCCTGATCAAAGTCAGAAAGGGTATAATGTCTGTATTCGTTTGCATTTACCCTAAACAAAACCTCTTTTCCGGGGATGAAATCCATATCTAAAAAATCTCCCTTAAATGTGATTGCTTTAATATTATTGCTGAGCATCCTGGTATCAGCCACTTCAACTTCAAATATCTTGTTGCTGATTATTTTTTCCATTGTATCAGCCAGCCATGATGGTAATTTCGGCATCGTGTAAATTGTTTAGTAACTTTAAACAAAAGTAATGGTCAAATACTGAATGCATTTTACATCAAAAGGATTAAAACTTATATGAAAGGGATTTTATGTCTTTAAGTATTTACGATAAATCAAACCAGCAATATGTTGTTAACCATATGATTGATCAGGCCGATATAAACCTGCCATTGGTTACGGAGCGAAAAGAAAAATTTAGCTTTCCTTTTGGCGATGCAGAATTTGTACAGATTGCTTTCTCAGGTATTTTTATTGTTTATGGAGATGTTTTGGTAAAGGAAAACCAGTTGCGAATAAAGTCTTTTGATGATGCGGAGTTGGTAGAGCTTCATTTTTCAATCAAGGGAGGGGGCATTTTAGAGAATTTTCTAACCAAAAAGAAAATAGCCATGAAAGCCAATCAGCATAATATTATTTACACCCCACATTTTGATGGAATTGCGAAGTTCAATACGGATAGATCACACAAATTTTTTGAGGTTCATTTTCGCCGGGATAAATTTGTGGATCTAACCAGTGATAGCAGTTCCCTGTTAAAGAGATTTGGCGACACCATCATGAACAATAAACCCATGGCAATTTCTGCTGATAATCTACCCATCAGCATAGCCATGTATGCCTGTATCAATGATATCATGAACTGTACCTTTACAGGTGGCCTGAAGTTATTGTTTCTGCAATCGAAGTGTGTTGAGCTACTGGCACTGCAGGCACAGGCATTTGAGTATGCAAATAAAAGATCAGTGACAAAGACTTTAAAATCAGATTACGATAAGGACAGGATTTATTATGCCAGAGAATATTTGCTTCAGCATGCCCATCATCCGCCATCTTTAACCGAATTAGCGAAGGCTGCCGGGATTAATGAGTTTAAACTAAAAAGGGGCTTCAAAGAAACCTTTAACCATACTGTTTTTGGTTATTTAAGCGACTATAAACTGATGAAAGCAAAGGCACTCTTAGCTGATCATCAGTTAAATATTAAAGATATTTCAGATCAATTAGGCTATTCGTCCGTTCAGCATTTTAGCCATGCATTTAACAAAAAATTTGGGGTGAGTCCGGGCAAAGCGAGGTAGGCTGGTTGGAAATCCAAAGTCCTTAGTCGCGAATATTTAAACGATGATCATCTGAAAAAAGTTCAAGCCTTCTTCCTCTTCTTCTTCAGGTCCAAATAATCCACAAAATATAACACCTTAACGGATAGGCTGTTGTTTTGGGGTGCATTTAAAATTCCGCTGAGGTTTTTGTTATACCGCTGCCTGTAAAAATTATCGGAAGTTTCTGCAGCATCTTTATAAGAAACGGAAAGTGTACTTCCGGGTGCAAACTGCCAGATGTAAATCAAATCGATATTAAATACATTATAATTCCGATCCATTCCGGTTAAAGCCGGCCCCTGGTAATCAGTTAAATGTCCATCCGGTTTCAGCAGGTAAAAATCCTTGTTTCTTCTGTCGCTCCAATAATGTCTGAGCACAACGGTTACCCCCATTAAGTTGGTAAAAGTGTATTTGGCATCAAAAGAATTCTCAACGGTTCTCCTGTCATATTTAGAAAAGATGGCCTGACTGTTCTGATTGGTTACCCAATTTACATAATTATAGTTCGGATTGAAGCTTAAATCAAGTCCAAATGCCACCTGATCATTTAGCCTGAAGTTTTGAAACAGATAGAAGTTGTAAGATTTACCTGCAAAAAGCTGCTGTTCCTGGTAGCGGATATTCCCGCCAAAATTATAGGCCTTTGCACGATTTGGATTAATGTAAAGCGCCAGGCCAAAACTTTCCGGTGCTTTATAAACCTGGCCATTTCTGGCTTCATAGAAATCATTCCTCTTAGCATCATAATTTACATTCAGTTCTGCCGACCATAAATTTTTAAACCGTACATAAGATCCCGTTTCTATGCCGAGGCTTTGATAATCGCCAGGAGTAGCTCGCCTGGAATAGGTCATATTGAACCAGTTTTGCCATTCATTATACCATTTACCAGGTTTAAAAACATTATAACCCAGCCCAATCCGCTGATCCAGAAAGTTGTTGTTGGTAAAAAACCCCATGTCTGAGGGATTAAACTGATCATCCGCATATACCTGATTATAACTCCAGGTAAAATTTCCGCTTTGCTTTCCAAAACGAAGGGTATAGCTATAGCCCGTATGTACTTCTTCGCCTTTCAGATTACTCATTTTACCATTCCCATTGATAAAATATTTGTTCCCTTTGCTATTTAAGTTGAGTAATAAAGCGGTAACATTCGCATCATATGCGCTTCCCTGCCGTAGCACATTGGTATTGATAAATGTTGCAGAGCTGTTGTTTTTTAATGACTGATCAAAAACCAGTATATTATAATTGGTTAAGGGTTGTGTTTCTACCTGACGAAAGTTACCTTGTGCATCTTCCACTTCTGTTTGCATGCTATTGGTGATTGCATTAAAAATTCCGATTCCTAAACCTTTAGCCGTACGCCCTGAAATTTTAGTGGCGTTTAAAACCTTTGCTTCGGTCTGGTCTTTTACAACTTTGTCGGTTCCATTAATTCCACTAAAATCATGATAAGAAGGAATTGAGCCTATACGCTTGGAATAAAATAAATCTCCCTTATTAAACAATTCTGTACCTTCTGTAAAGAACTGCCGGTTTTCATTAAATTTAACTTCAAAGGGCGTCAGGTTTAAGATGCGGTTATCAGACTGCACCTGACCAAAATCAGGCACCAATGTCATATCCAGCGTAAAACTGTTATTTATACCATACTTTACATCCATGCCACCATTAAAGCGTGATGTGGTATTCTTAACACCTGGCAAATTGGCCGGGTAGTGGTTGATATAGCCTGAAACATATGGCGAGAATGAAAGCCGCAGGGGTGGTTTGATGTTTTTAATGCCTGTAAAAAGCCCTTCCTGGTTAATGAAGCCATTTACTTTGGGATCTACAAAATTCCAGAATGATTGTGTATTGGTTCGCTGAATGCGCCGGCTAAAATTAATTCCCCAGTTTTGAATATCCTGGCTTGAAAAGCGCAGTGCTGAATAGGGGATCTTCATTTCGCAGGTCCAGCCCTGCTGATCAATTTTAACAGCACTTTCCCAAACTGCATTCCAGTTGGAATCTTCATCGCCTACCTGCGAGTATTTGGCGTCGAACTGAACACCTGCAGCAGTAACGAAAAATCCGTTTCCATTCATTTTATCATAAAAAGGATCTAAAATAACCGAGATAAAATCGGCATTTCCAATCTGATCCCTTGAAACCAGTTCATGTGATACGCTATCCGGATGATCGTACATCCGGGCGTAAACATAAATGGCCACATCATCATAAACTACTTTCACTTCCGTACGCCGGTCTTTCGCTTCAACCCTCCCCGGAACAGGGCGAATTTCAAAAAAATCTGTAGCAAAAGGTACATTATTCCAGCAGGCATCGTTTAAAATGCCATCAATTTTGGGTGTTTCAATGGTTCTTACCGCTTGAAGTTCCTTTTGTTTAGCAGGATTCTGGGCAGCACAATAAGCATAAAGAAATATAAAAATAAGGGAGAACCAGCGTTTCATCGATTTAGTTTAGTTAAGCATAAGACTAACACCATTACAAAATGTTGCATCAAAAAAAATTAGGTGGTGTTTCAGACCGAAGAATGATTGCCTAACCGCTCCTTTTAATTAATCTTTCCAACATCAAAAGGATTTAAACTGCATTGAAACGGATCTGATCCACACTGATTTTAGCTGACATACAACAGCATAACTGTTTCGACGGACTTTCGCCGCACTTAAGCCGGGGTTTCGTCGGACTTATGACAATTCCACCCGAGCAAAGTGCAACTTAAATAAGGCGAAACAATGAATAAAAGCTCCATCTGTAGTGATGCAGGCCTTCATCAGTCCTTAAGCGATTAAACTGCAGACTATTTAATTAATGAATCAGCATGGATTGAGTATAAAGCAGTTCTGATAATAGTTATTTAAATACAATTTTTATAAGGTATAAATCAGGCAACAGAAGTACCTCACCTATTCAAGGATAGATGTAAACATTCATTTTTAAAAAGATTTTTGACTTTGAGTTGCAGAGATTTACAATCAAAAATTGATACATTTGCTTTTCATTAAAAAAAGTAGCCTCTACCTTCAGGTAAGAGGCTGTTAGCTTATAAAAAGATGTTTGATAATTTACAGGACAAGCTAGACAGGGCATTTAAAGTATTAAAAGGGCAAGGCAGCATTACGGAAATCAACGTGGCAGAAACCATGAAGGAGATTCGCAAAGCTTTATTAGATGCCGATGTTAACTATAAAACCGCTAAAGCATTTACTGATGATGTAAGGCAAAAAGCATTGGGCCAGAACGTGCTTACCGCCGTTTCACCGGGTCAGTTGCTTACCAAAATCATGAACGATGAACTTGCTGCCTTAATGGGCGGGGAGGTTAAAGAGTTAGATACTAAAGCAAATCCAACCGTTATACTAATTGCTGGTTTAAATGGTGCAGGTAAAACTACTTTCGCCGGTAAACTGGCTTTACATTTAAAAGGAAAAGGAAAAAAGCCGCTATTGGTGGCCGGTGATATGTATCGTCCTGCAGCGGTAGATCAATTGGAGGTTTTAGGAACTTCAGTAGGTGTATCTGTTTATGCCAACCGTGAATCTAACGATCCTGTTGGTATTGCTTTGGAAGGTATTGCACATGGTAAACAAAACGGCAATAATGTGATCATTATTGATACTGCCGGTCGTTTAGCGATTGATGAGTCGCTGATGAATGAAATTTCGGAGGTGAAGGCAAAAACCCAACCACACGAAATTTTATTTGTAGTGGATTCAATGACTGGACAAGATGCCGTGAATACTGCAAAAGTATTTAATGACAGATTAGACTTTACCGGCGTTGTTTTAACCAAACTGGATGGAGATACCCGGGGGGGTGCTGCACTATCCATTAAATCTGTTGTAAATAAACCCATTAAATTTATTGGTACCGGCGAGAAGATGGAAGCACTTGATGTGTTTTATCCGGATCGTATGGCCTCCCGTATTTTAGGTATGGGTGATGTGGTTTCTCTTGTTGAACGTGCACAAATGCAGTTTGATGAGAAGGAAGCAGCTGAACTGCAGAAAAAAATCCGTAAGAATAAATTTGATTTCAACGATTTTTACAGCCAGATTCAGCAAATCAAGAAAATGGGTAACATGAAAGATTTGATGGGTATGATTCCGGGCGTAGGCAAGATGATGAAAAATGTGGATATCCAGGATGATGCATTTAAATCTATCGAAGCCATTATCAACTCTATGACACCATTTGAGAAAGAAAATCCTGATGCCATTCAGCAAAGCCGCCGTTTACGCATTGCCAAAGGTTCAGGAAACAAGGTAGAAGAGGTGACCAAACTGATTAAGCAATTTGAAGACATGCGCAAAATGATGAAGCAGTTTTCTAACCCCGCAGCCGCAGCCGCAATGATGAAAGGCATGCCGAAAATGCCGTTTGGAAAAAGATAGGCATGAACTGAAAGCTTAAAGCAAAAAGCGACTACAGGATATTAAATATGTACATCCCGATCAGAAATGGTTGGGATTTTTTTGTTAAAGGGGAGATTGCCTCATCTGGTTAGTCTCCGAAAATTTATAAATTAAATATTTATTTCTATATTAGAATCCGATTATTCATCCCCGAATAACATAACATCCCGTTTTATTTTTACGATAATTCATGCTTGTAAAAACTTACGGAAGCGCTGTTTTTGGCGTAAATGCACTTACCATTACCATTGAGGTCAGTATCAGTGGAGGCAACAAATACTATATGGTTGGTTTGCCCGATAATGCCGTAAAAGAAAGTTTACAACGGGTGGCAAGCGCCATCAACGTTGCTGGTTTTCGGATGCCAAAACAAAAGATAGTGGTTAACCTTGCACCCGCTGATCTTAGAAAAGAGGGTTCGGCATATGACTTACCCATTGCTATTGGCATTTTAGCGGCTTCCGGTCAGATTCCGTCAGAAGAACTGGAAAACTACTTCATCATGGGTGAGCTTTCATTGGATGGCACCATCCAACCCATTAAGGGCGCTCTGCCTATTGCCATCCAGGCACAGGAAGACGGTTTTAAAGGTTTTATTTTGCCAAAACAAAACGTACGCGAAGCAGCCATTGTTGATGGATTAATAGCCTATGGTGTTGAAACCTTATCGCAGGTAATCGCGTTCCTCAATAAAAGTATGCCTCTTGAACCGGTTAAAATTAATACTCAAGAAGAATTCTTTAAAAACATTGGCAATTATGAACATGATTTTGCAGATGTTAAAGGGCAGGAAAATATTAAAAGGGCCTTGGAAATTGCCGCCGCTGGCGGACATAATGTAATTCTGATTGGTCCTCCCGGAGCAGGAAAAACCATGCTGGCAAAACGTTTACCCACTATTTTACCTCCATTAAACCTACCAGAAGCGCTGGAAACCACTAAAATTCATTCTGTAGCCGGGAAACTTTCTGCAGCCGATGCACTCATGACTGTTCGTCCCTATCGGTCTCCGCACCATACCATTTCTGATGTTGCCCTGGTTGGCGGCGGAATCAATCCTCAACCGGGAGAAATTTCTCTGGCACATAACGGGGTATTGTTTTTAGATGAATTGCCTGAGTTTAAACGAACTGTTTTAGAAGTAATGCGGCAACCCCTGGAAGACCGTAAAGTAGCCATTTCTAGGGCACGCTTCTCAGTTGAATATCCTGCAAGCTTTATGCTGGTGGCTTCCATGAATCCATGCCCCTGCGGTTTTTATAATCATCCGGAAAAAGACTGTGTTTGCGCTCCGGGTGTTGTACAAAAATACCTTAGTAAAATATCAGGTCCGCTTTTGGATCGCATCGATTTACATGTGGAAGTTACACCTGTCAATTTTTCTGAGCTGGCTTCATCCCGCGAAGCGGAAAAAAGCGAACACATCCGGAAAAGGGTTATACAGGCCAGAGAAATTCAGGATCAACGCTTTGCTGGCAAAGCAGATTTGCATTACAATGCACAAATGAGCCCGAAAATGGTGCGCAAAGTTTGTCAGATCAGTGAAGCAGGAACGGCACTGCTAAAATCAGCCATGGAAAGTTTGGGTTTATCTGCCCGCGCATACGACCGGATTTTAAAAGTAGCCAGAACCATTGCAGACCTAGATGGCAGCGAAAATGTGGCGCTAGAGCATTTGGCAGAATCAATTAATTACAGAAGTTTAGACCGCGATGGCTGGGCTGGGTAAACAATGATCATGAACAGCGCAATATACATGGTTTAAACTTGAAATGGTGAGCATCCGATATCGTAAATCCATAAACTGAACATATTATCATTTACAAAACAAATCTGTATGACCTCATGGCAAAGAATAATCATACTTGGACCATATAGGAATATGGCGCATATAGCAAAATCTATAAAAATGATTATTTAAGATAATCTATATGAATTAAATGCCTATGTGGTTAACCTGAAAACGAGATCGCCATATAGAAATATTGCACATAAATATAACCAGCTATCGATTAAAACAAAAGCTATATGAACTAAAATCCCTATATGGTTAACCTTATAATGAGAATATAAATACACATGACTAAAACATCTTTAAGAGCAATAACATACAATGTTATCGGTGCAGCAATAGAAATTCACAAAGCCCTTGGACCTGGCCTATTAGAAAGTGTATATCATGAGTGTATGAAACACGAACTGATGCTCAGAAATATAAACTTTATAACTGAAGTTTCAATGCCCGTAAGGTATAAAGAAATAGAGGTGGCTGCCTATTTAAGGTCTGATTTGTTAATAGAAGGCTGCCTGGTGGTTGAAGTAAAAGCTTCAAAAACAATAGAACCTATTTTTGAAGCCCAGGTATTAACCTACATGAAGTTATTAGAAGCGCCCCAGGGATTGATCATAAATTTCAATTGTGTCAATATTTTTAATGATGGACAAAAAACTTTTGTTAACGATTTTTACCGAAACTTAGATGATGAATAACAACTGTATGATAATGCCTATCCAGACATTAACGAAATCAATAATTGCTCACATTAACAATAAATGACTATTTTCATCCAACAAACGCTCGCTTATGAAATGGTGCCTATATGTATCATGTATAATTCTTCTTTCCAGTTGTGTTTCATTAAAGCAAACAAAACAAGATGGAATCAGAAAAATTTCTGACTTAAGCGCCTTTAATGGCAATTATTCCAATAAAATAAATTCTTCTGATTCAGCTAACTCACTATGGAATCAATTAAGTTTAAACCATATGCCCACATTTAATGCCGAAGGTGAGAGAATTGAGCTCCAGGCCATAGGTAAAAACAAAATCAAGGCAATATTATTCTTGGGTGGCAAACAAAAATCAGAACTAGCTGTAAAAGGCAAACTCAAGAATAATTACTTTGTATCTGTCCATAAGCGAACCATTATCCCGATTCCATTTATTTTTGGGAAATTTAAAAACAACCAGTTTCAACTGGCATTAAGTGAAAATAATGCACTACAGGTAGACAAGTTAAATAATCAATGGGGTTGGGTCTTTATCTTTCTAGCTAGTCACGATCAAACAAAGCATTACGAATATAAATGCCTGTCAAAATGAAATGACTGTATGACATCAATTTTTCAACCAATCCCAAAATGGAAGGCTTCACTGCTGGTAGCAGGAGGTTAAAATATCTCAATCGAAGCAATATTTTTATATGAACCAATTGATTATTATAAATCCCTTGATTTTCGCTCCGCCTGTATTTTTTTAATATTTTGAAAATTAACGATCAAAACCGGAAGTAATACGATAGCTATTACTGTTGATGCCGTGAAACCTCTTTTAAATGATAAAGATATATATTCAAAAAAGAACAATAGCAATAACGTACCAGCAAGTAAATAAATCACAGCACTTAAATGTTTTTCATTTTTAAGTTACTCCTTATCACTCATTTCAGTAAATTTATTTCTACTCATTTTAAAATAGCGGCTTCGTTTCCTGATTCCTCTACACAAAACTAAACAGTTTGCCGAATTAATTCAATTCATTGACCATAATAAAAATTTCATTTTGAAAATTTTAAAGAAGCAAACAATCATCAATTAAAACCCTAATAAACAGATATTTATACATAAAAAATAAAATTTAAGTTTAATGCTTTAACAGATAACACTAACCCTGAAAAAAATCTTTTGGCATAGTGGTTGTAAACAGCCTGTTACATTTAAACAGATTCTGTAAATTATTTTTCCAGATTCAAATTGAAAAACATTTTATGAAAAAGACAATCCAAATTTTCAGCATGCTATTAATAGCATTAACCATGATGGTTTCATGTAAGAAAGATACTGACCCGGCAGACAAAGATTTCTTTGTAGGTACTTACAGAGGCAGCGTATCTTACACAAAAGACGGTAACCAAATTACCAGTACTGATGGTAGAGTTACCGTAACAAAAGTTAATGATACTTACAGCTTCTTTTTCGGAAACAACATTCCTGATATTACAGGTGTTAAATTTCAGGAAAGTGGTAATACCTACGTAAGTATTGGTACCGGAGTAATTGGAATTACCATTGATGCCAGTAGCCTAAAAATTGGCGTTTCCAATACAAATGGTACCTGGACGGCCAACTGTACCCGGTAAGATTTTAAAGAAGCATTCAAGTCCCGACAAAATCGGGACTTTTTCTTTGCCTTAATATTTTAAATGCGGATATAACACCAATTCAGATTCTAAATTTACTTAGATTTATAAATGAGTGTTGAATTAAGAAAACATATTGAAGAAATTGTATCGCTTACTGATGAAGAATTTGAACAGATTAACAGCTACTTTAGGTTCAGACAACTAAAAAAACATCAGTATTTAATTCAGGAAGACGAGCAGGTAAATAATATCTATTTTGTAATCAGCGGACTTCTAAAAGCCACATATAATGATGAAAGTGGCAAAGAATACATTATTCAGTTTGCAACAGAAAACTGGTGGATTTCAGATTTTCAGGCTTTTTATAATAACGTTAAATCAATTACCAATATCAGTTGCCTTGAAAATGTAGAACTGCTTTACATCTCCAAAGAAAACCTGGATAAAATATGTAAAGAGAACCATAAAATGGAGCATTTTTTTAGAATAAAAAATAGTTCTGGTTATGTAGCGCTGCAACAAAGAATTCTTTCTTTGCTTACCACCAATCCGAAAGAACGCTTTGAACAATTTACCTCCCAGTATCCTCAGCTGTGGCAACGTTTATCTAAAACGATAATTGCAGCATACCTTGGCATTTCAAGAGAAAGCCTGAGCAGACTTTCTTCAAAAGTGTGATTTAATGCACAAAAAAATTGTGACTGAAGTCCTGTGCCAGGGATAAACTTTGCCTTAAATTTGAATAACATTAAACATTAATGATATGAGTAAAAAAGTTTTATTCGTGCTTACGAGTCACGACGAATTAGGAAATACAGGTAAAAAAACAGGTTTTTGGTCAGAAGAACTGGCAGCTCCATATTATGCATTAGCAGATGAGAGTGTGGAAGTTATATTGGCTTCAGCAAAAGGCGGTCAGCCACCAATTGATCCAAAAAGTGAAGAACCTTCGTTTCAAACTGATCATACGAAAAGAATGGATAATGATACTGTTCTTTTAGATAAACTAAAAAATACAATTCCTTTGGATGAAGTAAAAATGGAAGATTATGATGCCGTATTTTACCCTGGCGGTCATGGTCCGCTGTGGGATCTGGCAGAAAGCAGTACTTCACAAAAACTAATTGTTGATTTCTATACCGCAAATAAACCTGTTGCTTTTGTATGCCACGCGCCTGGTGTATTGAAAGACGTGAAAGTAAATGGTGAATATTTGGTTAAAGGTAAAAAAGTAACGGGCTTTACCAATACCGAAGAAGAAGGCGTACAATTAACTCATGTGGTACCTTTTCTGGTAGAGGATATGTTGATTAAAAATGGCGGAATTTATTCTAAAATAGAGGATTGGAATCCCTACGCTGTTGTAGATGGTTTATTAATAACAGGCCAGAATCCGGCTTCATCAGAGAAAGTAGCTGAAGAATTATTAAAAATGATTTAAAAGCTAAATAGCTATTCTACTGGTTGCCGGCTTAGCAACCAGTAGAATATTCAAGCTCTTTATCATTCCTCTTCCTCATCTTCTTCTTCCGGTACATATTTTTCTATGGCCTGCCCAATGGCATTTACCTCTTCATCTTCCTCAAAAATGGGAAGTTCTGTTTTATAATCCATTTTCAACCAAATGGAAGAAGTATCTTTTTGAATCTGAATATATTCTCTTCCATCTTTAAATATGGTGTAAGAGTCATTTCCTTCGGGGAAAACAGAATAATTTACCGGGCCTATTTCGATATCAAATGGTTCTTGCATTACTGAGATTTTTCTACAAAGATATAGGTTTAAATAGGAATATCAGACTTCTGTTCAGGATTTGAAAAGGAAGATTAGATTTTAACAAGAGATGCAGCTCCGCTATTTTTAAGCCTTATCTGGTTTTTAAGCCATAAAAAATTAATCATGGTATTCGTGCTTATGTTAAAATTATAGTGTCTGCAAATCTTCGATTTAAAAAATTACTTCTCACTGCTTAAAAATTCCAGCTTTTGTATTACTTTACACCAAACAAAATACCGAAAGATTAGAAGATGAAGTTAACGTTTTGGGGTGCGGCGCAACAGGTAACAGGAAGTATGCACCTGCTGGAAGTTGGGCATTATAAGATATTGATAGATTGCGGATTGGATTATGAAAAGGAAACTTACCAGGAAGACAACCAACAATTCCCTTTTGACCCGGCCAGTATCAACCTTGTGATTTTAACCCATGCACACATCGACCATTCCGGTAATTTACCGACGTTGGTACGCCTCGGTTTCGATGGTCAGGTGCTTTGCACAGCACCAACAGCTGATTTATCTGCTATATTATTATTCGATTCGGTAGAACTTTTTTTAAGGAAACAGAGTAGAAAACCACGCACAAAAAGGGGTAATTTCAGCGGACCAAAACCCTTATACCTGCATAAACATGTGATGGATACCATCGATCGATTCGTAACCATTGCTTTTAACAAACCTTTCAGAATTAACGGCGATATCAGTTTAACATTTATCCCTGTAGGGCATTTATTGGGTGCCGCTGCAGCCATTTTAACCATTAATGACAAGGGAGAGGAAAAGAAAATCGCTTTCTCTGGTGATATTGGCCGGGAACACTATCCGGTACTGGTAAAGCCAGAACCCATCCCGGCAGTTGATTATTTTGTGTGTGAAGCTACTTATGGTGGCCGTTACCACACCAAAGACCAGACACTGGAAGAAAGGTTGGTAAAAGAAATTGAAGAAGCCTGCATCAAAACACCCGGCAGATTAATTATCCCTGCCTTTAGTATCGGAAGGACACAATCACTGGTTTTTGCTTTAAATCAGATCTTCACTAAAAAGTTATTGCCCCCGGTTCAGATTTTTGTAGATAGCCCCATGGCGATACAAGCAACGGATGTTTACCGTAAACACCATAACCTGGTGAATCAGGAGGCAAAAGATTTTTATAAAACCATGGGCGATGAATTTGAATTTGAGCATCTGGCTTACGTTCAAACGATGAAAGAAAGCAAGGATGTTTCCAATTATTTCGATCCCTGCATCATTATTTCTTCTGCCGGAATGTTAGAAGGCGGGCGTATTCAGGATCACTTGTACTATAATATTCAAAATTATTACTGTACCATTCTTTTTATTGGCTATTGCGCCAAAGGAACACTCGGTTATAAACTTTTAAGTGGCGCTCCAATCGTCAGGATTAAAGACCGTGAAATGATGGTTTATGCCACTATTCGTCAAACCGATTTACTAAGCGGCCACGGAGATCACGACGATCTGATGCGAACAGTGAAGCAAACTGGTCAGCCAAAAAAGGTTTTTCTGGTGCATGGTGAAGATAAAAGTTTGAAGAGCCTGTCTGCTGCCCTGCAGGAAGATGGTTTTGACGTAGTGGCACCGGAAAGAGGAGCGGTATTTGAGATTTAACCGGCTCAATGGTTCATTGGAGGATCAGCTTCCATCTTCCAGACTATCTTCATCAGCTAACCATTTCCCCATCATCCTATTTCCTCACTTGTCCATCACCTCTGACCACCCATTTATAACTTGTTAATTCTTCCAAACCCATCGGGCCGCGGGCATGGAGTTTTTGTGTGCTAATGCCAATTTCAGCACCTAATCCAAATTGGGCACCATCGGTAAAGCCGGTAGAAGCATTTGCATAAACGGCAGCTGCATCAACCAGATTTAAGAAATTTGTCATGTTTTCTGCACTTTCAGAGATAATGGCTTCGCTATGTTTAGAACTATAATGAGCAATGTGATTAATCGCTTCATCAAAATGATTCACTACTTTAACCGCCATTTTTAAGGATAGAAATTCTGTACCAAAATGATCTTCTGTAGCGCGGTTTAGCAGGCTTGATGGATAAGAAGATTGTAGCATCTCAAAACTTATTTCATCTGCAAAAAGCACTACTTTTTTTTCAGCCAGTGGCATTAAAAGTGCTGGTAAATCATTTAATCTATTTTGATGAATCAATACGCAATCCAGTGCATTGCAGACACTCACTCGTCTGGTTTTGGCATTTAAAATAATGGCTTTTCCTTTCTCTAAATCTCCTGATTCATCAAAATAGGTATGTACAATGCCAGCACCGGTTTCAATAACAGGGATTTTACTATTTTCCCTTACATAATTAATTAAAGACTGACTCCCGCGTGGAATTAATACATCCACAAAACCTCTGGCATTAAGCAAAGCCTCAGTGGCGGATCTCTCGGCAGGCAATAAGGTAAGCACATCAGGATTAATTCCATGCTTTTCTAACACCTTCTGAATTACTTTTGCCATGGCTAAATTTGAAGATTCAGCATCACTTCCACCTTTCAAAACAGCAACATTTCCCGTTTTAAAACACAATGAAAAAACATCAGCAGTAACGTTCGGTCGGGCTTCGTAAATGACACCAACCACACCTAACGGAACGCGGATTTTTTTGAGGTTTAAGCCATTATCTAAAATTTTCTCTGATAATACTTCATTTAGCGGACTAACCAGATTCACCACATTTTTAATATCGTTGGCTATATCTAAAATCCGTTGAGATGTTAGCTTTAGTCGGTCATATTTAGGATCGTCAACAGGCATTTTAGCCAAATCCATTTCGTTTTCCTGAAGGATGATTGATGTGTTTTCGATTAACGTCTCCGCTACATCAGAAAGAACCGCATTCACTTTTTCTTTAGATAGATTAATAAGATGGCGGGCTGCTTTCTTAGCGTTTTCGAAGTATATGGAGTAGTTCATTTTTTTAGTATCAAGTAGTGAGTATTAAAACTTGCTTTTTTAAAACAGCAATCTAAAGACTTATTTAACGGCCAAGTGCGCTAAGTTTTTGCTTTAGCCTTCAGCTTAAATTACCGAATAAAAATAATCATAATGCACCAGGGCTTTTTGTTTTTTCTGTCCGATTCTTTCCCTTGCTTTATCCGAGCTGTATTCTGCAATGCCCAATCCAATTAAGGCATTTTGCGCATCCACAATTTTAATCACATCGCCTTTTAAAAAATCAGTTTGAATCTCTATGATTCCAACAGGTAATAAGCTTGTTGCCTTCCCAGAGGTCAGAACCATTTTTGCACCATCGTTTAACTTAACAATTCCAGTTGCAGCGGTTTCTGAGTGTGCAATCCATTTTTTCTTACCGGATTTACTTTTTTCAGGCACAAACCGCGTATGGATCAGAGTGCTATTTAAAAGTGAAGTCAGCACATCATCTTTAGTGCCATTGGCTATATGAACGTTAATCCCGAGCTTAGCTACCTTTTGTGCCATCGTAGATTTGGTAATCATTCCACCCCTGCCAAATTGTGATTTTCCGGTTTGAATAAACGAAGCCAGATTGGAAACCGTTCCCGAAATTTCTTCCATAACCTGCGAACCTTCCAGCTTCGGATCGCCATTGTAAATTCCATCTACATTCGACAAGATAATCAAGGCATCAGCACTTAACATCGAAGCAATTAAACCTGCCAGTTCATCATTATCTGTAAACATTAACTCGGTTACCGACACTACATCATTTTCATTAACAACGGGAATAACATCATTCTGCAGCAAAATTTGCATACAGTTTTTCATATTCAGGTAATGCGCCCGGTCACGAAAATCTTCTTTTGTTACTAAAACCTGGGCACATTTTATTTGATGGATGGCCAAAAAATTAGAGTAAGTATTAATCAGTTTTACCTGACCAATTGCCGCTAATAGTTGCCGGGTGGTTACGGCGTCTTGCTTCTCAGAAACTTTAATTAAGCTTCTTCCAGCTGCAACAGCACCTGAAGAAACTAAAATAACTTCAATGCCTAACTGTTTAATCGCTGCCAGCTGATCCACCAAATGATTGATTCGCGCTTCATCAGGTAATCCATTTTCCTTCGTAATTACATTCGAACCGACTTTAACTACTATTTTTTTGTACCCTAATTTCATGACTACATTAATGCCTTATGTTTGGCAATTTAACATCAATTTTTCTAAATCAAGATAATTATCTATAGGCTTGATGGATTTTTACAAAAACGATAATTAGCTTGAAGTTGCGCTTTTGCGTTCGACGAACTACTGTACCGCCGAAGAACCAATGACCATTGAACTAATGAACAATTTCCTTAAATTGCAATCACCTAATCCTGAACCAAACATGAAACCTATTTTACCCGCCCTGATTTTGCTTAGTGCAATTTCAGCTTGTAATCACCCGCAAAAGAAAGAAATGGAACCTATAAAATGGCCTGATGTAAAGGCACCAGTGGCGGAAATCATTCCGCACAAAAGAATAATTCACGGCGATACCGTTGCAGATAATTATTACTGGATGATTGATTACTTTAAAAAAGGGCCGGATAGCACGAAAGTGGTCAATTATCTAAAAGCCGAAAATAAATACCTGGAAGAGATGATGAAGAGTACGGATGCTTTCCAGGCTGATTTGTTTAAGGAAATGAAAGCTAGGATTAAGGAAAAAGATGAGTCTGTTCCTGTTTTCAGGAATGGATATTTTTATTATTCCCGAACAGAAGATGGTAAGCAATACTTTAAATACTGCAGAAAAAAAGGCAGTTTAACCGCTCCTGAAGAAGTACTTTTAGATGTTGATGAAATGGCAAAAGGCCATGCTTATTTCAGTGCAACAGGTTTTAAAGTTAGTCCGGATAATAAATTGCTGGCATATGGCGTAGATCAGGTTTCCCGCAGGCAATATACCATTCAGGTTAAAAACCTCGAAACAGGCGAAATTTATAAAGATGCCATTACCAATACCGAAGGTCCGGGCGCCTGGGCAAATGACAATAAAACTTTGTTTTATACGGCTAAAAACCCGGTTACACTGTTAAGTGAAAAGATAAAAAAACACACCCTTGGCACCAGTGAAAAAGCCGATGTGGTGGTTTATGACGAGAAAGATAATACCAATTATATCGGTGTAGGTAAGTCTAAAAATGGTAAATACATTTTTGTAGCCTCGCAGGGTACCTTAACCTCAGAATATAAAATGATTGATGCGGATCATCCGGAAGCTGATTTCAAGGTTTTCGCTGCCCGATCTAAAGATGTTTTATATGATGTCATGCCTGTTGATGGAAAATTTTTGATCCTGACCAACTGGAAGGCAAAGAATTTCCGGCTGATGGAATGTCCGCTGGATAAAACGGAAAAAGAAAACTGGAAGGAAGTGATTCCACATCGTGCTGATGTATTACTCGAAAGTGCGGAGGAATTTAAAGATTATACCGTGCTATCTGAACGCAAAAACGGATTAACGGAATTGCGTGTGTTGAAGAAAAATGGTGACGATTATTACATCAAGTTTGACGAGCCGGCTTATGATGCTGGAGTAGGTGCAAACCCGGAATACAATAGTAAAACCTTGCGTTATTCTTACACCTCCCTAACTACACCAAGTTCAGTTTATGATTATGATTTGGAGAAAAAAGATCAGCGACTGATGAAACAGCAAGAGGTTGTAGGTGGTTACAATCCTAAAGATTATGTAACAGAACGAATTTTTGCAACCGCAAAAGATGGCACTAAAATTCCCGTTGCCTTAGTTTACAAAAAAGGTTTTGAGAAGAATGGTCAATCGCCATTATTGCTTTATGGTTATGGCTCATATGGCTCAAATTCTGATGTCTATTTTTCTTCCGTTCGCTTAAGCCTTTTAGATCGGGGTTTTGTTTTTGCAATTGCCAACATTCGCGGCGGGCAAGAAATGGGCCGCCAATGGTATGAGGATGGTAAACTGATGAAAAAGAAAAATACCTTTACTGACTTTATTGCTGCAGGTGAATATCTGATTGATCAAAAATACACTTCCAAAGGACATTTGTATGCCAATGGAGGAAGTGCTGGCGGCTTATTGATGGGAGCGGTTGTAAATATGGCACCAGATTTATGGAATGGTGTCATTGCGGATGTTCCTTTTGTAGATGTAGTTAACACGATGTTGGATGAAAGCATTCCATTAACCACGAATGAGTTTGATGAATGGGGAAATCCAAAGAAAAAAGATGCCTATGAATACATGAAAAGCTATTCTCCTTATGAAAATGTAGCGAAAAAGGCCTATCCAAATATGCTGGTGACTACGGGTTTGCACGACAGTCAGGTACAATATTTTGAACCTGCAAAATGGGTAGCCAAATTGCGGGCAATGAAAACAGATCAAAATGTGTTGTTCCTTAAAACCAATATGGAATTTGGACATGGTGGTGCATCTGGCCGTTTCGATTATTTAAAGGAAGAAGCATTGGGATATGCTTTCTTGTTTAAACTGGAAGGGATTAAGAAGTAATAACAATATAAAAGTTGAGTGAGTTGAAAATTAATGGTTCTTTAACTCGCTCAGCTTATCCTTTTCATGTATAATATAAAAAACTCCCTAATGAATGCTAAATTAAAACCACTTCAAATGATTCACCTGGCATTATGCTTTTTTGTCTTCCTATTTGCTATTGTAACTATTTTAATTAACAGAAATCAATTGTATTTTGATGCCAATCCGGCGAATACTGCACCTTTCAACCCCATATTTCCAATTGTAGGGTTAATTTCGCTCTCCGTGAGCATTATTGCATTTAAAAACTTACTTACAAAAATAGATCAGGCTGCCGCTGTTGATTCAAAAATAAATCAATATCAAACGGCTTTTATTGTGAGTTCAGCATTATTAGAAGGAGGTGCTCTTTTTAATCTTGTAGGCACGTTTGTATCACAAAATGCATTCTTTTTAATTTTTGCCGCAGTGAACCTAATTTTCCTTATTCGCAATCGGCCTACCAAAGATAAATTGATATCCGCTTTACAATTGCAATATCCGGATACGGAAATATTGTAGCAATTAGCCCTATCTTTGCCGGTCAATGGAATACAATGTTCACACTTTACCGAATGGCATTCGCTTGTTGCACGTGCCATCGGCTTCAGCCATCTCACATGCCTGTATCATCATCAACACGGGTTCACGTGATGAGGCTGAACATAAGGCCGGCCTGGCACATTTTATTGAGCATTTAATTTTTAAACGTACAGAAAAACGCAGTACCAACCAGATTTTAAACCGCCTGGAAAGCGTTGGAGCCGATTTAAATGCCTATACCACTAAAGAATACACTTGTGTACATGCTTCCTTTTTAAATCCCTATTTAGACCGGACGCTGGATCTTTTTAATGATATTATCTTTCATTCTACCTTCCCGGAAGAGGAAATGGATAAGGAGAAAAGCGTGATTCTGGATGAAATTGCATCTTACCTGGATCAACCTGAAGAAGCCATTAACGATGATTTTGAAGATATGCTTTTTGCCGGTCATCCGCTAGGTAATAATATACTGGGCACTACGGATTCTGTTCAAAATTTCACCAGGGAAGATGTGATTGCCTTCAGGAAGGCGAATTACCGCACCAATGAAATCGTTGTTGCAGTGATTGGAAATTATAGCTTAAACAATGTGGTTAAAAAAGGAATTAAGCACTTTGCGGATGTTGAAGAGAACACACCGGCAAAACATCGGGCAAAGCCAGTTCTTTTAAAGCCAGTAACGACTACGATTTACAAACCCATTATGCAGGCACATTGCATCGTAGGCACTCAAACTTATTCTACTTATCAGGACAGCAAGGTTGGCCTAATGCTCCTGAATAATTATTTTGGCGGTAATGGCATGAGTTCTGTCTTAAATTTGCAAATCAGGGAGAAATATGGAATTGCGTATACTATTGAATCAAATTTTTCACCCCTAAGCGATACCGGAATCTTTTCTATTTATTTCGGAACAGATAAAGAAAAACAGGAAAAAGCTTTGGCCCTGATTTTTAAGGAAATTAAAAAACTAAAAGAAAAGCCATTAAATGATCTTCAATTACAAAAAGCCAAAAACAAATTTATTGGTCAGATTGCTTTAGGAGAAGAGAACAGAATTGGATTAATCATTTCAATGGCCAAAAGCTTAATTGACCACGATAAAATTGATTCGCTTGAAACCGTTTTTGAAAAAATAAATACGGTAAATACAAGGCAGATTGCAGAAATCGTTGATGAGGTTTTAGACATAGAAAGGCTTAACATTTTTACTTTCTCGCCGATAGCGGAATAATTGTTATTTTTGTACCGTTAAGTTTTATTGGCCTGTCACCCTGAAACTCGTGGAAGGATAGGCAAACAAGCCGGTCTTCGACAGGCTCAGACTGACAAACCGTTGAAATTAATAGCCTCAGGCTTAATCGTCTGAATGAAATATATTACATCATGAAATTACCTATAGTTGCTTACGGGGATCCGATTTTAAAAAAGATCGCAACCGATATTGATCAAGATTATCCAGAACTGGAAAAGCTGATTAGTGATATGTTCGATACCATGTATTATGCAAATGGTGTTGGCCTTGCTGCGCCACAAATTGGTCTTCCAATCCGTTTGTTTATAGTAGATATCGGGGAGGATGAAGATGGAACACCTGGTTATAAAAAAGTATTTATAAACGCAAAAATCGTGGAAGAAACAGGCGAGCCCTGGATGTTCAATGAAGGCTGTTTAAGTATTCCGGATATTCGTGAAAATATCTCACGTAAACCCAATATCAAGATAAATTATCTGGATGAAAATTTTGTAGAACATACCGATGATGTGGATGGAATGCCAGCCCGTGTGATTCAGCATGAATATGATCATATTGAAGGCAAACTATTTACCGATAAAATAAGTGTGCTGCGTAAAACCATGCTGAAAAGCAAACTGGATGCCATTGCAAAAGGAAATATCAAAACAGATTACAAAATGAAGTTCCTGAATAAGAGCAAAAAAAGATAAATGTTATGGAGGGAAAATGGAAACGTTTTCCCTTTTTTTATTCATTCCGTCATTGCAAGGCACGGGGTAATCTCAATCGCAAAACAGATTGCTTCGTCAGCTGAAAAAGCCTCCTTGCCATGAAGATTTGTCGATTTTGAATGTCCAGGCCTACAGACTCCGAACTTAAGACTCAAGACTTAATTCCCACTTCGCTTCTTATCGCCGTCAAAAATCTGCTGCATTAATTTACCCCAGGCAAAAGGATTTAATAATGGGTTGGTTTGCACCATGTTTTTATTAACCATCCTGTCGAAGTTGTACCGGTAATTCTGACTGCCGATTTCCTGTCCGTCACGTGGTAAAGTCTGGATCAAACCATCTATCGATGAACGCGAAAGATTCTTTTTGGCTATCGCCATATCATCATCAGCCAGTTTCATCGATAGAAATTCCCGCGTAAATTCTTCTGTAGTTGCCCACGGAAAAACACGAACAGAAGGTAAATCAATTACGTTGGATTTTAACTTCACCATGATCGTATACTTACTGTCTGGTGTACCCTCCGGAATTATAGTAGAGAATTTTTTATAGCCAATGGCTGTGAATAAAATAGTGTCGCCAGGATTCACAACAAAACTAAAATAACCACGGTAATCTGCGGCAACCCGCTTGCTTTTGGCGGAGAGATCGGTAATGGTTACGTATGGGATTACATTTGAACTATCGATATCGGTAATAATTCCTGAAAATTGGATAAGTTTTTCCCCGGCCGGCTTCTGTTGCGCAAAAGTAGCAAAGGAAAAAAACAAGCAAATCAGGGTAACACAATATCTCATTGAGACAAAAGTAATTTTAATAATAAAACTTCCTTGTTAAATATTGTTAAAGCTATTCCTGCTCTGCCATGTTTACAGCAACGACTGAAGTGATTTGCGGTACAGCTTTCATTATAGCCTGTTCAATACCCGATTTCATGGTCATGAAACTCATTGGACAAGAGCCACAGTTGCCCAATAACTTAAGCTTTACTGTACCATCAGCTGTAATTTCTTCAACAGAAACATCACCTCCATCAGCCTTTAAATATGGCCTGATAGTTTCCAATGCCTGTTCTACTTGTTCTGTTAAATTCATTATTGGTTATTTAAAGATATAAAAATAGTAATTTTTTAGCAATTCGCCATTTGCGCATTATTGATGGATATCTGCTGTGCAATTTTACTGGCAATGTTTCCAAATATAACATCCAGCAAAGGATTTTGGTTTAAAGCAACCGGCTTACCATGGTCTCCGGCTTCTGAAATGCTTTGAATAATCGGAATTTCACCTAAAAATGGCACATCAAATCTTTCTGCTAGTTTTGTTCCGCCTCCCTTACCAAAAATGTAATATTTATTTTCCGGCAATTCTTCCGGCGTAAAATAAGACATGTTTTCTACAACCCCTAAAATGGGAATATTGATCCCGGGCATCTGGAACATGGCCAGCCCTTTATGCGTATCAGCCAGTGCAACCTGCTGCGGTGTAGTAACCACAACAGCACCTGATATAGGAAAACTCTGTGTAATGGTGATGTGGATATCTCCGGTACCAGGAGGAAGATCTACAATTAAATAATCCAGTTCGCCCCAATTGGTATCATTAAAAAGTTGCTTTACCGCATTTGAAGCCATTGGTCCGCGCCAGGGCACCGGCTGACCAGGATCTGCAAAAAAACCAAGAGATAAAATCTTGATGCCATATTTCTCAACAGGGATAATTTTTGTTTTTCCATCCGCCGTTTCTTCAGCACCTGGTTTTGCATCAACCAAATCAAACATCGTAGGCACTGACGGGCCATAAATATCGGCATCGATTAAACCTACCTTTGCACCATCCCTGGCAAGCACTACAGCCAGGTTACTGGATACCGTCGATTTACCTACACCTCCTTTGCCGGATGAAACCAAAATAATGTTTTTGATGTTATCCAATGAGGATGAATTTACAGGCTGTGTTACCCTTGAAGTAACATTAATGCTGATTTCAGCAGTTGCTGACACAAAATGTTTAATCGCGTTAGTACAGGCATTTTTGAGCATCTCTTTCATCGGGCAGGCCGGTGTGGTGAGCTCCAGGGTAAAGCTTATATGTTGATCAGTAATTTTTAAATCCTTAATCATGTTTAGGGTGACCAAATCTTTTTTCAGATCAGGATCCTCTACATTCTTAAGGGCATCTAAAACTTGTTGCGGGCTAATTTGCATGGTATTAATTTAAATTCAAAATTAACAAAACATCGCTACAAATACTTTTATTTAGGCTTTTAAACTGTAATTTTAACACGAAATAAACATTTAATTGTTACGTTTAAGCAATTAACCATTTTAACGACTATATGCGAATACCAAAAATCAAGATCCCTAAAAAATATTTAAAAATCGGAGCCTGGGTTTTAGGTGTTTTTTTAATTGTTTGCATGGCTTTAGGTGCCGTTGCCTATAGCAAAAGGGAAGCGCTGTTAAAGAAAATGATGGCTAAAGCTATTGCCAAAGCTGACCGGGATTATGGACTGGAAGTTAAAATCGGCTCTGCCGGATTTACAGGTTTGAGTACCGTAAAAATGACAGCAATTTCTATTGTACCTAAGGAGCGGGATACGCTTTCCAACATCGGCGAATTAAGCGTTGGGGTAAAGCTTCTTCCTTTAATATTTGGTAATGTCAAACTATCAGAAGTAAAAATGAGTAATGGATTTGTCAGTGTAGTGCTGAAGGATTCCACCACCAATATCGATTTTATTTTAAAGCGTAAAAAAAAGGACAGTACAGAAAATAAAGGCAAATCCAACCTGTCAGAAATTGCCAATAATATCCTTAACCAGGTTTTATACAAAATTCCTGATGATATGGATGTAAAAAACATGGTTTTTAAGTTTAACGATCATGATACAGCTAAACTAAGTTTTGCTACGGTTGCTGTAATTGATGGTGGTGATTTAAAATCGACCATTAACGTTAACCAAGGAGAATCTACCTGGCATATTGATGGTTATGTAAATCCGGGCAGCAAAGAGTTAAGCTTCACCGCTTATGCTGACGGGAAGAAGCTGGAATTGCCTTATCTGAATAATAAGCTTCATGCCAAGTTGAGTTTCGACACCCTTCAAACGGAGCTAAAAAACGCAAAATACAGTGGTAATGATTATAAAATTTCCGGTTCATGGTCAGTTAAAAATATGCTGATTAACCAGCCAAGAATCGCCTCCAATGATATTATTGTTCAAAGCGCAAAATTAGACGCTGATATTTTAGTAGGTCCGAATTACATTGCATTAGATAGCAGCTCTACGGCTTATTTAAAAAATGCTGAAATCCATCCCTTTATCAAATATACTTTAGGGAAAAACAAAATCTACGAACTCAAACTTAACGCTCCTGAACAGGATGCACAAGCGGTTCTGAACGCCTTTCCTCAAGGTTTATTTGAATCTCTGGAAGGCTTAAAGGTACAGGGCAAGGTAAAATACAATCTTAATTTTTATCTGGACACCAAAATCCCGGATAGTGTTCGCTTTAATTCAACATTAACACCTGTTGATTTTAAAATTACAAAATGGGGGAAAACAGACCTGCAAAAAATTAACAGCCCTTTTGTTTATACACCTTATGAATATGGCAAACCCATGCGTGATATTACCATCGGCCCGGCTAACCACAACTTTACACCATTAAATCAGATTTCAAAAAACTTTATCAATGCCGTGTTAACAGCAGAGGATCCATCCTTTTTTACGCACAATGGTTTTGTAGAAGAATCCATCCGGAAATCAATTGCCGTAAATTATAAGGAAAAGAAATTTAAAAGAGGGGGAAGCACCATCAGCATGCAGCTGGTTAAAAATGTTTACCTCAGTCGCCAGAAAACACTTGCAAGGAAAGCTGAAGAAATTCTCATTGTATGGCTTATCGAACATAATCACCTGGTAAGTAAAAACAGAATGCTGGAGGTTTATTTCAACATCATGGAACTGGGAAAAAACATTTACGGCATTGGAGAAGCATCAAGGTATTATTTTGGTAAGCAACCAGCCGATTTAACGATTGGTGACGGGTTATTTTTGGCCAGCATTGTTCCGAAACCAAAAGCAGCCATGTACAAGTTTATGGCAGGTGGCGGTCTGAAACCTTATATGTTCAACTATTTTAGGTTTATGGGAAACATTATGGCCAGGCGGGGTTTAACACCCGCTGACACTTCTGGTTATGGATTTTACAATGTTCGTTTAAGAGAGGGTTTACGCCAGTACCTGGCACCAGATACTTCAGCTGTGGATACTTCAGCATTTGATGGCGACGATGATGAGGGAATGCCGCCAGTGATCATGCAGGATAACAATAAAAACCTTTTCGATCGTATTTTTGGAGGGCGTAAGAATGATACCACAACCGTTAAACCTGCAGATACCACCAAAACCAGAAAACAGTTGAGACAGGAACGCCGAGAGCAGCGCAGGCTGCAGAAAGAGCTGGAGAAAGGATTGTAAATCAACTGACAATTCACAATTCAACTCAACTTTAATACATTAAACATCACCAAAAAGCATGCACAAAATACAGGTAGAGGATAAAGAATTCGAAATCTTTTTAGAAAATGAGACCATTAATAAAAGGATTCGTTTAATGGGCATTCAAATGAATGTCGATTATGAAAAAAAGTGTCCGTTGTTTATTGGTGTATTAAATGGAAGTTTTTTATTCCTGGCAGATCTCATCAAGGAAGTTGACATCCCCTGTGAGGTAGCATTTATGCGTGTGGCATCTTATGAAGGTACCTCAAGTTCCGGTCAGGTAAAAGAATTAATCGGCCTACCAGAAAATATAGAAGGCAGGGATATAATTGTCGTAGAGGATATTGTGGATACAGGCTTAACACTCACATATATTTTAAAAACCATAAAAGAGAAAAATCCGGCATCAGTAAAAGTAGCCTCACTTTTACTTAAACCTTCCGCTTTAAAGTACGAAATGGAAGATTTAGCCTACATTGGTTTTGAAATTCCAAATGAATTCGTGGTAGGTTACGGATTAGATTATAATGGATTGGGAAGAAACCTGATCGATATTTACAGGGCTACCGGGGCATAATTTTTAATTGGATTAATTTATTTTTCGCACCTTTGCGCAATATTTTAAGATTATGACCATACATAAGGAAGGCTATACCACTATTGCCCTGACCATTTTACTGATTTTTGTGATCAACGCTGTTGTTGATTATAAATACTACGACATCACCTGGTTGCGTTGGTTCATTTATATTTTCTCCGCTGCCTTATTTCTGATTGTCCTGCAGTTTTTCCGCAATCCCAGCCGCAGTTTTTCCAATGGTGAAAACCTGGTGATCTGCCCTGCCGATGGGAAAGTAGTGGTAATAGAGGAAACTGAAGAAGGCGAATACTTTAAGGATAAACGTTTACAGGTTTCCATTTTTATGTCGCCGGTAAACGTACACATTAACCGGAACCCGATTTCGGGTGTGGTGAAATTTTTTAAATACCACCCGGGGAAATATTTAGCCGCCTGGAACCCTAAATCATCAACGGAAAACGAACGCACCACTACAGTGGTGGAACACAAAAATGGTACACCGGTTTTATTTCGTCAGATTGCAGGGGCGCTGGCCCGTAGAATTGTATGGTATGTAAAAGAGGGTGATCAGGTGGTACAGACTGAACAATTTGGATTTATTAAATTTGGATCAAGAGTGGATGTTTTCTTACCTGTTGGAACCAAAGTGAATGTTGAACTTAACCAGGTGGTAAAAGGCGGTATCACTACGCTGGCTACTTTAAGTTAATTAAATAATACATTTCTATAAAAACCCTGGCTGGCTTAATGCCACACCGGGGTTTTCTTTTATTCAGGCAGCGGAATTAATCTTAATCTGTAGTATCATTACCCACTTCCTTTTCTGCGCTGGCAACCGGCACAATGTGGTCGCTGATTAAACGTTGGGTTGGATAAGCAAAATCTGACTGATTGCGCATCACAATGT
Organism: Pedobacter sp. MR22-3; assembly: GCF_026240075.1. Lineage (NCBI taxonomy): Bacteria > Pseudomonadati > Bacteroidota > Sphingobacteriia > Sphingobacteriales > Sphingobacteriaceae > Pedobacter > Pedobacter sp. MR22-3. The sequence goes on along the minus strand of NZ_JAPIVF010000001.1, from coordinate 567,316 downwards.
CCATAATTTCAAGGTTAATTTCCTGGCGGATATCTAGAAAGGCATCATTATTCAGTATGGTAACAAAGTAGTTAATTTCTACAATTAAACCAGAATCACCAAAGCTTTTAAAAGAGGCTGTTCCATCTCCGCTTGTTCCTTCATGTCCATTAATGTAAGATTCAATTTCAGTTACAATCCGCCTGACAGATTCCGCCTTTGTTTCATAAGTTAAACCAATAGTAAAGGCTACTTTTCTGGAGTTTCTGAGTGAAAGGTTTTCTAAAACACCATCAATCATACCACGATTAGGTATTGTAGCCATTGTCCGTTCTGAAGTACGTATCCTGGTGCTCCTGAAGCCTACTTTTTCTACCGTTCCTTCCACGCCGTCTACTTTCACCAAATCACCAACCACAAAAGGTTTATCCAGAAAAATAGTAAATGATCCGATCAGGTTTTCCAGACTTTCTTTTGCGGCTAATGCGATAGCTATACCACCAATGCCTAAACCGGTAATCAGCGTGAGTACGTTTACTTCAAAAACAAAGCCTAAGAGGGTAAAGAAGCCTATAAAGATCACAAGTGTCTTTAACAATTCCTTAAGAAAGGGCACTAACTGGTCATCCGATTTATTATTGGTAAGTGATGCTTTGTATAACAGCACATGGCTAATAAAATCGATAATTCTCAAAATAATCCAGAATATGGAGAGAATAATCAGAAAAAGAAAAATCCGGTCAATACAATCTCCTAAACTTACCGGCACAGCTATTTTCATTTTTCCAACAAGCTTACGGTAATGAAATATAGCCACTTCAAGGGGATGCCTTAATTGATTGATCGCCAGGTAAAGTGTGGTCAGTTGAATGAGTAAGGAGATGGGCTTAATTAATAAAGCCACAAAAGCATCATCGTGTGATTGCTGCGAAAAGTTTCTAAACAACTTAAATAAAAGCTTGCTTAACAGCTTTGAAATAATTCTTTTTAAGATAATCCCTAAAAATAATATTGCACCAAACAGGCAATAAGCCATTACCGTATTGCCCCAAAATACCTGATCGAAAAAGGCTGCATCTAACATATCCACAAATTTAATCCTTATGATGGTTATTCACCTTTATTGATGTTAACCTGATGGTTAAAATATCCTAAACAAAAAAACCTCCACGAAATGAATCGTGGAGGCTATATCTTATAATAAAGAATATTATTTTCTCAAAGATTTGATACGAGCAGCTTTACCAGTTAAAGCACGTAAGTAGAATAATTTCGCTCTACGAACTTTGCCATAGCTATTCACTTCAACTTTCTCAATGTTTGGAGAGTTAAAAGGGAAAATACGCTCAACACCAACACCGTTGCTGATTTTACGAACGGTGAAAGTTTCGTTAGCACCCGCACTGTTACGTTGGATTACAACACCTTGGTAAATTTGAACACGTTCTTTATTACCTTCGCGAATTTTATAGTGTACGCTCACTGTATCGCCAGACTTGAACGCAGGAAAATCTTTTTTCGCGATGGCCTGCTCTTCAACAAATTTTACTAAATCCATGATTTTAAGCTATTAAATCGATATTTCAACCCGTGAAATTCGGATTGCAATATTAGGGATTTTTTTTCAATTAAAAAAACTAATTTTATTTTTTCCACAATCTTTTAGAATTCCACATTAATCCTGTGTAAACTCTTCTATTCCAAAAGGTCAGGCCGGCGCTGCCTAGTTCGTTCCAGCGCCTGTTCATGCCGCCATTCGTTCACTTTTGCCTCATGTCCGCTTAACAAAACATCAGGTACTTTATGGCCTCGCCAGTCTGCCGGGCGGGTATAAACAGGTGCATCTAAAAGCTCACCCTGAAAACTATCAGAAAGGGCAGAGGTTTCATCGTTCAAAACACCCGGTATTAAGCGCACTATAGCATCAACAACTATTGCGGCAGGCAATTCCCCGCCACTCAAAACATAATCGCCTACAGAGATCTCGCGGGTAACAAATACATCACGGATTCTTTGATCAATTCCTTTGTAGTGACCGCATAAAATAATGATATTTTTCTTTATAGAAAGTTCATTTGCGGTGCTCTGATTTAAAGTGACACCATCCGGACTCATAAAAATGACCTCATCATATTCGCGTTCAGCCTGAAGCTTTTCAATACAGGCCGCAAAAGGCTCAATACTCATCACCATTCCGCTGCCGCCGCCATATTGATAATCATCTACGCTTTTCTGTTTACTTGTAGAATAGTCGCGCAGGTTATGCACAACAATTTCGGCTATGCCCTTTTTTTGTGCCCGCTGTAAAATGGAATGGGCAAAAGGACTTTCTAATAATGCCGGAAGAACAGTTATAATATCGAAACGCATGGTGCAAATATAAAGTTTTGAATCGGGAGTTTTGAAACTGCGGCAGACTAAACCGTCCACTGATCGTGAATCACCGCAACAATATAATAAGTGCTTCCTTGCTTTTTAAATACAAAACGCAGGCTTTTCCAGTCTAGCCCTTTGTACTTTTCGTCAGTACCTTTAAAGTAATATTCTGTAAAGTGAAGCTGCGGGTAACTTTCTTTTAAATTATTGATGGTATTGCCCTGGCCGATAATGGTGTCATAGCTTTTCTTATCCGCATTTAAATAATCTGCATCATAAATAAAGTGCTCTAAATAAGGCTTAACCTTCATTTTAATGGCTTCGCCGCTACCATCAAAGTGGCCCCAGGTAAGTGTCCAGTTTTTATCAATGGCTTCTAAAAAATCTTTTGCCAATACATGTTTATGTGTTTGATCGATAAAGCCATATGGTGAAAATCTGACTCCATCAACCGGATGAAAATGGGAGGCAAATGCTGTATAATCTTTATTTTTTAAGGCCTTTAAAGCGCTTAAAGCTACCGCTTCAATCGTGTCTCTCTGGGTCTTTACAGGTCTTGTTTTTGCTACCTTGTTATGGTCTTCAGGCTGCTTATTCTGGCTGCAACTTACCAATAGCCACGCCGCAGCAACAATAATAAATAAACGCTTCATAATGGCTAAACGATAAAGAAAACAAAAACTGATAAGCCTGAGCTTTATGTTGCCAGGTAAACATCCAGCAGGCCTTCGGGTAGATCTAAATTTAAGATTTTTTCTTCATCATCAATCTCTATGATAAAATCTTCATTTAAGGGAAAAAGAATCTCAGTTTCCTGATACATCACCGTTGCCACGAATTGCTGTGGATATTCATTTACTTCTAAAATTTCGCCAAGTTTGCCTATTGTTTTATCAATGGCCATGAAACCTCTTAAATCTGTATAGAAAAACTCACTTTCGTCACGCTCGGGCTTTTGGCTTAAGGGCAGATATAATTTTTTCTTCAACAAAGGTTGTGCCTTATCAATATGATCAACATCATCAAAATTAAAATAACCCGTTTTATTTGCTTGTAATTTCGACTCCGCTACAAAGTAAGGGACAAGCTTTCCATTCATGTCTGCAAAAACAACATCAAATTCAAGCTGCTCGTATTCATCAAACTCAAAGAATACTTGTACCTCTCCTTTTAAACCCCTGGTTTTCGTAACGTAACCTACATAAAATGCTTCTTCGTGTTTCATTCCTTAAACTCATTGTATTATCGTCATTGCTTCGTACTTCGCAATAATGATATTGAATAAAAAATAGCTTATATAAAAATAGCGTTCCGAAATTCGGAACGCTATTTTTTGAAACAAAATAATTAAAATTATTCTGCTCCTTCTTCTTTAGTAGCTTCTGCTGCAGGAGCTTCTTCAGTTGCTTCAGCTTCAACAGCTGGTGCTTCTTCTTCAACAACCTCTTCTGCAACTGGTGCATTTTTAGCTGCAATTGCTGCTGCTCTGTCTTCTTTTTTCTTAGCTTCTGCTGCTAATGCCGCTTTACGCACATCTGCTTTAGAAGTAGCTAAACCTTCAGTTTTACCAGAGATTTTGCCAGCTTTAGCATCAACCCAGGCAGCAAATTTCTCGTCTGCTTGTTCTTGTGTTAAAGCACCTTTTTTAACACCACCTTCTAAGTGTTTTTTGTATAAAACACCTTTGTAAGATAGGATAGCACGAGCTGTATCAGTTGGTTGTGCACCACTGTTTACCCAAGCTAAAGTTTTTTCGAAGTTAATTTCGATAGTAGCAGGATTGGTGTTTGGGTTATAAGAACCTAAACGCTCAATGAATTTACCATCACGTGGAGAGCGGGAATCTGCTACCACAACGTGGAAAAAAGGCTTTCCTTTTTTACCGAATCTTTGCAATCTGATTTTAGTTGCCATTTCTTTTCGTATTTATGTATTCAACATAGTTCCCGGAGCTACATACTGCGGGGCTGCAAAGATAACTAAAATACTGTAAATTAAAAACATAGTTTAATATCTTTATTTTCAGGAGATTTGGCTCAAAATATTTGCACATCCCATATGAAAAAAATTGCGATTGACATGGATGAAGTAATTGCTGACGCTGTTGGCAAATTCATTAAACTATATAACCGGGATTATAATGTTCCGCTGGATTTGAAAATCGATGCCGGAAACGAAATTTTCCATCATGTTCCTCAAGAGGTAAATCAAAAATGGTTTGAATATATTAATGAGCCTGGTTTTTTTCGTGATTTAGAAGTAATTGCAGATAGCCAGCGTGTAATTAAAGCATTGCAGGAAAAATACGATGTTTATATTGTTTCCGCAGCCATGGAATTTAGAAATTCTCTAGTGGATAAGTATGACTGGCTGGCTGAACATTTTCCATTTATTGACTGGCAACACATCATGTTCTGCGGAAATAAAATCGTAAATACAGATATCATCATTGATGACCGAACCAAGAACTTCATCAATTTCCCTGGCCGTCCTTTATTGTTTACTTCTCCGCATAATTTACTGGTTACGGAATATGAACGTGTAAACACCTGGGAAGAAGTAGCAGACTTACTTCTTTAATTATTGCTAAAATATAACTGATTTAAAAATACATGTAACATTTTAATGGTAAAATATTCTAATATAGAAAAAATCAAGCTATGTTAGTAACCACAACGCCTACAGTGGAGGGCAGAAGAATTATTAAATATATCGGCCTGGTTACAGGTGAAACCATTATCGGCGCAAATATTTTCAAGGATTTATTTGCAGGTATTACAGATATTGTTGGAGGACGATCAAGTTCATATGAACGGGTTTTGCGTGAAGGAAAAGATACCGCAGTGTATGAGATGCAACAATATGCTGCTGCTTTAGGTGCAAATGCGATTGTTGGTGTCGATTTAGACTATGAAACGGTGGGCAGCGGCGGAAGTATGCTAATGGTAAGCGCCAATGGTACAGCCGTTATTTTAGAAGATTAAGAGATTGCTTATAGCGAAACTAAGCAAAAACAGAAAGTCTTTCCGGTGCGGGAAAGACTTTTCTTTTATGGTATATGAGGCAAACTAGAAAGATAAAATATCAATTAGCTTTAGCCACTTCGAACTTACTTTTTCTGCATCAATATGCTTAATGGCATGATCAAAAGGTGTAAACACAATCTCCCTGTTCATTTGTCCAACCATTACACTTCTTTCACCATTTATTAAACCTTCCACTGCGGCCACGCCTAACTGGCTTGCCAATACACGATCCATACAGGTTGGTTTTCCGCCACGTTGAATATGCCCTAAAACAGAAACTTTCGTATCGTAATGAGGGTATTTGGCCTGCAGAATTTCGCCCACTTTAAATGCACCGCCATTATCATCACCTTCGGCAACAATAATAATTTTAGAAGCCTTATCTTTTCGGCTATGTTCTAATTTATGTAAAATATCATCAGCATTCATATTGGCTTCTGGGATCATGATGGCCTCGGCACCTACGCCAATACCACTCCTCAAGGCAATTAATCCCGAATCGCGTCCCATTACCTCCACAATAAAAAGTCTGTCGTGAGATTCTGCAGTATCTCTGATCCGGTCAACCGCATCAATTACGGTGTTAATGGCAGAATCATAACCAATCGTGAAATCAGTTCCGGCTAAATCGTTATCAATTGTTCCGGGCAGGCCAACAATAGGAAAATCAAACTCTTTAGCAAAGACATTTGCCCCTGTAAATGTTCCATCTCCACCAATCACAACCAAAGCATCAATTTCTTTTTCTTTCAGGTGCTGATAAGCTTTTTTTCTTCCTTCTACTGTCCTGAAAGCTTCACTGCGTGCTGTTTTTAGCATTGTTCCGCCACGTTGAATGATATTGGCCACAGATTTTCTATCCATTGGAATACAATCATTGTTGATCAATCCCTCGTATCCACGGATAAACCCTGTTACTTCAATATCATAATAAATGGAGGCCCTGATTACAGCCCGGATTGCGGCATTCATGCCTGGCGAATCTCCGCCAGAGGTTAAAACACCAATGTTCTTTATCTTACTCATTTGTTTTTGTTCTGGAAAGCTGCCTTTCCGCTGTCTAAAAATTTAATGTAATTTTCAGGTTCATAATCAGCTCCCTGTGGTGGAACAAGAACATGTCCATCGCCATCAACAATCACATACTGTGGCTGAGAATTGCTGTTAAATGTTGCTGCCTGAAAATCACTCCATTTTTTACCTATCGTATTTATCTTTTTTTTGCTGAATGTTGAAACATAATGTTCCGAAACAGGCAGTTCCGTTTTATCATCAACTACCAATTCAGCCATTACAAAATCGTTCTTAAGTCTTTTGGCAACTTCGGCATTTGACCAGACATTATTTTCCATTTTCCGGCAATTTACACAATTCCAACCCGTAAAATCTATTAAAACTGGTTTGCCAAGTTCTTTAGATGCCTGTTTAGCTTGTTCAAAATCATAATAAGGATCAAACCCTTTAGGCGTTAAACGATGAAAGAGTTCTGCATACTTTTTCTCTTTGATTGATGTTTTAGTCTCTGTAATGGGTTGTGCGGCTGTTAAATTATTCAAATCGAAATCCTGCGTTGCGGTAGGTGGTAAAAAAGCACTAATGGATTTTAATGGTGCACCCCACATTCCCGGAACCAAATAAACGACCCAGGCAAAGACTAATATGGCCAAAAACGTTCTTGGAACGGATAAATAAGGCAGATCACTATCGTGCGAAAATTTAATTTTACCCAATAAATAAATCCCCATCAAGGTAAAGATGGCAATCCATATGGCCAAGAAAACCTCTCTATCTAACAAATTCCAATGGTAAGCCAGATCTACATTTGATAAAAATTTAAAAGCAAAAGCCAGTTCAATAAATCCCAAAACTACTTTTACACTGTTCAACCATCCGCCAGATTTTGGCAATGATTTCAATAATGAAGGGAACAAGGCAAATAATGCAAATGGAATGGCTAAAGCAAATGAAAACCCAAACATACCAACCGCCGGGCCTAATCTATCACCTTTTGATGCGGCATCTACTAATAAGGTACCAATTAATGGTCCGGTACAGGAGAATGAAACCAGGGCTAAACTAAAGGCCATAAAAAATATACCCATTAGGCCGCCTTTATCAGATTTTGCATCAATTTTATTAACAAATGCACTTGGCAAAGTAATTTCAAATGCGCCTAAAAAGGATGCCCCAAAAACAACCAGCATTAAAAAGAAAAAGGCATTAAAAATTCCGTTAGTAGAGAGTGCATTGAGCGCATCAGAACCAAAGGCAATAGTTACCAGCATGCCTAGGGCAACATAAATAACAATAATTGATAAGCCATAAATTATGGCCTGACCGACAGCCTTGCTTTTACTACCTGCCTTTTTAGTAAAAAAACTTACTGTTAAGGGTAGCATTGGGAAGATACATGGCATTAAGATCGCTGCAAATCCAAATAACAATCCTTTGATGAAAGTTTGCCAGAGCGTTAGTTTCTCTTCATCTCCAGCTTTTTTAACTGCAACAGTAGATTTAACAGTATCCTTTTTAACCGAATCTTTTACAATTTTATTAACAGCACTATCCTGTGCCGAGCCTACCTCGGTAAATACCATATCATCTGGTGGTGCCACAGTCGTTGTATCTTGATTAACGCTGGCATAAACCTTAACAGCAGGCAATGTCATAAACATTGTAGCTGTTAAAAACAATATAAAAAACTTTTTCATTTGTGTGTTTGTGTGTTTAGGCCGTGAAATTAAGCATAATTTTTATAAATGATAAGCCGGGAAGTGGTGATGACAGATAGATTTTACTTTAAAACGAAACAGTCCCGATTTTGTCGGGACTGTTTCTAAGTTTCTTCTAATCAATTATTTAACCGGAATACTAAATTCAATCTCTTCCGGAGGAAGGCATTGCTTATCGTTACAAACCATAAATTCTAATTTACCTTTAACTGTTGTGGCAGCTTTATTTAGTTTAATCTTTTGTTGAAAAATCACCGATTTTTCAAAATAGCTCACATTCATTTTAAAAGTATCTTCATATTTCACAATGGCTTTCGGCTCAACCGGTTTTCCGACTAATGAAAAATCTTTAGAAGGAGAAAAAGTAAATGTTGTTTTTACGGGGCCGCCATCCTTCACATTCTGCGAATAAATATGCCACCTGTCTTCTATCGTTGCCTTTAAATATAGAACGGCCTCTGTTTTACTGATTTTTTTTGCGGCATAAGACCAGGTTACCGGTTTTTCAATTTGAGCAAAGGCTCCTGCAATGGTAAATAATACCAGAGATAATACAAGTGTGATTTTTTTCATTGTGTGTTTTATTTTGTGTGTATAAATTCTATTTCTTTAAAATTGAACGTTTTCTGTTCTTCCGCAGTATGCATAATTAATCGGCCACGTTCATCTACCCCCATAATTACGCCTTCAAAAACTTCTCCGTTTGCAAAGTAAGATGCCTTAACATCATAATGGTATAATTGGCTTAGGTAATTTTTATGTAAAATATCATAACTGCCGGATTTCAACAGGAGGTAATATTTTTCCATAAAGATGGAAATTTTTTGTAAAATGTTCATCAAATCAGTTTCCTTTTGTATGATCTGCATCAGCGAAGTAGCCTTATTACCGATACTCTCTGCAAAAATTACCTGGTTGATGTTCAAACCAATGCCAATAACAGAAGATTTAATTACAGCGCCTGTCAGTGTGTTTTCAATTAATATTCCGCCCATTTTTTTATTGCTGTAATAAATATCATTAGGCCATTTGATTTTTACCCCCTCAGCTATAAAATCACCTAAAGCTTCTCTTACAGCTAAACTAACTGCCATATTTAAATAAAACTGTTTATTAAGGGGTAAGAATGCGGGTTTCAGATACAGGCTTATGCTGATATTCTTACCGGGTTCCGTTTGCCAAACCAGCTGTTGCTGTCCTCTTCCTGAAACCTGATTATCTGCCATAATAACAGTACCTTCAGCTAATGGCTCGGATTTTGACAACAGATCCTTTAAAAAGTTATTGGTAGAATCAACCTCTTTTAATTTGATTAAATTTTGACCAACAAATAGTGTTGAAAAAGTGTTATTTTGCAAGTGTTGAATTTATAATATAATAATTCCAAAATTAAAGCATTTTAATGGTAAAAAAGAAAATAGTAGCCCTTTCTACTTACCTTTCTGAGTTAGCTGTACAAGGCATACAGGAAAAAAAAGGAGAAGATATAGTGCGGTTAGATCTTAGAAATATTCACACCTCAGTAGCTGATTATTTTATAATTGCAAGTGCCAACTCCGGCACTCAGGTTAAAGCAATTGCAGATAGTGTAGAAAAAGAGATATTTAAGGCCACTCAGGCCGACCCAAGACATAAAGAGGGTCAGGAATCTGCAGATTGGATTATTCTTGATTATTTTGATGTGGTTGTGCACATTTTTAAAACTGAAAAGCGCCACTTTTATGGCATAGAAGAATTGTGGGGAGACGCTGAAAGTACAAATTACCAAAGCGCATAACCTGTTAGAACCATTTTGAACAAGACAATGAACGATAATCAGAATATAAACGACAATAAAAAAATAGGAAGAAAAATACCAAACATTCCTAAAAAACCACAAAAAGGACCAAAGTTTAATGTTTTCTGGATTTATGCAGCAATCATTATAGCAGTTATCGCTGCCCAGTTATTATTTTCTGGCGATGGTGGCAAAAAAGTAGATTACCCGGAATTTGAAAGCAAAATGCTTTTAACCGGAGATGTTGAACGTTTAGTGGCTTACCGGTCAGAAGATTTGGTTAAGGTTGAAGTTTACATCAAACCTGAAGCCCTGAAAAATAAACCTGAATATAAAAAATATAAAAGCACGGGTACTTTTTCTGCAGTAAACACCGGCCCTACAGTATATTTCAATGCGGGTACAATGGATGGTCTGGATAAGCAATTAGCCGAATCTCAGAAAAACCTGCCTCCCGGACAAAAACCAATTCTGGCAGAAAAAGATAGCCGCAGCAATCCTTTCATGGGTTTACTGGTTAATATTGGTCTTCCCTTATTGCTTTTAATTGGATTCTGGATTTTTATGATGCGCCGTATGGGCGGCGGAGGTGCTGGCGGAGGTCAGATTTTCAGTATCGGTAAATCAAAAGCTACTTTATTTGATAAAGAAAGCCAGGTAAACATCACATTTAATGATGTAGCTGGTCTTGAAGAAGCGAAACAAGAGGTGATGGAAATTGTAGATTTCCTTAAAAACCCTAAAAAATACACTAACCTGGGTGGTAAAATACCTAAAGGCGCATTATTGGTTGGTTCTCCTGGTACAGGTAAAACCCTATTAGCAAAAGCCGTTGCAGGTGAAGCGCAGGTACCTTTCTTCTCTTTATCTGGTTCAGATTTCGTAGAGATGTTTGTAGGTGTTGGTGCATCACGTGTAAGGGATTTGTTTAAACAAGCCAAAGACAAGGCGCCATGTATCATCTTTATTGATGAGGTTGATGCCATTGGCCGTGCACGTGGTAAAAACAGTGTGATGGGCGGAAACGATGAGCGTGAAAATACCTTAAACCAATTATTGGTTGAAATGGATGGTTTCGGAACCGATTCAGGAATTATCATTCTGGCCGCAACCAACCGCCCGGATGTACTGGATTCAGCACTTTTACGTCCAGGTCGTTTCGACAGGCAGATTTCTATCGATAAGCCGGATTTAGTTGGCCGTGAGCATATTTTCAATGTTCACTTAAAACCAATTAAAACGTCCGAAGAAGTAGATGCTAAAAAACTATCTGCACAAACCCCTGGCTTTGCCGGTGCAGAAATTGCCAATGTTTGTAATGAAGCGGCTTTGATTGCTGCGCGTAGAAACAAAGAACAGGTTGACATGCAAGACTTTCAGGATGCCATTGACCGTGTGATTGGTGGTTTGGAGAAGAAAAATAAAATCATCTCTCCTGAAGAAAAACGAATTGTTGCATATCACGAAGCAGGTCATGCCATTGCGGGCTGGTTCTTAGAACATGCCGATCCATTGGTTAAAGTTTCGATTGTTCCGCGTGGCGTAGCGGCATTAGGTTATGCGCAATATCTTCCGAAGGAGCAATTCCTATACACCACTGAGCAATTAATTGATGGTATGTGTATGACAATGGGTGGCCGTGTGGCTGAAGATATTACTTTTGGCAAGATTTCAACTGGTGCACAAAATGATTTGGAACGTATCACTAAATTATCATATGCTATGGTAAGTATTTATGGTATGAATGAAGCAGTAGGAAATGTTTCTTTCCATGATCCACAGAACGAATACAACTTTAACAAACCCTATTCTGAAAAAACATCTGAACTGATTGATGTAGAGGTTCGTAAATTGATTGGCGATGTGTACATCAAAACCAAACAATTATTGCTTGACAAACAGGATGGCTTAGAAAAACTGGCGCAAAAACTCCTGGAAAAAGAGATTTTATTCCAGGCAGATCTGGAAGAAATTTTAGGCAAGCGTCCTTTTGATACCCGCACAACTTATGATGAATTTGTAAACGGAACCGGAGACCAAAGTCCGGCCGCTGAAGGACTTATTCATGATGGTGTAAGCGATACCGATATCAATAAAGAAGTGAACGGATTAAACCCGGCAGCAGAAAAAGAGTAATGGTTATTATGCGTTAAATTGCATATCAACACAATTATACATATGTTTGAACCCTTGAGCTTTGATAAGTTCAAGGGTTCATTTTTTTATTCCAATGAAAGATAATACGACAGCGAAAGAGCAGATCTTAAAAAAAATAAGAAAAGCACTTTTAGAAAAACGTGAAAATCCATATCCAAATTTAGAGGAAAGTCCGTTGTATAAGAGAAATACAGCCGAACTTGAAGTTTTATTTGCTGAACAACTTACAGCAATATCTGGTAATTTTATTTTTTGTGAAGATGGGATCGATTTTTTTGAAAACATGCTTCAATTGGCTGATCGATTTAAATGGCGTAAAATCTATTGCTGGGAACCAGAACTTCAGGATTTTTTAGCCAAATATGAGTTTCCCTTTTATCAGACGGATAAAGATTTTGAACAGGCTGAGGTGGGCATCACATTGTGTGAAGCCCTGATTGCCCGCAACGGAAGCGTAATGGTAAGCAACAGTGGTGCCGCTGGCAGGAGATTAAGCATCTTTCCACACCATCACATTGTGATTGCGAAAACCAGCCAGTTGGTTTTAGACCTGAAAGATGGTTTTCAGTTATTAAAAAATAAATACGGTAATCAGATTCCTTCCATGATCAGTAACATTACCGGCCCAAGCAGAACCGCAGACATCGAAAAAACACTGGTTTTAGGCGCCCACGGTCCGAAAGAGCTTTTTGTTTTTATGATTGATGATTTGAGTTAATTTAATTGCTCACATATCCCTTGCTCTTAGCTGTATACTTTAAAAAGCCTACGGCTATTCCTGCTCTAACCCAGGCGTAACGATCTTTAAAATAAATATTGTAGGGATCTTCGCCATAATATCCAACAGCGAGACTAAAGGCCGTTTGTCGCATAAAAAATGGCGAGTAAAATCCTGAAGCTTCTGCATTTAACCTTCTCTTCGTTGCAAAAAAATTATAGTTATCATATTTATTAACTGCGTAAGAAATGTCTAAATTCCAGCGAAATCGTTCTTTGTTAAGATATCCACTATTTGTTTCCTGAAGTTTCCCTTTATTTTTTGCTGTAAGCAAGATATCATTTTCGGTGAACAAATCTTTAAAATAAACATAAGTGCGATATGAAAAGTTATAGCTGATTCTACTAAAACCATAATCACCTTTTAAAATGGGATTATAATTAAAGATCTGATTTTTAAATTCAAGCTGATGATTTATAGAGGTCCAGGTGGCTAAATCATCATGGTCTATTTTACCCCAATTATATCTCAAATAAACATAATTCGTATAAAAATCCCAGTTTTTATAACTTAATGTTCCAACAATTGGCCTTGGTGTATCATCTTGGCCATTGGAATGGTGCATAAAACCAGCAGTACTATATTTGTAATTAACTTCATCAGTATTTAACCGATAATATGCCGCAACACCAATCCGAAAATCCGGTGTGTAAACTGGACTTGATTTGATATTAAGCATTCTGATTGTAAAGTCTGGCACTATTGCGATGGCTAATCTTGATCCTTTTGTTCCTAACGCCATAAATGAAGTGGTTAACCTGGCTGTAAAAACATACTTATTTTTAGATCCTAACTCTCCTAGTGGCGCAAAATAAGATAATGGATGGTTTTGACGATAAAAGTCTATGAACCTAAGATTCAGATAGCGCGTGGAATCTTGTGCTTTAATTTGTATAAAACAAGATAGTGATAGAATAAGAAGCGTTATTTTTTTCATAACCGGATAAATAGTTTTCAATGGATTATTTCTGACTTTGTTCTCCAGCTACGGTTGGATTACCCTGGCCAAACAAGCTAAATCCAATGGCAAAACCTACCCATGGCTTTCCCTGGTATCCCCAGCTGACTGCAGTAGCAGATTTATCAATAAAGTCCACGCCTGTAAACAGCCCTATCTGGAACTTGTCATATTGATACATATATCCTGCGGAAAAAGACAGCGCAGAAGCAGAATTGTCTTTGTCAAGTTTAACACCACCTACTGATACGCCTCCTAGCAAATTGCTGGCAGAATATACCCTATTAACATGCTGCCATCTTATACCCGCAGATATTCCAAAATTTATCTTTTCTTCAAAAGTAAACGGTGCCTTCGAATTGCCAAATCTAGCCTTAATCGGTAATGTTAAAAAACCCCAGGTAAATCCTTTTTTATGCGGATAGATAGATTCACATTTATCATTAAAGTCTTTAAGCGAAATAAAAAACTGCATGTTATTCCCCCAAGAATCAACATAGGCCAAATTTTTATATTTAAAATTATGTAAGGTCTTATTTTTTATTTGTGCCGTGTCAATTCCAATATCAGATTTGAATATTCTATAAGCCGAATCAACATTCTTGGAACCTCCTGTGTTATTTTTATTTCTATTAAACGATTTCGTCGCGTTCCTGTCTTTTGATCTATTTTCAGTTAACTGATTATAGAATTTTACTTTATTTGAATCAAGACTATAATTCCACACTGATATTATATAACCATTTTCTACTATTTCGTGTATATAAAATTTTGTGTCGTTTTTTAATAAAAAAGATAGGCTCGTATCAATTTTATTGTTTATCGGATCATAAACTTTTACTGAAATATTGGTTTTGGTTACAAAGGACTGTCCGATAATATCGGTGCTTTTGCCATTTGACTGGCCGAAAGATTGACCAATAAGCAGGCAATAAAACAATACGGTTAAGAGCTTTTTCATGATTTGCGTTTTTTAGATTGTTTGAGATTCAGTAAAAGTAATACCAAGCCATCCATCCCGCATATACCCGCTATCCGGTATATTCAAATATTCATAACCGATTTATATTTAAATGTTTAACACTTATATGAGGTTAGATATAAAATAAGGGAAACTTTATGCCTGATGAGCAAATACATTTTAATTTTATATTTTTACTAGCAAACGCTCCAACGATGAATAAAAATTTATTCAATCTCATTTTACTTTTTTTTCTTTCCCTACGCTTATGTTCTGCTCAAACAGGAAATCCTATTTTAATTGATACTGCCCTTAAGTTCAGCATCAGCAAACATGGTTATTTTTATGAAGACAAGCATTTGAACCTGACCATTGATTCTATTGTGCGATACAAGAATGTCCGTAAGCTCACGCCACTTACTCCGGGAAAAGTTTTTAGCAAGGGCTATACCCAATCCTATTTCTGGATTGCTTTTGATATCGAAAATACTTTAGATCAGGCCGTTCACCTGATGTTTAAAGAACACAGCTCAAGCGTCAACAGGTTACAACTTTATAAACAGGATGAAAGCGGGAAAATTCATCCTCTTGGCTTAACCGGAGATCATTTTCCGTTTAAAAAAAGACCTTACCAAAACCGCAGCTTCATTTATCCGATCATATTGACTGCACATGAAAAGGCTACCTTTTTCTTGTGGGCAGATAAACGCGGGCAGAATATGTATATGCCCATGTCGATCGGCCGCGATATCAATATTATCCAGGCAGAAATCCCGCAACATACTTTATTTGGATTTTATACCGGGGTTTTCATTTTTGCTGTCATTTTTAACCTGTTATTATTCGCCTCCGTCAGAGATCGCATTCATTTATATTATGCGCTATATATTTTTTGTACGTTGATTTTTATCCTGGAAGAAGAAGGACTGGCTTTTCAGTGGTTTTACCCCGATTTTCCTGGTCTGCAGGATTATATGCGCTTGATTATGGCTTCCCTGAGCTGTGGTTTATTAATCCAGGTGATGCAGCTTTTCATCAATCAGAACCAGTCCAACAGCCGCCTATTCAGGTTTACAAATCTCTATAAACGCTTCTGCTGGATGATGTCTGCCATCCCGGTGTTCATGCTGTTTAAATCGTTTATACTTCTTGAAAAAACGGTTTTTTACATCAACAACCTTTTGGCACTGCTCACCGTTATCATTATCGTCATCTGCGTAACAGAAAGAATTAAGGCCGGTTATACACTGGGCTGGTATTACCTCACTGCTACCATAATGCTTTTATTTGGGGTGTTTAACTATGTGTTTAACACTTTAGGCATTACCAATTTTAATCTTTTCAAGCCCAACGGACTTGTGGTGGGTTTAACGGCAGAGATTATTTTTTTATCCTTTGCCCTTACACAACGCTACAATTTTTTAAAAAAGGAAAAGGAGGTACTGCTGGAAGAAAAAAGCAAACACCAGATAGAACTTGCAGATGGTATTTTCAATGCGCAGGAGGATGAACGAAGCCGTTTGGCCAGAGATCTCCATGATGATCTGGGTGGCACGCTGTCCATCATCAAACTCAACATCACCGCTTTTCAGCGCAAAGCGCTTCAGCTCACTGAAGCAGAACGTTCCTTCTATGATCAAACTATTGGCATGATTGAAAAAGCCTGTATAGACCTCAGGGCCATTTCACATAACCTGATGCCTAAAAATTTTGAACATGCAGGCTTAATTGAAACCCTTAATGAACATTTCAAAAGTCTTAACCATTCTGGTAAAATAGTTTTTGATTTTATATTTCAGGTGGAGCATCCTATCCATAGTGCAATGGAAATTACCATTTACCGGATGGTAAATGAACTGATCAACAACATCATCAGGCATTCCTGTGCTTCCATGGCGACCATACAAATCTTATCATTTGATGACAGAATCAATATTATGGCAGAAGATAATGGCATCGGTTTTAATCCGGAAACCGATAAAAACGGCCTTGGTTTACAAAACATCCGCTCGCGGGTCAAATATCTGAATGGTAGAATACAGATTGACAGCAATCCAAACGGCACCACCACCAGCATTGATATTCCATTAAATTCCTAATAAGCATGGAAAAAGACCACATTACCTTAATGATTGCCGATGATCATAAACTATTTGCCGAAGGATTATCGGCCATCCTTTCTACACAGGCTCAATTTAAAATCATCGGTACAGCTGCCAACGGCAAGGAAATGCTGCACCTGCTCAATCACCATTTGCCGGATATTTTAATCATCGATTTAAATATGCCGGTTATGGATGGCGAAACGGCTTCTGAAAAGATCAGGCAATTATTTCCAGCTGTTAAAATCATGGTACTCTCGATGTATCATACAACAAAACTGGCCACTAAGCTCGAAGAAATAGGCGTAAAGGCCTTTGTTCAGAAGGATACCGATGCCGAAACCTTATTCAAAATTCTTACGGGCATTCAGAATGGCGAAAAGCACTTTAATAAACTAAAAACCATTGTGCAATCCAACGCAGTTTATAACATTGATGATCAATTTCAAAAAAGGCATAACCTTACCTCCAGAGAGATGGAAATACTCCAGCTCATCCGTGAAGATTACACCTCCATGCAGATTGCCCAAAAATTATTTATCAGTTTAAATACTGTTGATACACACCGTAAAAATATGGCCCAGAAGTTAAATGTGACTGGTAAAAGCGGATTATTAAAGTTTGCACTCGAAAATAAGCAACGCTAAAAATTTATTTATTTTCCAAATTCGAATATAATTGATATTTTTATACTACATACCGTTTTAGTATGCGGTATTATAATTTATGAGCAAAGTAATAAATACAGTAATAACCGGTACGGGAAGTTATATTCCTGACCACATAATTTCTGGTAACGAATTCCTGAATTCGACTTTTTTTGAGAACGGAAATCGTATTGATAAAGATCCTGCAGAGATTATTCACAAGTTCTCTGAGATTACAGAAATCATAGAACGAAGATACGTTGGGGAAGAGCTGTTAAGCAATCATATTGGTGCAAAAGCTGCAGAAAAGGCCATTGAAAATGCAGGTATTGATAAGGAAACATTAGACTACATTATCTTTTGTCATAACTTCGGAGACATTCCATTAGGCAGCAACAGAACAGATATTTTGCCGTCACTCGCCGCAAAGGTAAAACAACAGCTGGGTATTTTAAATCCAGATTGTGTTGCTTATGACATCATCTTTGGCTGTCCGGGTTGGGTACAGGGTGCTATACAGGCCGATTATTTTATTAAAAGCGGAGATGCCAAAAAGGTAATGGTAATTGGTGCAGAAACGTTGAGCAGAATCATTGATCCACACGATCGTGATAGTATGATTTTTTCAGATGGTGCAGGTGCAGTCATTTTTGAAGGAAAAGAAGAAGAGACGCAAAAGAAAGGGATCATCGCACATAAAACAGAAACCCATGCTGTTAACTATGGTAATTTACTCACGATGGGCAAAGGCGCACATCCGGAAGAAACAAATGGCAATTACTATTTGAAGATGAATGGTCGTAAATTATATGAATTTGCTGTCGTTCAGGTTCCACAAGTCATCAAAAAGGCTATTGATAAGGCCGGATTAAGTGTAGAAGATGTAAACATTGTATTTGTTCACCAGGCAAATGGCAAAATGGATACCGCCATAATGAAACGTTTATTTAAACTTTATGGCAAAGATACCGTTCCGGAAAACCTGGTACCTATGACCATTTCGTGGTTAGGCAACAGTTCCGTTGCCACCGTGCCTACCTTGCTGGATCTGGTTTTAAAAGAGGAAGTTAAAGGATATAAAGTTAAAGCAGGAGACGTTGCCGTTTTCGCTTCAGTGGGTGCAGGAATGCACATTAATGCATTTGTATATCGGTTTTAATTAGCCAGCCTTTTTAAACCTGCTTTCGCCTGGCTTTCAATGCTGTTTTCATATTCGTGATTTTTCATGGCTATGGCTGTATTGAAAGCCTCTTTTGCTTTTATAGCATTCTTCTTTTTCTCATAAATTTTGCCCATTTGCACGGCAGAATTTGCCGCAAAATAATACTTTAAGCTTTTACCCTGGTTAATGGCGGATTGGTAATAAACCAATGCCTGATCATCTTTATTTAACCCATCATAAACCCTGCCTAATCGATAATTAAATTCAGCTTTGTCTTTTTCACTTGCATAATCTGCGGTTTGCCTGTCAGCCAGTACCTGCAGGGCTTTGGTTAAGTATCCTCCATCAAATAACAACCTGGTTTTCAGGAGATCGACAGGTGGCAAAGGTGCCGCTGCCTCATTTTTAGCTTGCTTATCTTTTTCCGTAAAGAGGTAACCGTTGTTTATAGCTTTAGCCACAAATGTATTATACCCGGCTTTATCACCTTTTAAAAGCGAAATCCATGCAAGATGAAGATTGGCATCTTTAATATAATTTACCCCCTTATTCGACTGTAAAAAGCGGTTAAAATAAATACCCGCATTAAGATCTAATTTATTGAGATGAGCGAGGCCCTCCAGATAATCAAGATAAGGAAAGGGCTGATAAACCCCGCTTTCCGGCTTTTTAGCTAAAATTTGAATGGCTTCGTCGTTATGTGCATTTTTCAAACAAACATAACCTTGTAGATAGCTTTTTAAAAGACTGGTATCTGCAATGCGCTCCGTATATTTCATTGTTTTGGCATAAGCAGACGAACTATGGGCCACATCACTAAGTACGTAAGCATAATAAAAAACCACTTCATCATAAAATGGCTCATAGGTAGATTTAGGCAGGTTATCTGCAAGTTTTTCAAACATATTTAGCCCTGTTTCAAGGTTTCCTTTAATACCAAAAGCAGATAAGGCTGTCTTTAATGCACCATCGGGCAGATTTCCTAAAACAGCATTGATTAAACCGAGACCTTTAAAGTTGAGTTGAAAATCCGGGAATTTCCTGGCGTTTTCCTGAAGGTAGCTATTGGCTTTCTTCACTTCCATCGCCGCATTAAAAAACTCTCCAAAACGGCCCCGAATTAAAGCCCATTGTAAATTTATTTCAGCCTGTGCATAAAGATAATATGGTGATTTTTTGTCATCGTCACTAATTTGATCTAAACGTACGGATTTATTACCCTTAAGCCGATCAAAATCAGCTTTGCTTTCTGATGTAACCAGTGTAAAATAATCAACATAATTTTCCAGCAGTGGAATAATGGAATTATTGGGGTGCTGTTTTTTTTCGGTAGAGATGTAAGCCCTGGCATTACCCAGTTTTAGTTCAAAAATACTTTTATACGCCTTCAGACAATTGCTGTTAAAATCAAAGTTCGCAAATAGAGAGGTAGACGGAAATATTAACAGAGCAGAAAGAATAATGAAACGCTGTGTCTTAGTCATTTGATATGATATACGTTTGGATGAATTGATGTTTGGATCGCTTAAACTTAAATAAGAACTAAACGTTGAAATGTTATTCTTGTTTTGCGTATAAAATAAAAAACGCCCCGATATTCTCGGGACGTTTTTATAATCTTTATTGAAGGTGCTGATTAGCCTTCTGCAACTTCATGTGTTAAAGCCTCATCAACCAATATACGGCCACAGTGCTCGCAAACGATAATTTTCTTACGTTGACGGATATCCAGCTGACGTTGAGGAGGAATCTGGTTAAAGCATCCTGAGCATGAATCACGATCGATGGTTACAACAGCCAAACCGTTAACTGCATTTTTGCGCAAACGTTTGTAAGCCACCAATAAACGCTCCTCAATTTGAGGCTCTGCTTTATCCGCTTTCTTTTGTAAATCCTGTTCTTCTTTTTCAGTTTCAGCAGTGATTACATCAAGTTCGCTCTTTTTAACTTCTAAATCTTTTTTCCTTCCTTCCAATTCTGCTTTTGCAGCTTCATAGATTTCTGTTTTAGAAGTAATTTCAAAACCGTGTTCCTTAATTTTTTTCTCAGAAACCTGAATATCTAAACCTTGAATCTCAATCTCTTTGGTTAAAGCATCGTATTCACGGTTGTTTTTAACTTCTTTTAATTGAGTATCGTATTTTTTGATGGCAGACTGGGCGTCTTTTATTGTGTTTTTACGCGTTACGATAGAATCTTCCAGGTCATCAAGTTCGGCCTTAATTTTTGAAATTCTGGTTTCTAATCCTAGAACATCATCTTCTAAGTCGGCAACTTCCATCGGTAACTCGCCACGTACCTGACGGATTTTATCAATTTTAGTGTGGATATTTTGTAATTCGTATAAAGCTTTTAGCTTTTGTTCTACGGTTTGTTCCATTAAAACAAGTAATTTATGGGGTTTGTATTTTGCTCCGTTAAACGGATTGCAAAGTTAGTAAATTTTTTCTGAATAATTTCAAGCAATAAATTGGATGTAAATTGTTCAGTTTCAAAGTGTCCGATGTCGGCAATGATGATTTTTTCTTCTGCATCAAAAAACTCATGATATTTAAAATCTGCAGTGATAAAAGCATCGGCCCCGGCAGCAATCGCCTCCTTTAAAAGGAAACTCCCCGAACCACCGCATACAGCCACTTTTTTAATTCTTTTTCCAATTACTTCGGTGTGCCTAACTACTTTAGCCTGCATACGATCCTTTACCAAATGCAAAAAATCATAACCATCCATATCGTACTCCAGCCAGCCCATCATGCCAGAACCAACCAGTTGATGTTTGTTCTCAAGCTGATAAATATCGTAAGCCACCTCTTCATAAGGGTGATTTTCAAATAATGCCACTAAAATTTTTCTTTCCGCTTGTGTGGGATAAACCATTTCAATCCGCACTTCCGGTTCGCGGTGACGAATACCTTTTTCTCCAACAAACGGATCGGCATCTTCATTTCCTTTGAATGTTCCAAAACCATCGGCATTAAAGCTGCACTCGCTATAGTTTCCAATGTTTCCCGCACCGGCATAAAACAATGCCGACCGCAATTGCTCTGCCTGTGCATGTGGACAATAAGTCACCAGTTTTTTTAATAAGCCTGTTTTAGGCGAAAGCACCTTCGTTCCCGTTAGGCCTAAACGTTCACAAATTCGGGCATTGACGCCGGTATGAATGCTGTCAAGATTGGTATGAATGGCATATAAGGCAATATTATTTTTGATGGCCTTAAGCACAACGCGTTCTACATAGTTTTTACCATTAAGTTTTTTCAGGCCTTTAAAAATGATGGGATGGTGGGTAATGATCAGGTTACAGCCTGTAGAAATAGCTTCATCTACAATGGATTCGATGCAATCTAAAGCAACCAGGGCAGCACGAATCTCCATTTTAGGATCGCCAACAATTAATCCCGCATTATCATAGTCTTCCTGATAATTCAAAGGGGCAATGCTTTCCAGGTAATTCGTTATTTCTGATAATCTCATGGTATAAATATAGAAATTTTAGGGTTTCTGTTTGAAAGTAAAATATTTTAGAACCTGACAAAAAACGAAAAGTCCGCAAAACCGATTTTTCTTCGGATGCGGACTTTGAATTTCTACCGGGATTTCTCGATGTTTATTGAAATCCGCCACCCATTCTTACCATTTGTAAACTTTCGAAAACCGCTTTCTGGTTGTATTCAAATGCAAGGCTTTTATGGTTGATTACATCTACAATGGTTCCAATCATACACAAACCACCAGTAAAGAAGTATAAAATACCCATTCCAATTTGTCCGATGACGAATCTGTGTATTCCGGCGAAGCCTACAAAACCAATTAAGGCCAGTAATAAAATTTCTGATGGTTGTTTTCTTCTGCTGCCGTAAATCATTAAAAAATTGCGGAGCTGCTGTTCATTTAAGCCTGTTGTGGCTTGTTGCAAATAGGCATATTCTTCTGGCGTTATACCTGGTAACGACATTAAAGGTGATTGAAATATATCCATGGTTTTTATGTATTTAAGGTTAAAGTTTCTCTATTTCTGATTAATATATATATTCTATAAACTATAATTAAAAGTGCCGGAAATCCGAACCAGTGTTCAGCGAAACTTTCGGCAAAATTGCCATGAAAAATATGGCTGATTGACCTGCCCAATCCACATCCCGGACACCAGCCCTGGTAGCCTAAGTTAGCCAGCGGACAAAGTGTAAAGTGATGCTCATGACCATTTGCTGTTGCCAGTAACACTAAAGCCATCACCCAGAACATCAGTTCTAACGGGAAGTTTTTAATGTATTTCATGCTTTCAATTTATGTATTTTAGAGGATTTGAAACTTGCTTTGTTACACGGATAGACGCCTATTCGACAAACTGCAGATATAATCCGACGAATCCGTACCTGCACTCGAACAAACTTGCACAAACTTAAAAAACCTTTAACAAAAATGCGGGTTAATATTAAAGATTAAGCTTATTTTTGTGCCTTGAACATTCGTGATTTAATAAACAGATATAAAACCGACGATCGGGTAACAGCGTTTACCAAAGCGTTAAATAGTACTAAAAGCCCGAAGATACAATTAAAGGGATTGGTAGGTTCTGCCGACGCCATTGTAGCACTTTCTTCTTACTTTTTACTTCATAAACCCATACTTTTTATTCTTCCGGATAGGGAGGAGGCAGCTTATTTTCAATCTGACCTGGAGAGCGTTTTGGATAAACAGGTTTTATTATTTCCTTCATCATACCGTAAATCTTTTGATTTTACCCAGGTAGATACCGCCAATGTATTGGCTCGTGCGGAAGTACTAAATGAACTTAACCACGATTCGGAGTATGGAAAAATTGTGGTTTCCTATCCAGAAGCCATCGCCGAAAAGGTAATTGATCGCTCTGCGTTAGAGAAAAACACATTGGAAATTAGCCTCGGTGCTAAACTGGGCATTGATTTTATTAATGAATTTTTAATCGATTATGATTTCGACAGGCGTGATTTTGTTTATGAGCCCGGACAATTCTCTATCCGTGGTGGTATTGTAGATATCTTTTCTTTTTCTTCAGATTTGCCTTTCCGGATTGAGTTTTTTGGCGATGAGGTAGAAAGTATCCGCAGCTTTGAAATTGAAAGTCAGCTTTCGGTAAATAGTGTTAAATCGCTTACGATTGTTCCAAATGTACAAGCTAAATTCTTAACCGAAAGTAACATCAGCATCCTCGATTATATCGATCGGGATACACAGCTTTGGCTTAAAGATGTAGAGTTTACCCTAGATATTGTAAAAGCCGGTTATAAAAAAGCTGTAGAACTTTGGAAGGCACTTCCACTGGCAGATAAAAATCAGAATCCCGAATGGATTGATCCAAAATTTGCTTTCAGTGATGAAAAACTTTTGGGCGATCATTTGCATGACTTTCCTTTAGTGGAATTTGGGAAGCAGTTTTTTTATAAAACAGACGATCGGTTTGAGTTTGAAACCAAACCGCAGCCATCATTTAATAAGGATTTTAACTTACTGATTCATAACCTCAAAGAAAATGAAAAAGAAGGGATTGTCAATTTTATTTTTACTGATTCTCCGAAACAAATTGAACGTTTATATGCCATTTTGGATGACATAGATAAATCGGCTAAATTCACACCGATTAATAGCATGTTGCGCGAAGGTTTTGTTGATCCTCAAATTCAAACGGCTTTTTATACCGATCATCAGATTTTTGACCGTTACTATAAATACAAGCTTAAAAAGGGTTATCAGAAAAGTCAGGCCATTACACTTAAAGATTTACGCGAGTTAAAATCTGGTGACTATGTTACCCATATTGATCATGGTATTGGAAAATATGCCGGATTAGAAAAGGTGGAAGTAAATGGCAAAACGCAGGAAATGATTCGTTTAATCTATGCCGATAATGATTTGCTTTATGTGAACATTAACTCACTCAACCGTATTGCCAAATACAGCGGAAAGGAGAGTGGTGTACCAAAAATGAATAAACTCGGTACTGACGCCTGGGACAAGCTCAAAAAAACCACAAAAAAAAAAGTTAAAGACATTGCCCGCGATCTGATTAAGCTTTATGCATTGCGAAAAACACAGGCCGGAACCGCTTTCTCTCCCGATGGTTATTTACAAACCGAACTAGAGGCTTCCTTTATTTATGAAGATACGCCCGATCAGCTCAAAGCTACCCAGGATGTGAAAAAGGATATGGAAGCACCACATCCGATGGATCGTTTAGTTTGTGGTGATGTGGGTTTTGGAAAAACAGAAATTGCTGTTCGTGCAGCATTTAAAGCAGTTGCAGAAGGGAAGCAGGCTGCTATCCTAGTTCCTACCACCATTTTAGCGTTGCAACATTTTAAAACTTTCTCTTCAAGGTTAAAGGATTTTCCGGTTACGGTAGATTATATTAACCGTTTTAAGACCAATAAACAGATCAAAGATACACTGGCAGAAGCCGCAGCCGGCAAGGTTGATATTCTGATTGGTACCCATCGTTTGCTGAGTAAGGATGTGAAGTTCAAAGACCTGGGCATCATGATTATTGATGAAGAACAGAAATTTGGCGTAACTGCGAAAGAGCGTTTAAAAGCCGTTCGTGTAAATGTAGATACTTTAACGCTAACTGCTACACCAATTCCAAGAACGCTACACTTTTCATTAATGGGCGCTAGGGATTTATCCATCATCAGCACGCCACCGCCAAACCGCCAACCGGTAAGTACCGAGCTTCATGTTTTTAATGATAAATTGATTCAGGAAGCTGTTCAGTTTGAATTAGACCGCGGCGGACAGGTTTTCTTCATTCACAATCGTGTAAATGATTTAATGCAACTGGGCGGGATGATTCAAAAACTTGTACCAAAAGCCAGAATTGGTATTGCCCATGGAAAATTAGATGGCGATGCGCTGGAAGATGTAATGCTTGATTTTATCAATGGTGAAAAAGATGTTTTGGTTGCAACCACAATTATTGAGGCAGGTTTGGACATTCCGAATGCCAATACCATCATCATCAATCATGCACACATGTTTGGCCTGAGCGATTTACACCAGATGCGTGGACGTGTAGGCAGGAGCAATAAAAAGGCTTTCTGCTACTTATTGTCACCACCGCTTTCTACCTTAACGTCTGAAGCCAGAAAACGCTTAAGCGCAATTGAAGAATTTTCTGACCTGGGGAGTGGATTTAATGTTGCCATGCGAGATTTGGATATCCGCGGTAGCGGAAACTTACTAGGGGCTGAACAAAGTGGTTTTATCGCCGAAATTGGTTTTGAAATGTACCATAAAATTTTAGATGAAGCCATTCAGGAACTGAAAGAAGCAGAATTTAAAGGCTTGTTTGAGAATGAGCCAGAACGGCCATTTGTTGGCTTTACGCAGGTAGATACAGACTTGGAGCTATATATTCCTGATGCCTACATTACCAATATTACCGAACGTTATAACCTATATACAGAGCTTTCTAAATTAAGCAATGAAACTGAACTAGCCATTTTTGAAAAACATTTAGCCGATCGTTTTGGTCCGGTTCCGCCACAGGTAAAAACCATGTTAAGTGTGGTGCGTTTGCAATGGTTTGGAAAGAAACTTGGCTTTGAGAAAATTAGCTTTAAGAAAAATAGCCTGCGAGGGTATTTCTTAAGTGATAAACAATCGAAGTATTTTGACTCCAATACTTTTACCAGAATTTTAACTTTCGCTCAGAATCACCCAAGAATGTGCAACTTGAAAGAAGTTAAAAATACTTTGCGCATTGCATTTGATAACGTAAGTACGATTGAAGAAGCCATTCAAACTTTAGAACTCATTGATTAAAAACGTTAATTCAGTCAGTCAACTGACTGAATTAACGTTAATTCAGTCAGTTGACTGACTGAATTAACAAAATTTACCTATATTTGGATTATGCAAAGTCAAATTTCCAGATATTTAAAATCAACAATTCTCCATAAAATAGGAAAGAATAAAGTGATTTTACTTTTCGGAACAAGAAGGGTTGGCAAAACATGGCTGATTGAACAAATCACCGCTGAAGCAAATATTGAATATATTTTTTTAAACGGAGAGGATCAGGATATTCAAACCTTACTTGCTACCAGAACTACAGCTAACTATAAAAGAATTTTAGGAAATAGTAAATTATTGGTCATTGATGAAGCACAGGTGATTCCTGACATTGGCAAAATTTTAAAGTTGCTAATTGACAGCTTTAAAGATTTGACGATTATAGCGAGTGGTTCATCAGCATTTGACCTCTCTAATCAAACCGGTGAACCGCTTACAGGCAGAAGTATAACCTACTATTTGTATCCGATTGCGCAACTAGAATTAGCACCAGGTGAAAATGGCTTACAAACTGCTCAAAATCTGGAAGAGCGGTTGATTTTTGGTTCATATCCTGAAATATTTCAATTGGAAACGTTGGCAGAAAAATCTCAATACCTAACAGAATTAGTAAAATCATATTTGTTAAAGGATATCTTGATCTATGAAAACATTCAAAACAGTAATAAACTATTTGATCTGTTAAAGCTTATTGCCCTGCAAATTGGTTCAGAGGTTTCAATAGATGAGCTTTCCAGATCATTAGGAATCAGCAAAAATACTGTTGACCGTTATCTTGATTTGCTTTCGAAGGTATTTATTATTTATAAAATTGGCGGATATAGCAACAACCTCCGTAAAGAGGTTACCAAATCTTCGAAATGGTATTTTTATGATAACGGTATCCGGAATGCAATTATCAATGATTTTAGATTATTATCACTTCGGAATGATCAGGGTATTTTATGGGAAAACTATGGGTTTAGTGAACGGATTAAAAAAACCAACTACGAACAACAGGGTGCTCAGTATTATTTCTGGAGAACATATGACCAGCAGGAAATTGATTTAATTGAAACTAAAAATGGAGAGATGGTTGCAGTAGACTTTAAATGGAGTAATCAAAAAAAGAAAATACCTGGTTTTTTTGCTAAAAACTATCCACACGCCTCATTTTCTATCATTAACAAAGAAAACTATTTAGATTTTATACTTTAATGGATCCTACCTTATTACTCGATTTAGTCAAAATGCAAATGCCTTATGGCAAGTATAAAGGCTATCTAATCTGCAATATCCCCGAAAGCTACCTGCTCTGGTATAAAGACAAAGGCTTTCCTAAAGGCAAATTAGGCGATTTAATGGCTACCATGTTCGAAATACGGGTGAATGGCTTGGAATATCTGTTAACGCCTTTGAAAAATCAGCAGCGGTAAATTAAGCGTAATTACTTAATCAATCATCATCCTGAGCGTAATCTAATTTATTAATAGATGCTGAAGTAAATTCAACATGAAGAGGTTCATAATATTCCCGCAGATCAAAATGATTTACGCAGAAAAATCTACATTGATCAGTGTAATCTGCGGGAAACAAACCTATATTTAACATCCATTTTCATCGCAAATGGCATCATCATTTTTATTTAATGAAGTAAGCGTAGTTTTAGGCTGAGTGGCTTTCCATTCTGTAAAACTTTGGGTAAGCGCATCAGTAAAAGCTTCCACAGGTTGTGCTCCGGAAATCCCATATTTTCTATCCATCACAAAATAAGGAACACCACGAATGCCTAAATTCTGGCTTTCATAAATATCATAACGAACAGCTTCGCTAAATTGATCTCCTTTTAAAACCTCTTCTACCTCGGCCTTTTCTAAACCTATTTCCTCAGCAAGATCTATCAAAACCGATAAATCATCAATGTTCTGACTATTTATAAAATGAGCTTCAAACAATTTTTCTTCAGCCTGATCTTGCAAACCGTGTTTGGCGGCCAAATGAATTAGTCTGTGTGCATTAAAAGTATTAGCCGGAATATTGGCATCAAAATCGAGTTTTAAACCTGCATTTGCAGCCATATCAGCAACTTGTTTCGTCATTTGCTTTGCCTGTTCAATCGGCATTCCTTTACTTCTAGAAAGGTAATCGTACACCGTTTCATTGTTTGTATTGTGATATTCAGGATTTAGCTGATAACTTTTCCAATCTACCGTGATCTCATTTTTAAAAGGCAATTTTTCTATGGCCTGCTCAAAATGACGCTTACCAATATAGCAAAACGGACACATTACATCCGACCAGATTTCTACTTTCATGAAATAAAAATAACTACTTTATAAGAATGCTTAGTAAGCAGAAAGTAAAAAGGCCATAATATAAAGGATACCGATCTGCTCAATCAATTTTCTATTTATACAACTGATTAAAAATCAATTTAAAGGTTCCATGGGTTTGTGCCCTAAAGGCTATTTCCGGACCAAAAGCCAGTAACTTTCCTTTCCCTAAATTTGCCTCAAAAGCTGTTACACCATCCTGCAAATAAGCCTGACCCCAGGCCCAACCGCTGCGCAAAGGTGCAGCAGATTTAAACCACATCAATGGTTTGATTTTTCCAGCGGTAATGGCATCTCCGGTTAATTTAAAAACCGGACTGTTATCAAAATACACATCCGCATCATTTTCCATTCCCCAGTTAGCGGGTTGTTTGGGATCTAATTCAACTTGTAGAACACTTCCAGGTACATAATATTTCTCTGCCGGGAGTTTCTTTTCTTCGCCATTTACAATCTCCATTATGGCGTTGCGAACTGGTAAGTTTAAATGATAAGCCAGATTTGTACTATTGCCAATGGTTACAATATTGCCCCCGTCTTCTAAAAATTGCTTTAATTGAGGTATAGATTTATCTGCGGTAATCCTACCTAAACGATTTCTGTATGCCAAAGGAATATCTTCTGCTTTAGGCTCGAAAGCTCTTGAGCCGAAGCCACCAACCTGTAGTGCCGGAATTGCGCCACCAACGAAAATAATTACATCATATTTAGATTTTAAACTTCCTGCATCAATATCCTGCGGATAAATAACGGTAGCATTGTAATGATACTGCTCCATAATAAAACGCATCCAACCGGATGCCATTGATCCACCATAATTATCCCATAAGGCAATTCTTGAAGCAGAAATTTTCGTTTTATCTTTTGGAATGGTCGCAGATTTTAATTTCACATTTGCCTTTTCCAAAACAGATTTTCCGGCAGAAGAAACATAAAAATCTCCGTTTTCCTTCGAACGGTAAACCTCTATTTTATCTTTCAATAGATCATTAACAGCGGTATAAGAATCATTTTGTGCAGCACTTAATATATAACTTTTTCCAGTGAGCTTATTTTCAGGAACCAGTAACTTACCATATGGATTTTTTTCAAATGGTCCGCTAAAATCATCCTGGATACGGTCGAATTTTACGTCCATTAAATAAGCCAATGTCCATCCGGCAGCATCATAGGGTGGTATAGGGGCACCACCTTCATATTTGAAATCATTGGGGTGATCCTGTGGCTCAAACATATCTAATACATGTGGCCTAAAAGCCTGGTCAGTTTTAACCACATAACTTCCTGCAGGGTATTTTTTGCCAGCAACGATAAATGGAGCCATTGCTTTCTGCACCACAATGCCAGTTCTAATGAGCGCATTTAAGAATTTAATTGCCGTATTAAAATCAGCCTGATCAGCAGATAGGATATAACCTCTTGCATCTCTGTTTGCCGGTGCCTTCATCACGGTATCAAAATATTTTACACTCATCATTTGTCTGGAGCCAAAATCATACTCACCAACATCTGCAGTATTCGATCCGCCTTTTTTTGCTGCTGCATTAATGGCTTCAATCTTTTTAGGTGAAAAAGACCAGGTATCCTTCTTACCTTTTTCAATTGAATTTCTGCCCATTTGATAAATATTAAAAAGCAATTCGTCTGCATGTCGCTGCGCATAATTTAATACAGCGTAATTTAGAGAAACAGAATAGTCAATGGAGTTTTTAAAAAACCATTTCCGGGGAGTAACCGGGTTAGGTGAATCACTGTTTGGCAATAACCTGGAAGGTACTAACGGGATTTCTGATGGTGTCGGGCTACCAACAATCTCCGTCAGTAAACCAACCATATTATGAAAATAAGTGGTTGTCCTCAACCCACCATTATACCAGGTTGAAAACACTGAACCTCCACGTTGTGTATAACCAGGCTTTCCTTCTACATTTAATCTGGTATGCATGGCCGCCCCAACCGCATCTAAACTGGTTAAGAGTGTGGCATCGAAAACATAGTTGAAAGGATCGCGATAGGGTGGCCCAGCGACAACAGTTCCGGCAGGGCCTGCCTGATGATGATTATACATAATCTGAGGGATCCATTCCACAAAAAGTTGTCGCCCGATATTCTGACTTTCCTTTAAATTCAGCATAAAAAAATCCCGGTTATTATCGTGCCCGGCATATTTTTCATAAAGAACAGGTAAACCAGATAACACTCTCTTTGCAGGATCTTTTTCACGCATGTACCAGTTACTCACCAATTCCTGCCCATCAGGATTGGCATGGGTAAATAAAATAATTACATTTTCAAGAATTTTAGTGGTTTCAGGATCCGTTTTAGAAGCAAATTCATAAACAGTTTGAATCAACTGATGTGCACCAACGGTTTCAGTTGCATGTAAACCACCATCAATCCAAACCACTGCCTTTCCTTCCCGAGATAGTGCTTTTGCCTGCTCAGTTGTAATTTCTGCAAGGGCAAGCTGTTGCGAAATTTCTTTGTAACGATCCAGCTTTTGAAGGTTCTCAGGTGAAGAAACAATCAGCATATACTGATTTCTTCCCTCTTCAGTTTTGCCAATATCAACCAGTTTCACACGCTTAGATGTTTCAGCTAATTTTTTAAAGTAAGCCTCGGTTTGCGTATAGGTAGCCAATTGGTAATTATCGCCGATATCAAAGCCAAAATGTGATTTTGGAGAAGGTACTTCCTGCGCAAAAGCACTGCCGTTTACGATTAGAAAAGCCAGTAATAGCTTTCTAAATTGCATTTTAATCATAGTTTAGGTTGGTTTGTTGGATACTCAAATATAATAGCGAAAAGAATGTAAAAACAGAGTGCCGTAAATTTGTTACACGACATCTTTTACCAAAAAATAGCTAAGTTTTTTTGACTTTTATATTTTGAAAACAGAATAATATTTGTTTCCTGTTACAATTACTGCGTGTTAATAAATACATTTGTATTGATGCAAGTTCTTAACTTTATTTTTCATCAACCGATATCGGTTTTACTTAGCTGTAGATTAAAAGGGAATCGTGTGCAAATCACGAGCTGTCGCGCAACTGTAAATTCTGTCTTTTAAAATAAAGACAACGGTTTTATCAATAATGCCACTGTTCTGTTTTTCGGGATGGGAAGGCGATAAAACCGGGAATAAGTCAGGAGACCTGCCAGATATCGAATTGACGGTGCTTTCGCGTAAAAAAGCAACAGGTCAGGTCTGATAGGTTCACAATAAAATTAACCATTTTATTAAAATTTGCTTTAAGCTTTTTGCTGATGAGTGGGTTTTGTATGCCCCTGCCTTTCCTTTTCATTTTTTACAGAAATCATTATAGAATATTGCTTGAGGGCTTTTAAACGATTTATTTACTTAATCTTTAAAAGAAATGCTAACGCAAAATCTAGGCTATCCGCGAATTGGTAGCTACCGCGAATTAAAGAAAATCTGCGAAAATTACTGGGCAGGTAAAACGGGCTACAAAAATGTACTTCAGGTAGGAAAAAACATCCGCCACGAGAACTGGAAACTTCAGCAGGAAACCGGAATTAACCTCATTCCTTCGAATGATTTCTCTTTCTATGATCATGTGCTGGATCATTCGTTAACTTTTGGTGCCATTCCGAAGAGGTATAACGAAGTGATTTTAAAAAAGGGAAACACTGAGCTGGATCTCTATTTCGCCATGGCCAGGGGCTATCAGAAAGATGGGCTGGATGTGGTTGCTATGGAAATGACCAAATGGTTCGACACCAACTACCATTATATTGTTCCTGAATTTCATAAAGACCAACCTTTCAAACTTCTCTCCACCAAAATAATTGATGAATTTTATGAGGCCAAGCAACTGGGGATCATCACAAAACCGGTTTTAATTGGCCCGGTTACTTACCTTTTGTTGGGTAAAGAAAAAGAAAGTGGTTTCGAAAAGATTGACTTAATTAAAAACCTGCTTCCTGTTTATCTGGAAATTTTAGCCCGTTTGGATGCTTTGGATGTTGAATATATTCAATTTGATGAACCTTTTCTGGCTTTAGATTTATCAGAAAAGGAACAGAAAGCATATGAATATGCCTATAAGGAAATTCGGAAAGCCTTTCCAAGAATCAAGCTGGTTCTTGCAACCTACTTTGAAGGTCTTGGTAATAACCTGGCGTTAACCACATCACTTCCGGTAAATGTTTTACATATAGATTTGGTAAGGGCTGAAAATCAACTGGCTGATGTATTGCCTCAACTTAAAGAAAATACCATCCTTTCTTTAGGTGTTGTAGATGGTAGAAACATCTGGAAAAACGATTTTGAACATTCCATCGCTATGATTAATCAAGCTATTGAGAAAATAGGCACAGAACGTGTCTGGATTGCACCATCATGTTCTTTAATCCATGCTCCGGTTGATTTGGAAAATGAGACCAATGAAGAAAATTTAACTGCTGAGGTAAAACAATGGCTGGCTTTTGCTAAACAGAAAGTAACCGAAATTGTAACCCTGAAAAAGCTGATCTTGAACGAAGGCCCTGCATCTACCCTGCAAAAACTAGAGGAAAACAAAAATGCTTTAAACAACAGAAAAACATCTACCTCTATCCATAATCCTATAGTAAAAGAACGCGTAGCCAATTTAAAGGCTGAAGATTCAGAACGTAAAAGTCATTTTTCTCTGAGAAAAATTAAGCAGCAACAACTTAATTTACCAAAGTATTCTACAACAACAATTGGTTCATTTCCGCAAACAGCAGAAGTAAGAAGCTGGAGGGCTAAGTTTAAAAATGGAACTTTTACGAAAGATGAATACAATACACTTATAGCCGAAGAAACTGCAAAGGCAGTAAAATGGCAGGAGGAAATAGACCTTGATGTTCTGGTACATGGTGAATTTGAACGCAATGATATGGTTGAATATTTTGGCGAGCAGCTGGAAGGTTTTGCCTTTTCGAAAAATGGCTGGGTACAAAGCTATGGCTCCCGTTGCGTAAAACCGCCCATAATTTATGGTGATATTTCACGCCCGGAGCCTATGACAGTGAAATGGACATCGTATGCGCAATCTTTAACATCCAAATACATGAAAGGGATGTTAACCGGACCAGTAACTATTTTACAATGGTCCTTTGTGCGTAATGATCAGCCACGGTCAGAAACCTGTACGCAAATTGCATTGGCCATCAGGGATGAGGTTGTCGACCTGGAAAATGCGGGGATTAAAATTATTCAGATTGACGAGCCCGCTATCAGAGAAGGTTTACCTTTAAGGAAGAAAGACTGGCAGACTTATTTGAACTGGGCTGTAAATACCTTTAAAATTTCTGCAAGCAGTGTTAAGGATGAAACACAAATTCATACACACATGTGTTACTCTGAATTTAACGATATTATTCAAAACATAGCAGATATGGATGCTGACGTAATTACTATTGAAACTTCGAGATCCCAAATGGAGCTTTTAGATGCTTTTGCCAACTTTAAATATCCGAATGAAATTGGCCCTGGAGTTTATGATATTCACTCTCCACGCGTACCTAAAAGGGAAGAAATGGTTCATTTACTTAAAAAAGCGAAGGCTGTTATTCCTGGAAATCAGCTTTGGGTAAATCCAGATTGCGGATTAAAAACCCGTGGATGGGATGAAACCAAAAAAGCCCTGATTGAAATGGTGGAAGCCGCTAAAGAAATGCGTAAAACTGAAGATGGTTTAAGCACAGCCGCACAAAACTAATTCATTTTTACCATGCCCGTGTGGTCAATCAGGAAGAAACACGATCGTTTTCTCTAAAATAAAACCTTACTTTGACAACTTTTTAAGAAAGAAAGTTGTCAAAGCTTTTTACACCCTTTATATTTAACCCATGACCTTAGAAGAAAGAATCGAAAATTCAAAAACCAGTATTTTTAAAGCCGTTTTTCCAAACACAACAAACCATTATGATACCCTTTTTGGTGGTACCGCCATGCATTTAATGGACGAAGTGGCATTTATCACGGCTACAAGATTCAGCAGGCAAATAATGGTAACCGTAAGCAGCGACAGAATCGACTTTAAGAAACCAATTCCGGCAGGAACCATTATTGAATTGGTAGGAAAAGTAAATCATGTAGGCAATACCAGTTTAAAGGTGAATGTAGAAATTTACATTGAGCAAATGTATGCAGAAGGAAGAGAGTTGGCCGTACATGGCGATTTTACCTTTGTAGCGATTGATGAACACAAAAAACCAGTTCAGGTGATTAAATAAAGCTTTATTTTACCATATAAGTGCTATAGTAAAACCCATTAACCTTATATTTTTCTTATATGGTTTATACTATATAAAATCCAAATGGTTTAATACAAAATCAGGTACAAATAAGCATAAACCACTGGTGCGGCTAATAATAACCCATCAAAACGATCTAGCAAGCCGCCATGGCCGGGCAATAATCCACCACTATCTTTAGTATCTAGACTTCTCTTCAGCATAGATTCTACCAGGTCTCCGAGTGTGCCAAAGCTGGCTATTAATATGGCCATTCCAGCCCAAACCCATGATGGATTTTCGGTAAATAAAAATGACAAACCATACGCTACCAAAACGCTGGTAAACATTCCGCCAAAAAAACCTTCCCAACTCTTCTTTGGAGAATGACGTTCAAATAATTTGCGCTTACCATATTTTACACCAAAAAGATAGGCACCCGTATCATTAGCCCAAAGCATCAATAAAAAAGCCAGCGGAAAATGAAAATTGTATTCACTCCAGTTTTTTAAAAACCCTAAAGCGTGGAAAAAACAGAAAGGAATGGTTACATATACAAAGCCTACAAATGTATAGGAGATATTGGCAAATGGAATTTTATTCTTCTTATAAAGTTCTGTGATAAAGACAGAAAAAACTAATGGAATACAAAGCAGAAGATATTTAACATCATATTTTAGATAATGCAAACCAGCAGCCATCAAAAATATCAATGCTCCGGCAATTAAACCAATATTACGGTGAGGCCGGATTCCTGAATTTTTAATTAGCTTATAAAACTCAAAAAGAGATAAAATACTTAATACTAAATAAAATATGGTGAAGGCATAACTTCCTAAAAAGATGGAGCCTAACATTACAATAGTAAAAAAGAAAGCGGTTATTGCCCTTGTTTTCATTTGTGATAGTGGGTAAAAGGTGTAGAACTTAAGGTCTTATTACTATTATTCAATTTCGTTTTCAACGATGTATTCAATGGCCTTGTTAAAATCGTCCTTACTCACCAACACATGGATTTCATTTAAATGGTAGGCAGATAATTGCTTATTTATCGTAACCGCCGGAATACCAGCCTCAGTTAATCCTTGTTTTAATACCTCTGCTGCAAATGCATCGGAAGTTGTATAAACTTTAATCCAGTTTTCGCTCACGTTCTGCTTTGTTTTTAAAAAAGTTAAACAAAGCTATGGTAATTATTGCACTAATTAAGTAACCATACCACGGAAATCCAATAGGTTCATCTGCTTTATCCAGTGGCATATTATGCTTTTGCATATAAAATGCAGTGCAAACAGCATATGCATTATTAATGAAATGCGCCAGCATAGCATACCAAAGGCTACCACTAAAATAGTATAAATAACCAAAGCCTGCGCCTAAAAGCATCCGTGGGATAAAGCCGTAAAACTGAACATGTATGGCACTGAAAATAATGGCTGATAACCAGATTGCAGTGTGCGGATTATTAAAAGCCCTGTTTAGTGATCTTTGCACACCTCCGCGAAACATCAGTTCTTCACCGATAGCAGGCAGAACTGCAATCATGATTAAATTAACTACAAAATCGAAATTGTTCCTTACGGTGAGGAGTTTAATTGTAATCCCCATCGCAGCATCTTCTTTCTCCTTCATCCATTGCTCAATTCCTTTTAAAAATTCAGGCAAGATCATCTTTTGGTTCCAGATTGCTGTCCATTCCATCAATGGCATACTGGCGATCATAATCAGGAAAACCAAAATAATCAGCGGAAATTTCGGTTTACCAAGCCCATAAAATTTAGCTACCTTTTGTTTCTCGGTGAGGGCCAGAGCTATTCCTGGCACAATAAAGGTTCCTATTGAGGAAAAAATTTGCATGACTTTCAACCCATTCAGATATGACGGTTCACCCGCTAAAAGTGCATCTACATTACTAATCAAATTTGTACCATACATTAGGAAGGCGATCACTAATCCAATTAACGCAAAAACCAGTCCGCCGGCAATTCCGTAAAATAGAAGTAAAAGTAATTGTAAAAAGGGATTGATTTCTTCCTTATTAGGTGTTACAAAATTCATTATTTGTACTTTTGTATGTATTATTAATCGTTGAAGATAGAAAATGTCTGTTAAGATAGGAAATATAGATTTAGGTGAATTCCCATTATTGCTTGCTCCGATGGAGGATGTGAGCGATCCACCATTTCGTTATGTATGTAAAAAGAATGGTGCGGATTTAATGTACACTGAATTTATTTCTTCTGAAGGCTTAATTCGTGATGCGGCAAAAAGCAGGCAGAAATTAGACATTTTTGAGTATGAAAGGCCGATAGGCATCCAGATTTTTGGAGGTGACATTGACCACATGCGTGAAGCTTCGGAAATTGCATCGGCTGCAGGACCAGATCTGGTCGATATTAACTATGGTTGCCCGGTTAAAAATGTGGTTTGCAAAGGCGCCGGCTCAAGCTTGCTTCGGGATATTGATAAAATGGTTAAAATGACAGAAGCTGTTGTTAAGGCTTCACATTTACCAGTTACTGTGAAAACCCGCTTAGGTTGGGATGATGACAGTAAAAATGTTTATGAAGTGGCTGAGCGACTTCAGGACGTTGGTATTCAAGCTTTAACCATTCATGGCAGAACAAGAGCACAGCTTTACAAGGGCGAAGCAGACTGGTCATTAATCCGGGAAATTAAGCGTAATCCCAGAATTAAAATTCCGATTTTTGGTAATGGTGATGTGGATAGCCCTGAAAAGGCCGCTAACTGGCGTATGGAATATGAGGTAGATGGCATTATGATTGGCAGAGCCGCCATTGGTTATCCATGGATTTTCAGAGAGGTAAAGCACTTTTTTAAAACCGGAGAACATTTACCTGGCCCTACCATTGAGGAAAGAATTGAAGTATGCAGAACACATCTGGATAAATCTTTGGAATGGAAAGGTCCTAAAACTGGAATTTTTGAAATGAGGAGGCATTACGCCAATTACTTTAAAGGCTTGCCTGACTTTAAACCTTACCGCATGCGTTTAGTGGCAGAACCTGATATTCAAAACATTTATAGCATTTTGGAAGAAGTGGCAGAAAAATTTGCCAGTTATGATGCCACTAAAGTACTGGCCTGATTTTTGAAAAGTTTTTTATACATTCGTATATTACCATGGTTACAGCAATTACAGATGGAGTTAAAGTTTCAGTAGAAACGATTTACCAGCCAGAATATTCCAATCCGGCTAATGAACATTTTATGTTTGCTTATCGGGTAGAAATCGCCAATCTTTCTGATTATGCCGTTCAATTATTACGTCGACAATGGTTTATTTTTGATTCCAATAGTAGCCGAAGAGAAGTTGAAGGCGAGGGCGTTGTGGGTTTGCAGCCTGTGATTCAGCCAGGGGATACCCACGTATATGTTTCAGGATGTAATTTAAAAACAGATATGGGTAGCATGAAGGGTGCCTATCTGATGAAACGAGATGTAGATGGTTCAGAGTTTGAAGTGAATATTCCTGAATTCCAGCTGGTTGCCCCTTACAAATTGAATTAATTCAATTTTCAACAGATAAAATATCATTATTTTTTATAGAAACGTTAAGGCTGTTCCCTTTGGTTCAGATCATTAAACAAAAACGGCCGGAATTGATTCCCGACCGTATGTACTTTTATAATTTGATATTTTAATCCCTGCTTCTTCCAAATAACATGGACGCATAATAAAGAAGGTTGGCTAAGGCACCAACTGCTGCCACTACATAAGTCATGGCTGCCCACCACAATGCATCTTTAGCCTGCCTGTTTTCTTCCTGCGTTTGCATAACACCCTGATTATTTTTTAACCAGGCCAACGCACGGTTACTGGCATCAAACTCTACCGGAAGGGTTATAATACTGAATACTGTAACCAAAGCCAGCCCTAAAACACCAATGGCCAAAACAATTGGTGTAACATTAACAACCAATAGCATAACACCAATTAATAAAACCCATTGCAACAGATTAGATGAAATGCTAACCAAAGGTACCATAGTACTTCTTAAGTTAAGCCAGGAGTAAGATTTGGCATGTTGCACCGCATGTCCGCATTCATGTGCGGCTACAGCGGCCGCGGCAACACTCCGGCTGTAATATACATCTGTACTAAGATTTACGGTTCTATCTGATGGATTATAATGATCGGTTAATTGTCCTTCGGTGCTCATCACTTTCACATCGTAAATTCCATTATCATGCAGCATTCTTTCTGCTACCTCCTTGCCCGATAAACCAGAGCTGATTTGCATTTCGGCATACTGAGAAAATTTATTTCTAAATCGCCATTGTACAAACATGCTCAGCAATAATACCGGGATGATTAATATTAAATAAACTCCCATTTTTTTGTATGTTTTTCATTTAACTGTATATCAAAAAGCGTTCCCCATTTATTTAATGCGATAAATACTAAATACATAGCTTATCAAGCATGCTTTTAATAACCCGAAAAATATTTCATTTTTAAATCAGATATGATTTTATTGAAGTCTTCCTGATGCGATTTGAAACAATGAATCTCAACCATTGATATTTTAGCAAATTGTAAATTTTATTCCATGCTAGTGACTAAAACATACCTCTCCTGAATATAAAAGCACATTTATTCAATTAAAATAATTGAGAATATAGTTAATATACCCTTCAGGAAAATATTTTAAAAAAGCTTTTTCAATAAGCTAAACTACGAGATAGATACAGTATGTTCATATTTACTTTTAAGTGATGATTATTCAGTGTTAACAGAATTAAGCCGTCGAAATTACCTGTATCAAAAATTGAACATCAAGAATCTATATCCTGCCTGATATAAGCAAAGTTTAATCTACATAACGCTATGATTAAATGAAGTTATTTGAAAACGACTGTTTTATTTCCGCTAACAAATACCCGGTTTTCAAAAATTAATTCTAATGCTTCAAGAAGTACCTTTTTTTCTATTTCTTTTCCTGCCCGAATCATTTCCTTTACACCAAAGTTATGGTCTACATGTGTAGTGTGCTGCGTAATAATGGGCCCTTCATCCAGATTATCCGTAACAAAATGAGCTGTTGCACCTATTATTTTCACACCACGTTCAAACGCTTGCCGATATGGATTTGCACCAATAAATGCAGGCAAAAATGAATGATGAATATTGACAATCTTACCCGCATGATCTTTTACAAAATCAGCAGAAAGAATACGCATAAATTTTGCAAGAACAAGATAATCAATATCAAATTGATTGATAATTCCCTTTATCTCTGATTCAAATTGTTCTTTATCTTTATTTTCATGCGATACATAGAAATAAGGAATACCCAGCTTTTCTGTAAAGTTTCGAAGTGTTTCATAATTACCAATCACGCATTGAACATTCGCACCCAATGTTTTAAATTGATTTTTAATCAGAATTTCAGATAAGCAATGATATTCTTTAGTGACTAAAACGGCTACCTGTTTTTCCTGCTCCGTAATTAAATTCACTTCAGCATCATTGGGCAGGTTTTCCAGTAGCTTTTCTTTTAATTTTACTGTCTCTTCAAAATTTCCTGTACACGCAATACGTGTAAAAAATGCTTTATTTGCCTCATCCACAAATTCACGCATGGCAACAATGTTAAGATGATGTGATGCCAATACACGGGTAATGTTGGTTACTAAACCTACCTGATCGGGACAATAAATAAGGACTGTTAATTTATTCATCTTAATAATTAATATTCAATATTAAGAAATTTGAAAGCAGATTCTTAATAAATATGTTTCTTAATCCTTTTTAACAGATGATAAGAGATCTTTTTTAGCAAATTATTTTGGTAAATAAATATAAAATACTCATTTTTACTAAAATTATTATCATTATGGAATACGCTTCAATTGCCCTTCTACTCATTATCTTAATCGTAATGGTTGCCCTTTTCTTTAAAAACTCCAAATCATCTTTATCATTAATCTCTACTGATGATTATGAGAAAATAAAAGCGGAGAATGAGTCATTGAAAATTAGTCTGGCAAAAGCAGAGGAGCGGGTTTCCAATACC
Source organism: Pedobacter sp. MR22-3 (assembly GCF_026240075.1). Classification (NCBI taxonomy): domain Bacteria; kingdom Pseudomonadati; phylum Bacteroidota; class Sphingobacteriia; order Sphingobacteriales; family Sphingobacteriaceae; genus Pedobacter; species Pedobacter sp. MR22-3. The sequence continues at coordinate 526,251 of NZ_JAPIVF010000001.1, read as the reverse complement.
AGTTCAGAAAAGGAACACATCACAAATTTATTGAAAGTGGAGCAACAGCGATTAATTAATGAATTGCAAAGTGAACGCGATCGCCTGGCTGATGCCAATAGAGAACTGGAAAGTACCCGGTCTTTTTACATTGCAGAAAAAGAAAAACTGGTAGAGCAAAAGGCAAGCTATGAACAATCTCAGCAGAAACTTAATAAGGATTTTGAACTCATTGCCAATAAAATTATGGAAGAGAAATCAACCCGGTTTGTAGAGCAAAATAAAATCAATTTAGATTTAATTCTCAATCCACTAAAAGAAAATATCAAGGCCTTTGAAGATAAAGTGGAAAAGGTATATAAAGCGGAATCTGATGAAAGAAACATTCTGAAAGGTGTAATATCTGAATTGCAGATTCAAAGTAAAATGATTCAGGAAGATGCCAATAACTTAACCAAGGCCCTTAAAGGTGATAATAAAAAGCAAGGAAACTGGGGTGAAGTTATTTTGGAAAGGATATTGGAACGTTCGGGTTTAGTTCGTGATCAGGAATACCGTATTCAGGCTTCGCATACTTCTGCTGAAGGCGGCCGATACCAACCTGATGTGGTAATTGACCTTCCTGATAATAAACACCTTATTATTGATGCTAAGGTTAGCCTGATAGCTTATGAGCGTTCTGTATCTGCTGAGACGGATGAAGCGCGTGAAGGCTATGTAAAAGCACACCTGGGCTCTATTAAGAATCACATTCAGGAATTATCTTCTAAAAACTATCAGGATTTGTATCAAATTAACTCACCTGACTTTGTTTTGCTCTTTGTTCCGATTGAATCATCTTTTAGTATTGCCGTTCAAAAAGATGCCGAATTATTTAATTTTGCCTGGGATAGACGGGTGGTTATTGTAAGCCCTTCTACTTTACTGGCTACTTTACGCACCATTGCCAGTATCTGGAAGCAGGAAAGACAGAACCGAAATGTGATGGAAATTGCCCGTTTAAGCGGCACCATGTATGATAAGTTTGTAGGCTTTATTGCTGACATGGAAAACATTGGTAAACACATTAAAAATGGGCAGGATGCTTACGAAAAGGCACTTAATAAACTTTCTGTGGGTTCAGGAAATCTGACAAACACTTCTGAAAAAATTAAGAAATTAGGTGCAAAGGCAACTAAGCAGATTGATATTAGGTACTTGGAGGAGGAATAAAAAATTACCTAATCGGGTAGCGTGATCGCAAACAAAGGCCAGAATTTTGTATTAAGGGGATGAAGCAATCTTTCATGTGAAAGACACTTTAAAAGATTGCTTCGTTATTCATCTTCAACAATGACAACCGTTTTTTCTACTTATTAAAAGCATTCCAGCCCTGCGCTTTCAGCTCGTGAACATTGTTCGATTTAGAAACCATTTTACATCCTGAATTTTTATCTGTTACGTGGCCAATTACCGTGATATCAACATCATGCTTTAATTTTTTATAATCTTCCTGACTAATGGTAAACAGCAATTCATAATCTTCACCACCACTTAGCGCACAAACCGTTGGATCAATACCTAATTCGCGGGCTGTCTCATAAGTCATTGGATCTAATGGAATTTTATCTTCATATATCGTAATTCCCTTATCACTTTCTGTAGCCAAATGCAAAATTTCAGAAGCTAAACCATCTGATATATCAATCATTGAAGTGGGTTTAATATTCATATCTTCCAAAAGTGCAACAATATCCATCCTGGCTTCAGGTTTCAGTTGTCTTTCAATGATGTAATCTTTCCCTTCCAGATCAGGTTGAATTTGAGGGTTCTCCAGGTAAATCAATTTTTCTCTTTCCAGTATTTGAAGTCCTACATAAGCTCCGCCTAAATCACCAGAAACACATAGCAAGTCATTTTCCTGCGCACCGTTTCTGTAAGTCACCTTATCCGCATCAGCATAGCCTATACTGGTAATGCTAATAACCAATCCTTGTTTACTTGAAGAAGTATCTCCACCAATTAAATCAATATTAAACTTATTACAGGCCAGCTCAATTCCTTTATAAATTTCCTCTACGGCTTCCAATGGAAATTTGCTCGATAATCCCAGTGAAACTGTAATCTGACTGGCTTTACCATTCATGGCATAAATATCACTCAGGTTTACCTGAACAGCTTTATAACCTAAATGCATCAAAGGCACATAAGCTAAATCAAAATGAATTCCCTCTAAAAGTAAATCGGTAGAAACTAAAGTTTGTTTCCCTTTTGCATCTAATACAGCAGCATCATCACCAACACCTTTTACCGAATAATCATTTCTGATTTTAAAATTTGTAGTCAGGTGTTTAATTAAACCAAATTCACCTAATTCATTTATATCTGTGCGTTCTTTATTTTCAAACATATTTTTTTACCTAAAAATCTTTAATTTTAAAATGATAATTAACAGAGCCAAACCCCGGTTTTTATAAAATTCCTTCAACAAGCTCAGGATGACAATTGTTAAGTTATTTGCTTATATTCCATCCAGTTCTTTCCTTCAGTAAACCGGGCAATTAACATAGCGGCAACATTATCTCCGGTAGCATTTAATAAAGTGGCCATAGGATCTACTAAAGTACCAATAATCATAGCAGGAGGAAGTGCTTCAGGTGGCAGTTGATAGGCAGAAATCATTAATAGCTCACCAATATAGCCGCCATTTGGAATTCCACCTTCTACAATACTGACTAAAACAGTAATGCCCAATGCCAAAATAATGGTATCAACATGAACCAGATCTTTACCAAAAATAGCAAAAACAACCGCTATTTTTATAATTGAACTGATACTGGAACCATCTTTATGTAAAGTTGAACCTAGTGGAATCGTCACATTGGCAATATAAGCCGGAACACCCATTCCTAGTGTGCCTTTTAAATTTGCCGGAATAGTGGCAATGCTGCTGCAGGTACCAATTGAGGTTAATGAGGGCACAATATTATTTTTCCAGAATATTTTTATGGCTTTAAAACCCCCGGCTATAAAAGCATATAAAGTAAAAAATACAATGAAATAAAAAGCACCAACACCATAATATAAGCCCAAAGCTTTGGCATAAGTACCAAACAGCTGAGGTCCGAAGACACCAACCTGGTAAGCAAAATAAGCACCTAAACCAACCGGCCCTAATTTCATAATGAGGATGATCAGTTTTTTCATTACCTCATTACCTGATACTAAAAAAAATTTAAATCCATCACCTTCTTTACCAGAATAAAGGGTAGAAAATCCGACTAAAACTGAAAAAATAATCAGTGCCAGCATATTTTTCCGGCTTCCGATCTCAAAAAATTCGCCAACGGTTAGCAGCTGGGTCATTTGTTCACCAAAAGATTGAATTTTCTCCGTTTCTATTGGAATTGGGTTATTTCTCAAAGCCTGATTTATAGGAAAAATTCTGGTCGCTACCAGTGTCAACACCGCAGAAATTACAATGGTAGATAAGAAAACCAACACCATAATAATGAGTAATTTTCCTAGTTTTTTACTTCGGTCGATATTTGCTATCGCTGATGATACGGCAAAAAATACCAGTGGAATTACCGCTGTAAACAACAGGTTTAAAAATATATCACCTAAAGGTTTTATGCTTTCAACACCTTTCCCAAAAATTAAACCAACTATGCTTCCAGCGGTAATCCCCGCCAAAAGCCATAATAAGTCAGAATAATTTTTAATAATGTTGTTTATTTTCATTGATACTCCTTTTAACAGCCGAAGCACAGAATGAATCAAATCAATTTCATCCGTGTTTCGGTAGCAATTTTTTTAAAGACCTAATTCTGCTGAAATATCCAACATTCTTTGAATCGGTTTACGCGCTTTTTCTATAATATGCGCTGGAACAGTTACTTCCGGAGAACCATTTTTTAAACATAAGTACAGTTTCTCTAAAGTATTTCTTTTCATGTATGGACAATCATTACAAGCACAGCTGTTATTTGGCGGTGCCGGAATGAATGTTTTGTCCGGACAAGCCTTTTCCATCTGGTGAATAATTCCACTCTCCGTAGCCACAATAAATTCTGTTGCCGGATTGGCAATGGCATATTTTAAAAGTCCTGTAGTGGATCCAATGTAATCAGCCATTCTTAAAACAGGCTCTTCACATTCAGGATGGGCAATAAATTTCGCATTTGGATGGCGCTCTTTTAATTTGGTAATTTTCTCCTGGGAAAAAATTTCATGAACCATACAGGCACCATTCCAGAGTACCAAATCCCTTCCAGTTTTCTTCGCTACATAGGCACCAAGATTACGATCGGGACCAAAAATGATTTTCTGATCTTTTGGTAAACTTTCTACAATTTGAACCGCATTGGTAGAGGTACAAACAATATCACTTAGTGCCTTTAACTCTGCTGTGCAATTCACGTAGGTTATCACTAAATGATCTGGATATTTTTCCTTAAATTTTTTGAATAAATGGGGTGGGCAGCTGTCGGCCAGTGAGCAGCCTGCTTTAACATCAGGCAATAAAACTTTTTTTGATGGTGATAATATCTTGGCTGTTTCAGCCATAAAATGTACTCCGGCAAATACAATCACTTCTGCATCTGTTTTAGCAGCTTCCTGTGATAAACCTAAACTATCCCCAATATAATCCGCAATATCTTGTATATCAGGTTCTTGGTAATAATGCGCCAGGATAATGGCATTTTTTTCCCTCTTTAATTTTTCAATTTCAACAAAGAGATCTAGCGTTGGATCAATTTCTTCCTCTACAAAACCTTTTTTGTTGATTTCTTCTAAAACATCTATGCTCATCTTAAATTTTCCTTTTTTGAATTTTGACGTTGGTCAAAGATAAAGCTTTCCACGTCTCAATAATTAATAAGTTATTTTAAATAAATAAATCTTGTTTGTTTATTAGTGTGTTAGTATTGTTGGCAAGTTTAGAAAATTCATTCGTTTATCTAAGTTGTTAATCGTTTACTAACATTTAGATTACATATTTATAATATGATCAGATTGATTTTCAGCACTATCAAAAAACAACTTAAATCTTATCAATATTGGAATGTTAATTGTTTATAAGTGTGTGAAAAGTTAATTACTTGCTAAAAGATGCTCAAAAATTGGGTAAAAGATTGTGGCAAATTGCCTTTTTAGAGTAGCTTTAAACATTCAAATTTATTTGTTAGCATTATTTATACATAAAGCTAACAGTTGTTCTATAGTTATCAACACCGTTGATAAAGTAAATGTTTTTTAAATGAGAAAAGTAGATTTTCTGGTAATTGGTTCAGGCATAGCAGGTTTAAGTTTTGCACTTAAAGCTGCGAAATTTGGTAAGGTTTTAATTATTACCAAATCAAATGAGGATGAATCCAATACAAAATACGCTCAGGGTGGAGTAGCTGTAGTGGTAGATAAAGGTGATTCTTTTGATAAGCATATCCAGGATACACTCATTGCGGGTGATGGTTTATGTGATGAAAAAATTGTGGAAATCGTTGTAAAAGAGGGTCCTCAGCGAATTCAGGAGATCATCGACTATGGTATCAACTTCGATAAGGATAACTCCGGTTTTTATGATTTGGCTAAAGAGGGTGGGCACTCTGAACACCGTGTTTTGCACTATAAAGACATCACTGGTTATGAGATTGAGCGCGTGTTACTAAATGAAATACATGACAATTCCAACATAGAGATATTAACACATTACTTTGCATTGGAGTTAATTACCCAGCATCACTTAGGTGAGTTTGTGGATAAACGTACCGAAGATATTAACTGTTATGGTGTATATGCCTTTAACACAGAGCTTAACGATGTGGAAAAGATTGTGGCAAATGTTACTGTGATGGCATCCGGTGGTGCCGGTCATGTGTATTCGGCCACAACAAATCCAGTTATTGCAACTGGTGATGGGATGGCGATGGTTTACCGTGCAAAAGGAAAAGTGAGGAATATGGAGTTTATTCAATTCCATCCAACCGCTTTGTACCATCCTGGGGAATATCCTTCATTTTTAATTTCTGAAGCTGTTCGGGGTTTTGGCGGTGTATTGCGACGTAAAAACGGTGAAGAATTTATGCATGAATATGATGAACGTAAATCACTGGCACCACGCGATATTGTAGCCAGAGCCGTAGATAATGAAATGAAAAAGTCTGGTGATGATTTTGTTTATCTGGACATTACTATGCGCAGTAAAGCTGATATTCTGAAGCATTTTCCAAATATATATGCCAAATGTTTATCCATTGGGATAGATATGACTAAAGATTATATTCCGGTTACACCAGCGTCGCATTATATGTGTGGTGGTATTCTGGTTGATGAATATGGAAGATCATCTATCAAAAATCTTTATGCTTGTGGTGAATGTTCATCAACTGGTTTACATGGTGCTAACAGGCTTGCTTCTAATTCTTTATTAGAAGCAACAGTATTTGCACACCGCATTTTCCAGGATGCGATAGAAAATTTTAAAAATAACGTTATCCCGGAGCATATTCCGGAATGGGATTCTAAAGGTGTGATTCAAATAGATGAAGATATTCTGGTAACACATAATTTAAGGGAGCTGCAAAAAATTATGGGTGATTACGTTGGTATTGTCCGTTCTGATTTTCGTTTGGAACGTGCACACCGTCGTTTATTCCTGATATATCAAGAAACAGAAGAATTTTATAAAAGAAATAAAGTTTCGGTTAAACTTTGCGAATTGAGAAATGTAATACAAACCGCTTATATCGTTATTAAGTCAGCTATGCAGCGCAAAGAGAGTAGGGGATTACATTTTACAACGGATTATCCAAACCATGCCAATGACTTAGTTGATACCGTTTTTTAAATAGTATCGTCATGCTGAACCAATTCAGCATCTGATATATTAAACAATGCTTAAATACCCTGAAATGAATTCAGATGACTTAAAATCATGTTATGCCTTTAATACTGCCGGTAAAAGATAAATATCCATTCATAGGAAAGGATAATTTCATTGCAGAAAATGCCACCATTGTTGGCGATGTAATACTTGGGGATAATTGCTCTGTCTGGTTTAATGCGGTGATCAGGGGTGATGTAAATGCCATTACAATCGGAAATGAATCCAACATTCAGGATGGCGCGGTCATCCATGCCACTTATTTAAAAGCATCCACACATATTGGTAACAGGGTATCCGTTGGCCATAATGCCATTGTACATGGCTGTACCATTCAGGATCATGTTTTAATCGGAATGGGTGCTATTATAATGGATCATGCTGTGGTTGAATCGTATTGTATTATAGCAGCAGGTTCTGTTGTTTTAGAAAACACCATATGCGAAAGTGGTTACCTGTATGCAGGAACACCGGCTAAAAAAATAAAGCCTGTTACTGAAGAGCAAAAGGCTTTATTAAATAAATTACCAGATAATTATATCATGTATTCTAATTGGTTTACCCATCCATAACTACTCTTTTGGAGGGGGTGGAATAGTTAAATTATCTACCCTTTCCCAATTTGCGCGGAGTGATTTTTCATCAGGAGAATACCAGATTTTTTCTGGTTGTGTACCTGCTTTTATATTTCCGGTATCCCAGATGCCGTTTTTATTTTCATCATAAATTACCCGGATAAAGTATTTTCCGGCGGGATAATTGGCAAAATTAATGATACTGTTTTTAGACACCGTATATCCTTTAATTGGATTCTTTTTTTCATCAATAAATTCAACAATATAGCTTTTCGTAGTGTCAGGTACCGTGATATTTAAAGCTAGTGTGCCATAGCTGTCAATATTCTCCAGCTTGAAGTTTTTATTGATTTCCTTATTTTTAGCATTAAATATGGCAGTAAAGGCACCAGGTGCAAACTTAATATCATAGGTTCGTTTATTGCGCCAGCTATATTTGATATAATATTTTAAAAAGTCTACACTATCCTTAATGAGTTCAAAGTTGGTTCGTTTAACTGAATCTTCCAATAAGGTAATTTTAGAAGGGTCTGCACTATTAACGGGAAAGTTAAAGGTCAATGTGTATCGCTGATATGGATTAAGCTTTCCTGAGGTGATATTGTCAGTTATTGTTAGATCCCTTGTGTAGTTATCTTTCTTCCCGCGGTTAAAATTGACCGTTTGCAACACCTTTCCCTGATCTTGAATGGCCAGTTTAACAGAATCGAAACTAAGATCAGTTAACCATACTTTTGCGGTATCATTCATTTTGCTAAAAAAGACTTTCTTTCCTACGTCAGCTGCCGGAGGTTCCATAACTGTTATTTTTGGAGCCTTTAATTGTTGATTAAAGATTAAAGATATACTTCCATCATTATTCAGTTTTCTATCCAATATTCTAAATTCAGGGGCCACTTCCTTAAATACCTGTAAATTTACATTTTCAATATTTTTATCAATAACCAGCGGTTCTTTAATATACCCAACTTCATCAGAAAGTTGCTGATATATTTTATCGCCTCCACTTTCACTTTCTTTTAAGGCATATACTTTATAAGTACCTTGACGTAAATTATTCAGTTTATAATTTCCGGAGCTGTCAGTCAGCGTATAAATAGGTGCACGTTTTTTTCCAAATAAGGTATCCCGTTCAATAGGTAAAATAAAAACAACGGCTTCTTTTTCTAATACACCTGTTAAGGCATTACTCACTTTTCCACTAATGGATAGTGAATCAATTTTAGAACCGGTTGAAAAAACATATGATAGATTTTTGATGATGTTATTTTCATTAATATCGGCCACTGATTTTCCAAAGTTCAATGTATAGGTTGTATTTTTCTCCAGTGAATCTTGTAACTCAATTTGAAGGATTCTCTTTCTCGCCTTTAAAATTGGCGGACGTTCCTGATCGGGAGAAATTGAAAATTCTTTAAACTCATTATTGAGTTTAATAAATTCATCAAATTCAATAACGATTTTTTTAGCATTGAAATTTCTGGTCAGATCTTTGGGCGTCATATTTAAAACCTTTGGAGGTTTTGTATCTTTAGGGCCACCCTGAGGAGTTTGAATACTTGCACAGCCAAATAATAGTAACATCCCTGCTACAAGTAATATATTTTTAACGTTCAAATATTGATCTTTTATATTTGGCATGTTTTAATCGATATAACGTATTTTCTATTGTTTTTGAATATTATCATTAAAAATATTTTTTATTGGCTTAAATCAATTAATATAAGGTTTGCCTTTTATTATTTAAAATATTGATTATCAGCTACTTACTAATATAAACCATTAAAACAGATATATCCGACGGTGAAACACCTGAAATTCGGGATGCCTGACCTAAAGTACGTGGTTTAATCTTAAATAACTTTTCACGGGCTTCTTTTGAAATGGAAACTATTTTATTATAGTCAAAATCTGGTTTGATTTCTTTATCTTCCATCTTCAACATTTTAGCCACGATTTCATTTTCTTTTTCAAAATAGCTTTCATATTTAATTTTGATTTCAGCTTGTTCAATTGTTTCGTGATCTAAATCCTTTGTATTTTCTGCAAGTGGTTTACTAACTTTTATAATATCCTGTAGACCTACATGTGGTCTTCCAACCAAACTATGAATTTTTACATTTTGGTTAAGCAAACTAGATCCGAGGCTTTCAAGCATTGGATTAGCATCAATCATTTCTATACCCTGACTTTTCGTAAATTTTACCAGTGCGTCTGCAGCAGCAACTTTCTGATTAACTTTTTCTAAACGCTCATCTGAAATTAATCCCAACTGATGGCCAATAGGAGAGAGACGAATATCTGCATTATCTTGTCTTAATAATAAACGATGTTCAGCTCTTGAAGTAAACATTCGATAAGGTTCTTCTGTTCCTTTAGTAACCAAGTCATCAATTAAAACACCAATATAACTATCTGATCTTTTCATGATCAATTCATGCTGATCGTTAATTTTCTGATGTGCATTAATCCCCGCCATGAAACCTTGGCAAGCTGCTTCCTCATAACCGGTAGTTCCATTAATCTGTCCGGCTAGAAATAAATTATTAATCAATTTGGTTTCTAAGGTGAGTGATAATTGTGTAGGTGGAAAGAAATCATATTCTATCGCATAACCGGGTCTGAACATTTTAGCATTTTCAAATCCGGGAATTAATCTAAGTGCTCTTTGTTGAACATCTTCCGGAAGAGAGGTTGAAAAACCATTTACATAAATTTCACAAGTATTCCACCCTTCAGGTTCTACAAAAATCTGGTGTCTGTCACGTTCTGCAAAGCGGTTTATTTTATCTTCTATAGATGGACAATATCTTGGTCCTAAACCTTTGATTCTACCAGTAAACATGGGTGATTTTTCAAAACCTTCTTTTAAGGTTTCATGAACTTCACTATTGGTATAAGTAATCCAGCAACATCTTTGATCTTTTGAAACCTCTGTATCTGTGAAAGAAAATTTACCTGGATTTTCATCTCCCCATTGTTCTTCCATTTTGGTATAATCCAAACTTCTTCCATCAACACGGGGTGGGGTACCAGTCTTCATCCTTCCTGATTCCAAACCCAGCTCTACCAATTGTTCAGTGATTCCGGTTGATGCTCTTTCTGCTGTTCTACCTCCGCCAAATTTTTTCTCACCGATATGCATTACACCATTAAGAAATGTACCATTGGTTAATACAACTGCTTTGCTTTCTACTTCAATTCCTAAAGATGTTTTTATGCCATATACAGTATTATCTTTTACCAATAGACCAACTACATTGTCTTGCCACATATCAACATTTGGTGTGCTTTCTAATGCCAGTCGCCATTCTTCAGCAAAGCGCATCCGATCTATCTGTGCTCTGGGGCTCCACATCGCCGGGCCTTTAGATTTATTTAGCATTCTGAATTGAATAGTAGATTTATCAGAGATTATACCTGAATATCCTCCTAATGCGTCTACCTCCCGAACAATCTGTCCTTTTGCTACACCGCCCATTGCAGGGTTACAACTCATTTGGGCAATAGTACCCATGTTCATTGTAATTAATAAAACTGATGATCCTAAGTTAGCAGCAGCAGCAGCAGCTTCACAACCCGCATGCCCTGCACCAACCACAATCAAATCATATTTTGAAAACATTTTAGTCTTTATTAAAATTGTTTCACGTGAAACAATTATGTTTTTATTATTTATTTCAAATATGTTTCACGTGAAACATATTTGAAAATGACTTTTTACTCTGATAATTCTAACCAACGTAAGGTTAAATCATCTAATTTAATTTTTAAGGTTTCAATCTCTGAGGAAACTTCTTGAATTTTAACGTAATCGGATGAATCAATATTGTTGAGCATTTTGGTTAATTCAGCGATTTTATGTTCAGCCTCGTTCATTGCCTTTTCACTATCATCCAGTTCCTTTTGTTCTTTGAAACTTAATTTCTTTACAGCTTTAATTGGAGTAGATTCTGCTATTGGTACAATAACTTTTTTTGTTTCTCCTTTAACTTTTGGTTGATCTAAACTTAAACGATATTCAGAATAGTTGCCATTGTATATTTTTACTACACCTTCGCCTTCCATAATAAATAACTGATCACTCATCTTATCGAGTAAGTACCTATCATGAGAAACAAGCATTAATATACCCGGAAAGTTTTCTAAAAATTCTTCAAGTACATTTAAGGTGTCTATATCTAAATCATTCGTTGGCTCATCCAGAATTAAAAAATTAGGATTTTGCATCAACACTTTCATGAGGTTTAGTCGCTTCTTTTCACCACCACTTAATTTTTCTACCATGCCGTGTTGTTTCTTTGGCGGGAAGAGAAAAAGCGTTAATAGGGCAGAAGCTGTGATCACAGAACCATCTGCCATCTTAATATATTCGGCATCTGATTTAACTATATCAATTACCCGCTCTTTCGGATCGAAAGTTAAACCACCTTGTTTATAGTAACCGAAAACGGTAGTTTCACCAGTATCAACTTTTCCAGCATCAGGAGCTAATTGACTGGTAATAATATTTAAGAGGGTAGATTTTCCTGTACCATTTTTACCGGCTAAACCAATTCGATCTCCTTTTTTAAAGGTGTAACTAAAATCGTTTATAATTGAACGATCGTCGAAGGATTTTGCAATGTGTTCAACCTCAATAATCTTCCCACCCTGGCGAGACATCTTCATCTGAAGGTTAATACTCTGATTATCAGACTTTTTCTTAGATTTCTCTTCTAAATCATAAAAAGCATTGATTCTGGCATTGGATTTTGTTCCACGAGCCTGCGGCATGCGTCTCATCCACTCCAATTCTTTCTTTAATAGCTGCTGGTTCTTGTGTAATACAGTCGCATCTAAAGCTTCTCTTTCAGATTTTTTTTCTAAAAAGTACGCATAGTTTCCATTATAATTGAAAATCTTACCTCTGTCTAATTCGATGATGGTATTACAAACATTATCTAAAAAGTATCGATCGTGAGTAACTAATAAGATTGTTTTCTGACCAGTGGTCAACAGTTTCTCCAGCCATTCAATGGTGTCAATATCCAAATGGTTGGTTGGCTCATCTAAAACTAAAATTTCAGGATCTTCAATGAGTAACTTGGCTAAGGCCAATCTTTTCTTTTGTCCACCCGAAAGCGTAGCGATTTTTTGCTGCAAATGAGTAATGCCCATTCTATTTAAAATGGTTTTGATCTCATGCTCATACTCCCAGGCATTGTGCTCGCTGAGTTCTTCGTATAACCGATTCAGCGTTTTTTCGTCTGGATCCGGATTTTCAATTAATTCCTCATATTCTTTGATCAACTGTTGCTGCTTGTTTTCTAAAGAAAAAATATGATCGCTAATAGAATAACCTTCAGTAAACTGAGGCTCCTGATCTAAAAAGCCAATTTTAACAGCTTTGTTTTTTACAATTTTTCCTTCGAGCGGAGGGAATCTTTCTGCCAATAGTTTTAAAAGTGTACTCTTACCAGCGCCATTTATACCAACCAACGCTACACGCTGACCAGAGTTAATACCCAAGGTTAAATTTTTAAATAGCCATTCATCATGATAACCATGACCTAAGCCTTCTGCCGCAATTAGTGTGCTCAATTTTTTTGTATTTCGGATTTATAAAGGAAAATTAGTGCAAAAGTAAGGATAAAATAATTGGTAGGGTATATAGATGTTTCAAAGTAGCTATGTATCAGTTAAAAATGGCAAATTATTGATTGTTATTGGAATTACTTGGCCATTATGGTTCCAGTAATTTTTTCTAAAACGAAAACAGCGCTGGACTCGCTCCGCCGCTGCTTCTATCATTAACTAAAACTAAACTATATTTTTATGATGATTGATTAGTATTTTCAAATCATCAGCATATTTCTATAAATAAGACTAACACATGCTTGAAAAGTTGCAGGCATAAACGTTCTATTATACAAGTGTATATTAATCATCGATGAACGCCGCCAAGTAATAGACGAACAGGTAAGAAAGAATAGATTGATTTAGCTGATAACTATAGTATTTAACTATTGGATTTTAAAAAGAAAAAGTAGAAATTGATAGCTTCTAAAGCTAAATGATATGTCTGAATTTAAGCGACGCGATTTTCTGAAATTATCTACACTGTCTACATTGCCATTGATCGCATCATCAATGCCTTTGGATGCATTCAGTAGGAAAAACGGTCAAGTCTCAAAAGACAGTGAGGCAGTATATTTCATTAATGATGGAATTTTTTATCGTCCTGAAGACTTTATACAGAAACTTCAGGAAATCAATAGCTTAAATCCAATAGAGAGAGATAGTTATGGTGAAGGTGCTACTGTAGAAAAGCTATTAAATAAGTTTAAGGATATAACAGGGAAGGAGTCCGCCGTTTATCTTCCAAGCGGAACATTAGCGAATCAATTGGCTATAAGTGTTTTATGTGGAAATAATACGAAAGCTTTTGTTCAGGAAACAAGCCATGTGTACCATGATGAGGCAGATGCAGCACAAACTTTATTTAATAAAAGATTAATTCCGCTTGCGACAGGCAAAACTTACTTTACTTTAGAAGAATTGAAGGAATCGGTTAGGTATCATAAAGAAAACGAAGCTTTTGTTGGTGCTATTGGAGCGGTTTCAATAGAAACACCAGTTAGAAGAACCTTTAATCAAGCTTTTCCCTTAAGTGAAATGAAGAGGATTTCAGCATGGTGTAAGGAGCAAGGCTATAAGATGCATTTAGATGGTGCCCGCTTGCATATGGCTACGGCTTTCACCCATTCCACAGTTAAAGAATACGCTTCTTATTTCGACACGGTTTACATGTGCTTATATAAATATCTGGGCGCTACAGGTGGCGCTGTTTTATGTGGCGATAAAGCGGTTATTGATCAAATGCACCATCTGATTAAAATACATGGAGGTGGGATTTTTACCAACTGGCCAAGTGCGGCAATGGCATTACATCATTTAAACAATATTGATGAAGTGATGAATAAGGTAATGACTAAAGCAAGTGATTTTATGTTACAAATGAAGCAACTGAAAGGGTTAACATTTATTCCATTTGAAAATGGTACGAATCAGTTTAATGTTGCGGTAGACAAAACCATTGATGCTCAAAAACTTAATGGAAGGTTAAGAGCTGAATACAACATTATTTTTGGTCAGCCTCAAGAGGATGGTTTTGTGAAGGTAAAAATGAATCCCACATTGTTGCGAAGAGATAATAAGAAAATTTTAGATGCATTTAAAGAAGCCCTTGCATTTGCAAAAATTTAATTAGAGGATAATTCCGGATTTGCTTCTGTAACTAAGGTATTCATCTTCTTTTTGTGTCATTAAGGTTTTAGCAGCTTTACCTTTATCCTTATAGCCCAATAAATGCAATGTTCCGTGAATCATGATACGGCAAACCTCATCAAAATCGTTTGTTTTAAAGGTTTTGGCATTTTCTTTAACCCGTTCTATGCTGATAAAAATATCACTTACAATCAGTTTTTCTTCCTCTGAGTTATCAAAGGTGATAATATCTGTATAGGTATCATGATTGAGATATTGCTGATTAATACCCAGTAAGTATTCATCGCTACAAAAAATGAAGTTGAGTTCCTGCAATTTAAAACCTTCTTTTTCAATAGTCTCCTTAACCCATTTTTTTACTTTAAGTTTTTGCGGTAAATTATAACGTATGGATTCTGTAAAGAATGAAATTGCAGGCATTTTGAATTATTTAAGACTGCAAATTTAAGAAAATATTGTAGGAGTGAGGGATGAGGATTATTCTATTTAAAGTTCAAAAGGATTTGCAAATTTTAATCCTTTAATTTTATAAAAATCTTTAGCATTTCTACTGAGTAGCGTAAAGTTATTTACCATTGCTGTGGCGGCAATGATTGCATCAGGTAGTTTTATGGCATATTCTTTACGGATTTCTACTGTCTTATCTTTGACGTCATTATATAATTCATAAACAAAAGAGTCATTTATAAAATTATTTAAAACTAAAATATCGTTTTCTGTTGCAGATTTCCAGCAGCGAAGTTCTATTTCTGTAATTGCAGAAATAGCTGGTCTTGAAATTGATAAAATTTCATCAATAAATTTTTCAGCAGGAAGCGATAATTGTTGTTGCAGATAATAAATAACAGTATTGGTGTCCCAAAGAAAATTTACTCCCATTCGTTTCGTAAATTATTTAGCTGGTTATCAACCTCATCTTTATTTTGAGGAACCATACTACCTTTATATTTTTTTACTAAATCTTCAGAAGACAAATTTTCCTGCTGATTATCTCTTCGTAAACGGATAACCTTAAGTAGCTCTAAATCTTTTAATAAATTTAAAGCATTATCATCCAGAATATCTAAAGTTACTGTTCTCATTTAACAAATATAATAAAAAATAAGCTGCGAATTTGTGGCTAAATCTATTGCACCATATTTAAAGATTTTAAATATTCAGCGATTTTATTTCTATAGTAATAGTTCAAGCTTGGTGGCAGTTTTTGCAACATATCGCTTCCGTTTTGTTGTTGCTTTTTATATTGATCGAACATTTTCTGGTAGGAAGGTGGAAACTCTTTTGCAGCTTTGCTTTCGCGTTTGGAATCCTCTTCCTGATCGCGTTCTGCTTTTTCTGCATTTAATAGCTTAGTTAACAGTTCTTTCTGCCTGTTCAGGGTTTCCTGTTGTAGACGTTTATTAACCAGATCGCTTTCCGTTTGTTTCATTTCCTTAATGGCTTCATTAAGATTACCCATTTTACCAGAACCATCCTTATTTTCTTCGCGATTAATCTTTTCCAGCGCTTGTCGAATCATCTGCTGTTGTTGAGCCATTTTTCCAAATTCCTGGCTCATCTGACCTTTACCAACTGTACCTTGGTTTCCGCCCGACTTTTGCATCTGTTCTCTGGCTTTCTGCATGCTTTTATTTAACTGTTCCTGCATCTGCGAAAGTTGTTTCATGCCTTGCTTTTGCTTTTTACCACTTCCACCTTTTGCGTTTTTCTGCATATTCTGTAACTGATTTAAAGCTTCGCTCAACATCAAACTTAAGTTATTGATGGAAGTCATGGTAAATTGTTGGTAGCGGTTGGCTTCTGGTGTACTTCGTTCACCCAGGCGATCTAAGCTTTTGTCCAGGTTAAAATTGATTTTATTCATTTCCTCATTCACTGTCGATTCAATTTGAGGAACACGTTTGCTTAGTGCATATAAACTATCTGCAATGGTCTTCAGGTTATCCTTAATATTTCGTTGTTTCTGAACATTGGTGGTGTAAGCTGGATCCGCTGCAGTCATTTTCTTCAGTGTAAGCATCACTTTTTCCTGCTCGAAAGAAGTATGCAATAAATTTTCCAGTAAGCGGCGTAACTCTTTTGCATTCAGGTTATTTTCTTGTTCTTCTCCCTGCTGCTGCATGTCTTTCATTTTTTTAGAAAGTTTTTCCATCTGCTCGCCGGCTTTTTGTTGCTTCTGACTAGCACTTTTTGAATCTTTCTTCTCTAAAGCATCCTTGCTGTCCTGCTGTTCTTTCTGAATCTCCTGTACATCTTTCTCCGGTTTTTCGAAAGGATTTGGCTTTTCTAAACTTTGATTTTTTTCTTCCAGTTTTTTCAAGTCATCCTTTAAATCCTTCATTTCCTTATTCAAGGCTTTCTGTTTTTGTTTAAGGGCTTCCAGGTCCTGTTTTTTATCTGCAGTTTGCTTCGCTAAATCTTTTTGCTCTTTAGCCAGTTCATTTAAACGGTCGATATCATTTTGAAGGTTTTGTTCAAATTCCAGTTGTTTATAGAGTTCCAGGATTCTGTCCAGTTCATTTTTAAGGGTTTTATTGTCCAGCTGCATTTTCGAAAGTTCGTTCTGCGTTTGGTCTTTATTTTTCTCATTCATCAGGTTTTGCAGTTTCTGCAAAAGTTCTTTGGTTTTATCATCAAGCACATTGTCAAACAGGTCTTTGATTTGTTTCTGCTTTTCCTGTAATTCTTCAGTTTGCTTTTGATCTTCCTGTTGCTGAATGTTTTGATCATTCTGGGCTTTAATCTCTTTTACAGCTTCATCCAGTTGTTTCTGTTTATCCAACAAAGCTTCAATTTGCTTTTTATCTTCAAAGGAAATCTGCTTTTTATCGATCAGGCTTTCCGCAACTTTTTTGCTTTCTTTTTCAATGGTGTTGGCTAAACGAATGGCCGATTGCATTTTTTGTTTCAGGGCCTGGTTGCTTGCATTAACCTGCTGTGCAGTTTCACCTTTTGTGGCTTGCTTAAAGGTTTTGATTTCAGAGCGGGTTATTTTTGAACCATTTACGCCGTCATTATCGGCAACTTCAAAATAATATTCAATTTGTTGTCCTGGCCTGGCAGCAACTGCTTTTAGATCCCAGAAATAGAAAAATGTATTTTCAGTGGTGTTCGCCTTTATCGCAATATCTTTGCTTTCGGTACTGATTATTTTATTGTTTTCTTTGATGTTGTATTTAAAACTTAAGCGGCTAAATCCGTAATCATCAGTAACTTGTCCACTGAAATACAAAGCTTTATTACTAACCGAATCTTGTTTCTGTTCCACCCGAATAGCAGGTGATTGATCTTTCACCACGGTAACCTGATGGGAAAGGGAATATCTTAGGGTAACAAATTCATTCTTCGGCGTAATGCTGTATCTGGCGTTATTTTTTAGGGTTGCCTGATAAGTGGACTGGTTATTTTCCACTTTTAAAACATGCTCTTGATCATTCAATTTAAATATTAGTGAATTGCTTTGTCCGGTTTTAAAGGTCCAGGTTACATGCGTGCCTTCGGGAAGAAGTAAATCACCAACATTTGAGACCACCTCTGCTTTTTTGCCTAAATAGGATGGGAAATTTAAAGTGGCTATTGCACTGAGGAGTTCAGGACGGGGTTTTACGGTAAGCGCAAATGCGGAGGAGCTAAAACCGCCACCTTTGAAAATTAGGCTTTTATCACTTTGTATATTTTTGATGCTGTATTTAAATCTGCTGATATTGTTTTTTTCCAGTTTATAAGTATTCTTGCCATCTTCCACATATACTTCAGCGGGTAACTCATCCCCATCCAATTTTAAATTCACGGTAATATCATCGCCCTGGGTAACGGTTAAATTGCGGTTTAGAATGGTAAAGGTGAAGGGCGCTTTTGGAGCAATATATTCATCATATTTAAAAAAACTATTCGTGCCTTCACGAAGAATTGCAGGTGCAAAAAGTCCAATCAGGAAGATGATAGACAGGGGTACAAAAAGATATTTTAAGTATTTCTTATTATCGTTTATGCGAACAGCTGTATAAAAGGGAACAGGTTTTAATTCCATTATTTTCTGATCAATACTGGCCAGAATCAATTGATTATTTTCCGGATGGCTGGCGGATAGCTGGTAAAGTTGAAGTGTATTTAAAAGTTTATCTTTAATATCGTGAAAATGATTTCCGATAATTACAGATGCCTCATCAAATGAAAGGTGCTTATTTAATTTAAGCATGGAAAGCAAAGGCCGGACGATTAGATAACCGATCAATATCATACTAATAAGCAAATAGCCAAAGAATGAAAAAGTTTTTAAGCCGACAGAGGGGTGGAAGTAATACAAACACAAAAATAACAGCAAATACAGGCCTAAGAGTATTGCGGCAGTATAAATGCTTCCCCTTAAAATCTTATTGAGATAAAACTTATGGATAAACTCTTCTATCTTTCTCAGTAAATCGCTGTAGTTGTTGCTTACCATATCAACGTAAATGTAAAAATTGTTCCCATCAATTTAATATAAACTTGCAAGGTTTTTAAGAATATTGAGGATTTTGATGCGGATAGTTAATATAAAATTTACATAAATTTTAAATGAGTGTACAGGTAAAAATCTACTTTTGGATTTTGTATATTAAGCCTGAATATGAAGCGAATCGTTATTTCAACAATTATGGTATTGGTATTTACCACCTCATTTGCACAAAAGTTTCATTGGAATAAAAACCAGGTCATTGCCCATCGTGGTGCCTGGAAAAAGAATAATTACCCTCAAAATTCAATAGCATCTTTAAATGAAGCGATTAAACTTGGCTGTTACGGTTCGGAGTTTGATGTATGGATGACAGCCGATAACATTTTAGTGATTAACCATGATCCTGAATTTCAAGGTTTAACCATCGAAAAAGTCAAATATGAAGACCTGCTGACTAAAACCATGAGCAATGGAGAAAAGATTCCAACGCTTGAAGATTACCTGAAAGCGGGGATAAAACAACGCGGAACCAAACTGATTCTCGAAATCAAACCTTCTTTAGTTAGCAAGGAACGCGGAATCGACGTAACCAGTCGATGTGTGGATATGGTGAAAAAAGTTGGTGCTGTAGCATGGACCGAGTACATCAGCTTTGATTATGATTATTGCAAACGTATTTTAGAACTGATGTCTGATGCAAAGGTGGCTTACCTGAAAGGTGATGTTAGTGCAGCACAAATGAAAACAGATCGTTTAACCGGTGTAGACTATTATTACAGTATTTACCAAAAAGAAGGCTGGATTGAAAATGCACACCAGCTAGGCCTGACTGTAAATGCCTGGACCGTAAATACTGTACCAGAAATTCAGTGGTTACTGGCCCATCAGGTCGATTATATCACCACTAACGAACCTGAATTAACTTTTGATGAACTGAAGAAAACACCATCTGCACTTGGATGGAAATTAAAATGGGCAGATGAGTTTTATGATACAGGCCTTCCGCTTAGCAAAAACTGGTCGTACGATGTAGGCGGAAAAGGCTGGGGTAATAATGAATTGCAATACTATACCGAAGCCGACTCAACAAATGCAAAGGTAAAAAAGGGAAACCTGAATATCACGGCTGTTAAAGCAGATAAAGATGGAAATCACTATACCTCTGCAAGGCTGGTGAGTAAAAATAAATTTGATTTTAAATACGGAAGGGTAGAAGTAAGGGCAATGTTACCCAAAGGCAGGGGCTTATGGCCGGCAATCTGGGCATTGCCTACCGACTGGAAATACGGTGACTGGCCTAAAAGCGGTGAAATTGATATCATGGAACATGTAGGCTATGAACCGGATAGTGTTTATGGAACCGTTCATACGGCAAAATTTAACCATACCATTCATACACAGGTGGGGAAAGGCGTTAAAATCAATCCTTATGATGCTTACCATGTTTATGCCATTGAATGGTACAAAGACAGAATTGATTTTTTTGTCGATGATCAAAAATACCTGACTTTTAAAAACACGGGTAAAGGTGCGCCTGAATGGCCGTTTGATCAGAATTTTCACCTCATCTTGAATATGGCTGTTGGCGGTAACTGGGGCGGTAAGAAGGGTGTTGATGATTCAATTTTCCCGGCAACGATGAAAGTGGATTATGTAAGGGTTTACCAGAAATAATGTTAAACCACAAATAGTGAACTAAATTTATGGATTCGAGGAGAGAATTTTTAAAAAAAGCAGCACTGTTAGCCGGTGCAACAGGTGCTGCTAATACCTTACCTGCCGCCGTTTTGAAGGCAATGGCTATTAATGCTGAACCTGGTACTACTTTTCAGGATGCGGAGCACATCGTATTCCTGATGCAGGAAAACCGTTCTTTCGACCATATGTTTGGCAAAATGAAAGGTGTTCGGGGCTTCAATGATCCACATCCGCATATTCAGCCAGATGGTAACAAAGTTTGGCTGCAAAAAGATGGGCAGGGTTATACTTATGCGCCTTTTCATGTTGATATAAACAAGACCAAAATTACCTGGCAGGGTGGATTGCCACATTCCTGGAACGACCAGGTTGCTGCCAGAAATGGAGGAAGATATGATAAATGGGTGCCCGTAAAATCAGCCATGTCATTAGCTTATTATGATCGGAATGATATTCCTTTCTATTATGCCTTGGCAGATGCCTTTACTGTTTGTGACCAGCATTTCTGCTCGTCATTAACCGGAACCACACCAAACAGGCTTTTCTTTTTCACCGGAACTGTGCGTGGCGAGAACAGCGCGAATGACATTGCGGTAGTTAATAATGATCAGGCAGAATCTCAAAACAATGTTTTCGTAGACTGGCCTACTTTTCAGGAAACTTTAGAAGATAACGGAATCGATTGGCGCATTTACCAGAATGAACTGTGGACATCAAAGTTGCCTGAAGGCGAAATTGATGATTGGCTGGGAAATTACGGCGATAATCCGGTTGAATATGTTTCCCGGCATCATGTTAAACTTTCAGCATATTTCAGAAAGAATGGTGATCATACTGTTAAACCGGCTTTAAGTGCAAAAGAAGTTCAGGAAAAGTATGATCGGTTATCCCAACGGGAAAAAAATCTGATCAATAAGGCTTTTCAAACCAACATCAGTCAGAAAGATTATTTGGATCTCGCGCCTTTTACCTTTACTAATGATGAAGGGAAATCAGAAACCATCAATATCCCAAAAGGTGATATTTTCTATCAGTTCAGGCAGGATGTAGACCAGGGGAAACTACCAACTGTTTCCTGGTTGGTGGCGCCACAGCGATTTTCTGATCATACCAGTTCCCCACTTTACGGTACCTGGTATGTAAGCGAAGCTTTAAATATTCTGACGAAGAACCCTGATGTATGGAAGAAAACCATCTTCGTCTTAACTTATGATGAAAATGATGGTTATTTTGATCATCAGCCACCTTTTATAGTGCCGAATCCAAATGATACATCTTCAGGAAAAGTATCAGCAGGAATCGATTATGCTACAGATTTCGAAAGGAGAAAGGGAAGTCCGATTGGTTTAGGCTACCGTGTACCTATGGTCATTGCATCGCCCTGGAGCAAAGGTGGTTTTGTAAATTCACAGGTATTTGATCATACATCTTCATTGATGTTTATGGAGAAATGGCTGAGCAAGAAAACAGGGAAGAAAATTAAGAGCAATAACATCAGTGACTGGAGAAGAACGATCTGTGGCGACCTGACATCAGTATTCAGGCCTTATAACGGAGAAGACATAAAGTCGCCTTTACCTTTAAACAGGCAAACTGTTGTAACCAATATTGAAAACGCGAAAAACAAGCCTGCACAGGCTGGTCCGACGGCGTTAAATAAGGTTGAGGTTGATAAAATTAATAAGTTTGAAGCTTTCTCGCATCAAACATCTGTGCATGCCCCAAAACAGGAAAATGGGACCAAACCTGCCTGCGCATTACCTTATCACTTAATGGTTGATGCTTCTGTTATAAATAATGAAATACAGCTGCGTTTTCAATCTGCCAAAACACTGTTTGGAAGCGAAACCGAAACTGCCGGAGCACCTTTTATTATGAATACCATTGTCAAATTTAAAGGGGTGGTAGGGAAAACATGGGCTTATGCTGTAAAATCAGGTGATATTCTTACTGAAAAGATCAGCCTGGATGATTTCGATCAGGGTATTTACGACTTCAGTATTGCCGGACCAAATGGTTTTTTCAGGCATTTCACAGGAAGTAAAAATAATCCGCAAATTGTTATACAGGCAAAGCCGGAACAAAGTGGTTTGGTGAATAAAAAACTTACCGGCAATTTGATTTTTTCAATTGAAAACAAAGGTGCATCTCTGGTTAATATTCAAATTACAGATCAGAAATATGGTTCAACAGCCCGAAACCTGCAAATCAAACCACACTCTTTTGTTACTGTCAATTTAGGTTTATCAAAATCCCAAAACTGGTATGATTTCAGCATTATCCAAACGGGGAATAGAATATTTAAACATCGTTATGCGGGGAAAATAGAAACAGGGGATGTAACAACTACTGATCCTTTTATGGGGAATGTGGTATAGAGAAATCGCAATTGCGGGAAGGTTATTTCAGCCGGCAAAGCTATCTCTGTAGCATTGCTTATTGCGTGAAAGATTGCTTCATGCCAAAATTTCACGACTTGGCTTTAATTCGTCAGGAGAATCGGTGATTAATAGCACTTATTAAATAATCATTATCCGACTATCGGCACTTTCATCCGAAAGGGAAATCTTTAGGGAAGAGTTGTGAAAAATTGCTTTTTTGTTTCTCCTGACAGTGCAGTTGCCTGCTAAATTAAAAAATTATAGGCAGTTCAACCTGCGTTTTATCCCAGGCTGCAAACAATGCAGCACCTTGCGGAAGTGGGTTAAACGTTAAGGAGAAATATTCGATTGGCTTGTTTAAGGTTTTAACAGGAACATCAACACGAACGATATCCATAGATTGATTATAGGTGAAAGCACCCCATTTATCAGTTTGTTTATTGATGATGATGGTCCATTTATCCTTATTTAGGATGGCAAATAAACTATAAGTACCAGCCTTAATTTTTTTACCACCAACAGTTACTTTCTTAAAGAAATGAATTTCTGTACTTTCATTCGCGCCGAAACGCCAAACTTTACCGTACTGTTCCAGCACGCCAAAAATATCCCGGCCTTTTTTCTGAGGACGCGAATAAATGATTTTAATAACCGGCTTTACGTTTTCAACATCCTTTGCCTTTGGACTATTCAGGGGGAAATAAAGAATATCTGCAGGACTGGGATCCGCAATCGGAAACTTTATTTCTGCGGGTAAACTTTCCTGGGCTTTTACACTAAAGCACAACAAAGCGAAGGCGATAACAAAAATATTTCTCATCTGCTTTGAGTTCATTTTAATTCAAAAGGAAAGCAAAAGTTACCACTTAGTATTTTCTGCCTTTAACAATGGCATTCAAAAATAAGCCGGCAGTTAATAAACCCAGTACGCCACCCAGCAAAGCGAAAATATAATTTTGAGTGATAATTGCCCCGGTTAAAATCCCGAAGAATAATCCTAATGCATAATATAACCAGTTGAAATTATTGCTGCTGTTTTCTTGTAAGTTCATTTTTTAATTATTTGGTGGCAAAGTTAATATTTATTTTAAATTATAATTTGTGATCGGTACTCAATTTATTGCTAAATGTTAATAATGTAAAGCTTTTTAAAGCCCTTTAGTTTTTAATGATTGCAAAATTCGACAATGCGAATACGAATCAGTAGGGTTAGGCATTATTTTGATCCTCTGTTTTATGTAAACATGCTGTCCTTTTTTATCCTTTTTGTCACAATTATCAGGCTAATGTAAAAGAACATTAAAAACATTTGGATATTAATCAAACGATTGATTAATTTTGTGCCATCAAAAAGAGATGAAGACAGAAAAAGTAGATAAAAAACAAGCCATTTTGGATGCAGCTGAAAAGTTGTTTTGCGAAACAGGTTATGAAGGTACTTCTACCCGGCAGATTTCGAAAGAATCGGGGGCTAATATGGCAATGATTAATTATTATTTTGGTTCAAAAGAAGGGGTTTTTATTGAGATTATGAACAACAGAATCGCTGGGTTTGCTTCTCAATTAAAAATCATTAATGAAGATAAAATTTCATCCCTCGAAAAATTGCACAAAGTAATTGAAGGTTATGCCAACAGGATATTTTCAAATATCGCCTTTCATAAAATGATGCATAGAGAGTTATCACTTACGCAAAGGCCGGAGATGTATGACAAAATTAAGAATGCCATGAGCCAAAACATGTTGCTTCTTGACAGGATAATTATTGATGGAATTGAAGACGGGAGTTTTAACAATGTTGATGTAAGGATGGTCATTTCAACCATTATGGGTACGCTAACAAATGTGGTTATTGCGCCGCACAAAATTGTTCAGGGTACTACAATCGATTTAAGTACGCCCAAAGACAACAAACTAATCAAGGAGCGAGCCATCGCTTATTTACAAAACCTAGTAACTGTTTATTTAACAACAAAAAAATGATACCCAAATCCATTAAATTATTGCTTGTGGCATCATTAGTTCCTGCAGCTTTATTTGCACAAAGTACAAAGGAATTAAACATCAATCAGGCAATTGAACTTGGCATAGCCAATAGTAAAAACTTAAAATTATCACAAAATAAAATAGATCAGGCGGTAGCAAAGCTTGAAGTAGTTAAAGATAATGCGCTGCCGTCGGCAAATGCAAACTTCATTTACAACCATGCTGAAATTCCGACAAGCACATTTACCTTACCTGGCGGCGGCTCTTCCCTGCAATTGCCAAAAAGAGCTGATGCTTTTGTAGGCACGGCAGCAGTGCAGGAATTGGTATATGGCGGAGGCAAGCTAAAATACGCAAAAGAGTCAACGAAATTATTGGCTGACGTGGCCCGGCTCGATGCTGATAAGAACAAAGAAGAAATTACCTATGCGGTGATTAACACTTATTATGCTTTGTACAAGGTGGCACAAAGTAAAAAAGTGGTTGATCAGAATCTGGAATCGATTGCTGCACAGATTAAACAAGCGCAACGTTTTTTTGAACAGGGTATCGTCACTAAAAATGATGTGTTGCGTTTCCAGTTACAACAGGCTAATGTAACCCTTAACCAAATGGATATTGAGAGCAACCGTAAAATCATTAACTATAATCTGGATATTCTGCTCGGTTTACCGGATGATACAGTGGTTAAGATTGCAGATCCGGACGCAAGCCCGAAATCTGTGGGTTCTCTAAATGAATATATAGTCCAGGCCATGACCAACCGCCAGGAGCTGAAACAACTTGATGTACAAAATAAAGTGGCTGATTACAATATTAAAACCATTAAAGCAAATACTTTGCCTACGGTAGCCGTTGGTGCCAATCTATATTACATTAACCCTAGTGGTAGTTTTATTCCGCCAGTAAATCAATATTTAATGCCAGTAACGGTTGGTGCAACTGTTTCATGGAATATTGGAAGTCTCTGGACAAACAGAAATAAAGTAAGTGAGGCTAAAATTGAACAAAGTGCCATCACTGTTCAAAAAGATATTTTAACTGATCAGGTTAAAACGGATATCAACAAAAACTTTCAGACCTATCAGGTAGCGGTAAACAAAATCCAGGTTCTGGAAACTTCCATTGCCCAAGCTACTGAAAATGATAAGTTACTGGCCTCGAAATACAAAAACAACGTAGCATCGGTTACCGATAGAATTGATGCCGAAACACTTTTATATCAGGCAAAGATCAATCTGGAAATCGCTAAAGCTGATGCAGGTTTGGCTTATTACACATTATTAAAATCAACAGGAAAAATAACGCAATAAATAGAACAATGACAACTGAAAAGAAAAAAAAGAATATAGTAGTACCCATCATTTTAGGTGTTTTACTAGTAATAGGTATCGTTTTTGGTATCATAGAATGGAATTACTACAGCAAACACGTAGATACAGATGATGCGCAGATTGATGGGGATATCAGTCCTGTTGTAGCGAGGGTAGGTGGTTATGTGAAGGACATTAATTTTGAAGAAAACACACATGTTACCGAAGGACAGGTTTTAGTAAAACTTGATGATAACGATTATAAAGTAAAGTTGGAGCAGGCACAATCTGGTCAAAAAGGTGCGAGTGCAGGCGTTGGTGTTGCACAATCACAAATTGCCGCTACTCAGGCCAATACCAGTACGGCTAAAGCAAATGTAGCAGCAGCAAGAGTGAAGCTTAACCTGGCAAATAAGGATTATGCCCGTTATGCCAACCTGATCAAGGACGGTTCAATTACGCAGCAGGCATTTGATCAGGCAAAAGCATCGAAAGAATCAGCAGAAGCTGCTTTTCAAGCTGCTCAGGATCAGTATAATGCTGCCATTAAGCAAGTTGGCACAACCCAATCTCAACTGGCAGTAAGCAGTAACGTAATAAGCCAGCGCCAGAGCGATATCGATTTTGCCAAACTTCAGTTATCGTATACTGATATTAAGGCACCTGCAACAGGTATTGTCTCTAAAAAGAATGTTCAAAAAGGACAACTGGTTCAACCAGGTCAGTCGTTATTTTCTATAGTAAACGATGGTAGTATTTACGTAACAGCGAACTTTAAAGAAACGCAGTTAGAAAAAATTCAGTCAGGTTCTAAAGTAGAAATTGAAGTGGATGCCTATCCTGATGAAAAAATTCAGGGTGAAGTATATAACTTCTCACCGATAACTGGTGCTAAAGGTTCTTTATTACCTCCGGATAATGCTACAGGTAACTTTGTAAAGGTTGTTCAGCGTATTCCTGTCAAAATTAAAATTCATCCATCAAAAGAAATGTTGGCAAAGTTGCGCCCCGGAATGAGCGTTAAGGCCTCAGTTTCTACTAAATAAATTTAAAATGGCCGAAGTAGGTTTAAAAAAATGGATTATTACGTTTACGGTAATCACAGCTTCTTTACTGGAGTTGATTGATACCACTATTGTAAACGTGGCAATCCCTCAAATACAGGGAAACCTGGGCGCTACCCTTGAGGATATCGCCTGGTTATCTACTGGTTATGCCGTTGCGAACGTAATTATCCTGCCCATGTCAGGTTGGTTAGGCAGTCGTTTCGGGCGTAAAAATTATTTCTTAACTTCTATTATCGTTTTTACATTGGTTTCATTTTTATGTGGTAACGCCACATCTTTAAATGAACTGATTTTATTTAGGATCTTACAAGGTGTTGCAGGTGGCGGATTGATTTCTACAGCACAAGCCATTCTGATCGAAACCTGGCCTCGTGAAGATGTAGGTATTGCTACAGCTTTATTTGGTTTAGGTGCCGTTGTTGGCCCTACTGTTGGTCCTACCATTGGCGGTTATATTTTAGAAGTGGCAGATTGGCCATGGATTTTTTATGTAAATATTCCCGTCGGGATACTCGCGGCCTATTGTACCTATACCTTTATTCGAGAGACGCCAAAAGATGGAAAAGGGAAGCCCGTGGATTGGTGGGGTATTGCATTGCTGGCCGTAGCTGTAGGTAGTTTACAAACAGTTTTAGAAAAGGGAGAAAGCGAAGACTGGTTTTCAACACCATATATCACCGCATTAGCTGTTATATCTGTTTTTGGTTTACTGCTTTTCATCTGGAGGGAAACCGCTACTGAGTTTCCGATTGTAAACCTTCGGATTATGAAAAAAAGAAGCTTTTCTATCGGGATGTTTACCTCTTTTATTCTCGGATTCGGACTTTATGGTTCGGTGTTCGTTTTCCCGGTATTTGCACAGAATTTGTTAGGATTTACGCCTTTACAAACCGGAAAGCTATTTATTGCTGGAGGTATTTGTACCATAGCCATGATGCCATTTATTGGTATTATGCTTAAAAAGGGAGTTCCGGCACAGTTTATGGCTACCGGAGGAATGTTTTTATTCTTCGTTTTTTGTTGGATGCTGAGTAATTCAACATTGGCTTCCGGAACAGGTGACTTCTTTTGGCCGCTGGTGATTAGAGGTTTTGGTATGGCCTTATTGTTCGTGCCGTTAACTACGCTGGCGATGCAAGATTTATCTGGGGCAGAGATTGGCCAGGGTTCAGGCTTAAATAACATGAGTCGGCAGTTAGGTGGGTCATTTGGAATTGCAGCATTAACCACTTTAATTCACGTTCGTGCGGGGTTCCATAGAAATAACCTGCTGACCAACATCAATGACTATAACCCGGCTTTTATGCAAAAGTTAAATGCGTTAACCAGCGGCTTTATGGCTAAAGGAACTTCTTTTATCGATGCAAAATTAATGGCGATGAAAGCAATTGAAGGCAGTGTAATTAAACAAACCATGTTGCTTACCTATAGCGATGCTTATTGGGTTGCAGGACTAATTATGTTATTTTCCATTCCGCTTTTATATCTGCAGAAATTTAAGAAAAATGCCAATATTGTTACAGATGCACATTAAAGGCCTTAACCTATAGGGTTTGTGGTTAGGCCTGGTTTGTCTGCTCCCTCTGCAGAAGAGGGATTGATATGGTCATGCTTTTAAGCCGTATTGGTATAAATGATTCAACGGGTTACAACAGTTGAACAAAGCTATAAATTACAAAAATTCATATACGCTGCCTTAAGCACTCGCTTTTGCGGAAGATTTAGGTGGGACTAAATAAAAACAGCCGGTGTATTTTGTACATCGGCTGTTTTAACCCAAAAAATTAACAATCAATGCAATGCCCTTAAACATTGCAAATATTCTTACTTCGCTAGCTAGTAGCCAAATAAGATTTTAAAATTAAAATTTATTCTACAATTATCCAAATTGTAAGCGCTAGAATTTTAATACCTTATGCATTTTTTGTAGTATTACCCTATACAAAACTATTGCTTAAGCTATGCCAAAACTCCGTTTGACTACACAGCGCGAATCTATCTTCAATAACGAAGTCATTTCCAAATTTGAGCTCTTCAACAGTCTTTTTTTAACCCTTCCATTCTATAAAATTAAAGATACCGGTACATTGCTGCCTTTATTTTTTAAAAGTTGCGAGGAAGGAATTTTAAATGGCCAGAAGCCGGCTCAGGTAATTGAAGAGTTTTTTGCAAAATATACACACTATACCGAACGCAAAGATATTATTGATTTATTGTTTCGTTTTATACAGTATATTGAGCGTCAGGTGGTACTATTTGATGCGGTAGAAGATGCCTCTTTTACAAAGTTAAATACCACCGATGAGCAAAGCACACTTGCATTTATCCTGAAGAAAAATGCGGATAACAAGCCCATGCTTTCCAAAATTGAGAAGCTGATTGATGAGTTATCCTTACGCCTGGTTTTAACGGCACACCCTACGCAGTTTTATCCGGGAAATGTATTGGCCATCATTACCGATTTAACCCATGCCATTCGGGAGAACAACATCACCTCAATGAATTCACTGTTACAGCAACTCGGAAAAACGCCATTTTTTAATAAAAAATCGCCTACACCTGTAGATGAGGCTTTAAATTTAGCCTGGTTTTTGGAAAATACCTTTTACTTTGCTGCGGCGAATATTCAGGCAGAGATTGACCAGAATCTGGATGAATATAACCTCGAAACCAAGAAAATTCTGGAGCTGGGTTTCTGGCCGGGAGGCGATCGTGACGGCAATCCAAATATCCATGTGGATACCACGTTGGAAGTTTCTAAAATGTTGCGTCAGATTCTTTTCCGTTGCTATTATCGTGATTTCAGGGTAATTAAACGGCGTATTACTTTTAGAGGCGTAGAAGAAAATATAGCCAATTTGCATGATGTGCTGTATAAAAATGCTTTTGACCATGCTTGTGAATCACATGATATCTCTGATGAGTTAAAAGAAAACCTGAATAAAATTAAAGATACATTGCTTTCCGAACACGAAGGCTTATTTGTTGATCTGGTAAACGATTTGATCAGAAAGATTGATCTCTACGGGAATTATTTTGCATCACTTGATATCCGCCAGGATAGCCGCGTGTTAAGAAGTGTACATGCTTACTGCCGGCAGAATAAACCCATTTCTTCATTATACCCTGAAAATTATGATCAGCTGTCTGAAGCTGAAAAATTAAAGCTGATTTCATTTAAGGAAGCTACGCCGGTTTATGCTACTGAAGGCGATGACCTGATTAAAGATACCATTCAGACTATAAAAGAAATCAAAGGTATCCAGCAAAGAAATGGCGAAAAAGCCTGCCACCGTTTTATCATCAGCAATTGCCAGCAGGCAAGTGATATCCTTCAACTCATGGAGCTTTTTCTTTGGAATGGCTGGAGTAAGGATGCCTTAACCATAGATTTCGTGCCGCTTTTTGAAACGGTAAATGATTTAAAGGTTGCCGCTGACGTGATGGATACTTTATATCGCAACCCTTTTTACAAGGCACATTTAGCAAGCAGGGGTAATAAACAAGATATTATGCTTGGCTATTCAGACAGTACAAAAGATGGAGGTTATTTAATGGCCAACTGGTCTATTTTCAACGGAAAAACTTCATTAACGGCCATTGCCAAAGAGCACAATATTCAACTTGCATTCTTTGATGGCCGCGGTGGTCCTCCGGCTCGCGGGGGCGGTAAAACACACCGTTTCTATGCTTCTATGGGTAAAGAAATTGCCAATAAAAACATGCAGCTAACCGTTCAGGGGCAAACCATCAGTTCACAGTACGGTTCAGTAGAAAGTGCTGAATTTAATATAGAGCAACTTATCAATGCCGGGATTTCATCTGGTCTGAAAGAGAAACACAATGTCCTTTTGGATCCGGAAAATAAGACTTTACTGGATGAAATGGCTGATGATGCCTATAAAGCTTTTGTTGATTTGCGTGAACATCCATTGTTCGTTAGCTATCTTGAAAAATTGTCGCCACTGAAATTATTATCCCAGGCGAACATCAGCAGCCGCCCTGTAAAACGAAATGGTGGGGGTGAAATGAAGCTAGAAGACTTAAGGGCCATCAGCTTTGTTACGGCCTGGAGTATGTTGAAACAAAATGTTCCGGGATTCTATGGTATGGGAACAGCCTTAAGTAACCAGGAGAAAGCCGGAAACTGGAATAAGGTGATAAAAGCTTATGAAGATTCTGACTATTTAAAAACCATCGTTGATAATTGTATGATGAGTATGAGTAAGTCTGACTTTGCCATTACTGCCCATTTAGCCTCGGACGAGGAATTTGGTGCCTTCTGGACCCAATTGCATGATGAGTATGAGTTAACAAAGAGGATGCTTTTAAAGCTTTCCGGACAGGAGACCCTGATGGCCAATTATCCGGTTGATAAAAAATCAATCGCCACCCGTGAGCGGATCATTTTACCGCTGGTTTTAATCCAGCATTTCGCACTGGAAAAGCTGCAGCATGATCAAAATGCAAACGAACAGACGGCCTTGGAGAAACTGGCGGTAAGAACGGTATTTGGAATTGTAAATGCTGGCCGGAATCTGGCCTAAGCAGACCCAGAAAAACCATATAGGTTTACCATAAATAACAAACCCCGAGCAATCATGTATTTGCTCGGGGTTTTTGTTGAAGTCAATTAATACTAGCGGTCAATTGAGCCCATCACTTTTTGGCCAAAGGCATTAAGGGCATCTTTTTCTGCTGCACCTTCGCTTACCATCTGATGCACTTCAAGCGCACCGCAAATGTTGGTAATCATTTCGCCGGCAACATCAACTTCATGTTCGCTGACGCCTCTGAATTCACAGAAAGCCTCTAAAACCGTTAAGGTTGTCTCCAGTTCAGCAGGAGTAGTATTTTGAAATAATTGTCTGATAACCGGAATCTTCATTATTTTATTTTGTTAAAAAGTTCAGTTAAACCTTCTGCTTTGTTCGTTTGCACCTGATCTACCAGCTTACCACCTTCAAAAGCTGCAAAAGTTGGTAAATTATCAACGTTTGCAAATTTGCGTGAATTTGGAAGTTTCTCGGCATCAACAATCAGGAAGGCAACGTCTTCATTTTCGGCAGCCAGTTTTTTAAACTTTGGTTTCATAATTCTGCAGTTGCCACACCATGATGCAGCATACTGAACCATAACCTTTGAATGATCGGCCAAATATTGTTGAAGATTATCTTCAGTTAATTCTAAAAACATGAGGTTTTATTTAATTAGTTAGCGGCTAAATATTCAGCAACGCCGGTTCTGTTTGCGTTCATGGCTTCTTTTCCTTCTTCCCAGTTTGCAGGACAAACTTCACCATGTTTCTGAACGTGGGTATAGGCGTCAATTAAACGTAAATATTCTTTTACGTTTCTGCCAAGCGGCATATCGTTAACACTTTCGTGGAAAACTTTACCAGTTTCATCAATTAAATAAGTTGCTCTGAAAGAAACATTTGAACCAGAGAAGGATTCATTTCCTTCTTCGTCATAGTTTACTTCCTGATCTAAAATGTCTAAAATACCAGATAATTGTCTGTGTGTATCAGCTAAAATCGGATAAGTAACACCTTCAATTCCGCCGTTATCTTTTGGTGTATTTAACCAGGCGAAGTGAACCTCATTCGTATCGCATGAAGCACCGATTACGATGGTATTTCTTTGTTCAAATTCAGGTAAAGCCGCTTGGAAAGCATGTAATTCTGTAGGGCAAACAAAAGTAAAATCTTTTGGGTACCAGAATAATAATACTTTTTTATTTTTATTTACAGCTTCTTCAAATACATTGATTTTCAAGTCATCACCCATGTCTGACATTGCATCAATACTAACACTCGGAAATTTTTTACCTACTATTGCCATAATATTTTGTCTTTAATTTTATGCCACAAAGGTACGGTGAAAACTCATCCAAATCAACCCATGTTTATGAATAGTTCATTGTATTTATTGATAATGATATAGATGAAAACTATAATTATTTTATGATTTATAAGGTTTCACTATTCGGCTCATAAACTTACTTTTTCAAAGTACGCTCATATAATTTAAATATGCGTTTATATTCATCGGTCCAGCTGCTGGGTTCAATAAAACCATGGTCTTCTACCGGATAAACTGCCAGTTCCCAGTTGTCTTTTCCAAGTTCTATGAAACGCTGCGTAATGCGAACAATATCCTGAAAGTGAACATTCACATCCACCATTCCGTGTGCCATTAATAAATTACCCTTCAGTTGATCGGCAAAATAAATGGGAGAGCTTTGTTTATAAGCAATAGGATCATTAAAAGGTTCATTTAAAATATTCGAAGTATAGCCATGATTGTAATGCGCCCAATCGGTAACCGAACGTAAAGCTGCACCGCTGGCAAACACATCAGCTTCTTTAAACATGGCCATTAAGGTGATAAAGCCACCATATGAGCCGCCATATAAACCAACATGCCTGGGGTTTACGCCATATTTTTCTACCAGGAACTTTACACCGTCTACCTGATCCGTTAAATCTTTTCCACCCATATGGCGGTAAATACCTGTGCGGTGATCGCGTCCATAACCCGAACTTCCGGTATAATCAATATCAATGACAGTATAACCCTGATCAGCCAATAGGTTATTAAACATAAACTCCCGGAAATACGTGCTCCAGCCAAAGTGAACATTTTGTAAATAACCAGCACCATGTACAAAAACCACTGCCGGATGATTAGGATGAGGATTCTCGGATTTATAAACCCGGGCATAAACATCAGCACCATAACGGTTTTTAAAACTGACCAGATCCGGCTCACGCCATTTATAAGAATTGAATTCTGCTGAAGTTGATGCTGTAATTTTCAGGGCTTTTGCGCCAGCCTGATTACGCTGAAGATAAAGTTCACCCGGTTTATTCATGTACGAATAATTGATGGCCACATATTTTTCATCAGGTGAAAGGATAATTTCACTTAAGCCCTTCATGGTTGTGATTTGAACAGGCTGACCGCCACTGGTACTGATTTTAAAGAAATTTGTGATGCCGGGATGTTCCTTGTTGGCTTTAAAGTAGAAGGTTTTTTTATCTTTAGAAAGCTGTACAGACTGCACTTCCCATTTGCCTGAAGTAAGCTGCTTTTTCTCCCCAGTTGAAACATTGACTACATAAAGGTGAGAATAACCTGTTGCTTCACTTTGGTAATAGAAGTGGTTGTTATCTACCCAACCTGTATTTCCCTGATAAAACCCGCTAATGCCCGGTCCACCAATCCAGGCTTCGTCTCGCTGGCGATCAATTAAAGAAAACTGACCCGTCGAAGGTTCTAATTTTAAAATCCAGCGGTCTTTATTATCCTGCGATGTGGCGATAACAATTCCCGAAGTTCCATTCTCATTCCATAAAGGACCAAAAAAGTTAACCGGCCGGTCTGCATTTTTCTTTTTTAAAGTATCCAGTTCTTTCGGGTAATCTTTTAAATAATCAGGCAAATCTTTTATCCCCGGAATGGTTGAGGTTTGAAAGGCATAAACCGAATCTCTTTGCCTGTCATAAATAAATCCTTGAGATAGATTTTCATTTTCCCCAACCTTTGTTCTTCCCGGAATATCTTCTGTATAGCCTGATGCTGTTACATAATTGGGAACAATGGTATTGTGGTTGTTTTGTGCCGGAGTAGTGAGCTTATAAGTAATATAACGACCATCTGAACTGATCACCACTCCATTTAAAAATTTGTCATCTGTATACAGTTCCCTCAGTGGTTTTATATCAGCAGATGTTACGCCAAAACGATTTCTGCCATTGCGATTGTTGTCCTTTGTTTCGGCATTTCGTTTCTTAATAATATCAAAGAGTGCTGTTTGTTCAGTCTTTAGCCATTGATCCTGTTCCGTTGCCGGTTGTGTTTTTGTTTTTACACCTTTTTTACCTTTCACGAAATTGGTGAGCTGCTTGATTTCTGCAGATTTTAAATCTACCTCAAAAAGGTTATCTCCCAATTGATAAACGACATTTCCATTAACCAGGAAAACAGGATTACTCTCACGTTCCAGGGTATTGGTTAATCGTGTTTCTTTATTGGATTTTAGGTTTTGAAGGTAAATATCTCCGCTTTTCTCTACCAGGCTAAGCGAGTGATTTTGGTTATAAACATAGTTTAAACTTAAGTGCTTTTCATCTTCCTTATCGGCAGCTTTAACAGGTTTAGGAGATGAGGTGGTCACTTTGTAAAGTTCTTCTTTAGCCTTATTTTCAGGATTCCAGTTAAAGTAAAGTGTTTTACTATCGGCTGTCCAGTGGAAATTAGTTGGCGAAATTCCCATCCATTTAGGGTCACGCATAATTTTTTCTACTGTTAATGGGGCAATTTGTTGTGCAAAAGTATATTCGCCCGTGCAGAGCAAAATGAAAAGTAAATATTTCTTCATGAATTTGGGTTTGGATGCAATTTAGGCAAAGCACAAACTACTTTTAGAAGGAAATGGAAATGTTACAACCAAATTTAACTATCGGTTTAAGATATATTTAGCTTGCTGCGGCAAAAGATTGTAAAATTAAAAAGTAACTATCTGATTACTCGCCCGGTTTTATCCACATTTACCTGGTCGAATGGCTTTAAATATTCATTAATAATTACCGAAAATTCTCTTCGGGTTAGTACTTTTTTCAAGTCATATTTAGACGAAAATTTATAGCTGTTGTTCCACTTTTTTTGTAACTCTGTTTTAGTGGTATCAACGGCTTTATTGCCAACATATGCCACCAATAACACGGTATTTTCCAGATTAACCGGCACATCTTTATGGTCATCGAACCAGATCTGAGCCTTATAATAATAATCTTTTATCGGCTGTTTAATCTCCTCATTAGTAACTTCCTTTTCCGGGTTAAAGAAAGCCTTTTCATTTTTAATCTCCGCTTTCAGGATCCCGGTGACTCCAATTTTCTGGATCGCCAGCCAGTTCGAATCGGTGACTTTGACATCGGCAAAAGGGATCAACGGAAGTTTATAGGTTAAGAGTTCGCTTTGAATTGTTTTTAAGTTAGATAAGCTGGTTTTCGTTTTAAAGAAGGCTGCGTAGGTTGCGGTAGCTCCGGCTGCCTGGCCAATCTCTATACTGTTGGGGTCAATGTAAAGTAAGTTTTCCTGATCAGGAATTAACAAGTGATATAAAGATAGAAAGCTTGAGGTACCGGTAATCCCGGAAATGGTTGTGCGATATAAGTTTTCGGTATAATTTAAAGCACTCAGGTGCATTGGTTTTAAACTGGCAATGTTTAAATTAGAAAGAAGCTGATCATTGTTGTCTGCTATAATAAGAACTTTAGCTTTTATACTTTTACCTTTACTAATTTTTGCTTCCCATCCACTACCAGAACGTTCAACAGCAATAATGGTCGTATCGTTTATAACTCTAAATAATTTGATGCTGTCTACCTTATTTTTAGCTGAATTTTTCTTTTTTGTTTGGGTTGATTTTTTTCCTAAATCCTTGATGTATGCAATTCTCTTTAGCTGTACATTTTCATAAATTTTATAAACTTCTGCTGATTTCGTCTCTTTAATTTTATCCAGACTAAAAGGATGGCTTTGCGTTAAAATGACTACGCTGGCGCCAGATCGTGAAACCTGTAAACCTGAAGAATAGGCGGCATCAGCATTTCCCAGTATTAATACATCTGTTTTAATGGTTTGTGCGAAAACAAGTGTAGGAATCAAACATACGAAAGCAAAAAATAACTTCTTCATCTGTGGATTTTAAATTCATTGCAATATGCTTTAAAAGCATGAATTTTTTATGATCAGGCGTATTCATTTTACTAACTATCCCGAACAGAACGATTATATCGCAATTGAAATGAGACGCTGCCCGGCATCTCGTTTCAAAACCTTCCGAAAGAGTTGTGATTTTCAATCGAAATTAGATCTAACCATAATCATTTTTCCTCGCAATAACCAAAAAAAGGTTTGTTGAGATCGTTAATAAAAAGTGATGTAGAATTTTATTACTGTACTTAAAGACAGATTTTTATATTTGAAATAAAATAATGAAAAAGCGCTCGTATACCCCCATTTTTTTTCTTTTGATAAGTTTATTCGGATGTCAAAAGGAAAACAACCCGGTTCAATCACCCGAACTCTCTGATTTTATCCTGGGTGGAGTGAGAGTTGGAGAGCCAGCTTTTCTGCTTACCCATCCGAAAAGTAAAAGTAGCGGGACCTTCTCTTTTAAAACAAGCGATACTTCAATGATTACCATCCAGGAAAATCTTGTTACCATAAGGAAAAATGGAACTTGTGTGATAACGGCTATACAACAGGAAGCAGAAGGTTTCCGCAAAGATTCTATTAAAGCAACTTTAGTCATTTCGCCTCGCCTTGCCCCAATGCTTACCGGCTTTGTCATACCTGATAAAAAAGTAACTGATCCTCCGTTTATCCTAACCTCACTTAAAAGCAACAGCAATGGAGAAATCACTTTTAGGAGTAATAATGCCGCGGTTGCGGTTGTTACAGGAAGCCTGATAACCATTAAAGGTGCCGGGAAGGCAATCATTACCGCTTACCAAGCCCAATCTGGAATTTACAGCGCATATAGTATTTCTGCAGATCTTTTTGTTACCGACGCCTTAATCGCTGAAACATTAACCGATGTGGATGGGAACGTATATAAAACGGTAAAACTGGGAAACCAGACATGGATGATGGAAAATTTACGGACTGCACATTACAGGGATAAAACACCAATACAAAATGTGATAGGCAACTCCGATTGGTCTACACAATCAAGCGGGGCTTATTGTACTTATAATAACAATCCTGAACTAGGTAAAACATATGGGTTTTTATATAATTGGTATGCAGTAAACAATAACCATCAACTTGCACCACAGGGTTGGCATATCCCAACTAATACGGAATGGAACGTTTTATATGATTATATTGGAGGAGACCGTTATAGTGGAAGCAAAATTCAAGAAAGTGGTGTTAGTCATTGGATAGACGATACCGGGGCTTCAAACAGTACAAAGTTTACTGGTTTACCGGGGGGGAAAAGAAACGGAAATGGTACATACGAAAACCTTTCTTATAATGCTTATTGGTGGACGACCACGACTAATTCTACCGGAACAGCGCAGTATTACAATTTATATGTTAAAGGTTACATTGAGGTTGCAGAGAGTTTTAAAAATTTGGGTTACTCCATAAGATGTATTAAAGATTAAATAATGAATTTAGATCAACTTAAATACCCCATCGGACAATTCATCATGCCTGAAGTTTTCGATAAACACCAGGCAGATATCTGGATAGCCGAAATCGAAGCACTTCCGGTTCAAATTAAACATAGCACAGCACATTTAAGTGAAGAAGAATTAAACCAAACCTATCGGCCTGGCGGCTGGACATTGAAACAGGTTATTCATCACCTTCCGGATAGCCATATGAATGCCTATATTCGTTTTAAGCAGGCTATTACCGAAGACATTCCGATAATCAGGCCGTATTATGAAGAACGCTGGGCAGAAACCGAAGAGGCAAAAAACGGTGATATTAAACTATCAATTGATCTGTTAACAGGTTTACATCAGCGCTGGGTTGCTTTTCTCAAAACACTGGAACTCGAAGATTATCAGCGCAAATATGTCCACCCGGCCCAAGGCATTGAACTCACTTTGGCCAATATGCTGGGCATGTATGCCTGGCACGGAAAGCATCACCTGGCACACCTCACCAATACTATAACAAAGTGAAAAGAATCTATTTATATTCCTTGATTTTATTTTTTGTTGGTTTTTACAGCAATGTTAAAGCGCAAAGAGATCTATCCAAAACCTTTTCTTTTGTGTTAGGCTCATGGGAAATGCAGACACCTAAAGGGAAAATAGTGGAACAGTGGAGTGAGAGTACCGATGCCATCCTGAAAGGCAAGAGTTATCGCGTTAATGCAAAAGGGGATAGTATACTTACTGAAACATTACAGATCAGAACAATAGGAAAAAATGTTTTCTATTGTTCAACTGTTGCTAATCAGAATGAAGGGAAAGAAGTCTGTTTTAAGCTTATTTCCACAAAAGATCAGATCTATATTTTCGAAAATGCGGCACACGATTTTCCGCAAAGAATAGTTTACCAAAACCAGGGGAAAAATGAAATGCTCGCATGGATTGAAGGCAAGCTTAATCGGAAAAGCCGAAAATCGGAATTTAGATATAAGCGGCAATAGCTTACATCAAAATTAACATGGCTGCGCTCATGGCAATCATCATCGCATCTTCAACAATGGTTACGGTACTCATGGGTAGATTAAAAACAGCACCTAAACAGGCACATTGAATTTTCTTTTTGTTTAAAACGCTTTCTAAAACACCGAGTATACTTATGGTCATCACAACCAGCGTGACCCAATTCACGATAACAGGCGATAGGTTTAATGCAAAGGATAAGCCTAAGCCTAATTCGATAAAGGCATAGATATAACCCCAGGCACTGAATTTTTTAGCCACGATATCGTACATGGCATAACTTTCGGCAAATGCTTTTAAGTTGAGCATTTTAAAGAAAGAAAAGGTAAGGAAGAAACCTGCCATGAAGATGCGCATAAAAACCATCGTATCTATTGTATTTTGTTGCCAGGAAGCGATTAGGGAGATTGCGGTAACGTATCCAAAAATCAATAAGATTGGTTTATAGGTTTGTGCCCAGGTTTTGGTGTCTGTAGCAGCTTCGACAGGAGATTGGCTGGTGATTTTATATTTGCTCTCTGGCCCTCCCAATGCCTGTTGCAGTGCGGCTAATCCGATGTGTTTTTCCATACTGATGGTTGCCGATTGCGTATCTTTAGAAACTTCAACGGCAGTTACATCAGGTAAGATTAAAAGGTTGCTTTTTACTTTATTTTCGCAACCACCGCAAGTCATGCCGGTGAGTTGATAGGTATGTGTCATTTTAAATTTTTATGTAAAACTACCTATCTGGAGGGCAATAACCGTTATAGAATAATCATAAAATGTTATAATATTTTAGGTAAGTAAAACCATTCTATTGATGGCATATTTCCCCTAAACCCTAAACCCTAAACCCTAAACCCCTCGTCACCCTACCAAAACTGAAGTCATCGTTAAAGAGCCACCAACCGCTTTGTCATTAAAGAAAGAGAGATCTTCCTTGTCGTTTTTTAAACCTAAAGTATAGATTAATGGTAGATAATGTTCTGGTGTTGGAATGGCCAGCATGGCATCAGTACCCAAGCTGCGGTAATTAATTAAAGGTTTGTGATCACCGTGTGCAATGAGATTTTTAAATTTGTCATTCATCTCATTGGCCCAATCATAACCGCCGCCATTAATCATGTCCCAGTTCAACATACGAAGGTTGTGTACCATATTGCCACTGCCGATAATCAAAACGCCTTTTTTGCGAAGGGAATATATTTCCTTCGCTATTTCGTAATGCTGCGCAGGAGATTTGGTATAATCAATACTCAACTGGAGCACTGGAATATTGGCATCAGGATACATGTGTCTGACGATTGTCCACGTACCATGATCTAATCCCCAGTCGTGATCAAGCGCTACATGGGTAGAGTGAACCAATGTGGGGATTTCCAAAGCCAGGTCCGGATCTCCAGGTGCAGGATACTGCACATCAAATAAGGCCTGCGGGAAACCACCAAAATCATGTATGGTAGAAGGAAAGTCCATCGCGGTAACAAAGGTTCCATGTGTATACCAATGTGCAGAAACCACCAGAACGGCTTTAGGAACAGGAATATTTTTCGCCAGATTAGTCCAGCTTTCACTATACTCGTTGTGCTCAATACCATTCATCGGTGACCCGTGGCCAATAAATAGGGTAGGCATGAAGTCCGTTTGAGTTAAACCTTGAGTAAAATTCCTGAATTGAGATAATGCAGCCATAATATCATTTCTCCATGCTAAAAGAGCCTGTTGATGCACTTATGGCTACTCAACAGGCTCCTTTGCAGATTTTTATTTGAATATTTCGCCATATACCAGATTGATAAATGACAACCTTGTCAATTATTTCGATTGAGCAAACTCTAAGTTTAACTTAATGGTAACATCTTTGGCCACACCTGCACCGGTAGGATCATATTTAATATGATAATCTAAGCGGTTAATGGTCGTTGTTGCACCAAAACCAGCTTTGGTATTTCCTTGTTGGTCTTTTGCTGTTCCGCCATATACTACGGCAAATTTTACATCTTTAGTTACATCACGAATGGTTAATTTACCACTTAACTCATAATTGTTGCCGCTTAACTTTTTGAAAGAAGTGCTCTCAAATTTCATTGTTGGAAATTTTTCTGCATTGAAGAAATCATCAGTTTTTAAATGACCATCGCGCATTTCAACACCGGTGGTAATGCTATTCACATCAACAGTAAAAGTAATTTTAGCATCCGTTAAGTCTGGTTTGGCAGCAGTAACCGTTCCGTCAAATTTCTTGAATGAACCATCCACGAAAGAAATGCCCATGTGTTTAACAGAGAAGTTAACAAATGAATGCATCGGATCTATTTTCCAGCTGGTTTGTGCAAAAGATGCCACACTTATAGAAGTAGCTATCAGAAATAAGAATAATTTTTTCATAACTTTTGTTTTGTGATTTTTATTTAAGCAAAAGTACGCCTACTTTCAGTTTAAGGACTTGATGTATGTTAAGAAAAGGCAGGACATTCCATTTTACATCCTGTCAAACCTCATCCAGCGATTTCCGGTTAGCTAAAAGGAGATTTTTGTAGGTGGACGGTGTTAAACCGGTAACCTGTTTAAATTGGGTTGAA
The DNA here is from genome assembly GCF_026240075.1 of Pedobacter sp. MR22-3. NCBI lineage: Bacteria > Pseudomonadati > Bacteroidota > Sphingobacteriia > Sphingobacteriales > Sphingobacteriaceae > Pedobacter > Pedobacter sp. MR22-3. The sequence continues at coordinate 483,911 of NZ_JAPIVF010000001.1, read as the reverse complement.
AGATGCGCAACGCTGCTATAATTAAGCTGATAAGCGATTTCGCTTAAAGTAAGCTCTCGATAAGTAAGCATTTCTTTCGCTTTTTCAACTTTTTGTGCGATAAAATATTTCGCTATGGTTTGATTTTCAAGCTCAGAAAATAGCGCACTAAGTTGCGGGTATTCAAGGTGGATGCGTTTGCTCAAGAAGGATGATAAATTTATTTTTAAAGGCTCTTTGGTGTGGTGAACCAGGTTAATGATAACCGTTTTTATTTGCTCGGTAATTTGAGCTTTCTTATTCTCAAGTAACTCAAAACCCAACTGATTTAGTTTTTCAGCAATTTTCACTTTATCAGTGAAAGAAATATTTTCCACGAATGAAACTTTGCCTAATTCAACCGAAACAGGATCAAAGCCAAGCTTTTCGAGCTCAGCTTTAACCACCATTTTGCAGCGGTTGCATACCATGTTTTTGATATGCAGTTCCATTATTTTGATTTGATCGTTTCCGAAACGTCGCCACAATCGAACATCATACTTCCATAATACGGATTTTCGATGCTTTCCTTTTCATTCAACCAACTTGCTTTTGCCATCGGGCAATGCTGGACGTAAACGGTACTATTATTAAATCTGATATTTCTGACCGTTTTAATCATGGCAGATGAAATGCCTTCGAAAGATTTTCTTTGCATTTTGATATCTTTACCTGCGGCAAGTTCAGTTGCTTTTGCCTTGATCATTTTTGCCTGCTCCATCCAAAGCGTGTGCTGCGTTGCTGGTAAATCTTTGTGTGGAATGGCATCAACTTTAGCCGATAATACCTTTACTTTCTCAGCAGCTACATCTTTCTTGTCAGTAGCTAAAGCATTTTTAACATCATAATATGCCGTTAATAACTGATTGAAAGCTACGTCAGTTTTGCTTTGTGCAAATGTTAATTTCGTACCTGCAATGGCGATAATAGCCATCATGATCATTATTTTTTTCATCTTGTTTCATTTTTGAGAAGTTCATATATTTTGCATCATTTAAGATAGGCATCAACATGCGCTTCGTTTTATTTTTAAATTATTTCAGGACATTAAAAAAATTAAATTCTGCCCTAACCAGATACATGTTTTTGGTGTACCTATCGGTCATGTTTCCGGCTGCCTGAAAGCGGTAGCCCAGATCTATCCTTGTGGTGCTATTTAAAATCATCTGAACTGCCGGAGCCAAATCCAGATAACTTTGGCCTGTACCCGGATCGGTTTTACCCAACATTTCAAAGTAGACATTGAAATTAGGCTCTTTATAGTTTTTATATACGAAAGGTAAAACTAAATAACCAGACGATAAACTGTAAGAAAGCATATTGTTAGGTCTTGGCATTTCTGATAGCTGTTTATCAATGTCTTTAAATGCATGAGCATAACCAAGTGTGGCTGATAGGGCGAGTTTATGAAGCAGTTGTGTAAAAACAAACCCACCCTGAACGCCGCTGTTATCCCCCTCCAGATTAATATCCCTGGTGTAAGTTGGTCTTTTACTGGTGCTGATTCTTGCGAAAGCCGCAGCCCTGAAATGACTTTGGGCTTCATCAATAGAAAGAAAGCGGTATTTCGCATATAAACTGCCCCCTTCTAGACGATATTTCCCGTCCATATCTGACAGGAAAGCCTGCGCATGTGCCATCAGGTTTTTGTTGAAACCAAACATTACTTCAGGAATCGTCCGGCTTACAAAACCTGGATTATTGAACATTCCTTCATTGGTTAAACGAACGCCAATGGATTTGGCAGGCATGTTGCTCGCAGGTTCAGTGAAAACGTATAACTCCTGACTAAAAGCAGCCTGGAAGGCGCCGGAAATAACCAGCACCATAATTATCAACCGCTTCATTTTTAAGAAAGAATGAGGTGGTAAACACGGGTTTTCTTGCCATTTATAACAGCTGTTCCGCTCGCATAGGCATCAGATGAAACCACTGGTGCTTGTTTTTTGAATGCCGGGCCAGAAATGAAATTTTTGTCTACAACAGATGCTTTTACCGTTCCGTTCAGGGTTTTACTCTTGGCATTAATGAAACGATATACATTTCCATCTACAATGGCCTGACCTTTATCATCAACTTTAACCTGGTTAAAGGCAAAGTCTGCAGTTAAGCCACCAATAGAAAAGCCGGCATCCTGTACCTTTTTACGAACCATATCCAGGTTGACATCGGCACCCTTTTTAAAGGTAAGTACAAAGATATTTTTGTTTAAATCTGGTTTAACCGCATGCACAAAACTTAAGGTTTCAAGCGACTTTTGCGTAGCATTGGAACACATGGAACAGGTTAAGCCAGTTACCTGTAAATCTGCAGTTGATATTTGTTGGGCCGAAACTTTAACGGCAAAAAGAAGCATAATAATGCTGAATAATTTAATCGTTTTCATGATTTTTTGAATTAGAATTTAAGAAAATGTCACATTGAACCTGTCGAAATGCTTAAAGCACTGACTGGTGAATGGATAATCCTAATTCCTGAAAATACAGTTGAAAACATGTATTGCAACCCCTGAAGAAAGCGGAGGTGCTTTGTTTGTAATTTTGCTAAAAAAAGCAGGGGTAATGTTTGAAAGAAATTCTAAAACGGGTGGATGAAGAAACAGCTGGATAGAAAATAACTTAGGCATTTGTGTCTGCGCTTCAGTTTGATGACTATCCTTTACCTTAACTGTAACCTGTGTATTTTTGCAACAGCCATCATCCTTGATTTTTTCTGCTGGAATATCCTTGCAGAATTTACAGGAAATTTCATTGCTGAACAGTTTTACGTTCTCTAATTTACCACCGCAGAAATGTAAACTTAAAGCCAAACCCATAACACTAACCGCATAGAACACGGCTAAAGAAAGTGCTATTTTTTGTTTTAACTTCATTGATACAAAGGTATGATAAAAAAAATTGAATAATAAACCCTATTATTTAATGAATTTCATTTTTTAGCTTAATTTAGCCTCAAACACCATTCAATGAAGAAACTTTTATTAATTATCTGCGTATTTTCAATGTTTTCTGCTTTTGCGGCTAAACCAAAAAATCAATATATCCGGATTAAAACGGAATTCGGGGAATGCATCGTTAAGCTTTATAACGAAACTCCTTTGCATCGTGATAATTTACTGAAGCTTGTAAAAAAGGGCTATTATAACGGAACCTTATTTCACCGGGTAATTAAAGGTTTTATGATCCAAGGCGGTGATCCTGATTCCAGAAATGCAAAGCCTGATTCTTTGTTAGGGGAGGGTGGACCAAAGTATACTATTCCTGCAGAATTTAGAGATAGTTTATTTCATAAAAAGGGCGTACTGGCTGCGGCCAGGGAAGGAGATATTGTTAATCCATCTAAGGCATCCAGCGGAAGCCAGTTCTATTTAGTGCAGGGGAAAGTTTTTACGGATGAGCAGTTAAATGCCTTAGAAGAAAAGCGCCTGAAATTCAAAATTCCTGAATGGCAAAGACAGGTTTATAAAACGGTTGGCGGTGTGCCACATCTGGATAGAAATTATACCGTTTATGGTGAAATTGTAATGGGCTTGGAGCTGGTTGATAAAATTGCTGCCATGGAAACAGATAAAAACGACCGGCCTAAACAGGATATAAAAATGGAGATTACAGTTTTGAAAAGAAGAGAGGCGAAAAAAATAGAGAAACAGATGTTTCAAGCCATGCTGAAGGACAAGGTGATTATGTAATCAAGGGATCTTATCTATTGTCGAAAAAGAAAAGGATTCTGGTCTCCTCTTGATGAACCAAATGATAAAAAAGAGGTGTTTTGAAATTACTCCTTTTCTTACCTGGCTACTTATGGTATTGGCTCATAGATAAAGGATAGAATGGCAATTAATTAATTCTTTTATAATTGGTTTGGATAAAGTTTTCAGCGTAATCGAATCCCCGGGTTTCTTCAATGAAAATTCCAATTTCCGGTCGTGTTTCATTATCCTTTCTCTGAAAAAGAAACTGTTAATGCCATTTCTCAGAAAGTCTTTTTTTAACTTCATCATAAGGATTAAAGCAAATCTCAATTGCTAAGCATTTACTCAATTAATTTATAAATTTACCCACGACAAATGAATCTAGTGAATGAAAATTATCTCCTATAACGTAAACGGTATTCGTGCGGCAAGTACGAAAAACTTTTTTGGATGGCTAAAAGCCACAAATGCAGATATGATTTGTTTACAGGAGGTAAAAGCATTGCCCGAACAAATTACAGAAATTATCGCTTTGATTGAGCAATTAGGCTATCATCATTATTGGTTTCCGGCACAAAAAAAGGGTTATAGTGGTGTAGCTATCCTCACTAAAATTAAACCAAACCATGTTGTTTTTGGTTGTGGAGAAGAATGGATTGACCAGGAAGGCAGAATTTTACGGGCAGATTTTGACGATTTTTCATTAATGAGTTTATATATGCCTTCGGGTTCGAGCGGAGATGAAAGGCAGGTTAAAAAGTATGCTTTCATGAGGTTTTTCGACAGTTATATTGAGCACCTTAAAAAAGAAATACCCCATCTCATTGTCAGTGGCGATTACAACATTTGCCACGCGGCGATTGATATTCATAACCCAAAATCGAATGCCAATTCTTCAGGATTCTTACCGGAGGAGCGCGAATGGATGCAGCTGTTTTTAGATAACGGTTTTATTGATGCTTTTCGCTATTTTAATAAAGATCCACATCATTATACCTGGTGGAGTTACAGAGCTGGCTCAAGAGGAAAGAATCTGGGTTGGCGAATTGATTATCACCTCGTAACCAAGCCGATGGAAAGTCGATTACGTAATGTAAGAATTTTACCAGATGCCATTCATTCTGATCATTGTCCGGTTTTGCTAGAAATAGAGTGAAAGGAGTAAGAAAAGGTTAATTGCGGAATTGTTAGTCGTTTGTGTAGACTTAAAGATGATCTGCTTCATACTTTTCGCCTGCTTTTAACATCAATTCAATTTGCTTTAAATCTTCTGTGGTAAGCTCTTCTTTTTCCTGTAATTCAAATACAGCAATCATATTATCTTCGTATTGTTTTTCAGTTTTGATTATGATTTCCTGTGGCATGCCGATTCAGTTTAAAATTTGATGGTTTCAGTTGGTGTAATGCAAAAATCTAAACGGATATCGTGCTCATTCACATCATCAATTTTATCAATTGCAGGCAACAAAGATAAGCCTATTTTTTGAGCAATTATATTTTCGAGAAAGCGGTCATAAAAGCCTTTTCCATAACCTACGCGATAACCATATTGATCAAAAGCTAAAAGCGGAATTAAAACCAGATCTATTTTGCCATGATAAGCAGCTCCCTTTTGCGGTTCGAGGATATTATATAGGTTTTTCTGTAGATCATGTACCCCAATGTATTCATGATTGGTCATTAAGGCCGTTTCAAAATCAGCTTTGGGAACAAGGATTTTAATTTGCGGATGATTTTCTGCCAGCCATTGGATAAACAAGAAGGTGTCAGGTTCTTTCTTTTCCAGAATGGGGAGAAAGATATGAAGTGTTTTGATGTTGCTAAAGTTGAGGGCAATAAATTGATGATATAAACCTTTGCTTAGCGTTTCATATTCTTCATCGGTAATGGCTAATCTATCTTTTAAAGCTTTTTTTCTGATTTCGGCTTTTAGCATAATCACAAAGTTAAAGATTACAGCTCAAATCCATAAGGTTTAAAGCATTACAGGTTAAATAAAAAAGCCCCTGAAGTATTTACTTCAGAGGCTTTCCATTATTAATTAAATATTATTTTACACGCTCAACATACTCACCGGTACGGGTATCAATTTTAATTTTATCGCCCTGGTTAACGAACATCGGTACTTTAACTTCAACACCGTTCTCGAGTGTTGCCGCTTTTAACGCATTAGTAGAAGTATCACCTTTTACAGCTGGTTCTGAATAGGTAATTTCAAATTCTGCAAAATTTGGCAACTGCCCCATAATTGCCTCATCGCTTTCCATTGAAACGATCACGCTCATGCCTTCTTTTAAGAACTTGATGGCCGAACCAAATAATGATTTTTCAACGTTATATTGTTCGTAGGTATTGTTATCCATCACCACCAAATAATCACCATCTTCATAAAGATATTGGTAATCGCTGGTTTCTACCCTGCAGATTTCTACAGCCTCATCTGTATTCATCCTTGCCTCTACAATTCTACCTGATTTAATGTTACGAAATTTACCCGTGTAAAAGGCACCGCCTTTACCTGGTGTACGGTGATTCCATTCGTCAACAGTAACTAACTCGCCGTTTACACGCAGGATGTTACCGTTTTTAATTTCTGATGCTTTAGCCATATTATGTGATCCTTAATTGGATTTATTTTTAGTTTTTCGTGACGGCAAAGGTAAAATTATTTTGATAAAAACCTATAACGCTTTAAGGGATAAGCTTTATGGATATTACCTTACCCTTTCTATGTATTCGCCATAACGTGTATCAATCTTGATTTTATCACCCTGATTTACAAATAATGGAACCCTCACTTCGGCGCCGGTTTCTACTATGGCCAGTTTTAAAGCATTGGTTGCAGTATCACCTTTAACTGCAGGTTCGGAATAGGTTACCTCCAGCTCAACACTGTTCGGGAGGCGCGCAATAATGGGCTCATCGCTTTCGAAAGCCACGGTTAAAGTCATACTTTCCTTTAAAAATCTGATGGAATCGCCAAAAAGGAATTTCGGGATGTTGTGCTGTTCGAAAGTTTCATTGTCCATCACGACTAAATAGTCGCCATCTTCATAAAGATATTGGTAGTCGTTGGTTTCTACGCGGGCAAAGGTAACCTCTTCATCCGGGCGGAAACGGTACTCTACAATTTTTCCTGTTTTGATGTTGCGCATGCGGGCCTGATAAAAAGCCCTTAAATTTCCTGGGGTGCGATGGATGAACTCTTCTACTGCTACCAGTTCGCCGTTGATACGGAGAACAGCTCCCGACCATATTTCTGATGCTTTTGCCATTTTATAATGAAATGTTGTTTTGACTAAAAACCAAAGTTAAAAAAATGGATGATGATTCGGAAGCCTATCGTCTTTTGAATATGGGTTAAGGCGGCAAATATACATATAAAAGAAATGCCTTTGGGAACCACTCCAAAGGCATAATCAACCTAAACCTCAAACTAAACTATGAAAAACTCTTGTGCCTTTTTACGGCTATATTTTTAATGCTGTTAAAACAGAAATCGCTTCATTTCCAGGAAGAGAATAATTAATATTTGTTTCTCTTTTTGGTGGTGCAAAGGTACTAACTATTTCTTAATTGCAAAATATTTTATTGAAAATATTTTTATAATACAAATGGATGACAAAAGAGGTCAGTTAAATAGGAGTAAAAGTTGGATTATATTACTTGTAATCAGCGATTTGAATCTGAGTATTGCAAAATTCATATTCGCGAAATTGATTAGAGCCAACAATAGTCAACCTGTCTTGAGCGAAGTTTTTAATTAACTCACGATACCAATCTTCACCCTGAATATCTAAATTACTGGTGGGTTCATCTAAAAAAAGGATAGGAGAATCGGCACAGCAGGCCAGGGCCAGCTTGGTTCTTTGTTTCATGCCAGAAGAGAAATACTTAATTTCCTTATGGGCAGACTTCTCTAAGCCAAGAATAGAGATGAGTAATTTGCGGTTAAGTCCGGGAGCAAAATTTTTAAACTTAAAATGAAAATCAATAATTTCTGTTAAGGTAAAAGTTTCCACCAGCTCTAAATAAGGAGCTGCGAAACTGATGTGCCGGTAGATATCTTCAACCGGAATATCTTTGGAATCTGAAAAAGATATCTGTCCTTCAGATGGGGATAAACTTCCGGTTAATACGCTTAACAAAGTCGATTTTCCTGAACCATTAGGGCCCAGTACAGCATAGCTGTTTCCGGAGGAAAGTTCAGTACTTAAGCCTCTGAAAATCCATTCTTTGTTAAACCTTCTGCCAACATTATTTAAAGTGATCTTCATTAATCGTTGTGCGTTGGATTAACGTTGAGCGGTTTTGTCATGCAAACGCTGTTATCTACACCAATGTACTGGCCATAATTTGGCGTAATCTGATAACCCACTTTTTGGTAAAGTGCAATTGCTTCAGGTTGCTTTTTGCCGGTTTCCAGTATACATTCTTTAAAGCCAAGTTCTTCGGCCCAATGCTCCAATTCCGTTAATATCTTCGCTGAAATACCTTGTCTCCTGAAATCAGGATGAACAAACATGCGTTTAATTTCGGCAGCGTTACCTGAAAATGGTTTTATGGCACCACAGCCTGCGGGGATGTCATTTTGGTAAGCTACCACGACTTCTTTAATCATGTCTATTTTATTAAACTGTGAATAAAAAGCATGATCATCTCCATCTCTAACGGCCAGGTCTTTATCCAACAAAGTAACCAGCTGCCTGAAATCAGTATTTTCTGAATTGGTTTTGATTAACGTTAAATTATTCATAACTCTGAAATGTATTCACCACCTTAGCAACCCAAGATTAAAGAAGAAATAAATGGTTTAGGGATAATGTAGATACCGGTATTTTTTTTAAAAAACACTAAAACAGTGCTTTATGGAATAAATTTACCCTAAACCCTAAACCTAGCTGCCCATACCGAAGCCCTTCATTACCCCACGGTTAGAATTACGGATGAAATCAACAATCTCATCACGGATCTCCGTAGGTTTGAACTCTGCTTCAATCATGTCTAAAGCTTTGGTTACGTTATTGTGCTTTACAAAAAGTACCCGGTAAATTTCCTGGATTTCGTCAATCTGTTCATTGGTAAAACCTCTTCTGCGCAAACCTACAGAATTGATTCCGGCATAAGAAAGGGGTTCGCGTGCAGCCTTAACGTATGGAGGTACATCTTTACGAACCAATGATCCACCGGTTACAAATGCATAAGAACCTACTTTAACGAATTGATGGATGGCCACTAATCCAGCCAGCACCACATTGTTTCCAATAGTAATGTGGCCCGCTAATGTCGTACTGTTTGAAAAGATACAGTTGTTACCCACCTCACAATCATGTGCGATGTGAGAATAAGCCTGAATTAAGCAATTACTCCCGATCACAGTTTTCCATTTATCTTTGGTGCCACGGTTAATGGTTACGCATTCACGAATTGTGGTGTTATCGCCAATTTCCGCTGTAGTCACTTCACCGGCAAATTTTAAATCCTGAGGCTCACCTGAAATAACTGCTCCTGGAAAAATGCGGCAGTTTTTACCGATCCGCGCACCATCCATAATGGTCACATTAGAACCAATCCAAGTTCCTTCGCCAATCACAACATCTTTATGTATCACGACAAAGGGTTCGATCACTACGTTTTCGGCAATTTTAGCCTGCGGGTGTATATATGCTAAAGGTTGTATCATGATTCGGCTGGTTCTGCTTGTTTAATTTTTGAAATTTGTGCCATCATTTCGGCTTCGACAACAATTTTCTCGCCTACCATGCCTACGCCTTTCATTTGGGCAATACCCCTTCTGATCGGTTCAAGCAAGTCGCAACGGAAAACAATCGTATCGCCGGGAAGAACCTGAGCCCTAAAGCGAACGTTATCTATTTTTAAAAAATAAGTAAGGTAGTTTCTGGGGTCTGGTACTGTGCTCAGCACTAAAATACCGCCTACCTGAGCCATGGCTTCAATCTGAATAACCCCGGGAAAAACCGGTGCACCAGGGAAGTGGCCCTTGAAAAATTCTTCATTCATGGTGACGTTTTTCACGCCAACCACATGGTTTTTAGATAGTTCTAAAATTTTATCTACAAATAAAAATGGCTGACGGTGCGGCAAAATGTCCATTACCTGATTGATATCATACAATGGTTTTGAACTTGGATCGTACACCTTCTGTATTTTTTTGTTTTTTTCTTTTTTGATGGCGGCTTTGATTTTCTTCGCAAAGGCCACATTTGCCGCATGACCAGGGCGTGCTGCCATAATATGGCCTTTTAAGTGCATGCCTACCAAAGCTAAATCGCCAATCATATCTAATAATTTATGACGGGCAGGCTCATTCTGGTAGCGCAGCTCCATGTTATTTAAAATTCCCTGAGGAGCCACATCGATATCGGCACGGTTAAAGAGTTTGGCAAGATGACTTAACTCATCTTTCGTTACTTCCTTATCTACAATAACGATTGCATTATTTAAATCGCCACCTTTAATTAAGTTGTGTGATAATTGGTATTCCAGTTCATGTAAAAAGCAGAAAGTGCGGCAGGATGCGATTTCTTTTTTAAACTCTGCAATGGTATTAATACCTGCGTGTTGACTGCCTAAAACCGGAGAATTATAGTCAATCATACAGGTAAAACGGTAATCATCAAGCGGCATCGCTACAATTTCTACCTTCCTGTCTTCTTCAGTATAAGTAATGTTGTGCGGAATAGTAAAATACTCCCGATCAGCATTTTGTTCTATTGTTCCAACTTCTTCCAATAGATCAATGAACTGGATCGAACTTCCATCCATAATTGGTGTTTCAGGGCCATCAAGTTTAATCAGGATATTATCTAAATCCATTCCTACCAAGGCAGCCATTACATGCTCAACCGTACTGACACTCGCCCCGTTCTGTGTGATAGTAGTGCCGCGGGAAGTATCAGTTACATTATCTGCATCAGCATCAATGATGGGAAGGCCATCTAAATCAATACGTTGAAATTTAAACCCGTGATTTTCAGGGGCGGGGCAAAATGTTAAAGTCACATTAGCACCTGTGTGTAAACCAACACCAGATGCCGATACTTCTTGTCTAATCGTTCTTTGTCTAACGTTCATTGTGTATTGTATTCTTTTCCAGTTCAGCCGTAAGCTTTTTCAATTCGTCTTCAAGTATATTTATTCTTTTCTCCACATCTGGCAGGTGTTTGAAAATTACGGATGCCCGCATCCAGTTACGCAAAGGTTGCGCCGGACTACCATGCCATTGTTTGTTTTCTTCGTTGATGTTAAAGTTGATTCCGGCCTGTGCGCCGATCTGGGTGCCTTTTGCCAAAGTCAAATGACCGGCAATACCTACCTGTCCGCCAACAACACTGTTCGGGCCGATTTTTGTGCTCCCAGAAATGCCGGATTGTGCCGCCAAAACGGTGTTTTCACCAATTTCAACATTGTGTGCAATTTGGATAAGGTTATCAATTTTGGCACCTTTTTTAATGATCGTAGAACCCATTGTTGCGCGGTCTACCGTAGTATTTGCGCCAATTTCCACATCATCTTCAATTACTACATTTCCTATTTGAGGAATCTTATTATAGGTCCCGTCTTTTTGTGGGGCAAAGCCAAAACCATCACTGCCAATTACAGTATTGGCATGTATGATTACGCGGTTTCCGATCACCGCATTGTGATAAATCTTTACGCCGGGAAAAATAATGCTGTTTTCACCTATGTTCGTATTCGCACCTACGAAAGTCTGGGCATTGAGCCTGCAACCATTACCAATCACCGCATTTTCAGCAACATAGGCAAAAGCGTCAATAAAAACATTCGATCCGATTTTTGCCGTAGGATGTACAAATGCGAGTTTATCTATTCCAGACGATGCCGCTTGCGCATTCATCGCCTCGTTATATTTATCCAGTAAAACGGTAAATGAACTATATGGATTATCTACCCGGATGAGGGTACTTGTAAAGGGTTGACTAGGCGTAAAATCTTTTGAAACGATCACTACTGATGCCTGCGTGGAATACAAAAAGTTCTCGTACTTAGGGTTTGAAAGAAAAGACAATGAGCCTTCTTTCCCGTCTTCTATTTTGGAAAGTTCAGTAATGGCTACATCAGGGTTGCCATCAATGGAACCTTCTAAAAACTCGCTTATCTGCTTTGCAGTAAATTGCATCGTACAAAGGTATATGTTAAATTGATATGAACAAAAAAACCTGTAAGGGTTAAGCCGCGTATATTTTACACAATAGTAAGACTTAAAACGGCAGCAAAAGTCAAATATTTTGTTAATTAATCTTAAATCCCCCGTGGGTAGCAGAGAATGTACTTCTCTACAGTTTTTTGTAGTGATTCCAGATTGGATAAATCTGAAGCTTTTGCAATATCAACAATATCGTTATTTTTCATTAGAATTTTGATGTTTCCAACGCCAGCATTATAGGCCCTGTTTTGAATGGCGCTGGTGAATACAAAGTACCGGGCCTCTTCCGGACTGATGTCCAGCAAATGAATGGCTGCGTCTTTTAAAAAGGCAACCCGATCGGTTTCTGCCATTGCATTACCCATCTCTACCTTATACAGGTTTCTTGAGGTTAGCATCCGGCAAAGTGTTGATAATATTTTATCGGGATGTTTTACCCACACTTTTACCGCAGCATAAATATCCTGATCATCCAGATTGGTAAAGTGTTCCAGGTTGATATGGTTGGAAAAGAAATTAAGTTCGCTGATGTTATTGCTTAGGAAGTAGCTTAAGGATGGCGATGCAAAAAGGCTTTCTCCGGCTACAGAAAGTTCTTTAGCCCTTTCCAGTAATTTTACCAGGATCATTTCACCCGAAATCACGGTTTTATGCAGGTAAACTTGCCAGTACATCAACCTTCTGGCAATCAGGAATTTTTCAATTGAATAAATGCCTTTCTCTTCAATCACCAGGTTATCATCAAAAATGTTGAACATTTTAATGATGCGATCGAAACTGATTACGCCCTCGCTTACGCCTGTGAAAAAGCTGTCGCGGTTTAAATAATCCATCCTGTCTAAATCCAGCTGACCAGAAATGAGCTGATAAAGGAATTTTTTAGGGTAGGTGCCGTTAAAAATTTCAATGGCGTGCGTTAATTTTCCATCGAAATGATGGTTCAGGTCATCCATCAGCTTTGCCGATATATCTTCATGCCTGATACCGGTTACCAAAGAATGCTCTAAGGCATGTGAGAAAGGACCATGACCAATATCGTGTAGTAAAATAGCCAGCATAGCAGCTTCTTCTTCACCTTCGGTAATTATATGATCCTTACTTCTTAAAACTTCAATGGCCAGCCCCATTAAATGCATGGCACCCAGGGCATGGTGAAAACGCGTGTGTAAAGCACCCGGATAAACCAGATGGGTCATCCCAAGTTGCTTAATGTAACGCAGCCGCTGGAAATACGGATGCGAAATGACATCATATACCAATTCGGATGGAATACTAATGAAGCCGTAAACGGGATCATTTATGATTTTCTTCTTATTCAATCGTTAAAAATAGTTAAATAGATAGATACGGTACAAAAATTGCTATTTTTATTTGTAGTTTGATTTACCCGCCGAAATTAAAAGGCAATACATATCTATTTTTACAAAAACATGCAAGAAACGAAAATATTGTGGGCCGATGATGAAATCGACTTACTAAAACCCCATATTTTATTACTCAATGATAAAGGTTATGATGTAACCACTTTCACCAATGGAAATGATGCGTTGGAAGCTTTTGGAAAAGCACATTTCGATTTGGTTTTCCTTGATGAAAACATGCCCGGAATGAGCGGCATTGAAACCCTCTCGGCCATTAAAAATTTAAATCCCGATGTTCCTGTTGTATTAATTACCAAAAGTGAAGAAGAAAACCTGATGGAGGATGCCATCGGCAGTAAAATTGATGACTATCTGATTAAACCTGTTAATCCAAAACAGGTGTTGCTTACCATTAAAAAGCTGATTGATAACAAAAGGCTGGTGAGCGAAAAAACTTCCATGGCTTATCAGCAGGATTTCCGTCGTTTGGGCATGACCTTGGGCGATCGCCTGAATTATGAGGAATGGATTGATGTCTATAAGAAAATTGTTTTCTGGGAACTAGAGCTCGAAAAACTTGATGACCCACAGATGCACGAGATTTTAACCATGCAAAAGCAGGAAGCCAATACACAATTTACCAAATTTATTGAGGAAAACTACCTGGACTGGATCAAAAACAAAGATACAGCACCATTGTTATCCAATGAACTGCTGAAGAAAAAAGCTTTCCCGCATATTAATGATACCACTCCTGTATTTTTCATTTTAATTGATAACCTGCGTTATGATCAGTGGAAAATTATAAACCCGTTAATTTCTGAATATTTCAGGATTGATGAAGAAGATATGTATACCAGTATTCTTCCAACGGCAACGCAATATGCACGAAATGCCATCTTCTCCGGCCTGATGCCATTGGAAATGGAAAAACGTTTCCCACAGTTGTGGCAGAATGATGATGATGAGGGTGGAAAAAACATGCATGAAGAGGCTTTTTTAGCGGATAACATTAAGCGGAATCTTCGCAAGGATTGTAAGTTTAGCTACAATAAAATTTTAACTTTTGAGCAGGGTAAAGATCTGGTTGATCAAACCAATAACCTGTTACAGAATGATTTCAATGCCATTGTATTCAACTTTGTTGATATGCTGAGCCATGCCCGTACGGATATGCAAATGATTCGTGAACTGGCGAATGATGATGCAGCTTATCGTTCACTAACATTATCTTGGTTTGAACATTCACCACTGTGGGATTTATTAAAGAAAATTTCTCAAAAACAAGTAAAAGTGGTGATCACAACCGATCATGGAACCATTCGCGTTAAAAAACCAGTAAAAGTAATCGGTGATCGCGCTACCAATACAAATCTCAGATACAAGCAAGGCCGGAATTTAAACTTCAATGCAAAAGAGGTCTTTTTAATTAAAAACCCTCATGATGCTTTATTGCCTAAGATCAACATCAGCAGCAGTTATATTTTTGCACGTGAGGATAGCTATTTTGTTTACCCGAATAACTACAACCAGTTTGTAAATTATTATAATGAAACCTTCCAGCACGGAGGGATTTCTCTGGAAGAAATGATCATTCCGGTGGTGACCTATTCACCGCGGTAGTTTGAGCGCGCTGAGATACCAGATTTGAGATACGAAAACGACTAAAAGGCAAAAGCGATGCAATTATGTATTACTTTTGCCTTTATTTATTTAAGATGGAAATAGCCGTTAACAATTTATCAGATTTACCACTTGTAGCGCAGCAACTTTTAAAATTTGCAGGCAACGAAAAGATTTTCATTTTTGATGGTGATATGGGTGCTGGCAAAACCACTTTTATCAAAACTTTTTGTCAGGTTTTAGGTGTTCATGATGTGGTATCAAGTCCAACTTATTCCATCGTAAATGAATATGATAGTGCCACAGGCCAAGTATATCATTTCGATTTTTACCGCATCAAGGATATTCAGGAAGCATTTGACTTAGGCTATGAAGAGTATTTTTACGGTGGTGGAATGTGTTTAATTGAGTGGCCGGAAAAGGTAGCTGAATTATTGCCTGATCATTTCATTAAAACAGAAATTACCATTATGGATGAAAACCGGAGGGTGTTCAATTTCAGTAAGGTATAACATTTGATCTGAATTAATTACCAGAATTTCCGTACCTTGAACAACCTTAAACAGAAACAATTTTTTTAAAAGCAGCATGGCTACAGGAATACGCGAAGGAATGGCCGATATCGCCCGTCAGGGTTTATTGCAAACCCAGGAGGCAACACTGGAAACCAGAAACAGCAAGAACAGCCTGAACATTGGCATACCAAAAGAAATTTCGTTTCAGGAAAACAGGATCGCTTTAACACCATTATCTGTTGCCTTATTGGTTAACAATGGCCACCATGTTATTTTAGAAAGCGGTGCGGGTATTGCCGCCAACTTTTCTGATTCGGAATATGCAGAGCAGGGAGCCAAAATTGTTTACGATAAAAAAGAAGTTTTTGATGCTGATATCATTGTGAAAATTGCCCCGCCCATGCTGGAAGAAATTGCCATGATGCATAAGGGGCAGACTTTAATTTCTTCTTTACAAACCGGCACGCTGAAGCAGGACTACCTGAAAGCTTTGATGCATAAAAAGATTAATGCTTTGTGCTTTGAAAACCTGCGTGATGAAGGGAATGTACTGAGTGTAGTAAGAGCAATGAGTGAAATTGTAGGTTCTACTTCCATATTAATTGCTGCAGAGTATTTAAGCAATGTAACCGGTGGAAAAGGGTTAATGCTTGGAGGTTTTACGGGTGTGCCGCCTACTGAGATTGTAATTTTAGGTGCCGGAACAGTTGGCGAATATGCGGCCAGAACAGCATTGGCTCTTGGAGCTGAAGTAAAGGTTTTTGATAGCTCTATTTACCGCTTACGCAGATTACAAAATAATTTGGGAAGCCGGGTTTTTACTTCTGTAATGCAGCCGATTGTGCTAAATAAAGCAATTGTTACCTGCGATGTGGTGATTGGCGCCATCAGGGCTAGTCACGGACGTAGTCCTTGCATTGTAATGGAAGAAACGGTGGCGAGAATGAAACCCCATTCAGTAGTGATTGATGTCAGCATTGATCAGGGTGGTTGTTTTGAAACATCAGAAGTAACCAATCATACCAACCCCATTTTTAGAAAATATGATGTGATTCATTATTGTGTGCCCAATATCGCATCCCGGGTTCCGCGTACGGCATCTTATGCGCTTACCAATATTTTCGCACCTATTTTATTGGATATTGGTGAATTTGGTGGTTTAATGAATATGGTTTGGAATAATCCCGGTATTCGGGAGGCACTTTACATGTATCAGGGAAATTGTACCAATAAGGATTTGTCAGATATGTTTAACCTGCCTTTTAAAGACCTGGAATTGTTGGTGGTATCTAATCAGTAAATTTATTTTTCGCTATGCTGAGGTACGAAATAATCATTTTCATGAATGAGGTTGCTTTGTACTTTGAAATGGTGACCTGTTTATAGAAACGACAATATGAAAACTAAACTCCTCATCTTATTCCTATTTGTTTCTTTCTCTGCTTCTGCTCAAAACGGCAAGAGGCCAAAGTTAGTTGTCGTTAACTCTTACAATCAATATTTAGCTTCTGTTAAAACCAATCCGGATAATGAGTTAGTGGAGATTAAAAAAGCCATTCCGAACATTACACTGGATATTCGCTATGCCACGAAGAATAACTTCATGAAGCAGGTGATGTATAGGCAGGCGAGGGCATTTGCCCGTAAACCAGTTGTCGCTTCATTGAAGAAAATCCAGCGGGAATTAAATAAAAAAGGCTACGGATTGAAAATTTTTGATGGCTATCGCCCTTATGCCACTACAGTTGAGTTTTATAAAAAGGCAAGTGATAAAAACTTCGTGGCTGATCCTGCAAAGGGATCAAAACATAACCGGGGATGTGCTGTTGATTTAACATTGATTAACCTGAAAACCGGTAAAGAAATTGCAATGGCTACGCCTTATGATAGTTTCTCCGCTGCTGCTGCAGCAAACTATGAGCCGGTGAACCAAGAGGTAAGAAAGAACCGCAACTTTTTAATCGGGATCATGAAAAAGTACGGACTCAATGTACTTAAAAATGAATGGTGGCACTATGATTTTAGCGGATGGCAAAACTATCCGCTGATGAATATTCCTTTTGAAAAACTTTAAGTTGGTTGAATATTCATTGGTCAATAGTTCATTTGTTTGGGCGGTTAAACAAGCGAGAAGCATGATAGCTCCAAACTGATCACTCCGAACTAAAGGTGATGTGGCCTGCCAAACTGATCCATTTTCACCTTAGCCTTCTCATCTTTCAGGGTGAGGTGAAAAATATAGTCATAATCATCCTCCGTAAGCATTTCCATAGGTTTTTTGGCACCAAAAGCTTCAATAATTTCCAGCAGGGTATTGGAATGACCCGCTATGATAACTTTCTTGCCTGCATAATTTTTTTTAACAGAATCAACCAGTGATTTTGGGTCATTATAGTTAATCACCTTTGGGATGATCAGTGAATCTAAAGTTTGATGCGTTCTTTTGTAGGGGGTAGAAAAGGCAACATCAAAGTTTGTCTTTTGGAGAAAGGTGGCTAAATCACCTGCCCTGATTTTACCTTCATCGGATAGGTTAGGGTCCTTATCTTCAGAGTTTGTTTTATCTTTTTCAGCATGTCTTACAATCCATATTTCTGTTGTTTGAGCAAAGGTAGCGATAGAAAAAAGTAAACTTAAGGAGCAGAGTAGAATGATCTTTTTCATTTTATAAAGATTGAAAAATTTATCGGTTAAGAAAACAAACCAATGGTTTTGCATAATCGGTTAATATCAGAATGTTCGTGCCAGCTGCATAAAATAACCCGATTAATGGGCTTGCTTGCGGGCGTAGGGTAAGGAAAAGACGAAATTAAAATGTTGTGTTTCCATAATTGCTGGTCAATTGTAGCATCATCAATTAAAAATGCGGGGAAACCAGGTGCATATTTCCATGATTGATTCAGGTTCCTGGTTAATAAGTTTATGTTGTCCTGAAGTTTTAGCCACTGTTTTTTATATATACTTTCTGCATGCATAAAAGCATAAATACCAGCTGCGGCAGGAGGAGATGCGCCAACAAAGGTACTGGTAGATTTGAGCTGCGTAATTATTTTTTCTGAACCCAATATCAATCCGGCGTCTACGCCAAGGGCTTTGGCCATTGAAGCCACCACCACATTACTGATGTTTTCTCTTTCAGGTAAGGAGGACAATGCACTTAAACCCTGATTGTTTATTCCGATCCCATGAGAATCATCTACAATTAAAGTGATGTTTTTATCCGGTTCAATATTATTCAGGAAGCTGAAATCATAAACTTCAGGAACCAGGTTGTTCATCGCATTACTGATCAATACCCAGTTTTTTTCTGTTGAAGTATTGATTAACTGCAAGGTTTCTTTGCTCCAGTTTGTAAAAGTACCGTAAGCTTCGGGTTGTTCATTTATCCAAAGTGAAGGATGGGTATTGGGCGCATAAATTACATGTCCGGGGGCTGCAAGTTTTTTAACCGTTAACTGGGCAGCCAGGTATCCGCTTGATGTGATTAATGCTGCTTCTGCCTGGTAACGTATGGCGGCTACATGTTCTGCTTCCTGGTAGATTCCAAGCTGAATGTTGTTGTTGCGGCTGGTACCATTATTCAGGCCATATTTTTTTAGGCCTTCCAGATATAAAGAAAGAAAATCATGCTGCTGCGGAATACCCAGGTAAGCTGTACCTCCAAAATACAGGTAATTTTTACCATCAAGGAGTATCTCATTGGAAAAGGGTTGATCGATAGACCGTGATCTCTGGTTCATTGCGCAATTGAAATTTTCTTCGGGCGTGTTATCGGCTGTGATGATTGGTTGGCCTGATGCTGCGATACATTAAAAATGATCATGAATATAGGTCATGATTCTCACCATTTCAGCCCTTACCTCGGCTGTTGGTTTAATATAATTATTGTTCATAAAAGCGTAAATATAAGTTTTACCCTTTTTTGTCAATACATAACCACTTTGATTATGCACACCACCCAAAGATCCTGTTTTGCCATAAATAAACGGCTGATCAGTTTTCGGATAGGCATTTTTCAAGGTGCCGGTTTTCCCGCCAGCAGGAAGCATATCGAAAAGCTTTTCGCGGTTATTCACCAGTTTATAGATTGAATCCAGCAGGTAAACGTTATCACGGGGTGTAAATAAATTCTGCCGGGATAAACCTGAACCATCTGCCCATTGAACTTTGTCTGGCAAAAAAGATAAGTACTTTTTAGTTACATATTGAATGGCTTTTGCAGTGCTCAGTGTATCTCCGATCTGGTTGGAACAAACCAATAGCAGATGTTCGGCAATAAAATTATCACTGGGTAACATCATGTGCTTCAATACAGAATCTCTTTTGGCTCCGGATAATGTTTTTGCATCTGCCGGAATCTTCATGTTAACAATCCCTACTGTTTTATGCAGGGTATCTGTCAAAACCTCAATGGTGGTCTGGACACTCGTTTTATAAGGGTTTTGCTGATGATAACCCGGTTTTACATCAACGGAAGGATAGCGGAAATGGTTTGCCAAAAAATCTCTGGTCACCTGGAAATTCCCTGTAGTCTTCGTAGAATCAACTTCAAAGCAAGGAGCAAAAACCTTTGGTACAATGTTGATTTTATGTGCACTAGCGTAAGTGGAAGTTACCATATTATCCATTATGGGCATTTCCGTAATTTCCGGCTGGTAATAATAATCGTAATCATCCCAGCTCCATCCCTCGCCAAAAAAAGATCCGGAATAGCGGCCCGGTGCAAAAAAGAGTTTTTTATTGCTTGTCTGAAGAAAATGAAAGGCCGACTGATCCTTTACCGCAAATTGTAAAAATGAAGGGTCTCCCGTCCCCCAGAAAATCAGGGAATCATTTCGTTCCACATATTTTAAGGCGGGCATTCTTTCAGGCAACATTTGCAAACTCGCATAAAAGGTATACAGTTTAGTGTTGGATGCGGGTGTGAAATATTTGTCGGCATCTTTCTGAAAGATCATCTTATGGCCTTCCATATCATACAAAGCAAAACCCACCTCATATTGCTTGATCACTTCCGAATTTTTAAATGTTTTAGCCACTTTTTTTGAAATCATTTGGTCTGCAGAACAGCCAATTAAGCCTGATACGATAAAAATTATGGCTGCAAAAGATAAATAATGAACTTTAGGGATAAACATCATGCTGGATTAGAGTGACAATTGCCAACTAATTTATTAAATTTAATTTAATGTTAACCAAATATGCCCTTGTAACCTTTTTAAGATGTCGCAAAGTATTCATTTGCCTGATCTGCCTTTTGGCTTTTATTAAGGGGTACGGGCAGGAATTTGCATTTCCAAAGCATAAATTAAAGCAATCTGTTTCGTTTAAGTGCATTAAAAATCTCATTATTATTCCACTGATGGTGAATGGAAAGGGCCCCTATGATTTTGTTCTCGATACCGGGGTTGGGCCTTTAATTATCACAGAACCCGCTATTATTGATTCGCTGGACTTTAGCGCCATGCGTAAGATCAAGTTATCTGGTCTGGGGGTAGAAAGTGTTGATGCTTATGTTTCGCAAAATGTGCGTGCGCAATTAGGAAAGGCAAAAATTAAATACATCCCTACTGCCGTTCTAAAAGAAGATTTATTTAATCTGTCTGGCCATTTGGGAATTAAAATTTATGGACTGATAGGATTTGATTTTTTCAACAGCTTTATTGTAGATATCAGGTATAGCCATAACACACTTATTTTTTATGATACAAAGAGTAAGGTAAAATACCGTGGATCAAAAATTCCAATCTTCATTGAAAAACAAAAACCATACATTGAAACACAAGTATTGATTGACGATACAGTAAAGGTAAAAGCCAGGTTAATTATTGATACCGGCGCAAGCCATGCTTTATCTATGGAAATGTTAGATAAAGGTGCTTTCCCTGCACCATCTAAAAAGGTAAAAGCAAATTTAGGCATGAGTTTAAGCGGAGAAATTAAAGGTTATGTTAGTCGCATTTCGAAGTTTTATATCGGCAATTACACATTTGATCAGGTGGTTGCCGGTTTTCCGAATTTTGAATACATATCAAAAAAAAATGACCTGAGTAAACGGAATGGAAATTTAGGTGGTGAAATGCTGCGCAAGTTTGATGTTCAGTTCAATTATCAACAAGGCTTTATATCAATAAAACCAAATTCTAATTTCAGAAAGCCGTTTCAGCATGATATGGTGGGCATGGTGGTTTACCTGGAGCAGAATGAATTTAAAAGAGTCCTGATCGGTGAGGTAGATGAAGGCTCACCCGCCGAAAGGGCTGGCTTTATGCCTTATGATGAAATTATCAGTATAGATTTTAAACCTATACAATCTTATACCTTAAATGACATCAATGAACTTTTTAAATCATTGCCGGGCAGAAGACTCCTTTTCGAAATCTATCGTGATAACCATACTTTATTCAAATTTGTTCAACTGGAAAAAAGAATCTGATGCTGCCCGTAATTTTCTAGTTACACATTGATTATGCTGTAACAAGCCTCTAACTTCGGACTCTATTATAGCATATTTCACATCAATGAAGAAACAACTCGGCATGCTTGCATTGGCAGGTATGGTTGCGTTCGGTTTGGCAGGATCAAACTCCGTATACGCACAAAAAAAGAACAAAAAAGGTACAACAGGTTCAGCCACTCCGGCAGCAGCTACGCCTGCTGCAACTCCCAAAAAGGAAGGGATTAAACCTTATTCAGAGGTTATTACTGCCAAAGCCAGAACCACCAACGGTTTATTTAAAACACATAAGGTAGAAGATAAGTGGTACTTTGAAATTCCGGATAGTTTAATTAACCGCGAAATGCTGGTGGTCACCCGCCTGGCAAAATCACCGGTGGGTGTAAAAGTTGGCAACCAGCAATACGGCGGAGAGGAATTGAATGAACAGGTTTGGAAATGGGAGCGCAGGGGTAAACAGATTTATATCCGTGTACCAAGCTATGCTACTCAAGCAGATCCAAATAGTGATATGTATGAGTCGGTTAGAAATTCAAACCTGGATCAGATTCTGGCCGGTTTTGAAGTGAAGGCTTATAATAAGGACACTACAGGCGTGGTTATAGATGTCACTGATTTTTACAATGGCGATATTATGGCGATTGGTGCGACAGACCAGATCCGTAAGGCGTATAAAGTGATTGCCTATGATGCCACGCGTTCATACATTGATACCGTTAAAACCTTTCCCATCAATATTGAAGTTAAAACGGCCAAAACGTACAAGGCTGCAGAATCACCAACCGATAACAGCAATGCTGCAGTAACTTTTGAATTTAATACTTCCATGTTGTTATTGCCTAAAATCCCAGTGAAGGCCAGAATTATGGATAGCCGAGTGGGATACTTTGGGCAATCTCAGCTGGATTATGGTACTGATGCACAAAAGGCAGAACGTACTGCTTACATTCACCGCTGGAATCTGGTTCCAAAAGATACGGCTGCATATATGAGGGGTGAACTGGTGGAGCCGGTAAAACCGATTATTATTTACATTGATCCGGCTACACCTAAAAAATGGGTGCCTTATTTAATTCAGGGAATTAACGACTGGCAGGCCGGATTTGAGGCTGCAGGTTTCAAAAATGCGATTATTGGTAAGCAAGCACCGACCCCACAGGAAGATCCACAGTTTAGTGTTGAAGATTCCAGATATTCTGTTGTCCGTTATTTTGCCTCAGATATTGCCAATGCTTATGGTCCACATGTGAGTGATCCCCGTACCGGTCAGATCCTGGAAACACATATCGGCTGGTACCACAATGTGATGAACCTGCTACGCAACTGGTATTTTGTACAAACGGCAGCCATAAATCCAGAAGTGCGTAAGGCTAAATTTTCTGATGCACAAATGGGCGAATTGATTCGTTTCGTATCTTCCCATGAAATTGGCCATACCTTGGGCTTGCCCCACAACTTTGGTTCAAGTTATGCTTATCCGGTAGATTCACTGCGATCTAAAACTTTTACAGATACACATGGAACTGCACCATCCATTATGGATTATGCCCGTTTTAATTACATTGCCCAGCCGGGCGATGGCGTAACGAAACTACATCCACAAATTGGTGAATATGACAAGTGGGCGATCAAATGGGGTTATTCATGGATTCCCGGAAATAAAACTGCCGAGCAGGAAAAAGAAATTTTGAATCAATGGGTAATAAAAAATGCTGGAAATCCATTATACTTTTATGGCAGGCAGGGAACCACTTTAGATCCGCGCTTACAAAGTGAAGATCTGGGTGATAATGCCATGAAAGCCAGTACTTATGGCATTGCCAACCTTAAACGGATTCTTCCTAATGTTGAAAAATGGACCTACCAGAAAGGGAAAGATTACAGCGATTTAAAAGAAATTTACAATGAAATTATTTCGCAATTTAACCGTTATATGGGCCATGTAACTACCAATGTTGGTGGCTTGAGTGAAAACTTTAAAACGTACGACCAAACAGGTGCCGTTTATGCTTATCTGCCTAAGGCAAAACAAAAGGAGGCGATAACTTTTTTCAATCAGCAATTGTTCACTACTCCTTTATGGCTCATCAGCAATGAGCAATTAAATAAATTTGATAATGGCGTATTGTTAAACCGCATTAAGGCCGTTCAGACCAATACATTGGGTAACCTGTTGGCTGCGCCACGCCTTGCCCGTTTGATTGATAATGAAACTAAAAACGGGCCAGCAAAGGCCTACACAATGCCGCAGTTGTTTACCGATTTAAGGTCTTCCGTATTCGCCAACGGCAGGGCAGATGCATTTAAACGTAACTTACAGCGTGCTTATGTAGACCAATTAGAAAATCTGATGACCAAAGAGGCAGAACTTCCTGTGGGCTTTCCGGTTGATTACGCAGCAAGCTACGGTTTAACACCGGTTAATGTTGCTTTATCAGATATCAGGCCATTAGTCAGGGCAGAACTGAAAACATTACTGGCCACTACAAAAGCAAGATCTGCCGCAGGTGATGCCATAACAAAAGCACATTATGAAGATTTGAATATCAGAATCAAAGACATTTTAGACCCGAAGAAATAAATGATTGAATTATAGAATGATTGGCAAAGCAACACCCCAATTCCATCATTCACTAATTTAGTCATTCCATCATTCAGAAAAAACGGAGTTAATCATGAAGTTGGTTGCTCCGTTTTTGCTTAAAATTGAATGTATAATTATTGATGGCTTAATTCGAAGTTTAAAACAAAGATTTAGTTTTATGGCAAGTTTTGAATACCGATGTTTAGAAAACTATCAATCATTATCTTATTCTCGCTTTATTTAATGCCGGGTTTTGCACAAAATGCTGATTCGGTTTGTGTGGTTAGAACCAAATGGAAGAAAACTAAAATTGCACGGCAAGTGAAACTATTTCGCCATCATTTTAACAATAAGGATCTTTTTGGAGCAAATGAAAACATTTCTTTTCTTGAAGTAAAAAATACAGGTAGAAAAGCAATTTTTGCATTGGGTGCTAAAGAAAAAGAATTAATCACTACCAGTAATTTTGGTATTCGCGATACCGCAATTGCAGCTTTAAATGGAAATTTTTTTGATGTAAAAAATGGCGGATCGGTTGATTTTGTCAAGGTAAAAGGAAGTATCATCAATACCAACCGATTGGACAAAAATGGAAATAGAGCAAGGCATCAACAGGCTGCGGTGGTTGTAGATAATGGTAAAATCGCCATCAAAAAATGGGATGGAACAGCAGATTGGGAAACAAAACTCAGCGAAGAAAATGTTTTGCTGAATGGTCCGTTATTAACCTATCATAACCAAAATGAAGATTTAGATACCACATCTTTTACGCGCCTTCGTCATCCAAGAACCTGCTTAGGCATCAAACCAAATGGCAGGGTAATTTTGTTAACGGTTGATGGGCGAAGCGATAATGCTGCAGGGATGAACTTGCCTGAGCTAACCAAGTTGATGAAATGGCTGGGATGTAGCAGTGCCATTAATTTTGATGGCGGAGGTTCCACTACTTTATGGGTTGATGGAATGCCTGATGATGGCGTAGTTAATTATCCATCAGATAACAAGAAATGGGACCATGCGGGGCAGCGTAAAGTGGCCAATGTGATACTGGTTAAAAAGAAATAATTATTTTAGCACCAATGATTCAAAATATTTTAAAACTCTTTCTTATCGTGCTGGTGCTTTCTGCCTGTAATTCACGATCGAAAAAAAATGATGCCAGCCTGAGAGACTTCAGCTTTGCTCCTGTAAAAGGCATCCGGTTTGAAGAGGTTAAACGTCGCTTCAGCAATAACCTTTCTTTCAATAGAGAAGGATTTATGCAGCAACCTTCCTGGATTATTGAGGTAGCCGCAGAGGATACCATGATGGCCTGGAGCCCGCAGAAACAAATCATGCAGAAATTTTACCTGCAATATGACCATGGCAATGTGTACAACTTTGCGGAAGAGTTTTTCAAGGTGAAACACATCAGTAAGGATAGCCTGGTTTTTCAGCGGATTCAGGTTGATGGAAAAGTAATCGCTAATGATATCCGTTCAGATGTGAATATGACATTTTATGCGCAGACCTATATTAAAAATAAATTGAAAACAACGGCAGCAGCCTTGCAGAAACCCTCAAAGGCAGATACCTTATTTATTCAGAAAAGATCTGATGAAGTTAACCGTACTGATACAGGAGCATTTGCCGCGAGAGTACCTGTTCAGTTTATTCCGAAGAGTAAAATTGTAAAGGTAGAAAAGTTTAGTACAGTAGATAAACTGCAGAAACGAACAGCCGCTTACGATTATATGTTTCCACGTTACCGGATTGAAATTCAGCGGGCGTATAAAGATTTTGCTTATGAATGCCTTGCTGTTGTAGATTATACCGGAACAATGCGGATTTTGAATGTAAATGGTGTGTTGCCGGAGGCCGCAGAAGGAAAGAAAAGAATGATGCAGGGGGTAGCCGATATTTATATCAGGAACCTTTTTAATGTTGTTCCCGGAACAACCCTTGGAATACCACACAATAGTGAAATTACAGTAACTATTGTTGGGAAGGCAATTAAAAAGCCTTAGTAATCTGATGTTTACAAAGTTTTAACGTTAAAAAAATGTTAAAATTTATTTTGATTTTAAAAATTAAAACTTACCTTGCAGACTTAATTTTAATATTTAATACAATGCAAGAAGGCACAGTAAAATTCTTCAATGTAACTAAAGGTTTTGGCTTTATCATTCCTGCGAATGGCGACAGCGAAATTTTTGTTCATTCAACAGGTCTTATCGACGAAATCCGTGAAAACGACAAAGTACAGTACGAAGTTGCTAACGGTAAAAAAGGCTTAAATGCCGTTAATGTGAAAGTAATTTAATTTATTATCATATTTACAAAAAGGCCCCGATCTCAGTCGGGGCTTTTTTTATATACGAAAAATGGCTAACACTGCTCATTTTAAAAAAGAGTACTAATAACACCTGTTGATCTATGACAAATTACTTTATTATTCCTGGTTTGGGTAATTCGGGGCCAGACCATTGGCAAACACACTTTGAACAATCAGGTGAAAATTTTACCAGAATCAATCAGGCCGACTGGGAAACGCCAACATCAGCTGACTGGATTAAAAATATTGATGAGGCATTGGCTGGTTATGATTTAGCTACAGTGGTTTTAATTGGCCATAGTTTGGGCTGTACGGCAATTGCCAATTGGGCCAAACATTATCAAAAGACCATTAAGGGGGCATTATTGGTTGCGCCAAGTGATCTGGAAGCACCTCAATATACCTTTGATACTGTTGGCTTTGATCATGTTCCACTGGACAAAATTAATTTTAAAACCATTATAGTGGCCAGTACGGATGATGAATGGGTGAGTATAGAAAGAGCTGCATTCTTTGCAGAGAAATGGGGCAGTGATTTTATTAATATTGGCAATGCGGGACATATCAATGCCACAGCCGGATACGGTAAATGGGCAGAAGGATTGGAGATTTTAAAAACTTTGGGGTAAAATTTATCTTTTGGGTTCCCGCAGATTTCTGAAAATGCAAATGAATGTAATCTGCGGGACGATTAAACTTTCTTGATTTGAGCTAACCTTCCTCTTAAAAGCTGATCAATAAAAATTAATCCGATAACCAGATCAGCAAATAAGAAGCTATAAATAGTGGCAGGTGTAATGTGTTTGTTTAAATTGAAATCGAAACTAACTTTCTGATCAAAACCAGGCATAGTTAGATTTGAATTATAAAGTACATAGCCGAATAACATGAGTAAAGAGAGTACGAAAAAGCTACCAATACCATAAATAATCTTTTTATCAACCTTTGTTTTCATTGCTATTGGAGCAGGTTCAAACGCAATGCTTTCCATTACATTTCTAGTGAAAGACATGGATGGTTCTTCAAATTCCATTTTATCAAAAGCATTGTTGAAACGCAGTAATTCTTCATACTGAAATTTAACCTCTGCATCTGTATCAATCTTTTCTTTCATGGCAATGGCCTGGGCGGCATCCAGGTTTCCGTCAATATAATCCCAAAGTTGTTCTTCTATCGTATTCATAGCAGCTCTTTTACTTCATCCTTTAACAAATATTGTAATTTTTCTCTCAGCCTTTGTCGGGCACGGTGCAATTTTACTTTAACCGTATTCGGCTCCATGTTAAGGCTTGCGCCAATTTCTTCCAGGCTTTGCTCTCCCTGATAAAACAAGGTAATAATGGCAGCATCATCCGGCATTAGTTGTGTAATTGCTTCATTTAAAAATTTGTAGCCATCCTTCTTTTCGTATCCGTTTGCCATAAAGCCCGAAGTGTGATTCTCCAGCTGGATAAATGTATCTTCATCATCAATTGATGAAGTATCCAAGCGCTTTTTTCTCAAAAAAGTCATGGCCGTGGTATAGGTAATGGTATACAGCCAGGTACTAAATTTTGAAGTTTGCTTGAAAGTTCCAAGCGCTTTATAAGCTTTAATGAAACAATCCTGCGCAATCTCTTCTGCATCTTCCCTGTTTTTTGCAAAACGAAGCGCAAGCGTAAATACAAATCGCTGATGGCGTTTAACCAATAAGGAATACTGATCGGTTTGCCCGTTCAATATCTTTTCGATCAGCATTAAATCCGTATTTGTTTGCTCCATGTTTAGCCATAAGACTACAGTTGTGGGATGGAGGTTACAGGGATTTTTCTTGTTTAAGTAAAGATTTTTGAAAGATGGATTGAAATTATCTGGACATGATTGTTTTGTATTATCAATATTTCTCCCGCAGATTTAACAGAAAAAGATGCGGATTTAAAATGATTTAGTTTCTACGGTCTGCAGAATCTCCGCAATCAGCGGGATGATTTTGGTATCTCCCATTTACAATTAAACCTCCATGTTTTTCCCAAAGATTTAAATGAATATCAAGTTAATGAACTGCAAAAAACTTTAGTCCCGCAATAGATCCGATCAAAGTACAGATAAAAAATATTCGCCAGAAAGTAGCCGGCTCATTAAAATAGAGGATACCTACGATGACTGTTCCAACGGCACCAATTCCCGTCCACACGGCATAAGCCGTTCCCATCGGCAGCGTTTGCGTGGCCTTATTCAATAGTAAAAAGCTTAGGGCAATACAAACAATAAAGGCTGTGGTCCACTTGATATTTGTAAAATTTTTAGACAATTGCAAGCAGGTGGTAAAGCCAACTTCGAAAAGTCCGGCAGTGATTAAAAGGATCCAGTTCATATAAATGTGTTTGCACAAAGGTATCAAGCACCATTCAGCGCACCTTTTACATTTGTTAAAAAATAGCATTATTTTTCAGCTCTGATTCTACTTAAGGTAACCTGTGTAACCCCCAAATAAGAAGCGATATGCTTTAAGGCCACCCTTTTGAGCAGGGATGGCGAATGAGCGGCGAATTCTTGATACCGCTCTGCCGCACTTTTGAATGACCTGTCAATTAATCGCCGTTCGGTTGCGATTAGTTCATGTTCAGCCATTTTTCGTCCCCAGTTCGCGATTTCTGTATTTGCATTATACAGTTTAAATAAATCTGTGAGCCGAATTTGAATCAATATACTATCCTCTAAAAGTTCGATGTTTTCGTATCCAGGCTTATTATTAATGTAGCTGTTGAAGGAAAACAATACGCTCCCGCTTTCTCCAAACCAAAAAGTAATTTGTTGATTTTCACCATCAGAATAAGCTCTGGCAATGCCGCTTTGGAGAATATAAAAATAAGGTTCTACTTTATCTGCGTGAATCAGTAATGTTCCTTTAGGATAACTGACCATCCGGATATACCTCGCGATTTCAGCAAATGCCGCATCGCTGAGTGATGTAAAGATTTCTATATTTTTTAATGGCTGATGCAAGATCTGTAAAGCTATTGATTTTTTTTCTACGGCATGTAACCTGATTGGAAATGATGTTGTCATAATACACAGAACACGGTTCAAATAGATAGAAACAAAAATTAACATAAAAAAATATTATTATGCAAGCAATATTAGTTCCGATTACATTCTTCCTGGGCACATTTGCAATGATCTTTGGAATCCGTTATCTGTCCAACAAGGAAAAAATGGCTATGATTGAACGCGGAATCGATCCGGGCATTTCAAAATCAATACCAAGGCCTTACTTAAGTTTAAAATTCGGCTTGTTAATGGTTGGTTTAGGCCTGGGCCTGTTGGTCGCGCTGCTTACGGTAAGGAGCATATTTGGATCAGAGATGACCCATAATGAAGAAAGTCAGGCCGCGGCCATTTACTTTGGTTTCCTGGGTGTTTTTGGCGGATTTGGATTGATCACTTCTTTTATTATCGAAAAGAAAGCCATTGATCATCAGCCCCTGAAATAGGTCATTTAGGTAAAATTGCCGATGGCCTTTGACCATCGGCAATTTTTATTGCGGCTTATTGATAATGGCTACCGTTAAACGGCTGATGCAACTCATTTTGCCCCGGTCGTCATAAAGTTTAATGTCCCAGATATGGGTTTTGCCACCGCGGTGGATAACTTTGCATATTCCGGTTACGAGCCCGCTTTTTACCGGTCTGAGGTGATTGGCATTCACTTCCAAACCTACAGCTAGGTATTTTTCTGGATCGATACACATGTAGGAGGCAATGCTGCCAAGAGTCTCTGCTAAAACCACAGAGGCACCACCATGCAAAATGCCTGCAGGCTGATGGGTGCGTTCATCAACAGGCATGGTACCCTTAATAAAGTCTTCACCAATTTCGGTAAATTCGATGCCAAGCAATGCGCCGATATGATTTTTCGGCCGACTATTTAATTCCTCAACATTAAATTCTTTAAACCACATCATAACGTTGTTTTAAGATTTCAAAATGATGAATGATATGCCCTGCCGCAACAAATAAAATAGATTTTATATTAATGGCCCGGCCAGATGCTGTTCCTCCGCGATCAAGTTCATCATCATTTAAACTTCTGTAGAGGTAAAGGTTCGCCTTTCTTAACGTAGCAAACTCTTCAATCATGTCTTCGTAATTTCTTTCGCTGAAACGGGCGTTTGAAACGTAATCATCTTCATTAAAACCAGGTAAGTGTTGCTGCTCATTTCTGGCGAAACAAGTAATGCGGTAGGCAAAAATGCGCTCGCAATCAATAATATGGCCGAGCATTTCTTTTAGTGTCCACTTATGCGCCGCATAGGCAAAGTTTTCTTTGTCTTGATTTCTTGCAAACAAAGCCGGAACACTAAAAACCTGTTCTTCCAGAATTTCGAAAATATCTTGATTAACCTTGCTAATGTAGGCTTCTGCCCAGATCGGGTATTCGTTAGGCTGTGGTCGGTTCATATCTTAAGCTGCTTTTTAATATTATTCTAAATGTTGTTCCCCTGCCTACTTCAGAATCTTTTACGAAGATTTCTCCGCTATGGTAATTCTCTACAATCCTTTTCGTAAGGGAAAGGCCTAAACCCCAGCCACGCTTTCTGGTGGTGTAGCCTGGCTGAAAAACCGCATCAAATTTGGAACGTGGAATGCCCTTTCCCGTATCGGTTACATCAATAAATACCTGTTCTTTGGCCAGGTTTTCAATAATGTTAATGGAAATAGACCCTTCATTTTCAATGGCATTGGCTGCATTTTTAAGCAGGTTTTCAATCACCCAGTCAAACAGTGGAATATTTAATAAAGCCCGAACCTGTTCATCTCCTGAAATGCTGAATTTAACTTTATCAGATGTTCTGACTTTAAAGTACCGGATAAAATCACTAACCACAATGTACACCGTATGATCTTCCAGGATAGGTTTGGAGCCAATTTTTGAAAAGCGATCGGCAATAATTTCCAGGCGTTTGATGTCATTTTCCATCTCCGCAATAAGCGGATCATCTTCAGCATCAAATTTCGATTTCATGAGTTCAGTCCACGCCATCAGTGATGATATTGGAGTGCCTAACTGATGCGCGGTTTCCTTGGCCAGGCCAACCCAAACATGGTCCTGTTCATCCCGCCGTGCCGAACTAAATGCTGCATAGGCCGTAAGCAGGAAAAGAAAAATAACCGCCATCTGAATATAGGGAAAATAGCGGAGCTGTGTCAGGATGAAAGAATCTTTATAATAAGCCTGATAGCTACTGCCCAGAATATTCATGGTTAAAGGCCTGTGCTGCGCACTCATTTTTCTTAACTGATGAACAAAATATAAACTGTCGTAAGTGAGTTTGGTATCTGTTGAATAATTGGTTTTCGTAGAATCCAGACCAAAATAGGTGGTAATGTTTTGAGAAGAATCAACAACAATTACAGGTGTCTTGGTATTTTTCCTTACACTTTCTACTACCTCACGAAAGTTGTCATTATCCATTAATAACATGGATCTTTCCTGAACTTTCACCCAAAGCTGAAACTGATTGGCTTCCTCGCGTTCCATCTTTTTTACAAAAGAATCGGTATAAAATACTGATGCAATGCCAATTAGGATAGCGAATATGAGAAGGAAAAACTTCCAGCGGCGTTTCTTTTGATAAGGATTCATGCTTTGGGTAGCCAAATTACGATAACAAAACGAAAAAAACAGAAAACCATTATGCTTTTTCAAAAACGATAAGTTAACATGATAAAAGCATAATGGATTCCTTACCCGTGAAAACAACATAAAATGGAGGAAAAACATATCTTTGTGCCGTCTTGCGTTTTGCGTCTGGCGTCAAGCGTTTCATACGCCATATGCCACATGTCAATCGCTCAACATAGCAATTATGGATAAAAAAGTTAGAGTAAGATTTGCCCCAAGCCCAACCGGAGGACTGCATTTAGGTGGTGTTCGCACGGCTTTATTCAATTATTTGTTTGCCAGAAAAAACAACGGAACTTTTGTGCTGCGTGTGGAAGATACCGATCAGAACCGCTTTGTAGAAGGTGCAGAAGAATATATTGTAAACTGTTTAAACTGGTGTGGCATTACGCCAGATGAGAGCCCTTCCAAGCCGGGTAATTACGGGCCATATCGCCAGAGTGAACGTAAACCCAGTTACAGGAAATTTGCAGAGCAGTTGATCAGCGATGGTTATGCTTATTATGCCTTTGATACCCCTGAGGAGTTGGATGCAAAGCGGAAGGAAATTCCAAATTTTCAGTATGGCCAGGCCACGAGGATGGAAATGCGGAACTCTTTAACATTGACCATAAGCGAAGTAGAAGATTTGCTGGCAGCGAAAATACCACATGTTATCCGCATTAAAGTGCCTGAAAATGAAATTGTGCATTTTAATGATTTAATTCGTGGAGATGTCAGCTTTGAAACGTCATTGGTTGATGATAAGGTTTTATTAAAAGCAGATGGCATGCCTACCTATCATTTAGCTGTAGTAGTTGATGATAAGGCCATGGAAATTACCCATGCTTTCCGCGGTGAAGAATGGTTGCCCTCAGCACCAACACATATTTTATTATGGAAATATCTGGGATGGGAAAGCGATATGCCACAATGGGCCCATTTACCTTTAATTCTGAAGCCTGACGGCCATGGTAAGTTGAGCAAACGTGATGGCGACCGTTTAGGTTTCCCGGTGTATGCCATGAACTGGACAGATCCTAAAACCAATGACATCACCAAAGGCTTCAAGGAAATGGGTTTTCTTCCTGAAGCTTTCGTGAATATGCTGGCCTTATTGGGTTGGAATGACGGGACTGACCAGGAATTATTTTCATTAGGTGAACTGGAAGAAAAATTCTCTATAGATAGAATCAGTAAAGCAGGGGCAAAGTTTGATTTCGAAAAAGCAAAATGGTATAATCATGAGTGGATTAAAACACAAAGTGCTGAGCGTTTAGCACCAAGCATAAAAGCTGAATTGCAAAAGGCTGGCATTGAAGTAAGTGATGCTGATTTTTTAAATACAATAATTGACCTGATTAAAGATCGTTGTACACTTTTGCCAGATTTCGTAGCGCAGAGCGGATATTTTTTCGCCAGTCCGGGAGAATATGACGTGGCATCTGTTAAACCAAAATGGACGACAGAAAAGGCTGACTTTTTTAATGCTTTTTCTGAAAATTTATCTCTTAATGATGCGGTTTCAGCAGAAGAAGCTTTCAAGGCTTTGGCAACAGAAAAGGGATTTAAACCCGGCGAACTGATGTTGCCTTTCCGGATTATGCTGGTAGGCGGCAAATTTGGACCTGGTGTTTTTGATATTGCAATCTTATTGGGCGTACAAGAAACAAAAAACCGAATTGAAAGAGCCATTGAGGTTTTTAATGACTAATCTTTTTAAGTTTGATTAAAGAAAGGGCCATATCATTTATATGGCTCTTTTTGTATCTAATTTGTTAGCAAAAAATATTGCTTAAAAAATTTTCTACTTTAGCCTAACAATTGAGTGAATACAAGGTTATTCATTCAAATAAAAAATAAAATTATGCAGTGGTTTGGTAAAGGTAGCGGTGACGTTGAAGATAGAAGAAGTAGTGGTGGCGGTGGACGAACAATTTTAGGGGGTGGCGTTGGAATTATTGTTGTTGTTCTAGGGCTAATTTTTGGTAAGGACTTAACAGGACTAGTGAGTCAGGTGCCGGGAAATGCAGGAGGCGCACAAGTAGAAGGAAAGATGGGTGTTCCCGAGGACGAGCAAGGTCGCTTTGTTTCTAATATTTTGCAATCAACATATGAAGTGTGGAAGCAGGAGTTCCAAAAAATGGGTCAAACGTATGAAAATCCGAAACTTGTATTATTCAGAGATGGTGTTCAAACAGCTTGTGGAAATGCAAGTGCAGATGTAGGGCCGTTTTACTGCCCGGGCGATCATAAAGTTTATATCGATTTATCATTTTATGATGATTTAAAAAACCGTTTTGGGGCCGCCGGTGA
This sequence comes from Pedobacter sp. MR22-3, assembly GCF_026240075.1. Lineage (NCBI taxonomy): Bacteria > Pseudomonadati > Bacteroidota > Sphingobacteriia > Sphingobacteriales > Sphingobacteriaceae > Pedobacter > Pedobacter sp. MR22-3. Next base: position 449,200 of record NZ_JAPIVF010000001.1, on the reverse strand, counting down.
TTTTGCTCAAGCCTATGTGATTGCACATGAAGTGGGTCATCACGTGCAGAACTTATTAGGGATTTCTGAAAAACTGGATCAGGCTCGTGGCCAAGTAAGTGAGAAAGAATATAACAGGTTATCTGTAAAATTGGAATTGCAGGCTGATTTTTTTGCCGGTCTTTGGGCGCATCACGCTCAAAACCTAAAGGATTTTAAACTGGAAGAGGGTGACATAGAAGAAGCCTTAACAGCAGCTAATGCTATTGGTGATGATAAGTTACAAAAACAAGCCAATGGTGATGTACAACCTGATTCCTTTACACATGGTACCTCAGCACAGCGGGTTTTTTGGTTTAAAAAGGGTTTTGAAACTGGTGATATGAAACAAGGTGATACTTTCAATGCCAATAATTTGTAAATAAATAAAACATTTTTAAGCGCCCGGTTGTTTGTATACATTTTAAAGATCTTTTGTATCTGAACCAAACGTAATTATCTTAAGCTTTTCATTTGTATAATATAAAATGATCCTTATAGTTGATGACAGGCCTGAAAACCTGATCTCCTTACAAAAAGTACTGCAGGCACATAATTTTGAGGTGGATACCGCATCATCAGGTGAAGACGCACTAAAAAAAGTTTTAAAAAACAACTATGTGCTGATTATTCTGGATGTTCAGATGCCGGATATGGATGGTTTTGAGGTTGCAGAGGCCATCTCCGGTTTTAGCAAAGCAAAGGATACGGCCATTATTTTTCTATCAGCAGTAAATACGGAGCTTAAGTTTATAACCAAGGGTTATTTAAGCGGCGGATTGGATTACATTACAAAACCTGTTGATATTAATGTCCTGTTGCTCAAAATCAAAACATTTTATCGCATCTATGAGCAGAGCAGGAAACTGAATGAAGTACAGGAAAAGCTTTTGGAAGAAATTGAATTTCGCAAACAGGCTGAGAATAAAAAAGACGAATTCATCAGTATTGCCAGCCATGAGCTTAAAACACCCTTAACCAGTGTTAAAGGCTACATTCAATTGCTTCAACGCAGCCTGAATAAGGATGATAAAACCATGGCACAAAATCATTTGCAAAAGGCGAGTGTTCAGCTGGAAAAACTAAATGAGCTTATTGTAGATCTGCTTGATATTTCGAAGATTGAAAGTGGAAAGATGAAGTTCAATATGCAGTACTTTTGTGCGGACAATATGGTGAATAATGCCATTGAAATGCTGCAGCAATCCAATCCGGGTTTTATCATCAACAAACTTGGTAAAACAAATGAAAACATTTACGGAGACGAAATGCGCCTGGAGCAGGTGGTCATCAATTTTATTACCAATGCCATTAAATATGCCCCCGGAACCAATCAGGTTAATGTTACTATCAATATTAAAGATGGCAAACTTTACCTGGCTGTTAAAGATTTCGGTATAGGTATTTCTAAAGAACAGCAAGCTAAAATTTTTGATAAATTTTACCGTGTAGAGGAACACAGTAACCGCTTTAATGGCCTGGGAATTGGATTGTATATCTGTTCTGAAATTATCAACAGGCATAGCGGTACCATTGGCGTTAACAGTGTGCCGGATGAAGGCTCTGAATTTTATTTTATCATTCCGACTACTGAACCGCTGAACTTACTATAATCTAAGATTTCTAAAATATATTAATGAAAACCACGCTGAAAAATAATCTACGTTTAGGCTTAGGCTTGTCGCTAATTATTCTTTTTATTAGTTCGCTCGCTTCTTTTGTCAGCATTCGTAACCTGATCAGAAGCACTGAACTGGTGAAACATAGCGATCAGGTTATCCTGAACCTCGAATCTGTAATATCTACATTGAAAGATGCTGAAACCGGGCAAAGAGGTTATCTGCTCACCGGGAATAAATTATTTCTGGAACCTTATACGGGCGCCAGAGATGTAGCGACGAAAGCCATAGACTCTATTGCTTTGGCTACAAGTGATAATCCGGCACAGCAGAAAACCATTCATGAACTGAAAGATATACTGGTGAGGCGCCTGAGCATTATTTCCTCCACTATTGAAATTAAATCACTAGGGGGTAAAATAGACCCCACCGTGCTTCTTCAGGGTAAAACCTATATGGATCAGGCACGTTCTGCCGTAAACAAAATGGTAAACGAGGAAAAAAGGTTGCTGAATGAGCGTACTGAAGAATTAAATAAACTAACCTCCTACACACCCGTTCTCATCATGGTGGCCGCCATCCTGGCCATATTGATCACATTATTCTTTTACAGAAAAGTTTCGGTTGATTTTGATGAACGCGTTAAGCTTCAGCAGGAGATTGAAGACAAGAAAAGTGAAATGGAGAAACGCATTATTGCCATTAAGGAAATTGCGCATCAAATTTCAAGTGGCAACTACGGCGTTTTACTCGATACAAAATCACGTGATGATATCGGCGAGCTTTCAGGTTCTTTAAATGCGATGTCTTTATCGTTAAAGAAATCTTTTGATACGCTGGCAGAAAATGAATGGCTGCAAACCGGAGTCGCCAACCTGAATGTAAGAATGGTTGGTGAGAAAGATGTTTTTCACCTGGCAGATGACATTATCGAGTTTTTAGTAACCTATACTAAAAGCCAGATAGGAGCAGTTTATTTGTTTAAAGATGATGGATACCTGCATTTAAAAGGTAAATATGCTTTAGAAGGACAAAATCTTTTGCCGGTTATTGAATTGGGACAAGGATTAATTGGTCAGGCTGTAAAATCTGGTAAAAACATTATTATTGATGATGTTCCTGATAATGAACTGACCATTACATATGCAACCGGAAACATCAAACCCGCACAACTGATTATATTGCCAATTATCAGAAACGGAATATCTATAGGTGGTCTTGAGATTGGTGCGGTTAAACCGCTTTCAGATCTTCAGCTGCACTTTTTAAACCTCATCCTGTCTGATGTTGGATCCGCACTTTTAGGTGCACAGAACAGGCAAAAACTACAGCAATTCCTGGAAGAAACACAGGCCCAGTCTGAAGAACTTCAGGTGCAACATAACGAGCTGGAAGGGATGAATGCCGAACTCGAAGCGCAGGCGCAAAAACTACAGGCCTCAGAAGAGGAGTTACGCGTACAGCAGGAAGAATTATTGCAAAGCAATCAGGAACTTGAAGAAAGAAGCAGTTTGTTAGAAGAGAAAAACGAACTGATTGAGATCAGAAATGCTGAAATCCAGCAGAAGGCAGAGGCACTTGAATTGAGTACCCGGTATAAATCAGAATTCCTGGCCAACATGTCGCACGAGTTGCGTACGCCCTTAAATTCCATTTTGTTATTGTCAAGGTTAATGGCAGAAAATGAAGAGATGGATAAGGAACACCAGGAATATGCAGAAGTAATCCAGAGTTCCGGCCAGGGCTTGCTGAGTTTGATCGATGAAATTCTGGATCTTTCTAAAATTGAAGCGGGTAAAATGGAACTCGATCAATCCAATGTTAAAGTGAGCGATATTGCGGCTAACATGCGTGCATTGTTTAATCCTTTAGCGAAAGAAAAATCACTGGAGCTGGTGATTGATCAAGCGGAAGATGTTCCTGAATATTTTCATACGGATAAAATGCGCCTGGAGCAGATTATCAAAAATTTACTCTCAAACGCCATTAAATTTACATCTACTGGTGCTGTCAAATTTAACATTACGAAGAATGAAAAATTAAATGCCCTCATTTTTGAAGTAGCCGATACTGGCGTAGGCATTCCAGCCGATAAGCAGGCCATGGTTTTTGAAGCTTTCCAGCAAGCAGATGGATCTACCCGCCGCAAATTTGGCGGAACAGGTTTAGGCTTGTCTATCAGTAGAGAACTGGCCAAGCTTTTAGGTGGTTTCATTGATTTAAAAAGTAAGGAAAACGAGGGCAGTGTTTTTACCCTAACCCTACCTATTGACAAAAACAAGGGGATGGAAGGTGCAGTTCCATTAATGAATGTGCCCAGTGTACCTTCAATGGATGTGCCTGTTGCAAAGGTAAATTATTTAACCGTGAATGCTATTCCGCAGGAAATAGAAGATGATCGCAACAGCATTGAACCTGGTGATAAAGTAATTTTAATTGTAGAAGATGATACGCCCTTTGCAAAAATGCTGCTGGATTTTACCCGGAAACGAAATTACAAAGGGCTGGTTGCCGTTCGTGGCGATGTGGGCATCGAGATGGCTAAGGCCTATAAACCAATAGCCATATTGCTGGATATCCAGCTGCCTGTAAAAGATGGCTGGCAGGTGATGGAAGAATTAAAATCTGACCCTGATACGCGCCCGATTCCTGTTCATATCATGTCATCCCTACAGGTAAAAAAAGAAAGTTTACTTAAAGGTGCGGTAGATTTTATCAATAAGCCTTTTGCGTTTGAGCATATGCAGGAAATCTTCTCTAAACTGGAGCATGCCTTAAGCCGTCACCCCAAAAAAGTGTTAATTGTTGAAGAGAATAAGCAGCATGCCAAAGCATTGAGTTATTTCTTAAGCAATTTCAATATCCAAACCGAGATTGTTAACGAAGTAGGTGACAGCGTTTCAGCCTTGCACAAGCCGGAGGTAAACTGTGTTATCCTGGATATGGGTATTCCGGATAAACATGCTTATGAAACACTTGAAGTAGTAAAGAAAACACCAGGACTGGAAAACCTCCCGATTATCATCTTTACTGGAAAAAATTTATCCAAAGGTGAAGAAAACCGGATTAAACAATATGCAGATTCAATCGTGGTGAAAACTGCTCATTCTTACCAGCGAATACTGGATGAAGCCGGCTTATTCCTTCATTTGATAGAAGAAAAAAACAAGGAAAAAACGAAACTGCCTCAAAAATTTTCTGAATTACAGGATGTATTAAAAGGGAAAACAGTTCTCGTGGCCGATGATGATGTTAGAAATATTTTCTCTCTGACAAAAATTTTAGAGCAGCATCAAATGAAAGTTTTGGCAGCCATAGATGGCAAGGAGGCACTGAAATTATTGGATGAAAATTCTGATATTGATGTGGTTTTAATGGATATGATGATGCCTGAACTGGATGGTTATGAAACCACTACGGCCATCAGGCAGAACCTGAAATATAGAAATTTGCCTATTTTAGCCGTTACCGCAAAAGCCATGATGGGCGACCGGGAAAAATGTATTGCTGCCGGCGCTTCAGATTATATCAGCAAACCAGTGGATATGGATCAGTTGGTATCACTTTTACGCGTATGGTTATACGAAAATCATTATAAATCTTAAGTACGTTTTTACCTCATATGCCTCAAAAAATAATTCTGATTATTGATGATGACAACCGAAACATTTTTGCTTTAAAAGCTGTTTTAAAGGCCAAAGGTTACGAATGTTTGTCGGCAATCAGTGCGCGTGATGGTTTTTCCATCATAGAAGAAAGAGAAAATATTTCCGTTGTGTTAATGGATATGATGATGCCGGATATGGATGGCTATCAGGCCATGGCGGCAATGAAAAAATCACCAAAAATGCAGAATATTCCGGTGTTGGCCGTTACGGCGCAAGCCATGGTTGGAGATAAGGAACGCTGCCTCAGTGCCGGTGCCGCGGGTTATGTTTCAAAGCCCATTAATGTTGACGAATTGGTTGTACAGATAGAAGAAGTTACAAAATAAGGTGATAATTGACGCGATAGATAATGAACAGGTAGAATTGCTGCTGAATGACGTGCTGGAAGCTCACGGTTATGATTTCCTGGAGTATTCTCATGCATCAATCAAAAGAAGGATTACCCGGTTATATTCGCTGGATAGCTTTGTCAGCTTTGCAGAATTCAGGTATGCTGTTAAAACAGATAAACAGTATTTTAAAAGATTTTTAGAGGAAATTACGGTGAATGTTACCGAAATGTTTCGTGATCCTACTTTCTATAAATCGCTTAGAAATGATGTATTACCGGTGTTAGGTACTTATCCCTTTATCCGGATTTGGGTAGCTGGCTGTTCAACCGGAGAAGAAGCTTATTCTTTAGCGATTTTATTAAGAGAACTTAATTTGCTTAATAAATCTCTGATTTATGCCACTGATATTAATCCATCGGTTTTAGAGAAGGCAAAAAATGGAATGTTTCCTTTAAATTACCTGAAGGGTTACTCTGAAAACTATGTTCAATCTGGCGGAATAAAAGATTTTTCATCTTACTACGCTGCAAATTATTCACTTGTTAAATTTGATGAGTCTTTAAGCAGCAAAATGATTTTTTCTACACATAATCTGGTTTCTGACCACTCGTTTAACGAGTTTCAGCTCATTTTATGCAGAAATGTATTAATCTATTTTGATAAAGATTTACAACACAAGGTTTTTCATTTGTTTGATAACAGTCTTGAAAAATTAGGTTTTCTGGCCTTAGGTAGTAAGGAAAGTCTTGATTTTTGGTCAAATGCAAAAGACTATAAGCGCATAAAAAACGAAAAAATATGGCGGAAACTTTAACTCAAGGCAAATGTAGCGCTTTGGTTATCGGAGGCTCTGCTGGGAGTTTGGATGTGTTGCTGGAAATTTTCCCCAGCCTAAGCGTGAACATTAACTTTCCGATTATTTTAGTTACCCATCGTAAGGCTGGTAATGATTCACTCCTCACAGAATTATTAAAAAACCGAACGAGCTTAACGGTAAGAGAAGCCGAAGAAAAGGAAAAATTATTACCTGGCTGTGTTTATATCGCACCCGCTGATTATCATTTGCTGATCGAGCAAGATCATACCATCTCATTGGATTATTCAGAAAAAGTAAACTATTCCCGTCCGTCAATCGATGTGACGTTTCAGTCTGCAGCAGAGGTTTTTAAAAATCAATTGACCTGTATCTTATTGTCAGGATCCAATGCAGACGGGGTTGAAGGACTAAAAATAGTAAACAAGTATGGAGGCTTGGTACTGATACAAAATCCTGAAACAGCGAGTATGGGCTATATGCCGCAGCAGGCTGTAAATGAAGTAAATCCACACTTAATTTTAGATAGCTTTAAAATGGCAGGCTATATAAATGGATTAATTCATAAATAGTAGTTAAATTTGCATCACGAAAAAGATTTATGGCTGATACAAAAAAAGTATTTGTTTTTGATGATAATAGGGATATACTAGATCTTTGTACATTCATTTTGGAGGATGCAGGATATGAAATCAAAACATCTGAAAGTGCTAATGACATAGAGAAACAAGTATCGGCTTTTATGCCAGATCTTATTTTTATGGATAACTGGTTGCCAGATTTAGGTGGTATACAGGCAACAAGGGCAATTAAAAGCAATCCTGATTTAAAACATATTCCTGTAATTTATTTCTCTGCCAATAATGATATTTCTTCACTTGCGGATGAGGCCGGAGCAGATAGCTACTTGTCAAAACCCTTTGATATTGCAGCCCTGGAAGATATTGTTAAAAAGCATTTAAGCTAATTATTCCTTTCCCCAAATTCTGGTATTTAAATCAAGTTCTTTCACAATATCATACATAAAACGAATGGTGTTGATATCTGTATTAAGCGAAGCAGGATTGAGCAAGGATTCAAAAATGGGGGCTTCAAAGCAATTTCTATCCAAAGGGAAAGCGATATACATTCTTGATGCTATAAAGGATAAGGAAATCGTTGCTTCTGAATTGGCATTCAGGTACAATATTCGCTCCATTAAAGAAGGAGTTAAAATGTATCGGGATTCGACCTGATTACTTCCATAAGTAATAAAGGCACGACTAAAATCAGGATTTTCCAACTGTATCACATCCCGATCGCTAAAAGAAAAAACATTTTTGGAAAACCAGGAGCTGATTGTATTGCCAAGGTCTTTAGGCCTCACGATAGTTATGCTGCTTAAGTGTTTATTAAAGTCGGCTACAAATATAATACCCTTAAAAATATTACTCCAGCTGGTTTCGGTTCCTTTATCAGTTTGCCTTTCTGTTTTATACTCTGCATGAACTTCTGCAAAGTAAAAACTTGTTTTATCTGCTTTGCCGCTAACCAGATCTTCTGTTTTATACCGGTCAACGGATTTATTAAAAAGCTGCGAATAGCTGAATTCGTCAGATGAAATGCCTTCTTTTGGGTTTATGGTTAAACTTGGATCTAAAAATTTTAGTGCTTCACCAATGATATTTTGCTTATAAGCTTGCTGGTAAGCCTTCAGGGCATCATTAATCTGATATAAAATAATGCAGCCATATAGCACCGGAATCAGGCCTGCAAGCACGGCCCAGAAAAGCAATCCAAATAAAAGGCCAATAATGGCAACCCCAACCCCTATTCCAATAAAAGTAAAGCCTTTGGTTTGCTCGGCGGCAACCTTCTTTCGCTCAACTTCCATCGTGGCAATGGTGTTTTGCAAAGCCACATTATCATTTAAATAATTTTGCATTAACGATTAAAAAGGTCTTTGGCGTTGATGTTTTTTCGCTCCTCTTCAGTAGTGGTCAATAGGGTAACCGGATAGAAGTTAAACAAGCCCGCAAATAAATTTCCAGGAAACATCATAATTGAATTGTTATAATCAGTAACAGCAGCATTATATGTCCTTCTGGCTGCGGCAATCTGTTCTTCACTTTCTGTCCATGTACTTTGAAGGTTAATAAAATTTGTATTCGCTTTTAAATCAGGATAATTTTCTACATTAACCATTAAGCCTTTCATGTTGCTGCTTAATTCAGCATCAATGGAGGCTTTTTCAGCACCGGAAATACTACCAGAAGTGGCCTTTGATCTTAATTCAACAATCTTGCTTAAAGTATCCTGTTCGTAGGAAGTATATTGTTTTACTACTTCAACCAGATTTGGGATCAAATCGAAACGTTTTTTCAGCATCACATCAATTGCAGAAAAAGCATTAGTTACCTGGTTTTTCTTTCCAATGATGTTGTTGTAAAAGAAAAACCCAAAAAGTAAGAGTGCCAAGAGAATAATTACAAGGATCATGATTATCGTTTTTAGATTAGATTTTAAATATAATAAAAGGTTACAGAATTTTAAGCTATCTACGCTCATTCAGCTTGTGCTGCTTTTCTCTTTGCATCCTGCGTTTTAGCCGGTTTCTTTTTCTGATTTCATGGTTTGCCCGCATTTCCCTAAAATTTGCAATGTGTTGCTTAATTTCATTTTGCTTTTCTTCTGTAATCCCAATACTGTTTTTAATGCCTGTATATAAACTTCGCCAGATCAGGCTAAAAAAGGATGAACTATCCGGTTTCTTATAACTTACATCAGATGAAATAAACTGATTATGCCGGTTTGGATTTTCTGAATTGATGATAAGTGCATTGGCCAGAATAGAAATCAGCCCACGGGTTACCAAATGGTCTTTAGCGGGATCATTGCGCATCAGTGCAACAGATAAATCATAATAATAAAAATCTACCTTTCCCTTTGCGCCCGTATTGTCTGCTTTAAAATCAAACTGTAACTTATCTACAATGCCTCTGTTTATTCTCACCAGGCCTAAAGGTTTTGTAATCTGATTCAATATTCGGGCATTAAAATTATGCAATATGCCCTTGTATTCGAAATATCCTTTAGGAGACTTCAGATCAAATTTAAAGTTCAAATCCAGACTTGCCTGTCCTAATAGATAGGTGTTCAGGCTAACCTCCATTTTGGGGTTGATCGCCTTAATTTTAGGTAAGTTGGTTACATTTTTAAATATACCAGAGGTGTGTTCAAAAGAAATTCTGCCGCGTTGCTTACTTTCATCATTATAAATGGTATAACTGATATTAACATCTTTAAGTTTAATTTTCTGGATTAACACAGGAGGAGCCAGTTTCTGCAGGAGCTGATGTGGAAACCGGCCTTTTTTAATTTCGCCTTCTGCTTTTTTAGTGCTGCCATTATTAAAAACAGAAATAAAGCCATTAGCAATACCCATTTCCTTTGCCCGCAACTCCTGCTTACTAATATAAACAGGTAAATCAATGCCGTTCATTAATATGTCACTCATCTGGATGTGAAACCTTTCGGTGGCATGCCCTGCAACTTCAGCAAATTTCATTTCATCATAGCGTGGCTCCAGTTCAAATTTATTGACCCTTAGCTTTCCTGTAGATGCCCGGAAATCAAGCTTATTTAGCTTAATATTGTACAGTTTATTGGGCGTGGTATATTGATAATCATTCAGATTAATGATGACGTCTTTCAGTAAATAAAATCTTGTTGGGTCATCAGCAGAAGTAGAATCAACCAGTAAATCTGATAAGGTGATGTTGAGGTCGTCTATGGCAAAAACATTTAATTGATTCACATTTTTATTGATGTATTTGAAGCTGGCATCCTGAAAGCGAATGGCATTGATGCGAAATTCTTCCAGGTTTTTAGCAATAAAGGAATAGGGTGATTTAATTGGACGAGGGGGTCTGTTTTCATTAAAATCAAACTGTCTGTTCATCATCAATACCTCAGGTTTGTCAAAAATCACCTCTTCAATCTGAAGCTTTTTTTGTCGGTAAAGCGTGAACGGATGAAAGTGTTTTACCACCAGTTTTTTTAAAGTTACGGTGTAAAGATTATTAGGTGCCCTTTTTAAACGGATTAACTCTTTAAACCGAATGGTATCAGCAGTGATTTTAACATTTTGTAACGTTGCACTTCCTGTTAATATATTGGTAGAAACATTGGAGAAGCTGATGGTATATAAGCTATCTGTTGATTTATAGAGAAGTGTTTTTATCTGCGCGGTCAGTAAGGGGCGAGATTTAACATTCAAAAACCAGGCAGTGGCAGATAAAAGACCAAAAGCGATAATTATTGTCGCTGCAATCCATTTTATAATTTTATATCGATGTCTCTTTGTTTCTGGCATTTAACGAATGGACTGGATTCAACAGCAATATACGTTTATAAACGTATTTCTTAAATGCCAGCCTTTAATTTTTCTCTCGTTTTGCTTTTCTAGCTTCCCGTCTATCTGCCCTTTTTTGCTTCCGGATTTTTTTGGCAATCGCTTTTTGCTGTTTTACAGGATTTTTCTCGGGCACAATACCCACACCAACAATATCCTTTATGCCCACGAAAACAGTTTTCCACATCAGGTTAAAGAAAGAACCAGAATTAAGTCTGGTACTGCTCATGACCGCCTTGCGCGGTGCTTCTCCTTTATCAGGATTAGCGTCCTTAATTAAAATATTATTGGCCAAAAGGGATAAAAAACCTTTTTGTTTTGTGCCTTCGCCATCAATATTATCAGACAGTAACTTTACCTTTAAATCGCTGTAAAGCATGTTCATTGTGCCTGAAGCGGTACGAAGATTCCCATTGGCTTTAAAATCCAGTTGTTGAATATTTCCGCTTTCTATTTCCACCAGTCCTAATGCTATTGATAAAGGATTCAGGTCTTTCATATTAAAAGACTTCAGGTTTCCACTGTAACCAAATGAGCCATTTTGATCGGTAAGGTTAAAATCTATCTTAACATTCATTTTTTCATTACCCATCAATAATGTATTAAGATTAGCCAGGGCATGGTTGTTTTTGGTCAGTCTTAAACTGTCGTTAGTTACATTTACAATGGTGCCATTAATGGATTTAAAACTGACTGAGCCCGTTTTCTTACTGGCCGGGTTATACTCGCCATACTTTACATCAACCTGGTTAAGTTTTACGGTGTCAATGATAACTGGCATATTTAGTCTTTTAAGGGCCATGTGCGGATAATTTTGTCCTTTGTCCAGCCCCGGAGGCGGGGGAGATTCACGGCTCATAAAAACCTCAACCTGAGCCGGACCAATGGTAACTGCCCTGGCGTGAATTTTTTCATCCGTATTGAAGCTGGCAAAATCCATTCCTTCAAATTCAATGTCGTTAAAATTTAGGTTATAACGGTCTTTCTGGACTTTGTACTTTCGTGAAAATGCCAGTTCATCGTATAGCGGAATAAGTTTTAAACCTTTAATGGAGACCTTTTTCGATGATGTTGAGCCTTTAATGGTATCCACCCTCATGTTATACATCTTATCTTTTGTGGTTGATTTATAACCTGCAATCTGAAAGGAGATATCTTTTGTATAGTAAAAGCGTGAAGAATCATCTTTGGAAAGGGAATCTAAGAGAAAATCTTCAACATTAATATCAAGGTGTTTAATGGCATTACGGGTTTTCTTTGGTGCACCGCTATTAATGTAGCTGAAATCTGCATCATTGATTTTGATAGCATGAACTCTTGCCGATTTAAAGATTTTGGAAATTTGCTCATAAAGTGATTTTTCTTCTTTATTGTCTTTAACAGGCTTTGGCACTTTGTTAAAAGTTACATGAATAGAAGGTTTATCAAGTATAATGGCATTAATATCCAAACGTTTTTTAAAGTATGCCGTTAATATACTGGCCCTGGTGATCTGCAGTTTTTTGAGTTTAATATCAAAAACGTGTGCCGGAGCAAGGCTTTTCTTTTTTAAGCTATCATAAACGGATGGATTGGCCTTTAATGTTACGTCTCTTAATGCCAGGCTTCCGGTGATAACGTTAAGATTGATGCTTTTAAAATCAATGGTGTAAAGGTAATCTGAGCCATTATAAACACCCGCCCTAATTTTTTCGCTCAGCATGGGTTTCCATCTTGCGCTTAGAAACATGGCACCAAATGAAAGGACTAAAATTAAAAAGCCTAAAATACTTCCAATCCAAATCCAAAGTTTATTACTGTTTTGAGCTTTCATGATTATGGCTTATCGGTGTTAAACAATTCTATGTTGGAAAGGTTTTTTAACAGTTTGCGTTACAATTGGTAATGCTGTCTGAGTATGTATCAGTTTATATGAAAGTTATTTAAATTAATGTTACGGTAAGCTCAGAATAACAGAAACTTAGCTTATTTACATTTAATCCTTAATAATAATATGTAAATTAACATTAACTTAACATTGAGCTTGTAGATTTGTGCCATATTAAGAATTAACATGAACAATATTTTTAAGTTCTTTACCCCTCAAGATAGAAAATTCCATCCTCTTTTTGAGCAAGCTGGCAGTAACGCTTTAAAGATTGCAGAATCTCTTTTAGAGATGGTTAGCACCGCAGATGCTGAAACCAGAAAAACTATTTTTAAAGAAATTGAACGCCTGGAGCATGTGGGTGATGATATTACACATTCCATCTTTCTGGAATTAAGCAGAAATTTTATTACACCGTTTGATCGTGAAGATATCCACCAGTTGGCAACAGCTGTTGATGATGTTGCTGATTATATTTATGGCACTGCAAATCGTATGCAGATGTACAATATGAACACCATTAATGAACCAATTGTTAAAATTGCAGAGCTTTTGGTGGAAATGTGTACCGACATTGATAAGGCGATTAAAGAATTGCGCAGCTTTAAAAATATTCGTGTAATTGCAGATGCCTGTATCCGTATTAACAGTGGTGAAAACCAGGCCGACTACGTGTTTACGCTGGCGGTTGCGCGTTTGTTTGAGTATGAAACCAATGCAATTGAATTAATTAAACAAAAAGAGGTTTTACAAACGATAGAAAAAGCGACAGATAAGTGCGAAGATGTGGCGAATGTGCTTGAAACTATCCTGGTTAAAAACGCTTAATAAAAAACAAACATGGTAACTACCTTATTGGTTGTTGTTGTAATTCTGGCCATTGCTTTCGATTACATTAACGGCTTTCACGATGCCGCTAATTCGATTGCAACGGTTGTTTCTACAAAAGTTCTTACGCCTTTTCAGGCGGTTTTGTGGGCTGCACTTTTCAATTTTGCCGCTTACTTTTATTTTACCGACCATAAGGTAGCCAATACGGTTGCTAAAACGGTGATCGAAAATTATATCACGCTTGAAGTTATTCTGGCGGGCCTTGTTGCCGCAATTATCTGGAACCTTTTAACCTGGTGGTATGGTATTCCATCGAGTTCGTCGCATACACTGATTGGTGGTTTTGCTGGCGCAGGGATGACACATGCTTTACTTACCGGTGCTAGTCCGCTGGATGCGGTTAATATGAGCTATGTCGTTAAAATTGTTTCATTTATTGTATTGGCACCGATTATTGGTATGGTGATTTCGGTAGTCATTACCCTGATCATCATCAACATTTGTCGTTATGCAAAGCCTTCAACTGCAGAAAAATGGTTTAAGCGGTTACAATTACTCTCTTCAGCAGCTTTAAGTTTCTTCCACGGTGGTAACGATGCACAGAAGGTAATGGGTATTATTGCTACGGCTTTAATCGCGTCAAAGGTAATTCCTGATTTTGAAGCACTACCAACCTGGGTTCCGATTGCCTGTTATTCAGCCATATCTTTAGGTACCATGAGCGGTGGCTGGAAAATTGTGAAAACAATGGGTTCTAAAATCACGAAGGTAACAGCGCTCGAGGGTGTTGCTGCTGAAACGGCAGGTGCGGTAACCTTAGGGATTACAGAACATTTTGCTATTCCGGTTTCTACCACACATACCATAACAGGTTCAATTGTGGGTGTAGGCTTGGTAAAAAGTGTATCAGCAGTACGTTGGGGGGTAACCATTAACCTGATCTGGGCCTGGGTATTAACCATTCCGGTATCAGCAACATTGGCAGCGATCATTTATGCTGGTATTTATTACTTCAAATAATTGATCATATTTTAAAAATATAGAAAGACCAAAGCTTTAGCTCTGGTCTTTTTTTATGATCATAGTGGTCGTTTGTAACCGCAAAGATTGCTAAGTTTTTCGCAAAGAGGGGAAAGCGTATATAGGATTAAAAATAGAGTCGGAATATCATACACGCTAAATTTCTCCCCGCTGATTGCACAAATTTTCGCAGAGCCTTTATGAATCGGCGTTTATCTTTTTAAATCAGCGGGAAACTATTCACCAAAACGAATTAATCATACAACCATCAATCTGAAATGTTAAAGGTTCGATAAGATGAAATTAAGGTTTTTCTTTGAAGGCTTTTGAATTAATCATCAACGCCAATATGATTAAAACTTCACACTCATTTCAACCAGGTCAGTCCCTTGTTTTGGCAATACCCAATCCGGGCCAGTTTCGATCAGTCGTTTGGCTTCTGCATCAGCCTTTTTATTCAATGATTTTACAATCTTAATGTTAGTTGGCCTTCCGTTCTTTTTAACTTTAAAACCTAAAATAACAAACTGTGATGGTCCTTTAGGATTATAAAGCTTATTGTTATTTTCTAAATACTGTTGATAATCAATAGTAGAAACGGGGATGGGTTTAGTGATTTCTCCGATTACTTTCCCGTCCAGATTTTGTTCAGACCGCAATACGATTTTAGGAGCAGGTACATTTTCCTTTTTTCTGCCATTTGATCTGGTAATCAAGGCCATTTCATTGAGTGATTTGTTGCCGCTTAAAGCTTCCCGAATCATATTAGGGTCTTGAGTGCCCGAGACAGGCGTTTCCCTGTAACCTATGGCATTAATCACCAGGTCTTTGTTTTTGGCATTGCTGTCTGCAGGTAAGGCAAAATAACCATTGGCATTGGTTGCTGTAATTTTATCTGAACCTGCAATTTTTACTACCGCACCCTGAACAGGTAATCCATTTCTTTGATCAACCACATTGCCACTAAAAATAATTTTATCGGCAGCAACAGATGGTGCAGCGGAAGCCATTACCGTATTTTGCTGTTCAGTCATGGCTTCCATTTGGCGTGCAGTAGAAAGGGGTGCCTGTTTAACCTGACTAAACCTTTCATATTGATCGGCTGGCTTAGGTGTTGAAGCTGTTTTTTCTGTAGCCTTAACTATTGGTGCAGCTTTTGTATTTTTGGCTAAATCTCCTGTTTTCGCTTTGGCAATCGCCTGATCAATTAAAGTTGATTTAGTCTGGTCAGCTGCTTTTAATGCCGTATCCTTTGGTTTTGATGTTGCAGCAATTGAAGTGTTGGTGTCTAAATTTACGATAACACCATTTGCCCTCCGGGCGGCGGTTTCAGCATTTCTACGGTTAGTTTCCCGCATAAAGAAAAGAATGCTTACTGCAATAAAGGCAACAGTGGCTGTGGCCGCAATGCTTAACCTTTGTGTGGTAACTCCCCAGAGTTTGCGTTTAACCGGTTTTTGAGAAATGCGATCATGAAGTTGTTTTTGCAGGATAGAAAGCGTCTGTTTGCGTTTCGGTGACTGTTTCAGTCCTTCCAGTGCATCAGCCACGAAAGGATCCTCCAAAGCCTGCCTTTCTACAAAATGCATAGCCTTAGCATCAAGCTTACCATCCAGGTAATCCTCCAGTACATCAATATCTAACCAATCGTTATTCACCACTGTTTTTTTCTATACAAATCTTCAGGTTACGCTTACCATTCTGAATATAACTTTTTACCTTCAGCATATCATAGCCAGTTATGTCGGCCACTTCTTTATAGCACTTTTCTTGTAGATAAAATAAATCTACGCTTTTCCGCTGTTCTTCAGGCAAGGTTTCCATGCACTTTTCCATAATGGTAAGCTGCGTTTCTTTTGTGTTGTCCATATCTAGATGCACCAACTCGCTGTTTTCCACAAAAGTGTCATCAATAGAAACGTTATTTTGCTTCGCAGATTTCCTGAGTGCCATTAAACAATGGTTTCGGGTTAAAACATGAAGCCAGCTTTTGAAGTTCTGCACTTCATGAACTTTAAGCTTGGTTACTAATTCTTCAAAGATTTGCATCACCGCATCTTTGCTTTGCTCTTCATCTTTAAAATAATTTAAACAAACCCCAAAAACCAAATGCATGTATTTATTGTAAAGCGTACCTAATGCATCTAAATTGCCGGTACTTTTATACTCGGCAATTAATTTGGCATCATCTTGCTGGTGATTTCCAGCTGTGTTTTTTATAAACTTCAAAAAATGGGTAGCTATATCAAATAATCTTTCAAGTATAAAAAATATTTCTGAGTGATATGGAATAAACTCATGAATTAAGGAATAGACTTTAATTTTTAAAAACCTTGTCGTTATTAAATATAACATTTGTCAGTCCGTCAAAGTGTTATATTTGAAAAACAAATGCACACTTTAGTTTATGGCAGATCTTTTGCTCCTGAAGGGATAAACACATACAATGAAAAAAATTATTTTATCGGCATCCCTGGCACTTATTTTATTGGCCAACCTGCGGGCAGATGCTCAGATTAAACTGAACGATATTTTTAAAAAGGTTACCGAAAAACAGCGCACTACTTCTTCCACCGGAACACCGAGCCAACTGGAGATTGGGCAGGGAATAAAGGAAGCCTTACAAATTGGTGTTTCAGCCGGAGCTGACCGATTATCGGCAAGAGATGGGTTTCTGGGTAATTTAGCGGTTAAAATTTTAATGCCACCTGAAGCGCAGAAGGTGGAAAAAACATTACGCAGCATTGGCTTAAACAGTCTTTGCGACAATGTTATTTTGAGTTTGAACCGTGCTGCTGAAGATGCAGCCAAAGAAGCAAAGCCAATTTTTATTGCTGCAATTAAGCAAATGACTTTAGCGGATGCCAGCAATATTTTACTTGGCAATAATGATGCTGCAACTTCTTATTTTAAACGTGTAACTACCGCGCAATTGCTTGAGAAATTTAGCCCTGTCGTTAAGAATAGTTTGAATAAGGTAAATGCAAGTAAATACTATTCAGATCTGACTACCCAATATAACCGTTTGCCATTGGTTAAGCCCGTAAGCACAGATTTAACCGGTTATGTTACACAAAAGGCAATAGATGGTTTGTTTATAGAAGTGGCAAAAGAGGAACTCAAAATCAGGGGAAATCTTAATTCACGAAGCACCACATTGCTGCAAAAGGTATTTGGTTACGCCGATAGGAAAAAAGGTTGAAAGAATCGTGCAGGTCATATGCGTTAAGTCTTGTTAAAATCATAAATAAGAGAAGATCCGTGTTTCTATAGCAACCGGATCTTTTTTGCTTTAAACAATTCGTAAAATTGTGGATGATTAAATTGAATTTATATTTAGTGGTAATCGCGGTTACTGGCCTTGGTTTATTTTTGGCCTGTAATGCCAATAACGATCGTCAACAAAAAACTTCAGCAGTTCTAGATACGGTTTCATTAAGCAGTAAAAGTTTTGCCCTTGCATATCAGGATGGTAGTAAAATTGTGGCCACCAGTATTGATACCATGAAACAGATTTCCTTTGGTGGTGCTACGCATCCAGCAATCTCTCCTGATGGAAATAAACTGGCTTATACCGTAACCGATAGCGCAGGTAATAAAAGCATTTGGATTGCGGATATGGAAAGTAAAAGTCAGTTGCAATTACAGGCTGACAGCAAGGACTATGATCATGCCATGTGGTCGCCGGACGGGAAAACTATAGCCTTTAATTTTTTAGATAAGAAACATATTTGGAAGGTGGGGATCATAAAAGCGGATAATACAGGTTTTATCTTGCTGGATAGTAAACCGGCAGATAGCCTGTTTTCACCAAGCTGGAAAAATGAAACTGAATTGGTTGCACACGATCTGAAAAATCTGTATACGTTTAATGTGACTGGAAAGCTGACAGACACAAAGAAAATAACAGACTGTTTTGGCACTGATTATCAATTTTTGAGCAGCAGCCGTTTCTTTTATACCAGTGATGGGAGAAAACTGATTTTTAATGCCAGATACGGGAAGCCTGTTGAAGAATTACATCATCAGGCTGAAGCTGTTTTTATCCTAGAAGCGGATTCGAAAAAAGTAAGCCGCATTTCGCCTGAAGGCATGAACGCGCTGGATGTTTTTGTAACGGCCGATAACCGGATTTTCTTCAGCGGAGCTGAAAAACCATTTAGTCAAAGTAAGATTTATGTTTCCGATTTAAAAGGTAACATTAAAACAGTAGTTGATAAAGGTACCTATCCAACCGCGACATTAAAATAATTTTTTCAAACCCTGCTTAACCCTTGCTCTTTTTAAAGGAGCTTTATAACCTGCAATGTGTGCTATCGCGCCTGCCAAGCTGACACCTTCTATCCCCTGATCATTTATATTTTGACAGTACGGGTGTAAATTTGTCCCTCAAAACCTATTGGCATAAAAAGTGTACTTGCAGGCTTAGTAAAAACTCAAATTAATATAAAAAATAATAAAAGTTATGGCGTTAAACCTAAAACCAATTGCTGGCAGTTCGAACAGAGTAATAGTTGAACCAGCTGCGGCGGAAGAAAAAACTGCATCGGGTTTGTATATCCCTGATACTGCTAAAGAAAAACCATCTAAGGGAACCGTAGTTTCTGTTTCTGAAGAAGATGCTGAAGGTAAAAAAGCGAGTGTAAAAGTTGGAGATGTTGTAATTTATGGTAAATACGGTGGCACCGAGTTTCCTTATGAAGGCAAAGATTACCTGATCATGCGTGAAACTGATATTTACGCTGTTGTAGGATAATAAATAATGATTGAATGACTGAATTTCGAATGCGTGAATTCAGCATTAATCAGGTAACTAATTATAAGATCGGGTATTCAACTATTCTATCACACAATCATTCAAAAATTTAAAAAGAAATGTCAAAACAAGTAAAATATAACGTGGAAGCACGTGACGCCCTGAAACGTGGTGTTGATATCTTAGCGAATGCGGTAAAAGTAACGTTAGGCCCTAAAGGTCGTAATGTAATTATCGATAAAAAATTCGGTTCTCCGGCAATTACCAAAGATGGTGTTACCGTTGCTAAAGAGATCGAATTGAAAGATGCGGTTGAAAACATGGGTGCACAAATGGTTAAAGAAGTGGCTTCTAAAACAGCAGATATTGCTGGTGACGGAACGACTACTGCAACTGTGTTGGCTCAGGCCATCATTACAACTGGTATTAAAAATGTTGCTGCCGGTGCAAATCCGATGGATTTAAAACGCGGTATTGATAAAGCTGTTGCTGCTGTTGTAGCTAACTTAAAAGAGCAATCTCAAACGGTTGGTGAAGACAATAATAAAATCAAACAAGTTGCATCCATTTCTGCAAACAATGATGAGGTAATCGGTGCTTTAATTGCTGAAGCCATGAGCAAAGTGGGTAAAGATGGTGTAATCACTGTTGAGGAAGCAAAAGGTACTGAAACTGAAGTAAAAACGGTAGAAGGTATGCAGTTTGACAGAGGTTATTTATCTCCATACTTCGTAACTAACGCAGATAAAATGGAAGCTGAATTAGATAGCCCATACATTTTAATCTACGATAAAAAAATCAGCAACATGAAAGAATTGTTGCCGGTATTGGAAAAAACTGTTCAGACTGGTAAACCATTGGTGATCATTTCTGAGGATTTAGACGGCGAAGCTTTAGCTACATTAGTAGTGAACAAAATCCGTGGTTCTCTGAAAGTGGTTGCAGTGAAAGCGCCAGGTTTTGGAGACAGAAGAAAAGCCATGTTAGAAGATATCGCAATTTTAACTGGCGGTATCGTAGTGTCAGAAGAAAGAGGTTATAAATTAGAAAATGCTGATTTAACTTATTTAGGTTCTGCGGAGAAAGTGGTAGTTGATAAAGACAATACCACTGTTATTAATGGTGCCGGAAATTCAGAAGATATTAAATCTCGTGTAAGTCAGATTAAAGCACAGATTGAAACTACTACTTCTGATTATGATAAAGAAAAATTACAAGAGCGTTTAGCTAAATTGGCTGGCGGTGTTGCCGTTCTTTATGTAGGTGCAGCAAGTGAAGTGGAAATGAAAGAGAAAAAAGACCGTGTTGATGATGCTTTACATGCTACACGTGCAGCAGTAGAAGAAGGTATTGTTGCTGGTGGTGGTGTAGCATTTATCCGTGCGGTAGCTGCTCTTGCCGATTTAAAAGGTGCTAACGAAGATGAGAATACAGGTATCCAAATCATCCGTCGTGCGATTGAAGAGCCTTTACGTCAGATTTGTGAAAATGCCGGTATTGAAGGTTCTATCGTAGTTCAGAAAGTGAAAGAAGGTACTGCAGATTACGGTTATAACGCCCGTACTGATGTTTACGAAAATTTAATTGGTGCCGGTGTAATCGATCCAACTAAAGTAAGTCGTGTAGCCTTAGAAAATGCAGCATCTATTGCAGCCATGTTATTGACTACAGAAGTTGTTTTAGCAGACGAGCCTGAAGAAGGTGGTGCACCAATGCCTCCTATGGGTGGCGGCGGTATGGGTGGTATGATGTAATATCACTTGTGGCGAAATCATTTCGTATAAAAAAATTCCCGGAGGCTATAAGTTTCCGGGTTTTTTTTTGCCCATGGAATCTTAAAGAAAGTTGCCCAACATTTAGATTAATATTGATTCATTCATTTTGTTCGTCTTCATACTAAAAATTGCAATTATTATACAAAAATATCGTACTTTACATTAATATTTAAGAAATGTGTAAACGTTAGGATGAGGATGAAATCATACAACATTAGAAGGTGTTTGCGCGCTTAAATAAACAGAATTAATCATTCCCCCTACGTGTTTGCGACTATGAAGATCTGTTTGAAACGGAAATGGCCGGTTTTTGTGCTATTTGTTGCGCTGTTTTTTATTTCCTTCGCCGGTTATACACAGATCAACATTGGTGCCGTAAATGCAGGTCCTTTCACCCCCGGAAGCACTATAGCAGTTCCATTCAGCATTGCCAATGGTTGTACGCAACAAGGCAATACGTTTCAACTTTACTTATCTGACCAAAATGGAGACTTTAGTACAGAAAAGTTAATCGGCACTTACTCGGGATTTTATAGTACTTATGTAAATGGGATCATCCCAGCTACAGGAGTGGTACCGGGAATAGGGTATAAGGTAAGGGTAAAAACCACACAACCCGTTTCAGTCAGCAATGCATCTTCGGCCTTTGAAATAAAAGCCGGACCTTCGGTACAAGCCAGGTTGGTAACCTCGTATCTTAATTCCTCAAATAATGAAACCTTTGGCACTTGTGTAAGCAGACCTAATAATTCATTTATCATCAGTAATGAATCTACGGCAACAGCAGCAGTTACAGCGGCTATTAAAAATGAATCATCTGGAAGTACATCAAGCCTCACTTTTACTAATCCCAATCAAACTTTTACGGCTGATCAGACCCACTATACCATTATCGCCACAGCGATTATGCCAAATGGTACAATCGGAACCAAAGCTTATTTACTGGTGAATAACAGAACCATTACCGCATTTGGTACTTCTGGTAATAACATTGTATGCCTGCCCCTAGGCGCGTTAGAATTCAACGTGGATTATACTTCTCCGGCAGGTATTCAGAACAACTTTCCAGGTAACCGTTATACCATTAGCTGGGGAGACGGAAGCCAAACGGTTTATACCTTATGCGATATTATTAATAATTCAGGAAAAGTAACACATCCATATACCAGGTCATCATGCGGTAGCAATTCAGTAACCAGTGCAGGTACCATTTACAATGCATTTCCTGTGACCATAAATGTATCAAATGATTTTTGCGGTACCGTAGGAACACCGGTTTCTTCATCGGCGAAGGTAGTGGTTAAACCCATGAATGCCTTCACGTATCAAACGCCATCCTGTACCAATACGGATGTCACATTTTACAATACATCTATTTTAGGGGAAAATCCGGATACCAATACGCCGGCCTGTGCACCCAACAATGTTACCTATAACTGGTTTGTGGATGGGGCAATTGAACAAGCTAACAAGCCACGTTCATACAATCTTATTACCAGATTTTTAACACATGGCGTGCATACTATTCGCCTGGAATCAAACAGTTCAGGCGCTTGTAACGCCGATCCTGTAGAGATGCAGATTTGTATTCAGGATCCCCCGAAACCAGCATTTTCACTGCCGCAAACCACCATCTGCGCAGGGACTACCTTAACCGCTACCGATTTATCTGTACTGGATAATATTTGTGAAGCGGCCAATACCTACTCTTGGAATGTTTCTCCTGCTGTAACGTATGCGAATGGAACCAATGCATCAAGCAAAGAACCTGCATTTATATTTACGAATCCGGGTATTTATACCATCACTTTAAATATTTCTACCCCATCATGTGGCTTAGTGGCATCTGCCCCGCAAACGGTTATTGTTAACGAGTTACCAACAGCCACACTTTCTCCTGATATTACCCTTTGTAATCTGACAACGTATGATTTTAATAATACCACCACCGGACCAACGCGTACATTAATTTCGGGAACTTATCAGGACCTGTCAGATACCTATACCTGGACAGTTACACCTACCGGATCTGGAACATACAGCTTTACCAATGGAACAACAGCAAATTCCAAATACCCTTCCATAAAATTTGATAATTATGATGAGTACAATATTACCGTTACCCACAAAAATAACTGCGGAACAGTATCCAAAACACAAAAATTAACCTTCAGTACTGCACCAGTGATTAATGCAGGCGAAGATCAAAGTTTATGTTTTACTGGCACCAGTTTTAATCTGGCTGGAACCATTACGGGTACCGTAAGTACCCAGACGTGGATAGGTGGTTTAGGCGCATTTACACCAAGCCGAAATGACCTGAGTGCAGTGTATACTCCAACGGCAGCAGAGAAAGCCAATGGCACCGTAAACTTAATCTTAAGAGCAACCACTACACTGGCACCACCCTGTAATCAGATTGAGGATGAAATCGTATTAAGGATAAAACCTGATATTAGCGTAAACAGTGCAGCAAGAAAATCTATCTGTACAGGAAAAAATGTTGATTATACCCCAACAGGATTAGTTAGCGGTACCACATTTAACTGGACAGCTACCGGATCTGCTAATGTAACCGGAGTTACGGCATCCGGAACAGGTATGATCAATGATGTACTGGTGAATAATGATCCGGTTTCAAACGGAACAGTAACGTATATCATTACACCCCAAAAGGATGGTTGTGATGGCGCTCCATTTAACTTTGTGGTTACTGTTACTCCGAATCCTGACGTGGTCGCTACAGCCGCCAATCAAACCATTTGTAGCAGTACATCTTCTGCCATCACCTTAACTTCGGCATTGACCAATGTTAATTATACTTATAGCAGTGCAGCAACAGGTACCATTACAGGAAACAGCAACCGTCCTGTTGCAACTGCGGCAACTCAGATTAATGATATTTTAATCAATACCGGAACCACTACCGAAACAGTAACCTATACGATTACTCCGGTTTCTGCAGGCGGTTGTACCGGAGCATCAACATCTATTACCGTTACAGTTTTACCAACGCCCACATTAGCCAGTGCCGGGCCGGACGAATCCATTTGTAATGCTTCAACCTATACCTTAAAAGGAAATGTTCCGATGGTGGGAACGGGCAAGTGGACTGTGGTTTCTGCGCCGACAACCATTACTTTTGATGATGATACGAAAAACAATGCAGTAATTTCTGATTTAGTTGGCGGCAACAGTTATACTTTACGCTGGACCATCAGTGATCAGAATTGCAGCAATAGCAGTGATGATGTAGTGATCAGGGTAAATCTCCCAAGTGTTGGTGGCACAACAGGTAATGACTTAACATTGTGCGCCGGTGCAAATAATGGTGCAATTGCTTTAACAGGTCAGGTTGGCGATATCTTAAGATGGGAAATGTCTATAGATAATGGTGTGACATGGGCAGGCTTAAGCTCAAGGGCAAATCCATATGTTTTTTCAAACCTCACGGTAACCACCAAATTCAGGGCCATCGTTCAGAGTTTTCCTTGCTCAGAAGCGCAATCATCAGTAACTACTATTACCATTAATCCAGCAACTGTAGTTTCAAATGCAGGTGCAAACCAGAGCTTATGTAGTGGCAATACCATTATTTTAAGCGGAAATGATCCATCACCTAATACTGGTTTATGGACCCTGGTTTCCGGGCAAAGTGATGTGGTGATTGCTGATCCAACCTTGTTTAATACCCTTGTAACAGGATTAGTGCCCGGACAAACTTACCGGTTCAGTTGGGCCATCTCCGGATTTACAGGTTGTCCGCCATCAGTATCAGAAACAACAGTTACCTATTTTCTACCTGTAACCAATAGTGTTTCTACGTCTGCTATCCCTGTTTGCTATGGGCAGAGTACAACGATCACCGGAAGTACGCCGACCGGAGGAAATGGTACATATAGCTATCAATGGCAAAGCAGTATTGACGGGAATACATGGTCAAATATATCTGCTGCAACCAGTAAAGACCTAACTTTAACTGTAACAGCTTCTGCTTTCTACCGCAGATTAGTTAACAGCAATATCTGTACATCAGAAAGCAATAGCGTTGAGGTGATTGTTTTACCTGCATTAACCAATAATACGATTACTGCAGATCAGACCATTTGTATAGGCGCTGCAGCAGCACCGCTAACTGGTTCTGTGCCGGGTGGCGGAAACGGAACTTACACTTACCAATGGCAAACCAGTTTAAACGGAACGACCTGGACGGATGTGTCTGGCGCAACTGACATCAATTTTACCCCTCCTGTACCTACAGCAACAATCTATTACAGGCGAGCTGTAGTTAGTGGCTCTTGTTCTGCAATCATCAGTAATCAGGTTAAAATTACAGTAAATCTACCTGCAAAGGCAGCGTTTACTTATACTATTGATAAAGGCTGTGTTCCTTTTGAATTGAGCACGGCCAACATTACTGCAATCGCTTATCCGGATCGGAATGCTACTTATACCTGGTTTGCCAACAATGGGCAAATTGGTACAGGTATTAATTTTCCAGGTTATACCATTCCAGGTGAAAATCAATCTGTAGTGATCAAGTTGGTCGTCACCAGTAGTTTAGGCTGTAACAGTGATGAGTTTTCTCATACTTTTTCAACCCGGCAAGATGTTACAGCAGCTTATACGCAAAGCGTTACAGAAGGGTGTGGCCCACTTAATGTGCGGTTTACGAATACTTCAAATTCATTAACTGCAGCAACTTTTAGATGGGATTTCGGTAACGGAACGACTTCTAATCTGGTTCAACCTGAAGATGTAGTTTACCCTGCCGATTTAAATGGGAGAGATATCACTTATACGGTAACAATGGAAGCGACTACACCTTGTGGCGTAAGCAGACAAACCTCTACGGTTTTAGTGAAAGCAGCACCGATATCAGTTTTTTCTCCTGATAAAACAGCGGGATGTTCACCCTTTACGGTTACTTTCAGCAACACTTCATTAGGAAATAACAGTAGCTATACCTATGATTTTGGCGATGGAACAACACTTACAAAAACGGATAAAAGTAATGTATCACACACCTACAACACCATCGTTGTAACAAACTATGTGGTGAAAATGACTGCTACTAACGAATGCGGAACCAATGAATCTTCCTACAACATTAATGTGGCACCAAATGATATTACGGCAGAAATGGTGGTCAATAGTAGTCAGCTGCGGGGTTGCGCACCTTTAAAAGTTGATTTCTTTAATAATACCAAAGGTGCCAATACCTTTGTGTATGACTTTGGAGATGGAAGTACGGTAGTGAGAAATGTTGCTCCAGAAGTCGTTTCGCATACCTTTACAACAGCCGGAAAATATAGGGTTACACTTTATGCTTCCAATGATTGCTCAAGTGCCTCAACCGTTGAAGAAATTGAAGTGTTGGCTCAGCCCGAGCTCAGTTTTACTGCTGATAAAACCAGTGGCTGTGATGGCTTAACCGTGAATTTTAAGAACAACAGTAAAAATGCCATAGGCTACCTTTGGGATTTTGGAGATGGAACAACATCAACGGCTTTTGAACCCAGTCATACTTTTACCGGAGCAGGTAGAAATTTTATTGTAAGCTTAACCGCAACCAACATTTTGGGCTGTACCAATACCATTACCCTGGCTTCGCCGATTAGCGTGGTGGCACCTCCGGTTGCCGGCTTCGCCGTTTCACCTGGCAATGAAATATCAATCCCGAATTATTCCTTTGGTTTTAAAGATACGAGCACCGGATCAGTAAGCTGGGAATGGACATTTGGAGATGGTGCTGTTTCAACACTGCAAAATCCAAATCATACTTATGGCAATGAAGGTACCTATACCGTTACGTTAAAAGTGCTTAATAAGGAAGGCTGCAACTCTACCACGGTGCAGTCGGTTAGGATCATTGGTGTGCCCGGGTATTTAAATGTTCCAAATTCATTTATGCCGGCAAGCGCGAAAAATGAAATCAGGGTTTTCAAAGCAAAGGGCCGTGGGATTAAGGAATGGACCATGTCTGTCTTTAATAAATGGGGGCAGCTTCTATGGGAAAGCTCGAAGCTGGACGATGGCGCACCCTTGGAAGGGTGGGACGGAACGTATAACGGAAAAGAGCAGCCACAGGGTGTTTATTACTGGAAGATAGAGGTTAAGTTCATTAATGGCACCGAATGGAAAGGGATGACATATGATTCATCATCCCCAAGGAAAACAGGAGTAATATATTTAATAAGATAATGATGAGGAGGATGAAATTATGTTTGCTGGCTTTACTACTGCCGCTGATTTCGGTAGGGCAGGATCATATTTACTCGCAGTTTTATAATGCACCGATTTATTTAAATCCGGCATTAACCGGTCAGTTTGAAGGCGACATCAGGTTTAATGCACTTTACAGAAACCAATGGACAGGTTTGGCAAGTGATTTTTCATACATGAGTGCATCGGCTGATTTAAATCTGCACCGCATGAACAGTGGAATTGGATTAATTTTTAACCGGAGCAGTGAAGGAACAGCTTATCTGGTAAAAAACAATGTAGCCGCCAGTTATTCTTATATTATTGGTGGCGATGATTTTACGCTTTCATTTGGTTTGCAGGCTGGTGTAACCAACCAAAAATTAAACTGGGATAAACTGGTTTTTGGTGATCAGATTGATATCAATGCAGGTTATATTCCCGGAAGTGTGTCTGGTGCAGAAAGGCCGGCTATTGATAGCCGTTTTTACCTGGATGCCAATGCGGGTACCAATTTGGTTTATGGTAAGTTTATGGTAGGTGTAGCTGCGCATCATTTAAATCGGCCTGATGAGTCTCTATCTGGCTTCCAGGCGAAATTGCCCATGCGTATTTCCGCTAACTTAAGTTATAAACTCAGCCTTATTCCAGATCAGTATGACCGGGATGGAAGCTACCTGATCCCTTCAGTGGTGGTTTATCGACAGGGAAACGTAAACTCCTTCAGTATCGGCACACAATACAAATATGCGGGTGTCAACGCAGGGATCTGGTACCGGAATGATGGAAATTCAAATGGAAACGATGCAATTGTTTTTTCAGTCATTTTCGATATTTTCAACAGAAGAACCAATGGCGAAAAGTTTAGGTTAGGAATCAGTCACGATGCAACCACTTCTAAAATCAATTATTCCAATACCGGCGGAACGTCTGAAATAGGTGTGGGGTATGAAAAATATTTCCCAAATAGTTCTAGTGGTGGCCGTGCCAATGGCTTAAGATGTTACGATTTTTATTAATTTGCTTCCATTAATTTTGAGCAATGAATGAAATTTTAGATAACAGCCATTTTATTACACAAAGTGAAGTCAATAAATTCCTGCTGGCTACATTATTATGCGGTTTAATAGGCGCCGAGCGTGAATACAGAAGCAAATCTGCCGGATTAAAAACCATGATGATGATTGGCTTGGGTGCCACATTATTTACGATCTTATCTATTAAAATCGGACCTGCAAGCCAGGATCGCATTGCTTCGAATATTGTTACGGGTATTGGTTTCCTGGGCGCAGGCGTAATTTTTAAGGAAGAAAACCGGGTTAAAGGTTTAACAACTGCCTGTATCATTTGGATCGTTGCCGCCATTGGGATGGCTGTTGGTTCCGGATATTACGAGCAGGCCATCGGTGTTACCGGTGTGGTGCTGCTGGCCTTGATTATTTTTCCTTTTGTTGAAGAAATAGGCGATCGTCGTTTTACCAAGAGGGTCTATCGCATTGTCAAAAAACAACATACGCATGGTGATTTAGAAAGTTATGAGGAGGTTTTTCGGGAAAATAAGTTGAAGCCTCAACGAGGCAAACACCAATTGGTTAATCATGTCATCACCGGAAACTGGACCGCAACCGGAACACCACAAAACCACCAACGGTTTGTGGAACAAATGTTAAAGGATAAGGAAATTCTGGAGTTTGATTATTAGGTTAATCAGCATCAATAGCCCTCTAAAAGGCAAAATTAAAACTTTGATTATATTTTACCTTAACTGGTACGCCACGCTCTTTACCAGGCTCCCATTTTGAGGAGTATTTTAAGACCCTTATGGCTTCCTCGTCTAATGATCTATCTGCAGATTTCTCGATAACAATGTCAGTAATTCTCCCTGTAACGTCTACAACAAAACTGGTTTTAACAGTTCCTCTTATTCCGTTTCGGTATGCATCCTGAGGATATTTTGTTGTTGTTGCGATAAAGTTATTCCAGGATTTGATTCCGCCTCTGTATTCCGGAGCCTGCAGCGGCGAAGTGTAGGAATATGTTTTTCCATCTTTTAAGCTTTCTCCGGAGATGAATTTGTTCCCATCATAAATTTCTTTAAATGTTAAGCCAATTCGGGTATCATAGCCTGTCCATACTCCATTTTTCATACCATTCAAATAATCACCCTCCTCACCCTTTTCAAATTCTTTATACTTATCAACTACTTTTAAATGGCCTTTTCCGTTTTCAATATTAACTTTTCCTGAAGAGTCAGCATCAAATATTATTTTGAAACTGGTACCAAAAATGAGATCAGCCAAAGAAGAATTTATTCCCAACATCTGATTTGGCCGCGCTTCAATAGGAATGTATTCCGTTTCCCTATAGAGTTTGCCATTACTATGATAATATAGCGAACTGCCAGAAGGCATTCCGTTTTTATAGTTAACTATTTCCGATCTTCTTCCTAAAGAATCATAACCAATTACGTGACCTTCGTAAATTAAGTTTGGCTCAAAAGCTGATAAATAACCGAGCTTTTTCCTTTTACCATTATTATAAAACTCGAAAAGCTTGAAGCGGGTATCAGCAGAATCAGGTTCCTCGATAATTCTGACAAAATCAGCTTTATCCTTTGTTTGAACTTGTTCGCCATTGTTTTTTAAATAATAAATATTTTGAGCTTTCTGGGCCTGTACCGAAGTAACAATTAATAAGCTAAACAATATTAAAAAGCGTAATTTCATAGATCAAAGTTAATCAGATTTAAGAATTAAATATGTCTGTTATATTATGTTTTGATTATTATTTCTTTACAGTTTCAATAAAACAATCATAGCTTTGTATAACTAACTTTTTTCATGATAAAAGAGCAAATCTCCGTTTTTGATATTTTTAAAATAGGCATTGGTCCGTCAAGTTCACACACACTTGGGCCATGGCGTGCTGCACAACAATTTACGGCATCGCTAAATCAACAAGGTCTAATCGATCGGGTAGAAACGATTAAAATACTCCTTTATGGATCACTGGCTAAAACAGGTAAAGGCCATGGAACGGATGTGGCAATCTTACTCGGATTATCAGGTGCTGATCCGGTTACTTTTGACGTGGATGCAGTTACACCAACATTTGAAGCCATTCAAAAAGATAAAAAGCTTAAGCTTGCCGGAGATTTAGAAATTGATTTCGACTATGAAAATGATCTGCTTTTTCTTTTTGCAGAAAGTCTTCCCTTTCATCCGAACGCAGTTACTTTTCAGGCCTTTTTATCAACTGGGAAAGCTTTTTCCGAGACATATTATTCTATTGGTGGAGGTTTTGTTGTGAAGGAAGGTGAAGACAACAGTCAGAAGCCACAGGTTGATTTACCCTTTCCAATAGAAAAAGCGAAAGAACTTTTACACTGGTGTTTGTCAACAGGGTTGAAGGTGAGTGAAATTGTATTGGAAAATGAACTGGCCTGGCGACCTGAAGCCGAAACTAAAATGCGGATGCTGCAGCACTTTGCCGTAATGAGAGATTGCATTTACCGGGGTTGCCATACCACCGGGTTTTTACCCGGAGGCTTGGATGTTGCCCGCAGGGCATTCCCGCTAAATAAACGATTGATCGGTAAAAGTGATTATCAGGACTATACCTCATGGGTAGAAGCCATCAGAAAGGGTGGGAATGGATTTAATTATATTTTGGATTGGGTAAGCTGCTTTGCATTGGCTGTAAATGAGGAAAATGCTTCTTTCGGACGTGTGGTAACAGCACCTACAAATGGAGCTGCGGGTGTAATTCCTGCAGTGCTTCAATACTTTATTACCTTTTGCGATGGTTATGCAGAAGATAAGATTATTCAGTTTATTGCCTGTGCATCAGAAATAGGCAGTATTTTTAAAAAAGGTGCTACCATTTCAGCAGCAATGGGTGGGTGTCAGGCCGAAATCGGAGTTTCGTCTGCTATGGCGGCTGCGGCATTAACAGAGTGTTTAGGTGGCTCTCAGCGACAGGTTTTAATGGCTGCAGAGATCGCTATGGAGCATCATTTAGGCTTAACCTGCGATCCTATTGGCGGTTTGGTTCAAATTCCATGCATTGAAAGAAACACCATGGGGGCTATCAAAGCCATCACCGCAAGTCAGCTGGCATTACAAAGCAATCCTGATAAGGCAAAAGTTAGTCTGGATGCTGTAGTCAATACGATGTGGGAAACAGCCCTGGATATGAATGCAAAATACAAGGAAACATCCGATGGAGGCTTGGCAACAAATATCCCAATCAGCTTGCCGGAATGTTAATTCAACATTGTTGCATTTGAATGACTTTATTTATCGATTTATTAAAAACTTTCTGATTGTAAATCGGCAACAATTTTTACATTCGCTAAATTTTAATAATTATTCATAAAAATGATCAAATACACCAAACTATGTTTGATTGGTTTGGCATTATCGTTATCAACATTGGTAACTTTTGGCCAAGACAATCTGGTTAATTCTTTAAAAAATAACCAAAGCGATAACAGCAAGGATGCTTTTAAATTTACCGAAGTTATCAATTTAGCAAATACGCCAGTTCAAAACCAAGGTTCATCCGGTACCTGCTGGAGCTATTCTACAAATTCATTTATTGAATCAGAAATGATTAAGGCAGGCAAACAACCTGTTCAGTTATCACAAATTTTTACTGCCCGAAATGCTTATGTAGAAAAAGGGATTAATTATGTACGCATGCACGGTGCTGTTAACTTAGGTGATGGTGGTGCATTACACGATGTAATTAATATGTACAGAAAATATGGTGCGGTTCCGCAAGATGTTTACACGGGCTTAAACTATGGTACTAAAACCAATAAAACTGCAGAGCTTGGCGATATCGAGAAAGGCGTTTTAGAGGCTGTGGTTAAAAATGCCAATGGCGAACTGACCCCAAACTGGTTAAAGGCATATTCTGGCGTTATTGATGCTTATTTAGGAGCTGTACCCGAAAACTTCACATTTAAAGGAAAGAAATATACGCCTAAAACTTTTGCTAATGAGGTTGTAGGAATTAATCCCGATCATTATGTAGAATTATCTTCTTTTAATGATCATCCTTTCTACAGCAAGTTTACTTTGCTGGTTCCAGATAACTGGTCATTCGATCAGGTTTATAATATTAAAGTGAATGAAATCACTGAGATTATTGATAACGCTTTGAAAAATGGATTTACAGTTGCCTGGGCTACAGATGTAAGCGAGAAATCTTTCAGTTATAAAAATGGTGTAGCTTTCGTTCCTGAAATTCTATTTAATGATATGTCATTGAAACAAAAAGCAGATATGTTTAATGGCCCTCAGCCAGAAATGGAAATCACGCAGGAAAACCGTCAGGCTGCATTTGATAATTATCAGACCACTGATGATCATGGCATGCACATTGTTGGTTTGGCTAAAGATCAAAATGGTAAAGAATATTATATTGTTAAAAATTCTTGGGGCGTTACCAACGATTATAAAGGTTATTTATACGTAACAAAGAACTATGTAAAATATAAAACAACTGCGTTTTTATTAAATAAAGCTGGTATTCCTTCAGCAATCTCTAAGAAATTAGGATTGTAATTCGTTCAAAATATTTGAGAGCCGCAGAAGAAATTTTGCGGCTTTTTTTGCTTTGCTTACAAAGCAGTTTTATTTAAATTTAGTCACTTTTTAACCTGTTCAGTGTTATAACGCTTAAAACAAGCCAAATTGTGTTAACACAAACCACCAGATAGCGGTTGTAATAAACGACAGTAAAATGCCCAAGCCCACAACTAAATTAGAAAGCTTCGGATTTAAATTATACTGATCGGCTACAACGCCAGCGGTTAATAAAGTTGGCATGGCCATTTCGAAAATGGTTATTTTAGTAATTATTCCATTCATGCCCAAGAGCAATGCGATCATTAAAATGGCAAGTGGTGCTAAAATTAATTTAAACAACAAAGCAAAGCTGATATGTTTAATCTCTCCAAACCATCCGCCAAATTTCAACTGTAAACCGATAGAGAATAAAGCCAAAGGACCAACTGTTCCTGCCAGTTTATCAAATAATACGTCCAGCGCAGATAAATCAATATATCGTGGAACAGTCAGGGCCAGTATACAGCCAATTAACGGCGGAAAGGTTAATACCTTTTTCAAAACTAATTTTACATTTAGCTTTTGCTGTTGCGAAGAACGGATGGCTACAATTATCCCGATGGTTGATAAAAGCGCAAAAGTTACCTGGTCGCAAATGATGGCTATAGCCAGCTCCTTTTCACTGAAATAGGCAATAATCAAGGGAAAACCAACAAATGATGTATTGCTTAATGAACTAATTAGCTTCAAACCGCCAGATGTGGCTTTACTGATATTTCTAAACTGGCTGTAAAGTGTAATAAAAAGCCAGCCAAACATCCATACCACAACAGGGGAAAGAGCGGGGAAAAGTAAATCTTTAGTCCAGGTAATATGTGGTAAATATTTGAAAGATACCGCAGGTAGTGCAACGTAAATTATCCAGGCATTAATGCCTTTATGTGCATCTTTAGGTAAAGTTTTGCTTTTTCTAAAAAAGATTCCGGCTAAAATGCAGATGCCGATAAGGATAAAGTTTGCCATTTAAGAAAACAAAGATAGGCGTAAAATGAAAAACACCAATAAGAATCTTACTGGTGTTTTAATTTATGAAGCAGGATTACTCGGCTTAGGTTTCTTTTTATGCCATACCTTTTTCTTTGCATTGTTATTTCTGGCATGTTGCGGTTTCTTCTCTTCCACGTGCGTAATTTCCATGGAAGCAATATGTTCCGGCAGGGGCATTCTGGGAACTGCTTTTTCAATCAGTTTTTCAATGTTTTCGAACTTCCGTTTATCCCGTCCGTTTACCAGTGTAATTGCAGTTCCTTTAGTCGCAGCCCTTGCTGTTCTACCGATTCTGTGTACATAATCTGCCGGATCACCAGGTACATCATAATTAATCACCAGATCAACACCTTCCACATCAATTCCACGAGATAAAACATCTGTTCCGATAATGATGGGAAGCCTTCTGTTTTTAAAAGCTAATAAAATATCTTCACGCTCTTTCTGACCTAAATCAGAGTGGAATGCATCTGCTTTAATACTTAAGCTTTTAAATGTTTTGTACAAGGCTTTAACCTTCTCTTTGGTGGATGCAAAAATAATAGCGCTTTTGTATTTCCCGTCCTTGAAGAGATCAGTTAATAGCGCCTGCTTTTGCTGATCATGAATATTATAGGCCTGTTGATCAATCCCCTCTGCCGGCTTTGCAATAGAAATGGTAATTTGCTGCGGTTCATTCAGAATACTTCCGGCCATTTTTCTGATCTTCGGTGCCATGGTGGCCGAAAATAAAAGGGTTTGTCTTTTCTTTGGCAGGTAGCTTACAATGCGCATAATGTCATCATAAAAACCCATGTCTAACATTCGATCTGCTTCGTCCAATATCAAATGCTGCAAATGTTCAAGCTTTAAAACGCCTGAAGACAAATGAGCCATTAAACGACCAGGAGTTGCGATAATGATGTCTACACCATCCCGCATCGACCGTTTTTGCTGCTCGTATGCAATGCCATCACCGCCACCGTATACAGCAAGCGAACTGATATTGGTAAAATAAGCCAAGGCTTCAACCTGTAAATCAATCTGTTGTGCAAGTTCTCGGGTAGGGGCTAAAATCAGGGTATTGTTGTGTCTGTCAGCAGCACGACTAATTTTATCCATCACCGGCAATAAATAACTGGCCGTTTTTCCAGTTCCGGTTTGTGCACAGGCAATCAGATCATGATTGTCTAAAATTACCGGAATGGCTTGCTCTTGTATTGGTGTGGCGCTTTTATACCCCATCGCCATCAGGCCCTCGTATAAATCAGGGCCAAAGTTAAAATCGTTAAAATTCAATCTGTTGTATTTATTTCTTTTAGCAAAAGTACCTCAAATTAAGGCGAATAGCAAACTGCATTTAACATCAGATCAGATTTGGAATTTGAAACCTGTATTCAGGTGTGTAAAGATGTGTTAAATTGTGAATGGCGCTTTTTTAGAAGATAAAAAAATCCTCTTTAAAATAAAACTGAATCAAAAATTATGATCAACCTTTTCTCCAGGAGCTGCACCTGTTTTTATATTCTTCTTTAAACTTCGCACGTTCTTCCTCATTCATGTTTTGCCATTTTGAACGCAATTTAGAGGCATTTTCGCGAAAACGGTTCCTGCTTCCTTTATTAAAATTACCGAAAAGCAACCTGCATAATACCAGAAGACCTAAAGCCTGCCAGAAATTCAACCGGCCGGCATGGGCAACTTCAGGTAAAATCCAGTTCCACAAAGACATTACAGTATAACCTATCGCTGTTCCGATGAGGGCTACAACAGGTAAAAAGAAAATGAATTTTTTGACTTTACTATATTTTCTGTGTCTCATATTAATAGTTTATAAATTCCTGATATAAATTTTGCAAACGGTTACGTAAATGTTTCACTGCATATCCTTTCCGGGATATAAGCGTTTTGATATTTTCGCCTGTTTCATCGGCCAGTTCCCGGAAACTACGTTCTTCCAGTTCATTTTGAATAAATACATATTGCTGGTTAGCAGGTAGCTCTTCGAGTGCCATAAATAACTGTTCCCAGAATAACTTTTTTAATCCTTCTTGTTCGGGTGCATAAGGATCTGCCAGCAAAATCTCCCTGAAATTAAATCCGCCATCTTCATCCTCACCTATAAAATCGTCAAGAGAGGCTTCTTTTTGCTTGCGGTACCGATCGGTAATCTTATTCCGGGCAACACGATACAGCCAGCCACTAATTTGTTCAATGGCGCCAAGTTCAGGCTGATTGCTGAGCTGATACCATACATCCTGCAAAATATCTTCCGCATCTTCATCTGTATTTACCCGCCCGCGGATGAAGCTGAGCAGGCGCTTGCCATAATAGGCAACAGTAGAAATGATATTTTGAGATTCGTTTTTCGGCACCACTAATTTTGCATTATAAACCGGTAAACGGATGGAGCTCCGGAATACTTTAAATTTATTCAGTTTTTTATAATGGATAAGGTCAAAAACGGCTGAAAACAAAAAAGCCTTCCTTTAAGGGGAAAGCTTTGGCCAAATAAATTAGTCTGGTTTATTTTTTAGTGGTATCAGCAGGTTTTGCTGGTGCTGTATTGTTCAGGTTACTACCAATCGGAGATGGAGATGGTGTTTTGTCTAAACGATCCTGTATTGCTGAATTTCCTACCGCAGTAGCACCGCCGCCACTTTTAGAAACAGTGGTAATGGCTAATGTTAAAATTACGATTGCGGCAAGCAAAACCCATGATCCTTTTTCCAGAACATCACCTGTACGTTGCACGCCAAACATGTTGCTGGTACCTCCGCCGCTGGCTAAACCCCCGCCTTTAGGGTTTTGTATCAATACAAATAAGCCTAAAGCTATACATACAACAATTAATAAAATAATTAAAAAGGTTATCATGGTAATATTATATTTTAAAATTTCTTTTCTATAGATTGGATAAGGTCGGCAAAGTAACCACTTTTTTCTGGATATTTCAAACTTAATTTTTTATAAGTATCTATGGCTTTGTGATAAAGCATTTGTTCGATATAAATTTTAGCTAAAGTTTCAGAAACCAGGTCGTAATGATCTTCTGCACTCTTCTTCGCCTTATTTTCATTGTCAATTTGTTCAGGTTTCGGAGGCTTTATCGTTGGGTCTTCTTTTAAGAATTTTTCTATAATTTCTGCTCCTTTTGCATCCTTTACATCAGCTGATGGATATTCTGCCAGATGATCTGCAACTTCAAATGGTGTTTGAATATGAAAAATGTGCTCCACATATTGTTGCTGAAACTCGGCAGCATCTTTTTGCTGAGCAGGTTGTTGTTTAACAACAGCTGGTTTTGGCTGAACATAAGGCTGAAAAATCTGCTCATGTTCCTTACGGGTTTTGGATAACCACCATAAAAAAGTATAGGGCAGTTGATCATCGTCATATCTGGAAACAAAATTAATTTCATGATGATCCGGAACAACGGTTTCTATTTCAGGAGCTGTGCTGACTACATCAGTACTCATACTTTGCTCAAAGGCAAAGAAGTCAGTAGTCGCTATGCTTTCAATAAACAGATCCTCTTCAGCAAGATTCTGGTTTGCCTTCGCTACATCCCCGGCTGTTTCAGTAGCATCTTTGTGGTCGTTTAAAATTTCTTCAGGTACGTCATTTTCAGACTGAGCAACAACTTCCGGTATCTCATATTCTGGCTGTATTTCCTCATTCAGGTCTTCATCCTGAACAGAAACCATATTTAAAATATGAAATAAAGCATTCCCATGGCTATATAAGGCTGCCTTTGGAATGAAGGATGCATCAGCTTTTGCCAGTAGCAGGTGAATGGGTTGTGCGTATGGAAATTGTACTGCCAGCTCCTGAAGCATGGGCACATGCTCCGGGCCAACCTTTCCGGGTTGGGCAAGTAAATTTACCAATAGCTGTTGATAATCCATTCTTGAGGTTTGTCGCTAAGTTAAAAAATGTAAGCGGTTTTTAGAAAGTTTTGTGTGTGAACAGGTTCAAATGAAATTACCATTGTGCAAAAGCGCGGTTAAAAATATCTTCTGTCAGCTGTTTATTGATGTTCTCTATGGCTCCGGGTAAGGCCGCCTGTATGGAAGCGCCATTAAGTGGAAAGTCGAAATATTTTGTGAAGCTCTCTTCAAAGCTTTCTTTTTCTTTTCCGGCCGTATTATTGGTGTATTTTACGGCCACGGTAATGGTTAGTCTGTTTGCGCCAGCCGTAGGTGTTGAGCTCGACTGTAAAGCCACTGGCTTAATATCGTAACCCGTAATTCTGCCCTCAAATATGGCATCTCCCTCTGTTGTAGATATACTTAAGTTGGTTTGGTTCCTGATCCTCGTTTTTAAGGCTTCCGTAAACTGATTGCTCAAGGTAGGTACAACCAAAGGTGCATTGTTTTCAAAAACCTTCACCACAACGGTTTTTAAACCCACTGTAGAAGCGCCATTGAACTTGTAAGCACATGCCGTAAGTACGGCGATTAAAAGAAGTGCAGATATTTTAATTTTCATTTAAGTTGGATGAGGTGATGCTTACCGTTTAATGTCGGCTAGATTAAGTTTTTTCGAAGGATTATAAATTTAACTCCTTTATTTTCCGGTACAGTGTTCGCTCTGAAATACCCAGTTCCTGGGCGGCAAATTTCCGTTTGCCTTTGTGTTTTTTCAATGCCTTTTTAATCAGATCGGATTCTTTATCAATTAAAGATAAGGATTCTTCAATTTCTTCAGCATCATGGGCATAGTAATCTCCATTATTTGGATTATTCCCATTGTTTGGTGTAGGTTGCTGAATGGTAAAGGTATGTTCCTGTCCACCCGGCAATTCAACATCGCGGTATAATTGATTAATGTATTGAGGATTATCGGCCAAAACGCTGGCTGTATTCCCGCCGTGCTGGATAATTTCGGCAACGAGCTTCTTCAGTTCAACCATGTCCTTTTTCATGTCAAATAAAACTTTATACAGGATATCCCTTTCCGTAAAGTCTTCTTTTGATTGTGAATTAATCGCCATGGGCAGGTTGCTGCCAGACTCATTCGGAATGTAGTTCAGGATGGCGGCACCGGTAACATTTCTGTCTTTTTCGAGCACACAAACTTGTTCGGCAATATTTTTAAGCTGACGAACATTCCCCGGCCAGCTGTAATTGGTCAGAATCTGTATGGCATCAGGCTCCAGGTGCAGCGAAGGACTGCGGTATTTATCACTAAAATCTGCCGAGAATTTTCTAAACAGTAAATAAATATCTTCTTTTCGCTCCTGTAAAGCCGGAATCCGTAGTGGAACGGTATTTAACCTGTAATATAAATCTTCCCTGAACTTCCCGTTTTTTACGCGGTTGTATACATCAACATTGGTTGCCGCGATAATGCGGACATCTGTTTTCTGAACTTTAGATGAACCAACCCTTAAATATTCACCACTTTCGAGTATCCTGAGCAAACGCGCCTGGGTTCCCAAGGGTAACTCGGCCACCTCATCTAAAAAGATGGTTCCGCCATTGGCCACTTCAAAATATCCTTTTCTGGCCTCATGGGCACCGGTGAACGACCCCTTCTCATGTCCGAAAAGTTCAGAATCAATGGTTCCTTCAGGGATGGCACCGCAGTTTACGGCAATAAATGAGCCGTGCTTCCGTGCACTCATCTGATGGATAATCTGTGAAAAAACTTCTTTACCACTTCCGCTTTCACCTGTAATTAAAACCGACATATCTGTTGGTGCAACCTGGCTGGCTATATCTATGGCACGATTAAGTAGGGGCGAATTGCCAATAATCCCGAATCGTTGTTTAATATTTTGTGTATCCATTCTTTATTGTTAAAAGTTGAATGTTAAAGGTTAAAAGTCATGTATGATACAGCTTGTCCTGTAATATTTAACCGTAACCTTTAATCTCTCTTTAAACTATTTTTCCAATCAGTGTAGCTGAAGTGCATCTTTCGATATACACGTTAGCGTATTGTCCTGGTTTTACGCTATCAATAGCCGGGAAAATGGCCATTGCGCCACTGTCGCCACGACCACAATAATCCTGATCAGATTTTTTTGAAGTACCTTCTATTAATACACGAACAGTTTTGCCTACCCATTCCTGTAAACGCATTAATGAATGTGCCTGTTGCTTGGCTAATATTTCGGCCAGACGACGTTTTTTAACTTCCTCAGGAATGTCATCCTCCAGCTTACGGGCTGCCAGTGTTCCCGGTCTTTCCGAATAAGTAAAGTT
The DNA here is from genome assembly GCF_026240075.1 of Pedobacter sp. MR22-3. Lineage (NCBI taxonomy): Bacteria > Pseudomonadati > Bacteroidota > Sphingobacteriia > Sphingobacteriales > Sphingobacteriaceae > Pedobacter > Pedobacter sp. MR22-3. The sequence continues at coordinate 409,089 of NZ_JAPIVF010000001.1, read as the reverse complement.
ATAGGCAAAATCGTATTGAACATAATCCATGATGCTTAACGTTTCCTCGTGTTCGGCTTCGGTTTCCGTACAGAAACCTGCAATGATATCAGTTGAGATTGCACAGCCTGGAATAATTCTTCTGATGGCATCTATGCGGTTGATATACCATTCACGCGTATAAGTACGGTTCATCAATTCTAAAACGCGGCTATTGCCGGATTGAACCGGTAAATGAATGTAGTTACAAATATTATCGTATTTAGCGATGGTTTCCAAAACTTCATCGGTAATATCCTTTGGGTGAGAAGTAGAAAAACGAACCCTCAAATCCGGGTGAACTAAAGCTGTTTGCTCCAGTAAATTTGCGAAGTTTACGGTTTCAGTACCGTCTGCCGAAGTCCAGGTGTATGAATCTACGTTTTGCCCCAAGAGTGTTACCTCCCGGTAACCGGCTTCAAACAGCGATTTTGCCTCTTCAATAATGGAATGTGCATCACGGCTGCGCTCACGGCCACGTGTAAAAGGCACTACGCAGAAAGAACACATGTTGTTACAGCCACGTGTAATGGAAATAAACGCAGTAATTCCGTTGCTGTTTAAACGAACCGGACTAATATCCGCATAAGTTTCTTCACGGGATAATAATACATTTACTGCCTTATGGCCGCTTTCTACCTGTTCAATTAAATTCGGTAAATCCCTGTAGGCATCCGGGCCAACCACCACATCCACCAGTTTTTCCTCTTCGAGGAATTTAGATTTCAGGCGTTCTGCCATACAGCCCAAAACACCAACAATCAGTTTAGGATTACGGCGTTTTTCGACACCAAACTGTGATAAACGATTGCGCACCCTGGTTTCTGCATTTTCACGGATGGAACAGGTATTGATAAAAATCACATCTGCCTGATGATAATCACCGGTGGTTTCAAATCCTGTTTCTGAAAGAATAGAAGCTACAATTTCACTATCGGCAAAATTCATGGCGCAACCATAACTTTCAATGTATAATTTACGTGCGTCGGCTTTAACGGGTGTATCTAAAATTAGTGCTTCACCTTGTCTGGCCTCATCATGCGTTTTATCCTGTACTTGTAAATCAATCATTCTTTAAAAAGATTTTGGGATTGCAAAAATACACAAATTAAATTAAAAGTGACAAATTGGCACATTTAGTTTAAATGTTTACAGTTTGATTATAACTGTAAAATTTGCTTCGTCAGGAAGAGACTTTTATACAGAAAATTATTTAACTGCCTTTGTGTAAGGTGAATGCAAAGGTAGTTCCAATTCCAGGTGTGCTTCTTACGGATATGGTTTGCTGGTGAGCCTCTAAAATATGTTTTACAATGGCTAAACCTAAACCAGTTCCGCCTACTTCTCTGGCCCGATGTGTATCAATGCGATAGAAACGCTCAAAAAGTCTGGCCAGGTGCTTTTCTTCAATCCCGATTCCATTGTCGGTCACTTCAATAAGAAACTGATCGTGAAGTTCAAATATTTTAATGGCCGTTTCTCCGTTTTCAACACCATATTTAATGCTGTTTACAATCAGGTTTATCAACACCTGGCGGATTTTTTCACGGTCTGCATGAACGAAGGTAACGGCGGTATATTTATCCTTGAAAAATAGTTTGATGTTTTTGGATTTTGCACGGTCATCCAGATTTTCCATCACTTCTTTGGCCAGCAACACAAAATCAAATTTCTGATAATTAATTGGAGATTCGCCGGTTTCAAGTTTGGCAATGGCATCCAGGTCATTGATTAGGTAACTTAACCGCTCTACGTTATTTTCTGCTTTTTTGAGGAATTTCATGGCCATTTCAGGGTCGTCAGTAATGCAATCCTGTAAGGTTTCAATATAGCCCTGAATGGCAAAAAGCGGTGTTTTAAATTCGTGCGAAACGTTCGAAAGGAATTCGCGGCGAAACTGCTCCTGTTTTTTTAGTAAATCAATTTCTTTTTTCTTTGCACCAGCCCATTCCTTCACTTCGTGTTCCACATCATTAATAGGGTCTGAACTAACATATTCACCCAATGCATCTTTTAGGTCTTTTCCAAGTTTTAGGTTATGGATTAGCTTATAAATGAGCTTTATTTTGTTATAAATGTATTTTTCTAACAGGTAATAAAAAACAAGAAAGCTGCTTAGAAAAGAAACGCCAAAGGAAATTCCAAAGTAGTACCAGCTGCGTTCAAAATAAAAATTGACCATGCCAATGGAAAGCGCAACAGCAAGTGCTGTAATTAGAACCAGTACACTTAATTTCATGGTGCAATTTAGTGGTTTTATGTTAAACGGGTGTTAAGCCAGCTGCTTTTCGGTTAAATACTTCCAATATCTTTTGGGTACATGTTGCAGGTGTAATTTGGTGTTTTTCCGTGCGACAATATTGGCACTTTTAAAATAGTCTTTCCATAAAATAGCGTAAAGTTCTTCTTTTTCATCCATTAAGGCAGGGGAAGGGTTTGGGGTTTTTGCACCATCAGAAAAATTGATGGTTACTTCTTCAACTGCATTTAAATCGTAATGAAGGCCATATTTTCGTTTCAAATCGTAAATAATCCACTGCTGATCGGCATAGCGATTTTTAAAATGATTTGAAATCAGGGGCAAAACATTAAAATCAGGATCAATTGATGTGTAAAACATGCCGTCAGCCGTTTTTTGAAACCTGATAAAGGCTTCCATCCGGTGCTTTTCCCTTTCCACGCTTTTAGCGTATTTGGATAAAGCAATTACATGATCATTCCCGAAATTGGCTGATGCACCATCTGCACTTTCAAAAATGTACAGGGCAAATTGAAAAAGATGATTATAGGCCTCGGGAATTTCAGATAAATAGCTACAATAAAAAGTTCTCTGCCAGTCTTTCTTCAGTTTTTTTTGAAGGCCTTTCCATACGCGATCTGCTTTCTCTTCATTAGTGATCACCTCAAACGATTCCGTAAAAGCATCGGGCTGAAAAATATCGCTCAATTGTAACTTGATATGCCCGGGTTTCCGTTCAAACCATTCGAACACCGCGGTTAGCAAACCAGAAAGGGAGCCATCGAAAGTGTAAATCATAGTCTATTTAATTCACTAAAATAAAATGAGCTGATTGTTATCTGTTTTTAGGTATTTGCTTTGACTATCGGCCATAATAAAGGCCTTTATCTGCGTGCCCTGATAATCTCTTAATTGATAAGGACTATCTGCACAAGTTATAAAATGCTTAGCCCTGTTATACGCCACGCCTATTTTCTTCAGCTGATCAATTCTTAATTTCCCAAACTTTCTGGCCTGTACAATTTTTTTCGCAGACATGACACCAATACCCGGAATTCGGAGGATCATCCTGTAATCTGCCTTATTGATATCTACCGGGAAATGCTGCATATTTCTGATGGCCCAGCTGAGTTTCGGGTCGATGTCTACATCCAGATTTGGGTTGGCATCATTTAGAATTTCCTGAACTTTAAAGCCATAAAACCGCATCAGCCAATCGGTTTGGTATAACCTGTTTTCCCTGAGCAAGGGTGGCTGGGTCCCTAAAACAGGCATCCTGCTATCATTGCTAATGGGCACATAGCCAGAATAATAAACCCTTTTTAAAGAGAAGTTTTTGTAAAAAGCATTAGCCGTATACATAATGTCTTTATCACTTTCAGGCGTGGCACCAATCACCATTTGCGTACTCTGGCCTGCGGGAACAAATTTAGGTACATGCTTAATTAATTTTTTATCTTCAGCAAACTGAACAATATTTTGCTGTACAAATCCCAAAGGTTTGATCACATCCGCATGGCTCTTTTCGGGCGCTAGGAGCTTCAGCCCTGCTTCGGTAGGCATTTCCAAATTGATACTCATGCGATCGGCATATAGGCCGGCTTCCTTTATCAATTCATCACTGGCCCCTGGAATGGTCTTTAAATGAATATACCCATTATAACGTTGCTCTAAACGAAGTTTTTTGCAAACCAGCAGTAACCGTTCCATGGTAAAATCTGCATTTTTAAAAATACCTGAACTCAGAAATAAACCTTCGATATAATTTCTGCGGTAAAAGTTCATGGTTAAATCCACCACTTCATCTACAGTAAAGGCAGCTCGCTTAATGTCATTGCTCTTTCTCGAAACACAAAATAAACAGTCATAGATACAGTGATTGGTTAACAGGATTTTTAAAAGAGAAACGCAACGCCCGTCCTCTGTATAGGTATGACAAATACCTGAAGTATGACTGTTACCAATACCTTTATTGTCATTTTTACGGGTGCCTCCGCTTGATGAACACGAAACATCATACTTTGCCGCATCGGCCAGGATATTTAACTTTTCACGAATTCGGTCAGACATAGCTTTTTATTTACTAACAAATATAGTAATAAAGCTAATTTTATTAGTAATTTGAATAACTAAGCTTACTCTGTTGTGGAATAAAAGAAAAGAAATTGAAGTTGTGAATTAATTGCCTTCCCATTCGCTGTAAAATTGATCGAGGTAATCCAACATAAACTGATGTCTTTTCGCTGCGATTTTTTTACCTGCTGCTGTATTCATCTTCTCCATCAAAAGCAAAAGCTTTTCATAGAAATGATTGATGGTTGGCGCGGTGGTATTTTTATAGCTTTCTTTTGAAAGATGTTCTTCCGGTTTAATGGAAGGATCATACAACACGCGGTTTTTGAAGCCCCCATAGGTAAATGCCCTGGCAATACCGATAGCACCAATGGCGTCCAGACGATCTGCATCCTGCACAATTTGCATTTCTTTGGAAGTAAAACTGTTGTCGTCGAAACTGTTTTTAAAAGACATGTGCTGAATAATCATTTTTACGTGCTGTACCACCTCTTCTTCAACAGCTATGGATTGTAAAAAGGACTGCGCCAGGTTTGGACCTAAATTTTCATCGCCATTGTTAAATTTTGGATCAGCAATGTCATGTAAAAGCGCAGCCAGGGCAATAACCAGCTCATTTCCTTTTTCTTCCTGATTGATATTTAAAGCTGTTTTAAACACACGCTCAATGTGAAACCAATCGTGGCCAGCCTCTGCATTTTTTAAGGTTTGCTTAACAAATGTTATTGTTTTTTGAATGGGGTCCTGCATCATTAAAGTTTACCACAAAGATATTGGAAATAGATGCACGGAGAAAGAAATGATATTAACAACGGTAAGTTATCACTTAACTTACCGTTGCTGCTCTATGCTCATCATCAGCAATAATCTTAATTAAATCATTTGGGTTTAAGGTTAAAAGGTGCGTAACCTCAACCTCTAAAATTTCTGAAACCTGAAACAAACGATCGATCGTTAATTTACTATATCCCAGTTCAATCTTACTGTAGGCATTTTGTGAAATTTTTAATTTTGCCGCCAGATAATCCTGGGTATAATCTCTGTATTCCCTGATTTTTCTAATATTTCCGGCAACGTTTTTTGTTTTTAAAGCTAATACATCTTCCATAAAAAAGGATTGTTTTTTAATTTTTTCAATATATACGAGCCTAGTATCCTTACAGATTTCAGATTTGTTAATTTTTAGCACTATAAGGAATTACGTTAACGGTATATAAGAAACAAATGCGTTAAACAAAGGTTTAATATATTGAATTTATTTCTTGAAGTCAGAAGATTTTAAAATTAAATTTTTGGACTTATCAGCTGCATAAGCGCTTGTGAAGAAAATAAAAGCGTTATTCGGGGGCCTTAAGCATTATAAAATAACCGGCGAATAAGAGCCAGGCACGAACATTTTTCATAATGTTCATGCCGGTTTGTTGATCCTGTAAAACCTAGATTAAGGTTTAAGAAATGGCTTCTGGCTCAATTTGAGGTGCCCGGCGTGAACCATCATATAATTCATATTCAAGCAGGCGGCAATCCAGCTTTCCGTTATAAAACTCTAGCTTCCGTGAAGCTTTTAAACCTATTTTTTTGGCAAGGTCAGGATTGCCGGTAAAAATATATCCGGAATATCCCTTGCATTTGGTTTTCATAAAATCGCCCATACGTTTATAGGTGAGTTCCAGTTTGCTGTGCACACCTAAACGTTCGCCATACTCCGGGTTAAAAACCACGGTGCCTTTGCCGTCTTCAGGAACGGGCGTAAGCTCAAAATCACAAACTTCAAACTCAATCAAGGTATCAACCCCGGCCGTTTTTGCATTTCTGCGGGTTACTTCCACAGCATCTTCAGAGAGATCGGAAGCGATAATTTTAAGGTCGGTATTTTTAATCACCTGTTCTTTCAGGATTCTCCGTTCTGCGAAAAAAGCTTCTTCTTCATAGCCTAAAATATGCATAAAGCCATAATTCATCCGGTATAAGCCCGGCGCCCGGTTGGTTGCAATCAGTGCAGCTTCAATGGCCAGCGTTCCAGAACCACACATGGGGTTAATAAAAGGCGATTTTCGATCCCATTTGGTGGCATAGATTACGCCTGATGCCAAAGCCTCCAGCATAGGTGCTTTTCCCGGGATTTTGCGATAACCATGTTTGGCCAGTGTTTCACCTGAAGTATCCATAAATACATCTGCATCAGCATCTTTCCAGTATAAATGTACTACTGCTTTATTCGCATCCGAACCAGAATCAGGGCGGATCCCCTTTTTCTCTTTCATGCGATCTACAATCGCATCCTTTACTTTTAAGTTGGCGAATAGTGGTGTGGTAATGTTCGGATTATCTACGTTGGAAGTTACGGAAAAGTAACCGGAAAAATCTATTAATTCTTCCCAGGCTATAGCCGAAATTTCTTTGTATAAATCGTCAGGAGTAATGGCCTTAAAACTTTTAATTGAATATAAAATCTGACTGGCGCAACGCAGGTTTAAATTGAGTTTAATACATTCTGTAAGGGTAATATTTAGCTCAACGCCGGTTTGGAAAGCCCTTTCTATCGTGTAACCTAAGGCCGTAACTTCATCTTGTAAATAAGGAGAAAGGCGTTTATTGCAGGTGATAATTACCCTGCTTTTATTGTGGAAAACTTGCATCATAATATATGCGAAGTTATCAATAAAATTATAGAGATTTGGCTTTTATACGTACATTATTAGTATTAGTTATGGAAATTAAAGGAAAAGTACACGAAGTAGGTGCAACGCAGCAAGTGAGTGAAACGTTTAAAAAACGTGATTTAATAGTAGAATACGCAGAAAATCCAACATACCCAGAATATATCCGTTTTGAGGCTTTACAAGATAAAACTGCATTATTAGATACATTTAAAGCGGGTGATGAGGTTGAGGTTTTCTTTAATTTACGTGGCCGCCCATGGACAGACAAAACAGGTAAAACATCTTATTTTAACAGCCTTGTGATCTGGAGAATCAATGCGGTTGCTGCTGGTGCACAGCCAGCTGCTGCCCCGGCATATGCAGCTCCGGTTGATGTGAGCAATGCGCCAGGTGAAGATGATGATTTGCCTTTCTAAATAAAGAATCTTTTTTAAGCAAACAATTTTGAACCATGCCGGGGCTTTTGCCCCGGCATTTTTTTTGAGATTACTTTCTTAAATCTTCATTTTCAGTGTCATAACCCTTGTTAAAATATGTTAAAAACAATCTTCTCATTTCCCTAATCACTATTTTTGATATCTGATTAATTTAAAATCCCTTTCTGTTATCTCTTTTAAAGGTTAGGCAATACCGATTCATGAAAAAAAGAAGCTTTTGGTTTATAACTGTTTTAATGACCGTGGCACTACTGGGTGTTTTCGTGATGCAGTTGTATTACATCAGGGAAGCTTATCAACTGAAATCTCAGCTTTTTGATGAACAGATAAACCAGACTTTAGCCAATGTGGTTAAAAAAGTAGAACGTTTAAATGTAGCCGATCACCTGAATAAAAAGGATGCTGAAAATAAACTGAGGCAATTACAGGATTCCAGGCAAAGGGCGCTTGACATTAAAGATTTAAGGCAACAGTATGCGCAGGAATCTGAACTGCGGCAGGCCGAAAGGGAAAGCCAGATTGAAAACTACCTGAACCAGCAGGACAGCATTATCAGAGTTTCATACCGCGGGCCAAAGCTGATTTCTGAAAATGAATTTAAATCGCTTTCAGCACCAAAGGCATCTCTAACCGGTACGCGCCTGGATGTGGAAGTAGATGCGCTGGTGGACCTGAACAGCTTAAACCTGAAGGGGTACAGCATGCGGACCAAGCTCATTTCACCTGGTTCAAAAACGTTTAATTTCAGAACCCCTCAAAACCTTCCGGATACGATCAGGTATTTGGTGGCCGACCCAATGACCGGAAACCCACTGCTGGTTGGATTACCAAAAATTTCGGATGATCTGGAGAAAAAATTCAAACGGGAGGATGAAATTGCCAAAAAACGGCTGGAGCTTAAAATTGCGTCACTTGGAAAGGATACTTTCTCCTACACACGCTTAAGCATGGTAGAAGATGTTTCCAAAGAGTTACAGGAAATCAATGTGCCCTTATACAAACGCATTAATTTTGAGGTACTCGGTACCTTACTGAAAGAAGAACTGCTCACACATAACATTAACCAGAAACCCTCTTATAAGATATCACTCGCGAAAAAAGATTCTGTTTTATTTATCGAAGCGGCTAATGTTAAAAAAGAGTTTTTACCGGAGAATACCTATAAAATTCCGCTTTTTGGTAATGATTTGTTCCGGGATCCCGGAACTTTGATTGTAAGCTTCCCCAATAAAAATTCTGCCATTGTATCAAACTTAAGTGCAACCCTGGCTTCATCAGTGGGTTTGCTTTTGGTGCTGGTATTTATATTTTCTTATACGCTTTATGCCATTCTGAAACAGAAAAAAATATCGGAGATGAAGACTGATTTCATCAACAATATGACGCATGAGTTTAAAACGCCTGTAGCCACCATCATGATTGCCAGTGAGGCACTCAAAGACCCGGAGGTTACTGAAGATAAAAGCAGATTGAGCAGGCTAGCCAATATTATATATGATGAAAATGTGCGTTTGGGTAGTCATATCGAACGGGTTTTAAGTATCGCCAGATTGGAAAAAGGAGAGCTTAAAATGGAAAACACTGAGGTGGATATGAATGACCTGATTATTATTGTTTTAGACAGTATGGAACTGCAGCTTCAAAAGCGTAACGCCGTCATCAACCTTCATACCGAAGCTGCAAATGCCGTTATTTATGGTGATGAACTGCACCTCTCCAACGTGCTCTATAATCTGATTGATAATGCCAATAAATATAGCGCAGAGGTACCTGAGATTACTATTTCGACCAGAAATACCAATAAACATTTGATTATCGAAATCTCTGACCGGGGGATAGGGATGACCAAGGAACAATCTAAAAGAATTTTCGACCAGTTTTACCGTGTGCCTACTGGTAATTTGCATGATGTAAAAGGTTTTGGCCTGGGCCTGAATTATGTTCAGGATATTATTAAAAAGTTAAATGGTACCATAAAAGTGAGCAGCGAGAAGGATAAAGGAACAACATTTGAAATATCTTTACCTTTATAAATCAAAATATATTGGCAGATAAGTGTTGTTGGGCAATACAAATTGCTTTTGCTTACAAAATTTATCAAAAATTGTGGTGTTAATCGCTGTAAGCATTAAACCACCATGCATATTCAGAATCAAACATTTAGTGTAGCCAAGCTGCATACGTGAATAAAATCAAGAAAATGAAAAAAATACTTCTGGTAGAGGACGATCCAAACTTAGGTTTATTATTACAAGATTATTTGCAGTTAAAAGGCAAGTTTGATGTGGTGTTATGCAATGATGGCGAGGAAGGTTTAAAGGCTTTTAACAAGCAAAACTTTGACCTTTGTATTTTCGATGTGATGATGCCAAAAAAAGACGGATTTACCTTGGGTAAGGATGTCAGGAAAGTGAATGCACATGTTCCCATTATCTTTGCTACCGCTAAAACCATGCTCGAAGATAAGTCGGCTGCCTATGATTTAGGTGGTGATGATTATATTACCAAGCCATTCCGTATTGAAGAACTGCTACTCCGGATTAATGCCATGTTTAAAAGGGTGGCGAGCAAGGGTGGCCAAACTGAAGAAGTACCAGAAACGCAATTTACCATTGGCGAATATCATTTTGATTATACCACACAAATTATCACCCATCACGAACAACAACAAAAGCTTTCAACTAAAGAAGCAGAATTGTTGCGCTTGCTGTGCCTAAAGAAAAATACCGTTTTAACCAGAGAAGAAGCCCTGTTAAGTATCTGGCATGATGATAATTACTTTAACGGGCGAAGTATGGATGTGTTTTTAAGCAAATTGCGGAAATACCTCAGAGGAGATTCAAACGTAGAGATTATTAATGTTCACGGTAAAGGTTATAAGTTGCTGGTGAGCTAAAAATGATAAAAATATAATTTAAAATCGTCTTCCTGAACTTGTTTCAGGATCTCTTAAAGGAATGTATTACAGAAAGGCTGCATGTTCGATAGATGGAGCCTTTCACTGTTTTATAAGTATAAATTTTCCTGTATCGCTGGAATAATATTCCTTTCCTGAGCAAGCTTAAATAAGGTGTCCACCGCTTTTCGTCCTTCTTCTCCCAGGTTAATACTGTACTTATTTACGTAAAGTTCAATGTGTTTATACATCACCGCCTCATCCATGGCTTGTGCATGTTCACGGATAAAATCAATTCCAGATTTTGGATGGGCGAAAGCATATTCTACAGACTGGCGAATCAGTCGGTTTACTTTTAATTGCACCTCACGGTCTAAGGTTCTGTTAATTACAATTCCGCCTAACGGAATGGCGCAACCTGTTAATTTCTCCCAGTAATCGCCCAGGTCTACTATTTTGGTTAAGCCTTTATTTTGGTAAGTGAATCTGTTTTCGTGGATAATCAGGCCTAAGTCAATCTCATCTTCGAGCAAAGCGGTTTCAATTTCGGAGAAAACCATTTCCTGCTTATTCTGAAGTTCAGGATAGGCGATGCCGAGTAAAAAGTTAGCTGTAGTGTATTTCCCCGGAATTCCGATGCGAAGAGACCCGGGATCAGTTTTCAATCTTTCGGCTAGTGTTTGCTGATCAAACTTACGGCTAATTAACAAAGGGCCAACGCCAAACCCCAAAGCGCTGCCTGCATCAAGCAATGCATATTGACTGGCTGCATAAGCAAAGGCATGAAAGCTTAGTTTGGTGATGTCCAGCTGGCCTTTCATAGCTTTCTGATTTAAGGTTTCCACATCATCATAACTTACTTCAAATGTTAATCCTTCTGTATCTATTTTGTGGTGTATAAGTGCATCAAATATAAATGTATCGTTAGGGCAGGGAGAAAATCCGAGTGTAAGTTTCATAAATTCAAAAATAAAGATTGTAAAATACTAAAACGTCATCATGAGTTCATTTCCTCAGTAAAGGAGATGGCCCAGCTATTTAAATTTTTAATGGCCAAACCCATTTTCCAGTTTTCTTTATTACGTGGTTCAACATAATTTGATACGCTTCGGATTTGAATACAATCCATATCAGCCTGCTTACAGGCGTAGAAAACTGCTGCACCTTCCATGCTCTCCGTAGTGGGATTTAATCTTTCCGTTAAATTTTTAATGCTTTTTTCACTTCCTGTTACACAGTTTACCGTTATTCCTGTTGCTGAACGCAAATCAATATTTTCTTTGTTTCTGGCTATAAAATGGCTTTCTCCAAAGCCTAAATCAGTTATGGAGAGAAATTCATCTCCGTTTTCTGCCCCAAGCTCGGCAAAGTAATCTTCGGTAATATTTAACAGGGTGCCTAATTCTATATTCCGGTCAAAGCAACCGGCAATTCCGAAATTAAGTACAAGTTGATACGTTTTGGTTAAATGCTGGCCAAGCGCAAAGGCTGTTGCCACCATCCCCACACCGGTGATGAGTACATCAAAATGCCTGCTTTCTACAAAATCTTTTTCGGGCAGATGATAGTGCTCGTAAAAAAAAGCAAGTTCGGCTCTGGTAGCGGCAACAATTAAAGTTTTCATAAGGTAAATTTAGCAGATAGTTTGATTAAACACCGGTTTCTTTAAGCTTTGATGTTTAGGCTTAAGGCATTATCATTATATTTGCGGTTTATTCAATAGTAATGATTTATATAACGAGAAAAGCATCATTCAATGCGGCCCATAAATTGGCAAGAACCGATTGGGATGATGACAAAAATAATGAAGTTTATGGCAAGTGTGCAAACCCGAACTGGCATGGTCATAATTATTGGTTATATGTTACAGTGAAAGGTGAAGTTAATCCGGAAACGGGTTTCCTGGTAGATTTAAAGTGGTTGAAAGATGTGATGAACAATTATGTTGTAGATAAGGTTGACCATAAAAACCTTAACCTTGATGTAGACTTTATGAAAGGCAAGCTGGCTTCAACAGAAAATTTGGCCATAGAAATCTGGAATCAGCTACTGGCTCCGATTGCTGAAAGCGGTGCGATTTTACATTGCGTTAAAATCTACGAAACCGAAAATAACTTTGTTGAATACTTTGGTTAAAACCCCATATTAATGAGCACTAAAGATGTATTAAAAGGAGAATCGATAGATGGCTATGTAAAAATAGATCGCTATAACGATGATAAAATTGAAGCTGTAGCCTCCCATTATAAAGATATTTTAAGTCAGCTGGGTGAAGACCCTGAGCGTGAAGGTTTGGTGAAAACGCCAGAGCGCGTGGCCAAAGCCTTACAATACTTAACCCATGGTTATGATTTAAAGCCGGATGAGATTTTAAAATCTGCAATGTTTAAAGAGGAATACAGCCAGATGGTTGTGGTAAAAGATATTGAGGTATATTCCATGTGCGAGCACCACATGCTGCCATTTTTTGGAAAAGCCCATATTGCTTACATTCCCAACGGGCATATTGTGGGTTTAAGTAAAATTCCACGAATTGTGGATGCTTTTGCCCGCCGTTTACAGGTTCAGGAACGTTTAACCAATGAAATCAGAGACTGTATTCAAAATACATTAAACCCTATGGGAGTTGCAGTAGTAATGGAATGTAAGCATTTATGCATGTCTATGCGTGGTGTTCAAAAACAAAACTCCGTTACCACCACTTCTGCTTTTACCGGTACATTTTTAAGTAACGATAAAACAAGGTCTGAATTTTTAAGGCTGATTACGGCGAGTTTAGATTAATAAGAGGTATCAAGTTAAAAGTATTAAGTAGTTGGTATCAAGTAAGGCGTTGAAGTGAGCCGCTCCACGCTGAAACGCGAGCCGCCAAACCTAAATTATAATGAAAGCATATATTTTTCCCGGACAAGGGGCACAATTCGTAGGCATGGGTAAAGACCTTTATAATCACCCGAAAGCTGCTGAATTATTTGAGAAAGCAAATGAAATTATCGGTTTCCGCATCAGCGATATCATGTTCGGCGGAACGGATGAAGAACTTAAACAAACCAATGTAACACAACCTGCAATCTTCTTGCATTCTGTTATTTTAGCAAAGGTTTTAGGTGATGATTTTAAACCAGATATGGTGGCCGGTCACTCCTTAGGTGAATTTTCTGCATTGGTTGCTGCAGATGCACTGTCTTTTGAAGATGGCTTTAAATTGGTTATAGCCCGTGCAAATGCTATGCAGAAGGCCTGCGAGGCCCAACCCTCTACTATGGCTGCAATTTTAGGCTTGGCCGATGATGTAGTTGAAAAAATCTGTGCTGAAATCGATGCAGTTGTTGTTCCGGCAAATTATAACTGCCCGGGCCAGCTGGTTATTTCGGGCAGCATTGAAGGAATTGACCTGGCTTGTGCTAAATTAACGGAAGTCGGTGCAAAAAGAGCTCTCAAACTTAATGTTGGCGGAGCATTCCACTCTCCTTTAATGGAGCCTGCTAAAATTGAACTGCAGGCCGCCATTGAAGCCACCAATATTTCTGCTCCGGTTTGTCCGGTTTATCAGAATGTTGATGCTAAGCCCTATACTGATCCGGTAAAGATTAAGGAAAATTTGATTAAGCAGTTAACAGGTGCTGTACGGTGGACGCAAACTGTTGAACATATGCTGGCAGACCAGGCTACAGAATTTGTAGAAGCAGGCCCGGGTAATGTTTTACAAGGATTGGTAAAAAAGGTAAGCCGGGAAGTGCAAACCAGTAGCGCAACTATTGCCTGATATTTCTAAACAGCACCATAAACAAAATATTTGTGGTGCTGTTTTTATCTATATTTACCTTTATCAAAATTAATGACATTGAGCTTTGGTGTAAAAATTAGATTTCTGCTGTTTGTATTAGCCTGTTGCCTGATTACAACCTCTATCACATTAAGCAAATTTACTACCAAATCTGAGCTGCTGGAAAGATATGCCAGGGAAGTTCAAACTAACCTGCTGATTAAGGAAAAGAATGTAGAAGATTTTCTTTCCAATAAAAAAGAAGTACAGAAAGCGAAGCAACTGCATCATAACCCGAAAGGTGCCATTGATTTTTTAAATACTTACAGGAAAAATAAAGGAATCAACCTTTTAACTTTTCAACATAACCAACTTAAATTCTGGAGTTCCTATAAAGTAACAGATTTCGATCTTTCCAGGGTAAAAGAAGGAAAATCCGTATTGTTCTTTTATAATGGATGGTATGAAGTAATTAAGCATTCAGAAGGCAGCTTTTGTTTTGTTTTTCTGATTAGCATCCAATCTCAATACCCGTTTAGGGAAACACCATATTTTAAAAATGACATTGATCCGTCTCTGACGAATTCGAAAATACTAACGCTGGCTTCTTTTACTGATAAGGATGTTTATGTCATCAAAAGCCTGGATAACAAATTTTTGTTCGGACTAAAGATAAAACCAGGATATAGCAACGATTATTATTCGGTTACACAGCTCTGGCTGTTTATTGGCGGCATGCTGTGTATCTGCATGTTTTTTAATTCATTAAGCGCACTGATTGCCAAAAAGGGCTATCTTGTTTCAGGTACTTTTCTGTTACTGGCGTTCTTTGCTTTGTTCCGGTTTTCAGATTTATATTACGGTTGGTTTAACCACCATTTTTCGCTATCACTGTTTGATCCGCGAATTTATGGAGATAGTTTTCTCATGCCTTCTCTTGGTGATTTCATGCTGAATGTATTTTCTTTAACCTGGTTTTTACTGTTTGTATACAACCACAAAGAGGAATACCAGTTTGCCGGATGGATCAAAAGGAGTAAAGTACTGGGTATCCTCATCCATGCGATTTTACTGATTTTCATCGGCATTATAGCTTATTATAGTGATGAGGTCTTTTTCGGGCTTATTTATAATTCCAAAATCAATTTCGAGATTATTAACATTTTAAAGTTAAGCGGCTCAAGCTGGGTCAGTATTGTGATCCTGTGTTTGGTATGGTTTCAGATCTATCTGATTACGGTAATCACTGCTACAATAACGTTATCTTTGAAGGTTACGAACAAAGAAAGGCTGATTATCTTTTTGAC
Source organism: Pedobacter sp. MR22-3 (assembly GCF_026240075.1). Lineage (NCBI taxonomy): Bacteria > Pseudomonadati > Bacteroidota > Sphingobacteriia > Sphingobacteriales > Sphingobacteriaceae > Pedobacter > Pedobacter sp. MR22-3. The sequence goes on along the minus strand of NZ_JAPIVF010000001.1, from coordinate 393,690 downwards.
CGCCTTTGCCGCACTGTTTGTATACAAAGCCTTAACAGATTTTACTGCCTTTTTTATTGTTTTTGCACTTATTCTGTTTATCATCGCAAGAGGAATCTATGTACAGGGAATCAGGTTCTCGGTTGGTTTATTTGCCATTGTTTTTTTCTGCCTGGCTTTCAATACATCCATTAAATACATTAAATATAAGGATATAAAAGAACGCAGCCTCCGTGAACCGCTGGCCCGCAAAATTCAGTCGTCAGAAGATCCTAATGCCATTATCTCGCTAGGTGTATTCGAATCACAATTGCTTAATGATGAGTTTTTGGTGCGTTATTTTAAACAAGGCGCCGTTACCAATTATACCGTATTAAAAAACCACATTAAAAATTACATGGACGGGTACTTATCCCGTTATGATTATCAGATTTATCCTTATAACAGAAACGGACAGAGCATTGATAATGTGAGAAGCCAGCCTTTTTCAAAATATAAAGAACTGGTTGAATCAGGGTCCGTTAAAATTAACGGAGGTAATTATTTTTACCAGGTGAACAATACCTTTGGTTATCAGGACTATTTCGGTATTATATCTGTGATAGACCATGGGTCGTTATTGGGTACGCTGGTTGTTGAACTCCGTTCGAAACCGTATAATTATAATAATAAATTACCTGACTTACTTGGCGATCAGAAGTTGATCAGAGATGAAGACTTCAGGGGTTATTCCATCGCCTTCTATAACAATAACCGTCTTTTAAATCAATCTGGAAACTATACCTATCCATTAGACGGGCATAATTTTAAGGGCAAAAAGGATGATTTTGTAAGCAGTAGTGATAGCGCACTTCCATACAGTCACCTGATTTACAAGCCTTCGGATAATAAAATGGTGGTCATCAGCAAGGAAAAGGTGGGTTATGTGGAGCGTTTGGCGGCTTTGTCTTTCTTCTTTCTCGTTTTTATCATTTTCTCCTTATTACTTTACGGGTTGGTGTGGCTCATTAAAAACCTGGATGATGAACGGGTAGGCTGGTTTAGCATTAACCGCTCACTCATGATTAATGCCAACAAAATATTGTACAAAACCCGTATTCAGGTATCCATTGTGCTCTCTGTTGTAGCTACCTTACTCATTGTAGGCTGGGTAACTTATTATTACATGGACAATGAATACAGGGGACAGCAAAATGCCGCCATTAAAGATAAGATCAGAAAAGTACAGCAAAATTTTGAGAAACAGGTATTTAGCGGGGGGATTAATGATGACGAAAATGCCGTTGCAGATTTTAACAACTTTGCAGATATCAATAATGCCGACCTGAATCTTTATGATACAAAAGGCAACCTGATCATGACAACCTATCCCAAGTTATACAATTATAAGGTGATTGGTAAAAAGATGGGGCCACTGGCATATACCTATCTTACCCAGCTCAAACGGTCAGAATATATTAACCCGGAAGAAAAGGTGGGCAACCTGACTTACGCAGCTGCATATGCGCCTATTCGCAATGCACAGAATGAAACCATCGCTTACATTGGTTTACCTAATTATTCCAATGAAGAGGAATATTCTGATAAGATTGCACTTTTCGTCAGTAACCTGATCAATATTTATGCACTCGTGTTTGTTGCGGTGGGCGTTTTAGCCGTATTCCTGGCCAATCAGATTACGAGTCCGTTAACTTTTATCCAGGAAAGCATTAGCCGAACCAGGATCGGACAACGTAACGAGCCTATTGTATGGCGGAGACATGATGAAATCGGATCGCTGATTAAAGAGTATAACAGCATGATTGCGGCGCTTGAGGCCAGCGCGGTGAAGCTTGCCCGCTCTGAAAGGGAAAGTGCCTGGCGGGAGATGGCCAAGCAGGTGGCACATGAAATTAAAAACCCGCTCACTCCGCTAAAACTGGGTGTTCAGCTGCTGGAGAAATCCTGGCGGGAAAATGATCCCAATTTTGAGGTTAAGTTTAAAAAGTTTAGTAAATCATTCATTGAACAGATAGACAGCCTTTCTAAAATAGCCTCTGAATTCTCAAATTTTGCCAAAATGCCTGATACCAATCTGGAGAAAATAGAGATTCTGCCGGTACTGGAGCAGGCCAGAGAAGTGTACAAAAATACCGGTAATGCAGAAATAAACCTGCTGAATAAATCCAGTCAGCAGATTTATATCCTGGCAGATCATGACCAGTTATTGAGGAGTTTTAATAACTTGTTTAAAAATGCCATTGAGGCGATTGAAGGCAATGAACACTGTTGCGTAACGGTGGTTTTATACAACGATAAATCGCATGCTTTTGTAGAAATCAAAGACAACGGAAAAGGAATTCCACTGGTATTACACGATAAAATTTTTGTACCAAATTTTACCACTAAAACTTCCGGAACTGGTTTGGGGCTTGCTTTTGTCAAGCAGGCTGTAGAAAATGCGGGTGGCGAGATAAGTTTTACTTCAGTGCCTGATGTGGGTACTACGTTTTATCTTACATATCCACTGGCATAAAGGCCTTATCTTAATTCTACCTGGGCTTTCCCCATTGTATTGCCATTAGTATATAAAATAACAGTATAAATTCCTTTCATGAATGATTTTGGATTCTTCCAATCGATCACGTAAGAGCTGTTGTCATTATTGTAGTCTATATAGATGGAATGACTAAACTGCATCTCCTGGCCATCGGCCTCAAAACGATCTCCGTCATCAGCCAGTAAATTCCCTGCAGGGTCAAATACCCGCAGGTAGATGTTGTGGTGGCCCTTTTCTGCAAGCTCATTTGGGATAATAGTAAAGCGAACGCTTAACTTTTCTGCAGCTGAAGATTTGCTAACCTGAACTTTTTTTCCGCTCGATTTTGTCCTAAAAGCAAAGATTTCTGCATTCTGCAGCTTTAATGCCGCTGCAGTTTTAACCTTGGCACTAAGACTGGCATTTTCATCTTCTAAGCCTGAAGCTCTATTGCTGATGTTTCTTAAGGTATTCTCCAGGCTGTCTCGGCTGTTTTTCAGGAAAATATTGTCTTTCTGAAGCTGGATAATCTGATCATTATAATTCTTCACAAAAACCTTCAGCTCACTAATCTGGGTATTGGCTTTATCCAGTTCGCCCTGGGTAATCTCTCCTTTTTCTAAAGCAAGTTTAAGTTCTTCAATTTTCTTTCTGGCCAGTTGCTGCTCTTCTACGAGTTTTTCATTTAAATCAAGATTCAGTGCATTTACTTTGTCAAGCTCTACTTCAATTTTCTCCACTTCTAAACGAAGTTTATCTTTTTCTGTACTTACTGTTACAAACTTTTTGCTCTGTTGTCTGTCTTTAAAAAATAAATAAGCGTTTGTTCCGACAAGTGCCGCAATAACAATGATCAGAAAGTAGATTTTATTCCTATCTCCCTTATTAATCTTTTGTGGTTCCATTCTTAATAATGCTGTATCTTCTTAAATTAATATACTTTTGTTCTCCCATAGGTATAAGGGGTACAATTAATTTAGCAGGGCGCAAAATAGAATTATTAATAAAATTTATAAGAGTTTTTAAAAAAAATCGTTTAATTGCTAAGATTCATTTGTATTACACACACAAATAAAACATCCTGAATAAAAAATAAGACAGAATAATGCTTAAAAACTTTCTATACGCACTTTTAATTGTAACTACACTACCATATATATTAAATGCTCAACCACCATCAAAAATTGCACCAAAAAGAGAGTTCAGGGGCGTTTGGGTTGCCACGGTGACCAATATCGACTGGCCCTCAAGGCCAGGATTAAGCGTTGACCAGCAAAAGCAGGAGCTGATCGGTATTCTTGAACGCCATAAATCACAGGGCATGAATGCCATTATTTTACAGGTACGGCCTGCCGGCGATGCTTTTTATGCCAAATCAAGGGAGCCCTGGAGCCAGTGGTTAATGGGAAGGCAAGGTTTGGCTCCGGCACCTGGATATGATCCTTTAGCTTTCGCCATTAAAGAATCTCATATCAGGGGGATGGAACTGCATGCATGGTTTAATCCTTACCGAGCCAGCATGAGTAGCAGCACTGTGTTCAGTGAAAATCATGCCATCAGAAAACACCCCGATTGGTTTTTTACTTATGGTGGTAAAAAGCATTTTGATCCGGGAATACCTGATGTCAGGGCATATATTGTTCAGGTTATTTTAGATGTAGTAAAGGAGTATGATGTGGATGGGATCCATTTTGATGATTATTTTTATCCCTATAAACTTGAAGGACAAACCATTAATGATTCGGAAACATTCAATAAATACAAAGAAGACTTTACTGATATCAGAGACTGGAGAAGGAATAATGTTAACCTCTTGATTAAAGAAATAGATGACAGTGTTCATCATTATAAAAAATGGGTAAAATTCGGCGTCAGCCCTTTTGGAATCTGGCGGAATAAAAACGAAGATCCGGAAGGTTCTGCTACCAGTGGCTTATCCAATTATGCGGAACTTTTTGCCGATAGCCGGAAATGGGTAAAAGAAGGCTGGGTAGATTATATCAATCCGCAGATTTATTTCTCTTTTACCAGGAGGGTTGCACCTTTCGGTACACTGGTTGATTGGTGGAGCAACAATAGCTATGGCAGGCATGTATACATCGGGCAGGCTGCCTATCTGGTAAATTCACGTGCAGAGAAAGCCTGGAGTAACCCTGCTGAAATACCCAATCAGATCCGGTATTTAAGAGAGAACAGCCGCATTCAGGGCAGTGTGTATTTTAGTTCCAAATCATTAAGTACAGTGGCAAGATCTTTGGCCGACTCACTAAAAAATAATTATTATAAATACCAGGCTTTACCGCCGCAAATGCCCTGGCTGGATGAAGTACCGCCCAATCAGCCACAACAATTATCAGCCGATGCACTTAAAGATGGTGTTCATTTAAAATGGGAGAAACCATTAAAGGCTAAAGACGGGGAAACGGCATCAGGTTATGTGATTTATCGCTTTGCAGAAGGAGAAAAGATCTCTGTTCTTGATCCGAAAAACATCATCAGAATCAGTTTTGAAGATTATGTCTCGTTTATAGATACCGGTATAGAAAATGGAAAGCGTTATAGCTATCTGGTAACGGCCTTAGACCGCCTCAAGAACGAAAGTGAGCCCAGCGGACCCGTAGGTGTGGAGGTTCCTTTGGCAAAGGAATAGCGGAGTTGGTAAGGTGTGCGGATAGCGGCTTAGCTGATGAGTTGGGAAGTTGAAATGGTTCTGGCTGGATGGGGGAGTTGCTCATTTGATCAAGAAAACAGTAAATATGTGCAACCGATTGCTGTTTGAGGTAAATAGTTATACTTTAGTACGGGTATAATTTTATCAAACCAGGTATAGCATGAGCAGGAAGTGTAAATTCTTAAGATTTATGGGATCAGTATTATGGATTTATTTTCCGTTAATAATGATGCTGAACTCCTGCAAATCGCCGCAAAACATGGTTAATTATTCCTCAGATCAGCGTGGCTTAAAAGACTTCTATCAATCTTATTTTTCAATTGGTGTGGCGTTAGGCATGAAAGACCTTGCCGGAAACGCGGTGCCGCTGATCAAAAAACAGTTCAATAGCATTACTGCAGAAAATGCAATGAAAATGGCTTCTCTGCAGCCCAGAGAGGGTGTTTTTTACTGGAAAGAAGCTGATTCTATCATCAATTTCGCACAAAGAAACGGCATTAAAGTTCGCGGCCATAATTTATGCTGGCATGAGCAAGCTCCAGATTGGCTTTTCAAAGATCATGAAGGTAAAGAAGTGACCAAAACAGTATTGCTGCAAAGATTAAAAACACACATTACTGCGGTCGTAAGTCGATATAAGGGAAAAATTTATGCTTGGGATGTTGTTAATGAAGCCATAGATGATGATCCAAAAGAATATTTAAGAAAATCTAAATGGTTCCAGATCTGTGGTGAAGAATTTATTGTAAAGGCATTTGAATATGCACACGAGGCCGATCCTGACGCTAAACTTTTTTACAATGATTATAATACCGAAAGGCCTGAAAAACGGGAAAGAATTTATAAACTACTAAAAAGTTTAAAAGATAAAGGTGTACCAATTGATGGCATAGGTTTACAGGCACACTGGTCTGTGCAGGAGCCTGGCGAAGATGAACTTAGGACAGCCATAGAAAGCTATTCATCACTCGGACTTAACATCCAGCTTACGGAACTCGATATTTCCATTTATCCATGGGAAAAAAATAAACGTGCCCGCAGACCAGGCGAATCGGACGTGTTTACGCCCGAACTGGAAAAAGCACAACGGGATAAATATGCGATGGTTTTTAAAATTTTCCGCCAATATAAAAATGTCATTACCAATGTCACATTCTGGAATATCTCCGACCGCTATTCATGGCTGGATAATTATCCGGTAGCTGGAAGAAAAAATTATCCGTTGCTTTTCGATGGGCATTTCCAGCCTAAAAAGGCCTATCAGGAAGTCATTAACTTTAAAGATTAACCAGATGAAGAAACTAGTTCTTATTATGATATTCCTCGGTTGCAAAGCCATCAGTCAGGCTGCAGGTGTTGATCCATTCATTTCAAAAAGCTATGTTAAGGGAAGTTTTGCACTGGCAGGCAAAGGCATGGTATCTTCTATTCTGGTAAGTGGAAATGAATGGCCTGGCGTTATCCGGGCCGCTACTAATCTTCAGGTGGATGTTGAAAAAGTTACCGGCTTAAAGCCAGCTTTTCTAAGCGATAAAACAGCCAATACCGCCATTATTATAGGTACCATAGGAAAGAGCAATATTATTGATCAGTTAATTCAGGATGGTAAAATTAATGTAGCCGGTGTGGCAGGTAAGTGGGAAAGCACCTTGATTGAAGTGGTGATGAATCCTGCGCCGGGAATAGATTCAGCACTGGTGATTGCTGGCAGTGATAAACGTGGAACCATTTATGGGATATATGAATTATCCGGGCAGATGGGTGTTTCACCATGGTACTACTGGGCAGATGTTCCGGTTAAAAAAAGTGAAGCGCTTTTTGCCATTTCAGGCAGGCATATTATTGCTTCGCCTGCTGTAAAGTACCGTGGCATATTTCTTAATGATGAAGCTCCGGCACTTTCGGGCTGGAGCAAAAAGGAATTTGGGGGCTTCAACAGCAAATTTTATAGTAAAGTATTTGAATTGATTCTGCGTTTAAAAGGCAATTACCTTTGGCCAGCCATGTGGGGCAGCGCTTTTAACGATGATGATCCCATGAATCCGGTTTTGGCTGATGAATATGGTGTAGTAATCGGGACTTCGCACCATGAACCTTTGGCCAGGGCACATGATGAATGGAAAAGATATAAAGGTGGCAAATGGAATTATGATCAGAATCCCGAACAGCTGCGGGCCTTTTGGGAAAGTGGTTTGAAGCGTGTGGCTGATAAGGAGCAGATCATAACAGTCGGTATGCGTGGTGACGGAGATGAACCGATGACAGCCGGAACGGCTACCGCATTACTGGAAAAAATCGTGAAAGACCAGCGTGAAATCATTGAAAAAGTAACGAAAAAACCCGCTTCTGAAACACCTCAATTATGGGCACTCTATAAAGAAGTACAGGCCTATTATGATAAGGGCATGCGGGTGCCTGATGATGTTACCTTACTGCTTTGTGACGATAACTGGGGCAATATCAGGAAACTGCCCAAGCTTAATGAGGCACCCAGAAAAGGTGGTTATGGCATTTATTATCACTTTGATTATGTGGGCGATCCACGAAATTATAAGTGGATCAATACCAATCCCATCCAAAAAATCTGGGAGCAGATGAATCTCGCTTACGAGTATAATGCGAGTCAGATCTGGATTGTAAATGTAGGTGATTTGAAACCAATGGAATTCCCCATTTCATTCTTCCTGGATTATGCATGGGCACCAGATGCCATCCCCGCAGAAAAACTGAAGCAATATACCATCGATTGGTCTGCACAACAATTTGATAAAACCTATGCTGTGGAAATTGCTGAAATACTTGACCTTTACTCCAAATATAACGGTCGGGTAAAGCCAGAATTGCTGAATGACCGTACCTACAGCTTAACCAATTACAATGAATTTGAAAATGTAGTTGCAGATTACCAGAAACTGGAGCAAAAGGCCAGATTCATTTTTGATCGGATCCCGGCCGAGCAAAAGGATGCTTATTATCAGCTGGTCATGCATCCGGTAGAGGCCAGCGCGAACCTTTACAACCTTTATTATCATGTGGCCAAGAATAAGCTTTATGCCAAACAAGGTCGTTTCGCCACAAATGCAATGGCTGATCAGGTTGCAGCATGGTATAAACGTGATGAAGAAATCACCCAATATTATAACAAAACCATGGCCAATGGAAAATGGAACCACATGATGGATCAAACCCATATTGGCTATACCTCCTGGCAGCAACCTGAAAAGAATGCTATTCCAAAAACGATAAGGCAGACTTCCGGCTCGGCGCAAACTAAGCCACAAATGGGGCTGGCCATTGAAGGGAGTGATTCTTCCTGGGTAAGCAATGAAAAAGTAAATGTTGCTGTTCCAACTTTTGATCATGATATCAATTCATCACATTATATTGAATTATTTAACAAGGGTAATGGTTCTGTACACTATCAGATAAAGGCTCCGTCGCATGTTAAACTGAGCACGGCAAAAGGAATCTTAAATGAGGAGAAGAGAATCTGGATCAGTATTGACTGGGGCAGGGCACCAAAAGGGAAAACACAGGCAAACCTTATGATAACCGGAAGTGATGGAACAAAATTAAGTGTTCCTTTATCGTTAAATCATGCAACATATACGAATCAAATTGTAAATGCTTTTGCAGAACGCGACGGTTATATTTCTATGGAAGCACCAAATTACAGCAGGGCAATGAGCAACCGCCCGATATTTTGGAAAACCATCCCGAACTACGGAAAAACCACAGGAGGAGTGCTTCCGGTTCCGGTTACATCACCTGCTCAAAACCTGGATGCCAATACCCCGCATCTGGCGTATGATCTTTATCTTAACCGCGCAGGTACATTTAACCTTCATACTTATATTTCACCTACCATTGATTTTACCAATAGTGATGGATTAAAATTTGCCGTTTCCATTGATGATGAACCACCAGTGATCGTCAATATCAGTGCCGGATATCAAACAGATCCCGCCTGGCGACGATCAGTAGCCGATAATATCAAGATCTTCAAAACAGCCGTGAATTTCAAAAAAAGCGGCAGGCATACCCTTAAATACTGGATGATAAACCCGGGAGTGGTATTACAGAAACTGGTACTCGACCTGGGTGGCCTGAAGCCAAGTTTTCTTGGTCCACCGGAAACTTTTATAAGTAAATCAAAATAAACTTAACCATTTATAAATCTTAAAATGATGAGAAACATTAAAAAATTATCTGGACTGGCCTTAGTTATGGCACTTGCAGTAACCAGTTCCTGCCAGCAAAATGCAAAGAAAAACACTTCAGAAACAGCTGATACCAGTAAAAAATCCAAGTATCTTTCGCAGCCTTTAATCAGTGAAATTTACACGGCAGATCCTTCGGCACATGTTTTTAATGGGAAAATATACATTTATCCATCGCATGATATCGATGCCGGAGTACCTGAAAACGATAATGGCGATCATTTTGCCATGAATGATTACCATATCCTGAGTATGGACAGCATAAATGGAAAGGTAACAGATCATGGCGTAGGTTTAAGTATAAAGGATATTCCATGGGCAGGCCGCCAGCTCTGGGCACCTGATGCAGCCTTTAAAGACGGTACTTACTACCTGTATTTTCCGGTAAAAGATAAACAGGATGTGTTCCGTATAGGGGTGGCCACGGCTAAAGATCCGGCAGGTCCGTTTAAGGCAGAACCAAAACCAATAGAAGGAAGTTTCAGTATTGATCCTGCCGTATTTACTGATACAGATGGTTCAAGTTATATGTACTTCGGAGGTATCTGGGGTGGTCAGCTACAACGCTGGAACAATAGCAAATACGATGCAAATGGTTCAAAGACCGATTCTCAAAAGGAAAACGAGCCTGCATTAACGGCGAAAATAGCAAAGCTGAGTAAAGATATGTTAACTTTTGATGGTGCGGTGAAAGATGTAGTGATACTCGATCAAAATGGTAAACCATTGCTCACCAAAGACCATGACAGGCGTTTCTTTGAGGGCGCATGGATGCACAAGTATAATGGAAAATATTATTTTACATATTCTACCGGTGATACACACTTTTTAGCTTCGGCCATTGGCGATAGTCCTTTCGGGCCATTTAAGTATCAGGGTACTTTTATGAATCCGGTTCAGGGATGGACAACACATCATTCTATTGTTGAAGTGAAAGGGAAATGGTATATCTTTTACCATGACACCCAGCTTTCAAATAAAACGCATCTCAGAAATATAAAGGTGACAGCACTTACGCATAACCCGGATGGAACCATAGCCTTAATAGAGCCGATGAAAAAATAATTCAGCATTAACCTGATTGGTTTTAGCACAAAAAGGCTGATGATTTTTAAAATTGTGCGCTATCACTTTAAGCTTCGTAAGTTGAATTTTCGGCTTGCGAAGTCTTAAGGTTTACCCAATAGGCTTTACCAGTTTAGAAAGAGGTTGGTTAATTTTTTAAACCACGTAATTTGCCATTACATAATCTCGCATTAAGCCGCGTAGAACGTGATCATTTATTTCGCGATGTAAAAGCAAAGTATTAAATTAGTTTGCTAAACCTAATTCTAATTCATGACCAAGCCTAAACAACGCCTGCTATCACTTGATTTCTTCAGGGGATTAACTGTTGCCGCGATGATTTTAGTGAATAATCCGGGTAGCTGGGGCCACATTTATGCACCTTTAGAACATGCAGAATGGAATGGTTGTACACCAACAGATTTAATTTTTCCTTTTTTTCTCTGGATTGTTGGTGTCTCCATTGCATTTGCGATGAGCAGTAGTAAGGCAGATCCAAGCACACACTACAAAACCATCAATAAGGCAATCAAAAGAGGTGTTATTCTCTATCTGCTTGGATTTTTCTTGGCCATATTCGGCAAAATGATGGCCGTTATGACTGATGGTAAAAGTCTTTTAGAAGCTTTTCAAACCGTCAGGCTGCTGGGTGTTTTACAGCGCATTGGGATTGTATTTGTCGTAAGTAGCATCATTTTTCTAAAAGTTTCCACCCGGGGCATATTCAAATTATTAATTTCCATTTTAGCCATTTACTGGGCACTCATGACTTTTGTGCCCGTGCCTGGCATAGGCTATGCAAATCTTGAGAAAGAAACCAACCTGGCTGCATGGATTGATAGAGGGATTTTAACCGAAGCGCATACCTGGTCATCATCAAAAACCTGGGATCCTGAAGGTATATTAAGTACATTACCGGCTATAGGTACCTGTTTGTTTGGCATTCTGGCAGGGGTATGGATGCGTGGAAAAGATACGGATCAACCTACAAAGGTAGCCTGGTTATTCACTGCAGGTATAGCTGCGGTTATTTTAGGGTTACTGTGGGATTTACAGTTTCCCATTAACAAAGCCTTGTGGACCAGTTCATATGTATTGTATGCCGGTGGTTTAGCATCTATCGGATTTGCACTTTGTTACTGGCTGATTGATGTTCAGGGTTATAAAAGAATTACACAGCCTTTTGTTGTTTACGGCGTAAATGCCATTACTGTCTTTTTTCTGGCAGGCCTGATGCCACGTATGTTAAATTTTATTAAACTGCCAAATGCTGACGGTACTCAATCACCATTACTTGAAAAGATGTATGCTACGTTTTATACGCCTTTCTTTTCGCCTGTTAATGCATCATTGGCCTGGGCCATAAGTTATGTGCTTGGTTTCTATGTACTCCTGTATTTCATGTATAAAAAGAATATCATCATTAAGGTTTAATTGTTAAATTGGCGGAACAATCGGTTGAAAAATAGAATATGATAAATTGGTAGCCCTCATTACATTAAAAATTGAGTAAGAAAACAACTATATACGATATTGCCAAAGCTTTAAACATTACTGTTTCTACGGTTTCGAGGGCTTTAAGTGGTTTTCCGGCAATAAGTGAAGCCACCCGTAAGGCCGTAATTGAAACGGCAGAAAAGCTGAATTATAGTCCTAATAAGCTGGCTTCGGCACTAAAATCAGGCAAAACACATATTATTGGTGTCATTGTGCCTAGTGTGCAGGCTCATTTTTTTGCCTCCATTATCCACTGTATTGAGGACGGCTTAAAAGACAGTGGTTACCGGGTAATCATTTATCAATCAAATGAATCGATTGAAAATGAAATTAATGGCGTAAAAACATTGCTTGAGGCTCAGGTAGATGGCATTATGGCTTCATTGTCTCTGGAAACGAGTGATGTATCTCACTTTAAGGAAATTGTAAAACAAAACAAGCCCCTGATTCTTTTCGACCGTGTAAACGAAGATTTGAATGTGCCTACTATTACCCTTGATGATTTTAGGGCGGGTTATATGGCCACCCAGCATTTAATTGATCAGGGATACCGGAACATTGCTTTCATAACCACTATTCATCAGATTAAAATTTTTAACGACAGGCTGAAGGGGTATAAAGCGGCATTACAGGACAATCATCTGCCTGTTTTGGAAGAGTATATTCATTTTGGCGGATTATCCATTAAAGACGGCAGGTTTGGTGCCGGAAAATTAATGCGGTTTGAAAATAGACCGGATGCCATTGTTGCCGGAGATGATTTTACGGCATTGGGTGTAATTAAAAAACTGAAGGAGATTGATCAGACACCGCCTGAAATCGGGGTGATTGGTTTTGCGAATGAAGCATTTTCGGCCTATATCACGCCAAACTTATCTACCATTGATCAGCATGCCTCGCAAATGGGACAGGAATGTGCAAAAATGTTTCTAAAGATGATTCATCAGGAAAATCCTTATGAAAATACAGCGCATATTGTGTTAAATCCAACGGTGGTAGAAAGGCAATCTAGTACTAAATTGCCTTCCTGATGCTTAATTGAATAAGCTTTTGCTGATGCCCATTTCAAGGCCTCTGATTTCGGCCAGGCCTTTGAGCCTACCTATGGCAGAATATCCTGGATAAGGTTGTTTGCTAAGGTCATCAAGCATCTGGTGTCCATGATCCGGACGCATTGGTATTGTTCTGTTTTCAGCATGCATCAGTTTTACTGCTTCACGAACGACTGTAAACATATCGGCATCGCCCTCCAGGTGATTGGCTTCATAAAAATTACCGTCTTCATCCCTTTTTGTACTTCTTAAATGGAGAAAATGGATTCTTGAACCTAATCTTTTGATCATCCCCGGGAGATCATTATCTGGTCTTGCACCAAATGAACCACTGCAGAAACAAAGCCCATTTGATTTAGCCGGTACCTGGTCGATCAGGTATTGTGCATCTTTTTCTGTACTCATAATTCTGGGTAAACCTAAAATGGGATAAGGAGGATCATCCGGGTGGATGGCCATTTGCATACCGTGTTCGTCTGCAACCGGCGTAATCTCTTTCAGAAACTGAACCAGGTTTTGTTTTAAGATATCGGAGGTAATTCCTTTAAAGCCATCTAATAATGCTAAAACTTGTTCAGGTGTGAAATGATCCTTGCTGCCTGGTAAGCCCTGCAAACAATTTGCAGTGAGTTCATTTTTTTGTGTATCGGTTAATTTGTCGAAATAATGAGTAGCCTTTTTTATTTCATCTTCAGTATAATCTGCAGTTGCATTTGGCCTTTTCAGTAAAAATAAATCGAAAGCGATGAATGCTGATTTTTCAAATCGTAAAGCCAGGGCCCCGGTTTCAGTTTCGTACCTGAGGTTGGTGCGCATCCAGTCCAATACCGGCATAAAATTATAGGTAATCACCCTGATGCCGCAGGAGGAAAGGTTCTCCAGGCTTATTTTATAATTGTTGATCCAGGTTTGGTACTTCCCGGCTCTTTTTTTAATGTCTTCATGTACCGGTAAGCTCTCCACAACACTCCAGGTCATACCGGTCTCTTCAATTTCAGCCTTTCTTTTCTGAATTTCTTCAACAGTCCAGATTTCACCTACCGGAATGTGGTGTAGTGCCGTAACCACACCACTGCAGCCCGCCTGTTTAATGTCTGTTAAACTTACAATGTCATCTGGTCCATACCAACGCATGGTTTCAATCATTTTCATTTCTATCGTTTTGATTTTGGTTTAATATAATTGGTATTGCTGCTTGTTCAGTAAAAATTTTTGTGCTTTATTTAACAGGTAAAATTAAAATATTGGTTACAACTGTGAATTTATGTAAAAAGCACCTTATACCGTACTTTTAACATGCCATAAATTGTAGAGGCAAAATAAGAAAAAAAATCATATTGCAATCGGTTGCATTTTCATGCCATTATGTATATCTTCAACAATTTAACCAGGTATAAATAAATATGAGAAAGCTGATTTTCCTTTTTTTAATAGGCATAACGTTCCGGGGCGTTGCACAAATTAAGTTTAACAACCCCATATTATCAGGTTTTTATCCCGATCCCAGTGTAACTAGAGTTGGATCAGATTACTATCTGGTCAACTCAACTTTCTCGTATTTTCCAGGTATTCCTGTGTTTCATAGTCAGGATTTAAAAAACTGGAAGCAGATTGGAAATGTAATCGATCGCCCTGGTCAGATGAATTTTATGGACAATCGTGTTTCCAGGGGATTATTCGCGCCAGCAATTCATTATCATAATGGATTATTTTACGTTACCTGCACTTTGATAGATGGAAAGGGTAATTTTGTGGTCACGGCTAAAAACCCTGCGGGGCCATGGAGCGATCCTGTTTGGCTGCCTCAGGTGAAGGGAATCGATCCATCTTTATTTTTCGATCGTGATAAAGCTTATATTATTTACAACAGTGATGCGCCGGATAATAAACCTTTGTACAGTGGCCACAGAACAATCAGGATGTATGAATTTGATCCTGAAACCTTAAGCGTTCGGGGTGAAGAAATACAACTGGTTAATGGCGGTGTTGATATCAGTAAAAAACCGGTTTGGATTGAAGGACCACATATTTTTAAAAGAGGAGAATGGTATTACCTCTGTGCTGCGGAGGGAGGAACATCAGTAAATCATTCACAAGTGGTATTAAGAGGTAGATCCGTATCGGGGCCATATCTGCCTTATGAAAATAATCCGATTTTAACACAGCGGAACTTAGATCCGAACAGGAAAAATCCTGTTACTTCGGCTGGTCATGCAGAACTTGTAGAAGGTCCGGATGGAAATACCTATGCTGTTTTCTTAGCGGTCCGGCCATATGAGGGCGATTATTACAATACCGGGCGGGAAACTTTTATTGCACCTGTAAAATGGGAAAACGGATGGCCTGTCATTAATCCGGATAACAAGGAAATAAAATATAGTTATTCGGCTGGCTTCAAAGAAGTCAAGCAAAAAGACGCAAGACCTCAAAGTGGCAATTTCTCTTACAGAATAGAATTTAAAGACAAGCTTGATCCTGCCTTACTTTTTCTAAGAACTTTAGATACAAGCTGGTTTAAGCTTAGTAAAACTGATGGTTTAACGATGAATCTACTGCCCGAAACCTGTATGGGAAAAGCTAATCCTGCCTTTATTGGTAAACGATTGCAACACATCAAAGCCAAAGCCAGTACGGAGATGGTATTTAAAGCCAAAACAGCTAACGAAAAAGCCGGGATAATGATTTTTCAGAATGAATATCATTTTTACTATTTATGCCGATCAGTTGTAGATGGCAAATCAGTATTGCAGGTTTTAAAAGGCGACCAGGATCAAAAAAAGGCAACGCTAATTAAACAGGTTGAAATCAGTGGAAATAATAAAGTATACCTGCAGATTGAAACAAATGGCGATAAATGTAATTTTCAATATGCTACACAACCTAATAAATGGAAACTGCTATTGGGTGATGTTGACGGGAAGTATCTGAGTACTAAAGTGGCAGGCGGATTTGTAGGATCTCTATTTGCCCTCTATGCTACCTCTTCCGGCGAAGCTTCCCAAAATGTTGCAGGTTTTAAATGGCTGGACTATGCGGGTAATGATGAAATTTACCGTTAGTGCCAACTTGCGAAGTATGGGCGGGATGTGGGTTTGGAAGAACTTCTTTTCAATTTAGTTTAATAAACAAAAAGGGGCTGTGTCATAAATCAATTTATCTTTGAATCTTGTCACGTTGAACTTGTAGAAACGCGCTGAACGGCTTTTTTAAAAGTCCTTCGACAGCCTCAGGAAGACATTTTGTATTTATGAGACAGCCTCTTAAATCTTAATTTATTTAGTCCTGAAACTTCCACCTGACGAAAGCTTCCATGGCTTCATATTCAGCCAGGCCGAGTTCATCATAGGCTTTAGCCGTTTCACGGTTGCGGTCTTCTGCACGTTGCCAGAATTCCCTTGAATCGTCGCCCGGAAAAACAGCCCGGTCTTTCTGACTCTGGTGCTTAAAGATCGCATTCCTTTTGCGCTCCAATTCCTGAGGAGAAATGGGTACAGCCATTTCAATTTCATGGGTTTCAAATTCATGCCATGCACCACGATACATCCATAACCAGCAATCTTTAGCCCATTCTTCCGTTTCACGAAGGCGGGTTAAAGCCGCAAGAATAATATTGAAGCAAACAATGTGCGTTCCATGCGGATCTTCAAAATCACCGGCAGCAAAAACCTGCTGTGGTTTTACCTTTTGTAAAAGTTGAATGGTTAAATCAATATCTGCGTCGGTAACCGGATTTTTCTGGTTCTTTCCGCTTTCATAAAAAGGAAGTGCCTGGAAATGAATGTGATCATCTTCCAAACCACAATAACGCGCACCGGCAATGGCTTCACCTTTTCTAATTAATCCTTTAACGGTTTGAATTTCAGGAGTATCTACCTGGTTGGGTTGTTTAGCCTCAATGAAAGTCCTCATTTTATGGTAAAGATCTTTCAGGTGAGTGTTATCCATGCCCATTTTCTCTGTAAAATCTACATTAAATTCTACAAAACGCAAGGCATCATCATCCCAAACGGCGGTATTTCCAGAAGTTTGATAAGCTACATGCACATCATGTTGCTGATCAACTAACCGGATGAAGGTACCACCCATCGAAATTACGTCATCATCAGGATGCGGAGAAAATATAATCACCCGTTTTTTCGCTGGTTCAGCTCTTTCCGGACGTTGAGAATCATCAGCATTAGGCTTTCCGCCTGGCCAGCCGGTAATGGTATGTTGTAATTTATTGAAAATATGAATGTTGATGTTGTAAACCGGACCCTTTTCAGTAGCCAGTTGCGCCATACCATTATTGTTGTAATCATCTTCTGTTAACTTTAATACCGGTTTACCTAAGGTATTGGCCAACCAGATTACAGCTTTACGGATCAATGCGTCAGTCCAGATGCAATCTTTAACCAACCATGGCGTATCAAAACGAGTCAATTCTGAGGCCGCAGGGGTATCCAGGATAAACTCAACATGATCCGACAATTGCAGATAGGTTGCCGGAACCTCGCCAGAGATTTCTCCTTCTACAGCTTTTTTAATGATGGATGCTTTTTTACGGCTCCATGCCATCAGGATAATTTCCCTTGCTTTAAAAATGGTGCCGATACCCATGGTAATGGCTTTGGTGGGTACAAAGGTTTTTCCACCGAAATCACGTGCAGCATCTCTGCGTGTCAGATCATCCAAAGTCACCAATCGGGTACCTGAATTTGGTGCCGATCCGGGTTCGTTAAATCCAATGTGGCCAGTACGGCCAATTCCAAGTATCTGGATATCCAAACCGCCTAAATCACCAATTTTCTTTTCATAATCCAGGCAAAAGGCCGGAATATCTTCCAGTGCCAGGGTACCGTCAGGAATATGAACATTGTTCTTGTCGATATCGATGTGATCGAAAAGATTCTCATTCATAAACGTAACATAACTCTGCGCTGCAGTTGGCGCCATTGGATAGTACTCATCCAGGTTAAAAGTAATCACATTTTTAAAACTTAAACCCTCTTCTTGATGCAGTCTGACCAGTTCGGCATAAACTGCAATTGGGGTAACACCTGTTGCTAAGCCCAGTACTGCAGGTGTGTTGCTTGCTTGTTTGGATTTAATGAGGTTGGCGATTCGGTGCGCCACATTAACTGAAGCAATTTTTGGATTTTCGAACACGCTTACGGGTAGTTTCTCGAAACGTGTCTCCTCCAGTAGATTTAATCTAGCCATTTTTTTTATATGGTTTTTAATGTACGGAGCAGTAAAGATAGCGAGTTATGTGCAGTTTTTAATAAAGGTTATTTACTTTTATTGATTAAATGCCCGATGTACAAAAACTAAGCGCTATCAATTTTAACAATCAAGCCTGAATATGAATAATCAAATTCAAAACCTCTATCTGAAAGCAAATAAAGCCGAAAGACTGATTATTGGTTTAATGAGCGGTACCTCTATGGATGGTTTGGATATTGCACTTTGTAAAGTAAGTGGAAGCGGTGCGGATACGGATATTGAGGTGTTGGAATTTAAAACCGGAGATTTTACACCTGATTTCCGGGCAAAGGTTAAGGCGGTATTTTCTAAAAAGGAAGTGGATCTGCAGTTGGTTTGCCTGATGAATGAGTTGATTGCCGATACCCATGCCGGGTTGATTAATGATGCGTTGAAGGAATGGGGTTATCAAAATGAAGAGATCGATTTCATCGCCAGTCACGGACAAACCATTTTTCATGCACCAAAATCATTGCATCAAATGAATGATTATCCAAACGGTACCTTACAGATTGGTGATGGTGATCATATTGCCGTAAAAACCGGGATTATTACCTTATCTGATTTCAGGCAGAAACACCTGGCGGCAGGGGGTGAGGGAGCTCCATTGGCGGTATATGGCGATTATTTAATCTTTTCTAAAAAGGCAGAAGACCGAATCATGCTGAATATCGGGGGCATTGCCAATTTCACCTACCTCCCGGGAAGCTTGCAGGCAGATGAAGTTTTTTCTACCGATGTGGGGCCGGGTAATACCCTGATGGATCAGTTTATGCAACAGCATTTCAATCGGTTTTATGATCAACATGCTGCAATAAGTTTATCGGGGAATTTAAACCAGGATTTGCTTTCCGCCTTGCTGAACAATGAATTTTTTGAGGCCACTTTCCCTAAAACCACCGGACCAGAGTTGTTTAACCTGGATTATCTGCTGAATGCACAAAAAGCCTCCGGAACTGCAAATCTTAAAAAAGAAGATGTAATGGCTACACTCTGTCACTTTTCTGCCGAAACCATTGCTCATGCGATTCAAAAGTGTTTTGTCAGGGAGGTAAAGGCAAAGGTTTTAATGAGCGGTGGCGGGATGCATAACCCATTGCTGGTTAATTTATTACGTGATAAATTGCCTGATTTCAGTTTTGGAACCACTGCCGATTTAAATATAAATCCAGATGCAAAGGAAGCCGTATTGTTTGCCGTTCTGGCAAATGAAACGCTTAGTGGTAAACCTATTGATTTTGGCCACAGAAAAGGAGTTCCTTCCGTGTGCATGGGTAAAATCAGTTTACCCCAATAGCTGGATTTAATTGATTTCTTCAGGAAGACTGATTACAAGGAATAAAAATTGGCTTTGTAAGTGATTTTACTAAATTTGTTTAAAATCCAGACCCTAACCTAATTTTATGGAAAAAATTTACCTTCAATGGTTATCGAAGTTATTTATGATTTTGATGATTCCATTTCTCCTGCTCTATTGTACCGATCCGGTACGGGCGCAAAACAAACGGTATACCATTAGTGGAAAAGTAACTGATGGTGCCAATAACACCCCCATTCCCGGGGCGGTGGTTAAAATACAAAATACTAACCTGGCCACAAGTACAAACGGGAGCGGAGCCTATACTTTTTCCGTAGACCTGGCACCAGGGAGTTATCAGCTATCTTTCTCTTTTGTAGGTTATAAATCTGCTGTACAATCCCTCACACTTGGTGAAAATAATACCATCCAGTTAAATGGCGTATTAAGCGGAGATGCCGTTGGTTTGGATGAAGTTATTGTTACCGGTACCTCTGCCGGAACAACCAGAAAGGAACTGGGCAGTTATGTTAGTACGGTAAAAGGTGATGACTTAAATAAAGCGCCGAGCGGCAATGTACTGTCTTCTTTACAAGGGAAGACCGCAGGTGCACAAATCAGTCAGAATTCGGGAGACCCTGCTGGTGGAATGTCAGTGAGGTTAAGGGGAATTAGTTCCGTGAACTCATCTTCAGAACCGCTATATATTATTGATGGTGTAATCGTGAACAACTCCACTACCAGAGTGACCAATACTTCGTCAAATTATGATGGCGGAAACGTAGTGGGAAGCATAGGCCAAAACAGAATGGTCGATATTAATCCAGCGGATATTGACCGGATTGAAGTTTTAAACGGTGCTGCCGCTGCGGCAATTTATGGTTCAAGAGCCAACTCAGGCGTAATTCAGATTTTCACCAAAAGGGGTGCAAGCGGGAAAGCGCAGGTTACTTTTAATACCAGCCTAACCATGAGTGAACTGCGGAAACAGATTGACGTGAACCAGTCGCCGGTTAAATTTGGTGGTTCAGTAAATTCATTCACACAGGATGTCATTCAAACGGTGGTAACGCCTCCGGCTACTACGGCAGCCTTATTAACAAACACGACCCCGGTTACCCGATATAATTATCAGGATTATATTTTCCAGACCGGATACGGCACCGACAATACAGTTTCTATCAGCGGAGGAACAGATAATACTAAGTTTTATACTTCAGCAAGTTATTTCACCAATCAGGGGATCATTAAAAACACCGATTTTTCAAGGTACAACCTGCGGGCAAACGTAGATCAGAAGATCACCGATTGGGCATCGTTAAGTGTAGGTATGAATTACATCAGGAGTGCGGCCAAGGAGAAACCCGACGGTAACTCTTTTTTTTCTCCGATGAATTCGGTGACCATTATTGGTAACTTCCATGATATTTTTGCAAGAGATGCCAATGGCAATCTGCTGGCGGTTGGAGAGCGTGGCCGGGTAAATCCGGTTTCCGTAATTGAAGATATTAAGCAACGCCAGGAAACCAACAGAATCATTTCAAGTGCCAATCTGAAACTTAATCCGGTAAAAAACCTAACGTTAAATTTCCTGGTTGGTGTAGATAACTCTGGTTCAAATGGTTCTACTTATATTCCGCCGTTTGCTTATAACGTAAACCCCGATTTTTATGGTGGCGGCGCAACACTGGATGGTACGCTAAACGGTTATGCCAGTGCGGCGAGTAATAATGCCTTTCAGTTTAACAATGATATCAATGCCACTTATCAGGCTAAAATCAGTGATAAAATTGCTTCAACAACTCAATTGGGATATTCCTTTCAGTATGAGCAAACGCGATATCAATTGGTAAATGGTAGGGGTTTAGCTCCTTTAATTGAAACGGTTAATGCTGCGGCAACCCAACTGCCTAGTGTGGATGGCAGAACACAGCTTTCTGTAACAGGAGGATATTTACAGCAGACTTTTAAATACAGGGATCACTTTTTCTTAACAGGAGCTGTTCGTGTTGATCAATCTACCGTATTTGGTGCCGATAACCGGACACAAACTTATTTCAAAGGCAACGCAAGTTATGTGTTGTCATCAGCTGATTACTGGAAAAATCTGGGTGTTTCCTCCTGGTGGGATACTTTTAAAATCCGGGCTGCCTATGGAGAATCGGGTAATTTAACAGGTATTGGTGCTTACGACAGGATCAATGCCTATTCAACACAGTCTTTTTTAGGTCGGGCATCCTTGTTTTCGAGCGCGACTTTGGCTAATGAAAATGTTAAACCAGAGCGTCAGCGTGAACTGGAGTTGGGTACCGACTTATCTTTTTTTAAAAACAGACTTGGGTTGCAGTTTAACTGGTACAATAAAAAGGTAAGTGATTTGTTAATCGCCAGCGTTACCGCTCCATCTACCGGATTTTCTAGTTTTCTGGATAACATCGGATCGCTGAGGAATAAGGGAATTGAACTGGTGTTGAATGGAACGCCAATAAAATCAAAAGATTTTAGCTGGAATACCACCGTAGTTTTTAATAGAAACAGAAACCAGGCACTTAATGTTGGTGGTTTAAGGTTATTCTCAACCAATCCTGGTGCGCCCGTGGCCATTATTGATGGTGAAGCAATCGGTGTGTTTTATGGAACTTTCTTTGCCCGGAATCCGGATGGCAGCTTATTAACCAACGCTGCCGGAATTCCGCAGCTGGAGCGTGGAATACAGAATTCGGCAACCACCTTTACACCGCAGCGTGGCACCGATGGTTTGCCTACCGGAACAACCTTGCGTAAAGTGCTGGGTAACCCGAATCCTGATTACACGGCTTCCTTTGTGAATGATTTCTCTTATAAAAAGTTTAATCTTCATGTGCAGTTAGATGCTGTTCAGGGGGGTGACGTTTGGAATGCCGACTGGAGAACACGCCAGGGTGTAGGAAGTGGTAAAGTGGCAGAAGCGGAACAACTCGGCCAGTTGCCGAGAGGTTATGTGGCCGGTGTGTACGCTACGGAAGAATGGCGGATTGATGATGGATCTTTTGTGAAGTTAAGAGAAGTTTCTTTAAGCTATAATGTAGGTAAAGTTAAATACCTGCGCGATCTGACCATTACTTTAAGCGGAAGAAACCTGGTTTCATGGGATCATTACAAAGGATATGATCCTGAAGTGAACTCAGGCGGTCAGTCTACTATTTTAAGAAATATCGATTTTGGATCGGTTCCCATTCCAAGAACCTTTAGTTTAGGTTTACAAGTTAAATTTTAATCGGCAAAGGAAAAATTTATGAAAAGTTTAAAATTCACTACCTCAAAATATATCACTTGCCTTGCTTTCACTTGGGCAATGGGTTTAGCTTCCTGTACCAAAGAGTATCAGGATCCATCCAGGGCAAAAACAGCTGTAGCACTCACTAATCAGCAAGGTCTGACGGCTGTGGCCATTGGTTTGCAAAGGGTTTATAGCTTAAACAGAACAGGGGTGATGTTTAATGCTGTTGCCGCCAATGGTTTTGTTACCAATGAACTTTCCTTACTGAACTCTGGAAATATTCCTGAATTACAGTTAAGTACAGGCGGAGCAGCTGTGGATGGTACGAATACCATTTTATTTAACCTGTGGACAAGCGCAAATAAGATTGTTTATGACGCTGATTTAGTGATTACCAATGCAGGCAACCTTGGTGATAAAGGATATGCATCCGGCCTGATTGCCTACTCGAGCATTTTTAAGGCACTTGCTATTGGCAATTTATCTCAATACTGGGAAAAAATACCCGATGGAACAGGGAAAAATGTCGCATTTATTACAAGGGCAACTGGTTTCACTAAAGCCATTGCTGTAATAGATAACGCTTTAAACACCATAACCGCTAATCCAATTTCAAGCGGCTTTAATTCAAATGTACCCAATATCAATATCGTAAATACCTTGCATGCATTAAAGGCAAGATATGCCTTGTTTTCCGGTAATTATTCACTGGCTTTATCGGAAGCAAATGAAGTAGATTTAACAAAAGCATCTTCTTTTAACTTTGATGCCACATCACCAAATATTTTATTTACCATTATTTCTTCGAATAATGTTTTTCAGCCATCCAATGTAAATTTGGGTCTGACAGGTGCTGATGTGCCTGATGCCGGAGATAAAAGAATCCCATTCTATACTATTTTTGCTGGAAGTCAGGTGGCAACCATCCGGATGAATGGCTTTGCAGCCAGTACAACAACGCCTTTTCCAATTTATCTGCCTGGAGAAATGACATTAATTAAGGCAGAGGCCTACGCCCGGCAGCCGGATTTGTCAAATGCTTTGGCCGAACTGAATAAAGTCGTTACCAAAACGACAGATGTTTTTGGTGTAACGGCAGCATTGCCATCGCTGAGCGGAACTTATACACAACAGCAGTTGATGGATTTAATTTATAAACACCGTTCCATTGAATTATATGCTTCAGGCTTAAAAATTGAAGATATGAGGAGATTTAACCAGCCAGTCGCGAACCGGAAGCGTAACTTTTTTCCTTATCCCTTCCAGGAAAGAGATAACAATCCGAATACACCTGCAGATCCAGGTTTTTAACACAAATGGGGCTCAGAATCTTCGGGGCTCCATTTCTATAAAATATGCACTTCTCTGTTCTGGTATCTTGTTAATGACTCATGATCCTGATCCAGTTCGGTAATAAGGTAGCTGATGCTTTCAATCGGGCATACCCTTAAACGCAGCGCAATGTCCAGTTTCTCTGAAATACACAATACTGCAGTCTTTTTTGAGGATGCCAGCATGGCTTTTTTAAGCTGGTTAATTTCCCAGTAAGTGTCTGTCAGTCCCTCTTCGGGATGAATGGCACTCGTACCCATCAGGCATAAGTCTGCTTTGAGTTCAGCAAGTTGGGTAATCACCTGTCCGCCATAAGTAACCTGCGAATTTTTAGAAAATAAACCACCAATCAGTATCACTTCTATATTGTCGTATTTAGCCAACTCTATCGCCACCAGGGGGCTGATGGTAAAAAAAGTAGCCGCTATGTTTTGCGGAAGCTGCTTTACAAACTCTAAAATGGTGGTGCCGCCGCCGGTTAAAACCACCATTCCGTCTGTGATCAGCCCGGTTGCTTTTTTAGCAATAATGATTTTACTGTCTCTGGCATAAACCGTACTGTCATCGAAAGAACTATGGTAAGATTTAGATAGTGCGCCACCATGAACTTTAAAAAGCAAGCCTTCATCTGAAAGTTCCTGTAGGTCTCGCCTGATGGTATCTTCAGATACGTTAAGCAATTGAACCAGATCGGAAGTAAGTACACGGTTATGCAGGTTGATCTGGCGCATAATAAAATCGTGGCGTTCTTTTTTAAGCATACTGAGGTATTTTTTACGGAAGTAAATATAAGATTTATTTGTATTGCGTGTTTTTGCGGTTTGTTGCAATAATATATTGGGATTAGAATGTTAAAATCTTGACTATTTGTTTTTTAAATGAAAAACATTTATGATATTAGCTAAATATTGGAAAAATATGCGTGATTATGCGTGTTTGAAAATATTGGCAAACAACTATATCAAACTAAACTCATTTCATTTCAAACCAGGCAGTTTATGAAAAAAAAACTACTACTCACCATTATGGGTACTTTTTTGTTGCTGGCACATGCCATTGCACAACAAATTACCATCACGGGTAAAGTCTCCTCTACAGATGGTCCAATCCCCGGTGTTTCCATCCGGGTAAAAGGAACCACAACCGTTGCACAAACCAATGGCGACGGGAATTACACGATTAAAGCGTTGGAAACCGATGTTCTTGCATTTTCCTATATCGGATATAAGGCCGTTGAACGAAATGTCGGTACAAACAAAATCATCAATGTTTCTTTAGTTTCTGATGCTAAGGGTCTTGATGAAGTTGTGGTAACTGCTTTGGGTAATACAGTGAAAAAACGCGAATTAGGTACATCCCAACAAACTGTTTCAGGTGCTGTAATAGCCGAAACGCAACGCGAAAATTTTATCAATGCTTTACAGGGACGTGTTGCGGGTGTTGAGGTAACAAGCTCTTCAGGTGTTCCGGGGGCATCATCCTCCATAACCATTCGCGGAGTAAGTTCTATCAGCGGGAATAATCAACCATTAATGATTGTTGACGGTTTACCAATTGATAACAAAACGTTAAGTACTTCAGCCTTTGTTTCAGATGCAAGTTCAAACACATCATTTAGTAACAGAGGGGTTGATTTTACTAATCGTTCTGCAGATATCAATCCGGAAGACATTGAAAGTTTAGTGGTTTTAAAAGGTCCTGAAGCTGCTGCGCTTTATGGAATTGATGCGGCTAACGGTGCAATTGTCATTACTACAAAGAGGGCAAAGGCTGGTAGTGGTGCAATCAATTATAGTAATAGTTTCAGGGTGGAGACAACGAGAGCTTATCCTGAAATTCAGAAAGAATATGGATTAGGTGGGAGTGGCGCTCCTGGATCAGTATCTACATTAAATAATATCTATCAATATTTCGGTCCGGCTTACGCTGAAGGAACGCAGTTTTATGATAATGTAAAGGATTTCTTTCAAACTGGGTTTACGCAAAGGCATAATTTATCATTTGAGGGTGGCTCTGAAAAAATGAATTACCGGATTTCAAGTGCATATACAGATCAGGAAGGTGTGGTGCCAAATTCCGCTTATCAGAGAATTAACTTAACAGGAGCATCACAAGGCACTGTAAATAGCTGGTTAAAGACAGATTTATCTATGAATTACAGTTATGCGGTAAATGACCAACCCTTAAAAGGGAGTATCGGGCCTTTACTTGGCCTGCTGGCCTGGCCGCAAACTGATCAGGCTTCTAACTACCTTACACCGGCAGGCACAAGAAGGTTATTGGCTTACGGATCTGCTGGCAATGCTGAAATTGATAATCCCTATTTCAATGTGAATAAAAATATTATTAATTCTAAAACCAGCAGGATTATTTCAAACCTTGGCTTAACCATAACCCCATTTTCGTGGGCGAACATTAAAACCAATATTGGTATGGATTCTTATACCAACCAAAACTTAATTGTACGTCATCCGGAAAGTGCTTCAGGCTTTAGCAGAGGCGGAACGATAGATGTAGCCAATGACGTAACAAGGAATATCAACCTTCAAAACCTGATTAATTTAAATAAACAAAAGCTAACCGGCGATATTTCCTTTGATGCAACTTTGGGCAATTCATTGCAAAACCTGAAATCTAATGTAGATGCGGGTTATGGAGAAGGCTTCTTAGATCCTAATTTTAACTCTTTAAATAATGTGGGAACTAAATTGGTAAGAACAACAATTACACAACGTCGTTTAGTGAGCTTTTTTGCCAGGGCAACTTTTGATTATAAAAATTATTTATTCCTGACCGGAACTGTTAGAAATGACCGTACTTCCACTATTCCTATAGATCGTTATTCCTTCTGGTACCCATCAGTTCAGGGTAGTTTTGTTTTTACTGATGTTCCGGCTTTTAAGGGGCTTAAAAATATTTTCTATTATGGAAAGTTGAGAGCTGCTTATGCTAATGTTGGTAAAGACGCAAGACCATATGCTTATGTTCCGAGCCTGGAAAATAAGACAACCTCTAACGGGGGCTATGGTTATGGCTTCACAGGTCCTAATCCGGGGCTTAAACCCGAATTTGCAAAATCATATGAATTTGGAGCAGAGCTGGGATTTCTGAATAACCGTTTAGGCCTGGATGTGACGGTGTATCGTAAAGAAACAACTGATCAGATCGTAAACGATATCAGAAGCAGTTATGCCACGGGCTTTATACTCTTAAATCTTAACGGTGGATCAACGAGAAATCAAGGTATAGAACTTACATTACGAGGAACGCCAGTAAAAACCAGCAATTTTAATTGGGATGTTTTGGCAAACTTTGAATCTGCGCGTGGAAAAGTACTTTCACTTCCGAATGAATTACCAGAATCTTACGTTTCTGATACATGGCTATATGCGAACGTGCGTAACGGGAATACCCCGGGAAATTCAACAAGATCATTAACGGGACTATTTTACCTTCGGAATAACCAGGGGCAATTGTTAATAAATCCAACTACCGGAATTCCGGTGCGTTCTACCGTTTTTGTTGAAGGTGGTTATGACAGGCAGCCAGACTTTACCATCGGCTTAACAAATACGTTCACCTATAAAAACATGTCGCTATCCTTCTTACTTGATATCAGAAAAGGCGGCGATGTATTAAATGCTACCCAGCACTTTCTAACAACGATTGGTTTAAGCAATACTACATTAAACAGACTGACCCCAAGAATCATTCCGGGCGTATTGCAGGATGGTAGAGAAAATACAGCCAATCCAACAGTGAATAATATTGCATTTGTGCCCTATTATCAAAACTCTTTTTATTCTAATGCAAGTGAGGAATTATTTATTGAAAAAGATATCAATTGGATAAGGCTAAGAGATGTCACCTTCAGTTATAAGTTACCACAAACCTTATTTAAAAAGCAAAATTTTATCAAAAGCGCAAGTGTTTTTGCCACAGGGACGGATTTATTCTTAATCACAAATTATACAGGCCTTGATCCTGTAGTTAATGGCAATACTGCAGCTGTTGGTGGTTCCGGGGCATCAGGTATTGATTATGGTAACTTTCCAATGCCAATTGGTTTAAACTTTGGAATTAAGATTGGATTATAATATAGAAAATATGAAAAAGATATATTTAGTATTGCTAACCGGAATTCTACTTTCAGTTAGTAGCTGTAAAAAATACCTGGATGTAAATACCAACCCCAATGCTCCGCAAACTGTAACAGCAAATTTGTATCTGTCACCAATGATTCACTGGATGGTAACAGCTCCACAGTATGACGGACGGTTTATTGGAAGATATACACAAAACTGGACTTCAACAACTTCTGGTACTACATGGGATCTCCAGGGCTATGACCCGGTGTCAGATAATGGTGCACAATTGTGGCGGGATGTATATTGGAGCTTTGGTCAGAATCTGATTGATATGAATACCAAGGCAGAGGCTGAACAACGTTGGGATTTATTAGGTGTCGGGCAGATTTTAAAAGCCTGGGGCTGGCAAACCCTGACCGATATTCATGGTGAGATTATCATTAAACAGGCTATAGATCCTACCAGAAATGTTTTTGACTATGATAGTCAGGAATATGCTTATCAGGAAGTTCAGCGTTTACTGAATGCTGCCATCGCAAATTTGGCAAGAACGGATGGAGCAGTAGATGCTGCGTTTTTGGGAAAAACCGATATTCTTTACAAAGGCGACAGAGCGAAGTGGACAAAACTGGCCTATGCCATGCTTGCGCTAAACTTGAATCATTTCAGCAATAAATCCAGCTATAAACCAGATGATGTCATCGCCGCTGTTGATAAGTCATTCGCCAGTAATAATGATGATGCTTTAATGGGATATCCCGGCATTACCGGTAATGATGACAGAAACTTTTTAGGACCAACCAGGGGCAATATGCAAACATACAGACAAACCTCTTTCATTGTGAACCTGATGAACGGAACCCAGTTTGCGGGTGTAGTGGATCCAAGGATGAGCAGAATGCTTTCGCCTTCTCCTGATGGTGTATACAGAGGTATTGTGACAGGAGCAGGAACCGGTGCTTTTACATCCAGCCAGCTACCCAATAACTTGTGGAATCTTGCTTCCATTTCAGCACCGGCAGCAAATACCCAGGGAAGGTATATTTTCTCTGATAAATGTAAATTACCTGTGATGACCTATGCTCAACTTCAGTTCATTAAAGCAGAAGCTGCATTTAAAAAAGGAGACAAAGTAACTGCCCTGGCGGCGTTAAAGAATGGTATCTCATCCCATATAGATTTCGTTAATGCAAGGAATCTTGAGGATAATCAATCTCCAACACAAATTACCAGCACCGAGAAAGCCGCATATATGAATACGCCATCTATTGTTCCTGCAAATGCTGCCGATTTAACACTAACACAAATTATGTGTCAGAAATATATTGCGCAATGGGGATGGGGTCATTTGGAAACCTGGATGGATCTAAGAAGATATCATTATACAGACACCGATCCCTTAACCGGAAAACAGATCTATTTAGGCTATGTTTTTCCGGTAACACTATATTCGGAAAATGTTGGTAAACCAGCATATAGAATCAGGCCCCGTTATAATTCTGAATACGTATGGAACAGGCAGGCATTGAGTGTTATAGGTGGTTTAGCCACTGATTATCATACCAAAGAAACCTGGATTATTCAACCTTAATCAGCTAATCATGAAAATAAAAAATATAGGTCATTTAGCGGTTCTGCTAATTCCGTTCATAAGTTTCTCTTGTAAAAAAGACAATAGCATACAGGTAATTGATATACCAATTGAAGCTACTGAAGTTGCGCGAATCAAATATTTTAATTTTACAGCCGGTTCCCCTTCTGTAAACTTTTATGCCAATGGTGTAAAGGTTTCCGGGATCCTGAGCAATACCGGTTCGGAAAGTACAGCGGGAACGGCATATGGCGCTGTTTACCCAGCTTCAAATTACAGTGTTATTAATCCAGCAACTTATAAGATAAACGGAATAATCCCTTCTACTGCCACAGCTAATGCCAATGTTACCATATCAGAAGTTAATTCCAATCTGGAAAAAGGAAAATATTATTCTCTTTACACCGGTGGCATTTATAATAGCGCGACAAAAACGGCAGAATCATTTATTCTGGAAGATGTTTTACCACCTAACAATGCAAGCAACATGGTCGCTTATGTTCGTTTTGTAAATGCTATTCCAAACGGGAACTCCCCCATGACCCTGGTTATTAAAAATGCTGTATCGGGTTTAGAAACGGTTGTCGCAACTGGTATAGCTTATAAAGCAGGTTCAGTATTTGTGCCTGTTCCTATCGGGAGTTATGAGTTATATGTAAGATATTCAGCATCAGGAATCAATATCATTTCCCGAAACGGCACAACTAATGGAGTTGTACCTTTCCTTGGAGGCAGAACGTACACTGTTGGTGCAAGAGGTGATATCACCATAACATCGGCAACAGCCGCAACAAGGCCATTAATAGATAATACGGCTAATCAATAATTTAACTGCGCCGACATTAAACCTCAACGAGCAACATAACGGGTTGCCTGTTGAGGTTTAAATAAATAGATTACAAGATCTTAAATCCTAAACTCAACTGAAATAAGTTCGGTTTCTGGCTGTATTTTTCACTTTTACTAATGTTGGAAAGACCTGCTTCATAACGTAAATCAACTGAAATGGCACCTATATCAACACCGGCACCCGCCTGTAAGCCAAGGGCCTGATTTTTATAGTTGTCAAAATCAGTAGCTTGCTGGTAAGCCGAGCTAAAACTCGAGTTTTCATCCAAAATAAATGAAATTACAGGTCCGGCCATCACCCTGAAATTTAGGTTTTTAGCCCCAAACTTGGTGCCTAATAAAACTGGCACATCCAGTGTAGTAAATCTCACTTTACCTTCTGCAGTTACTTCATTATTGTTATTATTGGTAAAGCTGATGAATTTATTGCCTTTACTACCAATATAAGCTTCGGGCTGTACATAAAAACTTGCGCCGCCAATACGGGCCCAGGCACCTACCTGATAGCCTAAGCGATTTTCTTCACTGGCAAAATCAGCATTAAGTTTGGCTAAATTTACACCGGCTTTAACACCAAGATTAAATGTTTGTGCTTGCGATGTTGCCCAACCCAGGGTCAGGAAAACAATAGGGAGAATAAATTTTTTCATTGTCTTTAAATTTTTGCGTGTTTTTTATTGGATAAATAACGAATTTTTAACAAAATTATCATGCCAGATATTGTATAGCTCTCTTTTTTTATTACTCATTGGTAAAAAGATATTATAGTGCGCAAATATTTTTTACTTTTGCATCAAATAAAATCTGCTATGGCTAATTTTCAACTTACCGCTGAAACCGCATTTAAAGTAAAAACAAAGTTCTTGAGAAAGTACCGCGACTTAGCTAATGAGCCATTGGAATTTACACCTGGCAAGGAAGATGAACTGGTGCAGGATTTAATGCGCCTGGTAAAACGCGACCGCACTTACATTGAATTTACCATTCAGAAAGCCCTTGCTGATACTAAAGGAAACAGATTGTAATCCTTCTTTAAAAATTTACCTTTCATTTCGTAACGCTTTATTTACGCTGGACCTGAATAAGTATTTTTAATATTTATCTCTTTTTGTACATTTACACCTGTACGGTCAGGAATTGTTTTTCAATGCACTTCATGTTGTATTAAGATACAGTCAAATCTCTGTTTAGCAATCTTTATTCGTGTCACCATTATAATATTAGCAAGGATGAAAAAAATAAAATATGCTTTTTTAGCCGCAGGGTGTTGTATGGCGATTTTATCATTTTCATTTAAAGAAGACTTATTCCTGGTTTCTAAAAATCTCGATATTTTCGCGTCCCTTTATAAGGAAATCAATATCAATTATGTTGACGATACCAATGCACCACAACTGATGAAAACCGGTATTGATGCCATGCTGGATAGCCTTGATCCTTATACTGAATATGTGCCGGAATCTGAAATTGAAGATTATAAGCTTAAATATGTCAGTACCCAATATGGCGGCATTGGTGCCAGTACCGTTTTGATTGCGGGCAAACTTTTCGTGAATGAAGTAAGCGAAGGCTACCCGGCTAATAAAGGTGAAGTAAAGGCCGGTGATCAGATCGTAAAAATAAACGGAGTTGAAGTTAAGGGGAAGGAAAGGGCTGAAATCAGCCAGTTATTGCGCGGGCCTAAAGGTACTCCGGTAGACCTGGTTTTGTTTAGGGAAGGTAAGGAACTCCAGAAGAAAATTATTCGCGAGGAAATCAAACAGCCAAATGTATCCTATTCAGGTATGGTAGGCGATGGTGTGGGGTATATCAAACTGGATAAGTTTTTAGAAAATTCTGGTCAGGAAGTAAAGGATGCCCTTTTGAATATCAATAAGGAAAATCCAAAGGGAATTATTCTTGACCTCCGGAATAATGGTGGCGGAATATTACAGGAAGCCGTTAAGATTGTGAACCTGTTCGTGCAAAAAGATCAGCTCATTGTTACCCAGAAGGGCAAAAATCTTGAAAAAACAATTGCCTATAAAACCCAATATCCTCCGGTTGCTCTTGATGTTCCATTAGTAGTGCTGGTCAATGCAAACTCTGCATCTGCATCAGAAATTGTAGCCGGTTCGCTGCAGGATCTTGATCGGGCAATTGTGGTGGGGCAGCGGAGTTATGGAAAGGGCCTGGTTCAACAAACCTTTAATCTGCCCTACAACAGTCTGGTAAAAGTAACGGTTGCTAAATATTATACCCCATCCGGCAGGTGTATTCAAAAACTGGATTATACGCATAAAAATGCCGATGGCGTGGCAGAGCGTTTTGCTGATTCAACCATGATGATGTTTCAAACCAAAGCCGGCAGAAATGTATACAGTGGTAATGGCATCTATCCGGATGTGGTGGTTAATGCCGATAAACTAAGCCCGGTAACCATCTCCATGATTAGTAAAAATTTATTTTTCAACTATGCCAATCAATACCGGAAAACTAACCCCAAGCTCGAATCTGCAAAAACTTTTCAGCTATCTGATGCCGATTATACTGCTTTTGTGAATACCTTAGCAGATAAAGACCTGACCTATCAAAGCAAAACCGAAAGGTTGCTGTCTGATTTACGGCAGGAAGCTGAGAAGGAAAATAAATCGGCAGAAGTTAAAGCTGACCTTGAAAATTTGAAGTATAAACTGACCATCTCTAAAAAAACAGACGTAGCCACGCATAAATCAGAGATCAAAAGAGTTTTGGAAACACAAATTGTGAGCCGCTATTTTTATGAAAGGGGGAGAATCGAGCAAAGTTTTCAATATGATAAGGAGTTGATGGCGGCTAAGGCTTTGTTTGGTAATCAGCCCCAGATGTTAGCGATTTTAAAGGGCGATGGGAATTACAAAGTAATTGGTAAACCCATTAAAGAAACGGCCTCACTAGATTAATCCTGTCATTATTGAAAAATATTTTAACATAACGAGCTATTATTATCTAATTTAGTAAAACGATTTATCAAATACCGAATAATAAACCATGAATTTTAAGAAACTTACACCTGTTTTATTTACCGCACTCCTTTTATCTGCAAATGTGCATGCCCAGAAAACTGCCCATTTAACACAGTTTGTTGATCCCATTATTGGTTCTGCTAAGCATGGTCACGTTTTTGTTGGTGCCAATGTCCCGTTTGGGGCAGTACAGCTGGGGCCAGATAATGTTTTTGAAGGTTGGGATTGGTGCAGTGGCTATAACTATGTGAGCAATACCATCACGGGGTTTTCACATACCCACTTAAGTGGTACCGGAATTGGTGATCTTGGAGATATTTCCATTATGCCAGCCTCCGGAGAAACCATTCTGCAAAAAGGTAAAAAGGGTGAGGAAGATAAAGGATATCTTTCCACGTTTTCACATGAAAATGAAGTGGCAAAAGCAGGTTATTATAGCGTATTGCTGGATAAGTACAAAATTAAAGCAGAATTAACGGCCACCGAACGTGTTGGTTTCCATCAATATACCTTTCCTAAAAAAACAGCAACCCCTCATGTTATTATTGATTTGATTGAAGGGATTGGGTGGGATAAGCCTGTTAACGCTTCATTTAAACAACTGGATGCCACTACAATTGTAGGACATAGAAACTCTAAAGGCTGGGCCAACGATCAGCGGTTGTATTTCGTGATTAAGCTTTCTCAACCTTTACAGAAGTTTTCTATCTATAGCGATGATAAACTTGCAAAAGGGACTGATGTAAGTGGTGAAAAAATTAAGGCGGTAATTGATTTTGCATCAGTTAAGCAAAATCAATTGCAGATTAAAGTAGCCTTATCGCCGGTAAGTACGGAGAATGCGCTATTAAATTTAAAAACTGAATTGACAGGGTGGGATTTTGCATCTACCGTAAAAGCAGCTGATGCAAAGTGGGAAAAAGAATTGTCAAAAGTAAAAATTGATGCTTCAGCAAACACTAAAAAAGTCTTTTATACCGCACTTTATCATACGATGGTTGCACCATCATTGTTTAATGATGTGAATAAAGATTATTTAGGTACAGATAAGAAAATTCATCATGCGGCTGGTTTCAACAACCTGACTACCTTTTCGCTTTGGGATACCTATCGGGCAGCCAATCCACTTTATACTATCCTTCATCAGGATAAAGTGAATGATGTGGTGAACACCATGCTGGCCATTTACAAAGAACAAGGAAAGTTGCCTGTTTGGCATTTAATGGGCAATGAAACCAATACCATGGTGGGTTACCATGCCGTACCGGTAGTGGTTGATGCTTATTTAAAAGGTTACCGTGGTTTTGATGTCAATCTGGCTTACGAAGCTGTGAAACAATCTGCCATGCAGAAAACTGATGGCATTGATTACATTCAGAAATTGAAATATATCCCGGCAGATAAAGTAAATGAATCTGTTGCCAAAGCATTAGAATATGCCATTGATGATTATTGTATTGCCATGTTTGCAAAATCGTTAGGCAAAACGGATGATTATCAGTATTTCAGTAAAAGAGCTGGTTTGTATGCGCAATACTTTGATCAGGATGTGCAGTTTATGAGGGGTAAATTGGCTGATGGGAAATGGAAATCACCATTTAGTCCGGTTGCAGCCAAACACCGTGAGGATGATTACACGGAAGGAAATGCATGGCAATATACCTGGTTGGTGCCACAGGATGTAGAAGGTTTAATTTATCTTTTCGGTGGCGATAAGCCTTTTGTAAACAAACTGGATTCCCTGTTTATTGTTCCTGCTGATTTAGGCAAGGAAAGCTCGCCAGACATTTCCGGATTGATTGGTAATTATGCACAAGGTAATGAGCCTGGGCACCATATTCCATATTTATATGCTTATGCTGGTCAGCCATGGAAAACCGCAGATTTAATCCGTAAAATTGATCACGACTTCTATACTTCCAAACCAGATGGATTATGTGGTAATGAAGATGTTGGACAAATGAGTGCCTGGTACGTATTTTCTGCCCTAGGATTTTATCCGGTAAATCCGGCCAATGGTGCCTATGTTTTTGGTACGCCTCTGGTTAAGAATGCCACGATTAATTTGCCCAACAAAAAAACGTTTGATATAAACGTAATTGATAACAGCAGCGAAAACAAATATATTCAGCGAATCCTATTAAATGGGAAGCCATATACCAAATCATTTATCCTACATAAAACCATTGTAGAGGGTGGTTACATGACAATTTATATGGGAAATCAACC
The DNA here is from genome assembly GCF_026240075.1 of Pedobacter sp. MR22-3. NCBI lineage: Bacteria > Pseudomonadati > Bacteroidota > Sphingobacteriia > Sphingobacteriales > Sphingobacteriaceae > Pedobacter > Pedobacter sp. MR22-3. The sequence goes on along the minus strand of NZ_JAPIVF010000001.1, from coordinate 357,815 downwards.
CTCTAAATTATGGGGTATATCAGCAAGTGACAGACCGGTTTCGGGAAAATAAATTATTAGTTGGATGAATGTTAGCAATATGCCGATGTTCATCCTACAATCAAACATTCAATAGTATACAGGATATGAGAAGAGTGCTTTTATTTTTTTTGTTTGTTGCCAATTTTTGTGCTCAGGCACAACAACGCTACGAATTAAACACTGGCTGGTTGTGCAATAACATTAAAGAAGTTAAAGTGAGCGGTCAGCAATTGTCGGACACAAATTTTTCGCTTAACAGCTGGATGCCTGCTACAGTTCCGGGAACAGTACTAACTACTTTATTAAATAATAAAAAAGTGCCCGATCCATTTTATGGCATGAACAATGAAAGAATTGAGGATGTTTATAAAACCGGAAATGATCATTACACGTATTGGTTTGTTAAAGATTTTTCGGAAAAGGCTGTAGCTAATGAACAAGTGTGGCTGCAGTTTCGCGGAATAAATTACAAGGCGGAGTTTTATCTGAACGGTAAAAAACTAAACCCTAAAACACACGAGGGGATGCACATCCGGGCAGAATACAACATCACAAAATTCTTATCGTCAACAGGAAAAAACAGATTGGCCGTGTTGGTTTATCCACCTGATTTTCCAGGAAACCCCAACGGCGGACAAGGTGGTGATGGTACCATTGCAAAAGGATTAACCACACAGTACACCGCTGGGTGGGATTGGATTCAACCCATTCGTGATCGAAATACCGGAATTTGGGATAAGGTAACCATTGAGAAAACCAAGGCGATTAATATTAAAAATCCGCATATCGTTACTTTGGTTCCGGGTAAAAGATTGCCAGCAGGTACTCAAAAACCAGCCACACTAAAAGTATCGGTAGAGATAGATAACCCAACCAATAAAGTAGTCACCGGCGTTTTGCAATACCAGGTTGCGGGTAAAACCATTAGCAAATCTATCTCATTGCCGGCTAGTAAAAGTACAACCGTAAACTTTGCAGATTTGTCTATAGAAAACCCGAAGCTTTGGTGGCCAAGTGGTTATGGCGCACAAAATCTTTACGATCTTAAAATTCAGTTCCTTTCCGCAAACCAGGTTTATGATCAGGAAAGTTTAAAGGTAGGAATCAGGCAGATTGATAACATCTGGAATGCACATACCAAAAGTATGGGTGCCTATGTAAATGGCCAGAAAATCTTTATTAAAGGCGGCAACTGGATTATTTCTGATGCCATGCTTCGTTTTAGTGATGTCCGTTATGATGCTGAAATCAGGTACCATAAAGATATGAATCTGAATTTGATCCGGATTTGGGGAGGTGCGATCCTCGAACGACCAGAATTTTATAACGCATGTGATAAATATGGATTGTTGGTTTTCCAGGATTTCTGGTTCAGTGGCGATTGTAATGGCCGTTGGGTTGATCCGATGAAAAAAGAAGACCAATGGACGCGGAGAAACTATCCGGATAATCATCCGTTGGTATTAGATGCGATTGAAGATCAGGTGAAAATGATTCGCAACCACGCTTCCTTAGCATTTTGGTGCGGTGGAAACGAAATCACGCCGCCAGAAGATATTTTAAACCCGGTTAAAAACGATATTTTACCTCGTTTAGATGGCACCCGCCTATTTTTCGATTTTTCTAATAGTGATGAAATGTCGTTTAATGACTTGGGTGGGAATGGAGATGGACCATACGGCATCCAGGATCCGAAAAGCTTTTGGAGTACTAAAACATTTCCATATAATTCTGAAGTGGGATCAGTGGGTGTGGGCGATTATGAATCATTAGAAAGGTTTATCCCCGCAAAAAATATGGTAGCACCACAATTTAAGAACAAGCCAGATTCGGTTTGGGATTACCATAAATACATTGCTTATGAACAATACATCAATCCATACGGAAAGGCTAAAGATGTAAAAGATTTCGCCATGAAAGCACAGTTGGTTAATTATGATCAATACCGTGCCTTAATGGAAGGATTTTCTAACAAGATGTGGGATTGGTATACCGGGTCAATTATCTGGAAAACACAAAATCCATGGACAGCGCTTCGTGGCCAGATGTATGATTATTATCTTGATCCAAATGCCTGTTTATATGGTTTAAGAAAAGGAAGTGAGCCATTACACGTAATGATGAATCCTGTTGATAGCATGGTTACCTTGGTTAATAATGGCTTTACAGGTCTGAATAATTTAATGGTTCAGGCAAAAGCATATGATATGGACGGAAAAGAGCACTTCATCACGCAGGCTTTTAACAGCATCGGTGCTTCATCAGTTCGTAAGTTTTTCTCTTTAAATGATTTTTTAAAGAAACTGGATCAGAAAGAAGGTGTATTTGTTTCGCTTAGAATCCTGGATCAGAAACAGCGTATCTTAAGTGAAAATATTTACTGGCTGGCAGACAAAAACGGCGAATACAGTGGCTTGCAAAAATTGAAAGCTACTCCATTAGATGTCATGGCCGCGAAAAAGTCAAACAACAAAGTTGAGGTAACGTTGAGCAATAAAAATGATAATCCGGTTGCCTTTTTTAATCGAATTGCACTAATCGATAAGCAGAGTGGTAAACGCATTCTCCCGGCATTTTATGATGATAATTATGTGAGCATTCTTCCGGGCGAGCATAAAACCATTACAGTAGAATATACCGGAGCGCAGGATAATTTGGCTGTAGAAGTATATGGCTGGAATGTAGAAAGAAAAACGGTAGCGATAAATTAATTGCATATTGCTGCACAAACCTCAGGTTTTTTAAAATTTATAATCTAAATTGAAACCAACAAAAAAGGGCGATACTTAACATATCGCCCCTAATATTTTAATAAGCTTTTCTAGCTCACACCATGAAGTTTCACCTTCAAACCATCCATGTTGTTGTTTAACTGTAACTGACAGGCTAATCTCGAATTTGGCAATAAATCTGGTAAAGTATCCAGCATTGCATATTCGTCATCAGTCATTTCATTAAGCTTTTCTTCGCCTTCTAAAACATCTACGCAGCAGGTCGCACATAAAGCCATACCACCACAAGTTGCCAGAATATCATATTCTGAAGCTTTCAAAAATTCCATTAAACTTAAGCCCATATCAGTTGGTGCTTCATGTTCTGTAACAGAGCCATCCGGCTCCTGCATGTATATTGTTATGTTGTTTTCCATTTCGCTCACTTATTAACGCAAACTTAACTAAAACTACAGAGCTTATGAACACAAATTAAAAAATCCTTAAAATTCTGAAACGCCGTTTACAGTAGTATATTTCATCGTGTATTTCACGCCTGGGTTCATGTATGAATAAGCACTGTGGCTCATCAATGCAGCCTCATGGAAACCACTCAGGATTAATTTTAGTTTGTTGGTGTAAGTGTTAATATCGCCAATGGCATAAATACCAGGAATGTTGGTTGAATAATCGTCTACATTTACCTCAATAGCACTTTTACTAATGTTTAGGTTCCATCCTTCAATCGGGCCTAACTTCGGACTTAAACCAAACAAAGGAATTAAATGGTCGGCGGCTACTACAGTTTTTTCCATTGTGCGGTTCTGAACAATCTCCACCTGTTCTAATTTATCCGTTCCCTGTACAGCCTGTAAATTGCTATTCAGGATCAGGTTAATTTTTCCACTTTCAGCAAGAGACATCACTTTGGCGACTGAATCTGGTGCGCCACGGAAACTTTCGCTTCGGTGAACCAGGGTCAGTTCTGAACAAACTTCAGCCAGATAGATCGTCCAGTCTAAGGCCGAATCGCCACCACCGGCAATTACCATTTTCTGATTGCGGTATTTCTCCGGATCAAGGATCATATAGTTAACACCTTTACCGTTTTCAAAATTCTCTAAATTTTCTACGGCAGGTTTGCGGGGCTCAAAACAACCTAAACCACCTGCAATAACAACCACTTTGGATTCAATAACAGTACCCATGTTAGTCGTTAAAACGAAATCAGCTTCGCCACGCTTTTCCAAACCTTCTATACGTTCACCCAGAGTAAAAGTAGGATGAAAAGGTTTGGCCTGTTCCATCAAATTATCAATTAATTCCTGAGCCAGAACCGAGGGATAACCCGGGATGTCATAAATTGGCTTTTTAGGATAAATTTCAGAAAGCTGACCACCAACCTGTGGTAAGTAGTCAATTAAATGGCAACGCATTTTTAATAAACCGGCTTCAAAAATGGCAAATAAACCAACCGGACCAGCGCCAATTATGGCTATATCAGTAGAGATCATTCAAAAAAAATTTACGCAAAGTTACAAAATAAACTTTTATGAACATCCCTATTTAGAAATATTCTAGATAATTCTGTAATCTTTTTGTATTCAGTATTTTATATGCTTTGAATGAATTAAAAACAAAAGTTAAGGGTTTTGTTTAGTTTAAAGCAAATTATAATTGGTCTATAGGTTTAGTAGGGAAATGGAGTGGCTTTACTTTATAAGGTTGTTAATTGATTATTCATAGATCGGTATCACTGCTATCGACAGGTCTAAAATCTGGTATTCAATGAAGTAAGTTTTCAGAGGTGTTAAAATTCAAAATAAATGATATCTTTCCTAAAACTTTGATTAACGATGCTCGATTATTTTTTCATTGCTTTACCTTTTGCTGCGCTATGGTTCTTCCTTTTTCTGTTTTGCAGCAGAAGCTGGCAAATGCCTGCCACATTTACTCCTTTGTGCATCTATGGTCTTTATTCAGGTCATAGCGCCTGGAGATGGATATTGTTAATCCCGTTGTTATCTCTTTTAGTGTTGGATTTGCATATTATATTGAGAGAACCTAAATTCAGTATGAAGATCAATATTTTGACTTACCTCTTCATCGTTCCAATTTTAATCGCTTATTTCTGTTTCGGATTAGGATTTACCAGGGATACCAGTTTAGCGGGTACCATTTGGGGCTATATTTGTCAGGTTATTTTTTTAACAATTTTATTGAAATTCTGGTTCATTGATATATTGATGCTTTTTATAAACCGATTATGGTTAAAAGAAAAGCACAGTATAGAAACGCAGATTATAGAAAAGTCAATGCGAACTGTAGGAAGAAGGACAAGTTATTTTGTAATATTTGATAACCTGGGTAAGAAGGAAGTCTCTGGCTTTTATTACCTATACCTTAAGTTAAAGCGTATAAAGCCCGAAGATAGGGTTGAAATGGTGATTAGAAAAGGTTGTCTGGGTGTTGAGTATATAGCTGGTTTCCCCAGGTTAATGTCATAAAATAACGTTGCCACAACAGCACAGTTTACATCAGGATATCCGATGCGTATTGCACTGCTGTGGTAAGGATCATTACCAGTTCATTCCTAAATTCTGAAAAACAAAGCTCCACACATCAGCAGCTTCCCCAATCAACTTAGTGGTTGGTTTTCCTGCGCCATGGCCAGCTTTGGTTTCAATTCTGATCAGTATTGGGTTTTCACCTTTATATTTTTCCTGCAAGGTTGCCGCAAATTTAAATGAATGTGCAGGTACAACGCGGTCATCATGGTCTGCTGTAGTGATGAGTGTTGCCGGATAGTTTACACCTGGTTTCACGTTGTGTAGTGGCGAATACTTAATCAAATAATCAAAATCTTCTTTCTTATCGCTGGTGCCGTATTCTACTGCCCATCCCCAACCCACAGTAAATTTGTGGTAGCGTAGCATATCTAAAACACCAACAGCTGGTAGTGCAACTTTAAAAAGTTCTGGCCTTTGTGTCATACAGGCGCCAACCAGCAAGCCGCCATTTGAACCGCCAGAAATCGCGATTTTGGCCGGATTGGTATATTTTTCTTTGACCAGGTATTCTGCTGCGGCAATAAAATCGTCAAACACATTTTGTTTTTTGGCTAACATACCGTTTCTATGCCATGCTTCTCCGTATTCACTTCCGCCGCGTAAACTGGGTTGTACATAAATCCCGCCTTTCTCTAAAAACAACATCCGTGATAAGCTGAAAGATGGCGTTAAACTCACCTGAAAACCACCATAGGCATACAGGTAAACGGGGTTATTGCCATCAAGCTTAATTCCCTTTTTATGGACGATAAACATCGGAACTTTTGTGCCGTCTTTTGAGGGATAGAAAACCTGACTGGTTTCATAATTGTCGGTGTTTAATTTTAGTTCGGATTTTTTGTAAAGTGAAGATGTCGCTTTTGCAATGTCATAGCGGTAAATGGTTCCCGGTGTTGTAAAGTTAGTGAAGGTATAAAAGAATTCTTTATCTTCTTTATAGCCACCAAAACCAACAGCGGTGCCAATTTCCGGAAGTTTAACTTCGCCAATTTTAGCGCCGTTTAAAGCAAACTGAACAATGTGGGTGCTGGCATCTTTCAGATAAGAAGCCCATAGAAAACCACCGCCGCTTGATACTGCTTCCAGTGGAAGCTCTGACTCAGGAATAATCTTTTTCCAGTTTTTAGGATCGGGATTTTTAGGATCAATTAATACCACCCGCTTATGTTCTGCGTCTAAATCCGTATAGAGCAATAGCTGATCTCCGTTATTATCAATAATGTCATGGTTATGGTCGTAACCCTTAACCAATGGCAATATTTTATTGTTTACTTCCTTTAAATCCTGATAATACAATGCATTTCCGGATGTTCCGGCACTTGCAGAGATAATTAAGAAGCGCTCATCTTCTGTTACATCTGCACCGAAATATAAGTTTGGGTTGGTTTTATCTTCAAAAATTAACTGATCATCTTTTTGTTGCGCACCCAGTTTGTGGTAGTAAATCTTCTGAAACTTATTTGTGGCGGATAAATCTGTCCCTTTTGCAGGTGCATCGAATCTGCTGTAATAAAATCCATCACCTTTCCAGGCCGCACCCGAAAATTTGGTCCATTTCAGTTCGTCACTTAATTTAGCTTTAGTGGCGATATCCATTACGTAAATACTGCTCCAGTCTGATCCGGCCTGCGCTATAGAATAGGCAACATATTTTTTATCATGTGAGAATCCGAGTAAAGAAACTGCAGCTGTGCCATCTGTTGTAAGTTTGTTCGGGTCAAGAAATACTTCCTCTTTTCCTTCCAGGCCTTTTTTGATGTACCAAACACTTTGATTTTGCAAACCATTGTTTTTCCCAAAGAAATAGTATTCTCCAACTTTCATTGGTGCACTTTCCTTTGGATAGTTCCAGATTTCGGTGAGCCGCTTTTTAATGTCAGCACGATAAGGAATTTGATTCAGGTAATTTTGGGTTACTTTATTTTCTGCAATAACCCAGGCTTTGGTTTCCGCAGATGTATCATTTTCAAGCCATCGATAAGGATCGGCAATGGTTTTACCAAAGTATTGATCGGTTGTGCTATCTTTTCTGGTATCCGGATATTTCATTCGTGTTATTTTATCTATTGGTTTTTTACCTTGATTACAAGCTAAAAGGCTTAGCGCAAATAAGCCTAATAAAAGTTTATTTTTCATAGTACCAACAATTTATTTACTAATATATGTTTTTGCCTTCAGTATGATTACACAGATTGCAGGATTTCACTGATTTTCTGCGGGATGATTTCAGAGATTTTTGGATATATTGATCATTTGTCGTCTATCGTTAAACATCCATGACTCAGGTCTCTTTATAATCCTTTCTGCTTTAGTTCTTAAGTTTTTTCTTTTGAACCTCCTGCTTTGAACTTTCACCTCTTTTTCCTTTACCTTTGGCTCAGACATGGATAAAAAAATTTATTTCGCATCTGATTTTCATTTGGGTACTCCAGATTATGCTGAAAGCCGTGCCCGGGAAGCACGTATTGTAAGCTGGTTAAATTTTATCGAGCCTGATTGCGGCGAATTATTTTTAATGGGCGACATTTTTGATTTCTGGTTTGAATATGCGAAGGTGATTCCAAAGGGGTTCATTCGTATTCAGGGAAAGCTGGCTGCAATGGCAGATAAGGGGATTAAAATTTATTTCTTTAAAGGTAATCATGATATGTGGGTGCGCGATTATTTCACAAAGGAAATCGGAATGGAAATTATCAGCGATGAGCTGGTCATTGAACGTAATGAAAAAAGGTTTTATCTGCACCATGGTGATGGTTTAGGCCCCGGAGATGCGAAGTATAAATTTTTAAGGAAAATTTTCAGAAGCAGGCTTTGTCAGTGGCTCTTTGCCCGTTTACATCCGAATTTAGGTATTGGTATGGCCAGTGCATGGAGCCAGGGCAGCAGAGCAGCACAAACCGAGAAAGAGGTTTTTATGGGCGAAGACAAGGAATGGTTAGCCATTTATGCGAAAGAACAATTGCAGAAAAAGCACTTCGATTACTTTATTTTTGGCCACAGGCATTTACCACTGGATTTAGATCTGGGAAACGAAAGTCGTTATGTAAATATTGGCGAGTGGATTAACTATAATTCTTACGCTGTTTTTGATGGGATAGACCTTAAGCTTGAATATTTTACAGGTAAACGATAAGAATCTTTCTTTTTGAAAACCTTTAATTGAGTTGAAGCTTTAGGTTTCAAGGCTAATTCAGCTTTTTTCCTTATTTTTGCATTTCCTGAATTTTTGGATTTATACCGGGTTCGGGGAATTTCAACAAGAATAAATATGTTAGATAAATTAGAAGCTATAAAGCTGCGTTGGGAAGACGTAGAGGAATCGTTAAGTAATCCGGATGTGATTCAGGATATGAAACGTTTTGCGGCTTTAAATAAAGAATATAAAGACTTGGGCAAGATTGTAGATGAATATAAAATCTACAAAAATGTGATGAGTAATATTGATGCCAACAAAGAGATCTTGTCCGTTGAGAAGGATGCTGAAATGCGTGAAATGGCAAAGGAAGAGCTGGATATGTTGTTGAAGCAGCAGGAAGAAATGGAAAGCAATATCCGTTTAATGCTGATTCCTAAAGATCCTGAAGATGCTAAAAATGCTGTTTTTGAGATTCGTGGTGGTACCGGTGGTGATGAAGCTGCCCTTTTTGCCGGTGATTTATACCGGATGTATACCCGCTATTTCGAAACCAAAGGCTGGAAAGTGGAAACCGTTGATGTAACAGAAGGTACTGCCGGTGGGTACAAAGAGGTGATTTTGAAAGTAAATGGTGATGATGTGTATGGCCAGCTGAAGTATGAAAGTGGTGTACACCGTGTACAACGTGTTCCTGATACCGAAACACAAGGCCGGGTTCATACCTCTGCAGCATCTGTTGCTGTTTTACCTGAAGCAGAAGAGATTGATTTATATATTAACCCGGCAGATATTGAATTACAAACCTCCCGTTCTGGTGGTGCCGGTGGACAAAACGTAAATAAGGTAGAAACGAAAGTTCAGTTAACGCACAAGCCTTCAGGTATTGTAGTCGTTTGTCAACAGGAACGTTCGCAGTTAGGTAACCGCGTAATTGCGATGGAAATGCTTAGAAGTAAGTTGTATGATATTGAATTACAGAAAAAGAATGGTGATATAGCGGCGAAACGTAAAACAATGGTTTCAACAGGTGACCGTTCTGCTAAAATCAGAACGTATAACTATCCACAGGGTAGGGTTACCGAGCACCGGATTGGTTTAACCATGTATAACCTCCCTTCTATTATGGACGGAGATATTCAGGAAATTATTGATGCGCTGCAATTTGCCGAGAATGCAGAAAAAATGCAGGAAGGTGCTGTAGGTTAATTGGTTACGATTATTTTAAAATAAAGTTTGCAATTAAAGAATTTGTCTCTATATTTGCAACCTCGAAAGGGGAAAGAGGTTTAAACTTTTAAAAAGTAAACAAAAGGAGTGGTAGTTCAGCTGGTTAGAATGCCTGCCTGTCACGCAGGAGGTCGCGGGTTCGAGTCCCGTCCATTCCGCAAAAAAAGCCTTAACTTGAAAAAGTTAAGGCTTTTTTGTTTTAATGATAAATCATGCTTTGATAAGGTGAAAATGATGTAGAGATCAGAATTTTTAGGTTACATTTAGCACACTTATTTTTAAATACTGAAATATATGAGCATTTACCTGACTGCTATTATTAAAAGCAAACCGGAAACAAAAGAAGAATTAAGCAAGATACTGCTTAATATGGTTGTACAATCAAGAAAAGAGATCGCCTGCGTGCAGTATGATTTACATGAAGATACTAGTCGTAATCTATTTATTTTCCATGAAGAGTGGGCTGATGAGGCCGGCTTGGATTTCCATAATCAACAAGAATATCTTTTAGATTTTGTGGCCAAATCAAGTGAACTAACAACAGATATTGTAATTCATCAAACAGATAAAATAGCTTAAATTTTATAATGAAGCGCCAAATGATATCGCCCAGTAATTCTCGCTGAAGCCAATACCAGCTTCATTACTATTGGCATCCATCATCGCTTTGCAATGGCTCGCGCTTTTTTTCCAGGCGTTAATTACTTCGTCTGCATTAACATATCCTTTGCCTAAGTTTTCACCTTCAACATTACCCTTATAGCCCGCTTTAAAGGCACGTTCTTGAGGAGTAATACCTTCAGGCGATATATGTTCGAAATAATTTCGTTGATCCATATCCTTTGCATGTGCCATGGCCGCACTCTCCAGTTGACTGTTTAAAGATAAGGGAGCCACAGGCGGCATGTAATCACCTCCACAGGTACAGCCCGATTGCCTTAATAAATTAATTTTCTCCAGGACAAGGTTAAAATCTTGTAGGGGCAGTGCAATTACATCTTTCTTGCATTGCAGAAATATTATGCAGCAAAGCATACAGCAAATGATGGGTTTCATTTCTGAAGTCTTTATTATTTATTGAAATGGAGGTAGCTTAAGGATACCTCCATATTTTATTTTCTTAAAAGGCTCTTTCCCTGCCCATATATACATTCTTAATACGGTATAAGGTATTCCCGGTCGGACCTGGCGAACCACTGTCACCCTCCATTTGCATATTAATAATGAGCCACATAGGTTTGTTAACCGCATTACTTAAGACATGTCTGGCGACCCAGTTGTTGTCAATATAATAATGACATTCTACATCAGTCGCACTTATTTTATTGTACCAGCATTTATAATTATGATAAGATCCGGCGTTGGATACATTTGTCAGTTTATTTTCCCAAGCACCATCGTAAGTATTTTGCCAATTGGTAGAATTTCCTTTAAATTCCATGATATCACTTTCTGGTGGCCATGAATTTACTCCCGTAATCCAGAAAGCAGGCCAGGTTCCTCTCGCTGTAGGAACGGCAAAATCTCCAGAGATGGTATAGCTTGGAAACTGATCATTAATTAATACCTGTTGTTTAGCATGGCATGCGCCTGAATTATACCAGATGGCTACATTGGTAAAGCCATTTGCTGTACTGTTGCCTGGTGAACTTGCTAATCGAGTGGCAGTGATTGTCATTTCTCCACTACTTAGTGCAATCTGGCTATGGTTTGTACTGCTACCTGCCATGCGAGCAGAGCCATTATGATCAGTTCCCCAAGGATAGTTATAATTCCATTTTGCTTCAAAATTACCGTAACTGGCAAAAGAATTACCATCTATTAAAGTCTCCCAGGCCTTTACGCGCTCTGTCACAACTGATTCCCGATCTTTTTTGCAAGATAGCCATATTGCGGATAAGCAGGTTAATAATAGCATGGCTTTAAATGTTAGGTGTTTACTCATCTTTTTAAATTTTAGGTAAATATTTGGTTAGTTTTTGAGCTGATGAAGATTTACTTTTTGTTCTTTAGCCACAGGTAAAATGAGTTTATATTAAAATTTATAAATTCTATTCGGCCATTTTCAATCTTCATTAAAAATATCTTTGATGCTATCGTAATACGTTTTGTACCTTACATTAAGGTAGTTTTAAGCTACATTAATTTGTATTTAAATATAGGTATATTTTGTTATAAAGAAAGTGTAATTAGTGGCTTGTTGATCAGCAGATAAATGCCAATCGCCTTGATGCCTGAGAAGGCGATTTAAAGAAGTGAATTATACAAGAAGAAAGCCCAGCTGTATTTATGATTAAACCGAATAAATTTGTGAGTCAAAGATTTCAAGAATAATGATTTAATCTGTTCCATTTTAAATAAAAAAACCGATCAATATTTAGCATTTAATGATTTAGGCTTTTTTCTTACGCCCAATCATTTAAACTGAATATTGATCGGTAATTTACCGTTTGCTGCTAATTTAATCTAAAAGCGTCCAGGTTTTTCTGGCCTGCACCTGTTGCACAACTTGCTGTTCTGCAACCACAATGTTTTCCTTGCGCTGACCGATATATTCCAGTCCGCTGAGTTTATTCCATAGTGCAACCAATACACTTAAAAAGTCGTTAATGGTAACCATCGATTGGTTAATCTGCTTATGGTCATAAACAATTTCAATTGTTTTTGCCAATAACTCTTCAAAATTTCCTGGAGTTACATCCTTCCATTCATAGAAGTACTTTAATAACTCTTCTCTTTCTTTGGAGTCAATTAATTTGATGGCCGTGAAAAAGATATGTGCCAGACTGGAAAAATACCCTACTAAAACAGTTGGAGATTCCCGGTAAGCAACATTTCGGTATTCATAAAAAATACCGGCAATAAAATCAACAATTTTTTCAGAAACCAACCTGATATTTTTACCTAAAGGAGTGATATTATCCCTGCCTCCGGTCTTATCAATAATCTTAAAAGAAGCCAGCTGCAAATCGTTAAGCAAGCTGTTAAATGTTTCATAATAGCGGATTAATGCCGGGTGGCTGGTAATGGTAGAACTTGGTGGAATATAATTTTTGTTGATGGAAATCCTCCCGTTTTCATGATAAACCTGGCCGATTGTCAGAAAATAATTATCGGGCAACTGGCTAGCAATTTCGTTTTCCGGAAGAACAACAATGCTGTAAGCTTTAGCCAGTTCAGGATAGCGTATAGGGCTCTCTTCCGGATCTGGCGTACCAGCCGGCACCCGGTTAAAAGGATTTACAACCAGTAAAATGTAATAATTGCGGGGTTCTGATTGGCCGAAATAATGACTGTGGGTCAGGTTATCCATGCTGTCATTCTGCAAAATATCAATATGACAACCCTCCGGTGTTAATGCATTGCAATGTTTCACCCTGATTTCGATATGATTGGTCGCCTTTTCTACGATTTCAATATCATGAGAGTTAGGATATCCTGCAAGTGGCGGTAAGAATCCATAGTTGGCATTATTGATATTAAGAGATATGGCATCCCTGACAAAATCCTGTAAATAGAGATCGTTGGCAGTAAAATGATTACTGGATAACTTCATTCCATTAATCCAGTTGATCGATTTATGTTTTAGTGGCTTAATCATGGTAGCGGTTTTAATGGTTAGATAAAGATAGCACTTTCTCCTACTTCATTTGGCTTGTTAACGTTTTCGGATACACGTTTAGCATAAATGGTCATTTTTTCTGAAATGCCGTTCTCTGTGATGTCTAAATCCGGGTCAATAAAAATGTTCCTTTTAAAAAATGATGTTTTGATAAAGAAAATCCACTTGTAACCATCCTGGTCTTCATCTCTGAATTCAACAGGGTTTTTAGCAAATTTAAGGTTATAATCATCAATGAATTTATGAAACCAGATACCAAAGTTCATATTTTCAGGTGCCTTAACTTTAACTTTTAAAGGTTCAGGATCAGTGCTTTTTTTATAAAGTTCAAGCTCCAATACCAGTAACTTATTAAAATCTACATGGTCCATGTTAATATCCAGAGGTGTTGCAGGGTATTTCCAGATCTTGTAAATTTCTGACGGGATGCCCAGCAGGGAAACATATGCCCACCAAAACATGAGCGGTACAAAGAACCAGGCAATACTTCCGGCTCCCCACCAGCCAAAATGAACATTGCTTAGCCAGTTAAAAGCCAGTTGATATAAATAAAGTGCCAGAATAGCTGAAACCAGCGTCGCGAAGAAAATAAATACCTTACGTTCCAGTAGCTCAGTGGCGTAGTGCTTGGTGAGCAGATATACAAAAACGGTACCGGTTAAAATGTAAAAAATACAGCAGATGATGTAGCCCCAAGGCATGAAATTAAAATTCAGAAATCCTAAAAAACCGGGGAGTGCTAAAATAATGCCGATAAGCAGAACACTTACAATAAGTCTTTTGTTATTAAGAAACTGGTTCTTTTTATTAATGATAGAGAGTACGCTGGCCGAGACAATGAAGATCAGCGGAAATAGCAGATAGCGAATAAAAAATGATTGAACGTCCATTAATTTTTTTAGATGTGATGTGTTACAAATATAGTATCTTTAGTAGTTGATTGTAATCCTATTTTTTTCTATAATATAAATTTAACCTTAACAAATAATCTAGCTTAAAGTTTAGATGAAAAAAGAAACTTTGGTTCATAATGAACTCTTTACCGATTATAAAGCGATTGCACATGCTGCCGACCTGATAGAACGGGAGGTCATTGCTGCCGACAGGATTGAAATTATTCCCATTGGACCGGATAAGCGCGCTTTTGCAAAAGATATCGAAAACAGTGAAGTTTATTATTCTGAAAAGAGAAGGCAAGACCGCATCCGCATCAGCGCCAACCGGGAAAGTTTATATGATATGTTACCTGAAGGACTTTTTCACCGTCCACCTACCGGAAGCGCGGGGATGGATGAAGAATCCATGATTAAGGATATCAAGGACAGGAGGGAGGAAGAACGGCATGCCAGGTTGTTTTTTACACCTTTTGATGCTGAAATCAATCATGTCAGGATCATGACCGAGCTTTATGAAAATAAACTTGATAAAAAAACAACCTATGCTGATTTAAGCCAGATTTTCGAATTTGGCTGGGATGAATTTAATTTGTTAAATAAAGAGCAGAGTATTATCTGGATGCACCTGCTACCTGAAATTCAGCAAAAAAGGAATGATATCGATTTCGTATCTAAAGTACTTACAGCCTTGTTTAATCTGCCGATTCTGCTGGTAGATGCTTCGGGCAATGTTAGCCCGGTAAAAATAGCGGATGACATGCAGATGCAGCTGGGGCAAAGTGCCCTTGGTATTGACACCATTATTGGAGACAGCTTTATGCCTGACAACGAAGCTTATCACATCAATATTGGACCAGCCACCCCGCAGGAATTGATTAAGTTTATTCCGGGGCAGCCAAACCGTGCTATTTTAGATATGGCCATTAGTTACCTTATACCAGTTGATGCTGACGTCAATGTTGAATTACTAACGGCCGCAGACTTTCAGGAAACCTTATTAACTGATGGTGGCGAAAGTGCCTATCTGGGCTACACGGTTTATATTTAATCCTGTTTTAAACACTTAATTATATTACTTTATATACAGAAGGCTTTAATAACATCCGGTAATGTATGTTCATCGTGCTTCTGAGTTTTAATTTGGCCAGGGTTAAACTTAATAGTTCTTCCCAATCTTCAGCAGTCAGTTTTATATTTTCGGCAGGCTCAATAATAATATCTGTTGTTTTAATAAAGCCCGCATTGGGTTTATGGTCCATCATAATGCCTTTGGCCAAAGTAATTCCACTCAGTTTCTCACCCAGTTCATAACGGCAAAAATTAATGACATCAGCTTTGGTGATAATCCTGTCTGCCGTAGTTAAGCCATACTTATAAGCCTGTACCCTGTTGGTGGCATTTAATTTTGTGCGGCCTCCTTTTGTCTGGCTCAGGAAAAAGATACTTTCGGCATTGACTTTATTGTTCTCATAAACCACTAACCGGCTACCTGCATTAATGTGGTTGGCTTCTTCAGCCTGTGTTACCCAGATATCTACAAATAAAATATCAGCATCATCAATCGGTTTTAGTATGATGTAACTTGGCAGTTCTTTAATATCTTTCAGCGCCGAACGGCTTTTTTGTTCAATAAGGGCAATGTTTTGTTCTAAGTTTTTGAGTATGGTGCTTAAAAAATCAGGGCCATAGGCAGAGAAAGCAGCTTTTTCATCTCTAAGCAATTCAAAAAGATAGTCAACGAGTTCTTTTGCATTCCTCGTATCGAAGCGTTCTGTTCCACCATACCTGATGGAAAATGAGCCATCACCCTTTTCATTCTCGTTGGTAAAGGGAATTTCATTATAACTATGCCCGTGGTTATCTTGCAGGTTTTCTACTGCAAGCATTTGATCAAGGGCTTCTGTTTTAATCGGGATAATGTTATTCATCGTTTTAAGCCGGTGTTTAATCTGGCTTAATCTCTTATTAACCACCGGGAATGCATTGATGTAAACATGAAGTTCATTCAGCATTTCCTGATTAATTACCGCCGGAAAAATTACTTTCAGCCATTTTACATTTTTATCGATCTGATTTAAAGCTGCGGGCTGGAAAATGTTGCCCAAGGCAGCAGGCAATTCCTGTTGATCATCGATGTTGAAATCGTTAAGATCGCCCAGTGTGAGAAACCGGTTACTGTAAAACTGTAAAATATCCGCTTTAATGAGATTAAGCAATTGCTTGTGATGGAAGGGGGCTTCAGCTTTACCTGTTAAAGGTTCATCCATAAATCGTTCTGTATAAGCACTAAGTTCGTTATCCTTATAAAACCATTTTCCCAGTGATAACAAATCATAGGTATTTTCAGGTACCGAATAATTCTTCCAGTCGAAAAATAAATTCAACTTGTTAAAATCCATCCAGTTTTTAATCCCGCTTAAGCCAATATACATGGTATTCTTTTCTATTGAAAAGCCAGGAAGTGTATTTAAGAGCGGTTGTTTACTTGTATTTACGGTATTAAAAAGGGTATTTCCGGTTGCAATATATTTTACAGCGGCATTATGAACTTTTACAGTATGCAATGGACTAAAAAAAATGTCTGTTTTTTTAGCTTTGTCATTTTCCTGCTGAACGCTTTTCTTAAAAGCAAACTGGGTGTATGGCGAAAGGTAATCTTCATCTTCAATAGGCCTGGCGTGGATAATGGCATGGGCAGGCAACGAAGAAGTCAGGTGATCAGGTGCTAAAATCCGGCTGATCTTATCAAAAATTCTGTTTTCCAGATTTTTAACATCATTGGCAACATTAAAAAGTTCGTTACTTAAGGCTTCAATGATTAACCTGACTAACGGATCAAAATCATTACTGTCTTTAATATTCCAGAAATCTTCTGCGTTTTTTAATATTCTATTTCGGATTTCATCTTTTGATGAATAAAATACTGGTTTCATGTGTAGGATAAATGAGTCGTTTTTAGATTAGGTTGAAAGTGGGCTGAGGAATAAAGCGGTATTAAAAAAATATTTTTCTCCGGTGGTTTTTATCTTGGCCCTTACCGTGATATCAACCTTCTTTTTAATCTCTGTTATTTTGCGTAAAGGATATACATTTTCGACCTCTGTAATGCGTACTTCTACTGCAATATGATCTATTCTAAATTCATAATCCGAGATCGATTTAAGCAGGGATTTGCGGAATTTTTCCTCCCAGAGGCTTTCACTTACAATTAACTCAAAATCAAGGTCCCATATCTCACAACCAAAATCGTTACGGTAGCGGTGCTCTCCATATCGTGTAAAAATAATCAATTCGATATGGTTCGATATAGACTTTCCAAGATCAGTGGATTGAAGTCCACTACCTAGAAATAGGGAGTTAAATCTGAAGGGTTTATTGAAAAAAAATTCAGACATAGAAAGTTGGCTTAAAGTTTGTTAAAAGTAATTTAAAATAATCGTTTTTATATCCAAACACAAAATATAAAAAATTGTTATTTGCAAAGTTGATTTGAAAAGGCTTGTGTGATTAAGTGATGTTGATTGTCAGATTAATTATAAACTATTTTAAGTGAAACATAAAGCTCTATGAAACCCATTAACGCCGTCGAAATCAGGAATGCTTATACAAAGTTTATCCTGAATTTTTTGATCCTCACTGTTTTTTCTATTTTTTGTATTTTTCTTTTTTTTGCAGCCTCTGATTATGAATATGCCCTGCTGGATAAAAAAGTGAAGGAAACAGAAAAGTTATCTTATTTAAGAAAAGACATTAATACCAACTTTGACCTGATCCTGGTTCGTTTTAAAGAGCTTGCACAATACCGGGCTTACAATGCCAATGAAATGAGCAAGCAGGCTATTCTTCTTGCTGATATACAGTCGGCCAACAACAAAATTAAGGATCTGATTTCCAAAAAAACGGAGGATAGTCCAAGTTTTAACTTGTATGGTAAACTAAACAATAACGTTGGTGCAATGGCTGATTTGCAGGATTCGCTCATCCAGTCGAGAGGCGACATACAACGTTATAAAGAGCAAATAGACGAGTGTCAACAGGCCAATAGGTCTGCAGCAAACAGAATCAGAAACGGGCGATTCGGCCGATAATAGTTTACCATGATAAAATTAAGCATTAAAGAAAGACGCGAACAATTCTTGTTTTTTACAGCGTTGTTTGTTTTTACCGTAGGGCTGCTGAGCTTTGGTATTTTCTACAGCAACCAATCGCGATATGAAATTTCGAAAGAAGATCTTGAAGTTAAAATCAATGAAAATGAAGTATTTGAAAACATGGTAAAGGAAACCATGCCCACCATTGATACCACTTTTAAGCAGATTACGCGCTATAATCCAAACGTACAGGCCGTTTTTTTAAAGAATGACATTCAGCTTTCGCTGGGCTCTATAAAATCAGCATTCGACCGTAAAGCATCCGATTCACGCTACAAAATATTCGTTCAGACGGCACAGTTGTATGACAGGTTATTTTACGACAGGCAGGAACAGAACAGAAATATATCGGATATTGAATTGCACAAAAGACAACTTGACGACTGCATTACCAACAGGCGACAGTTACAACAAACGATTTCATCAAGATAAACCATCTAATTCCTTATCAAAACAATAAATATAAAACGCTAACTATGTCTGACTCAAACACCAAGCAGGTTAATTCAAATTCACAAGGCTATGTTATTTTATACATCTTATTGGCTGTATTACTGTTAACAGGCCTCATCTTTTTATTTAAAAGCTCATTGTTCGAAAAAAGAGCAATTGAAGCCAGAATTCTCAAAGACGAGATTTATTTAAATGAAGATTTAGTTTTTACCGATAATACCCCAAATGCCAAAAAGTGGCTATGGGAATTTGGTAACGGCGAAAGAGCCACCACAAAAACGGGATCTTATCATTACACTAAACCGGATACTTACATTGTACGCTTAACGGTTGACGGAGAATTGCGCCAGGAGTTTCCGATTACGGTAAGAGATACCGTAAAAACGGCCGTTGCAGATAGTGTGCTCACCATCAGCGGGCCTACTGCAGGTTTGGTTAATGAAGAAATCAGATTGGAAGGAGACGGGGAAGGAAAAGATTTTGAATGGTCTTTCGGTGAAACCGGAAGGGTTGATGTGAAAGGTAAAACCGCTTTGTATACTTATCGGGCACCAGGAAAATATGTGGTTCGGCTGCGGTCAGACAAAGCACGTAAACCCGCTTATTTAACCGTATTGATTACTGATCCTAATGCAGAGATTGTAGACGATCTAGTAGCGCCAGGTGATGGAGAACGCAAAACGATCGATGATATCAGGGCACGTTTACAGGCAATCGCAAACGGAGCTGATTTTAATTCCAACTACTATTACCTGATTAACAAATACATGTGTGGCAATGAAAAAGTAACCGTTAATGTGGAGATGAACGGAAAGAAAAAACAGACTGATATTTATTCGTACTGTATGGGCCTAACCTTCGGGGGAGAGATTGCGGTAGATGAAGCACAACTTACCATTAAACCAAATTCTACCTGTGCAAGTTTATTAAATATTAAACAACATTCGGGAACCGTCCAGCCTGCAGCAACAGCCACTGCCGCTACTGATCAATCAAAATAGATTAACATCTTAACTTCTAAAGCTCATCTATAAGAACTATGAAAAAATACTATGCCTTATCCATCCTGTTGTTAGGAATATCGTTTGCACAGGCACAATCGCCGGCAGCATTTGGCAAAAAAGTAAAATATATGCCTAAGGCCTATGAAAGGCCTGCAGAATCCATCAATGTAAATGAAAATACCAGCAACAGCCGTTTGCCCTGGATTGTGTTTTCAGATCGTGAGGACAATTATACCACCACTGCTCCGGGTGGTAGCCTGATCATGAAAAAAATAGGTTTTATGGAGCCTTTTTATGTGTCAAAACAAGAAAACGGTTACCTGAAACTGATCAAATACAAAGCAGGAATGATCAGGGGAAGAAAAATTAATGATAAAAAAAGTGCCATCAGCTATGGCTGGATTGCTAAATCAAAACTGCTTTTATGGCAACGTGCATTCTCTAACCAAAAAACAGGTTATGCCGAAAAATCTATAGGTATTGTAAATGGTA
Source organism: Pedobacter sp. MR22-3 (assembly GCF_026240075.1). Classification (NCBI taxonomy): domain Bacteria; kingdom Pseudomonadati; phylum Bacteroidota; class Sphingobacteriia; order Sphingobacteriales; family Sphingobacteriaceae; genus Pedobacter; species Pedobacter sp. MR22-3. The sequence continues at coordinate 337,532 of NZ_JAPIVF010000001.1, read as the reverse complement.
AAAATGCGTTAACCGAACCAAAATTCTATTTTGATACCACAGATTCCATTCTGGTTTACAACACCCCCGAACTGAAGGACAGACGTACAAAAGTAAGACTGCATGAAATAACTTATATCTATAAAAAATCTGAAGATGGCAAAAAATACCTGATTGGTTCTGATGATCAGCTTGTTGCCGATACGGCCTTAAAAAGTATTTATGGCTGGGTTTCATCAGAAGCCGTGCATAACTGGGGAGACCGCTTGTATATCACTTCTGCAAAACCTGGTGATGATAACAGCAACGATTCTACCGCAACAGCCATTAAAAGTGGAATGGGTAAAGGAAGCGATTTTGTGATTGACCCTTTGCTGCCACGGGAAAACGTTATCCTAAAAAGTGTACCTGTAATCACCAATGAAGACAATGCGTACACCGTGGGGATAGCGGCAGATGTTTACAACAAGAAGGACAATAAAATTTTAACGATTAATGGTTCATCCCTTTCCTATCAGGATTACCTTAAACTCCGTAAAAACAAGAATAAGATCAATGTGCTGTTTGTGGTAGATGGCGGAAGTTCCATGACGAAATATTTATCCGGAATGACCAATACCATTGCTTCATTTGAAAATACCATGGGCGATTTCGGTAAGGGTACAAATATAAGCTACGGCGGTGTAGTATACCGTGGTGAATCTGGCTGCGCGCTTCAGGGAATCTTCGTCAGCCCAATTCAGAATGACTACCGGAAGTTAATGACCTTTTTATCCAACCAGGCCAAAAATACGTTGAGGTGTAATGGAGAAGTAGCTGAAGGACCTGTATTTGATGGCTTAAAAGCAGGCTTGAGCCTTTTTAAAGCCAAAAAGAATGAAACCAATCTCATTATCCTGGTGGGTAGTACAGGGAATATAGGTGGTACTAATAATTACCTGATTAATGAATTAAGTGAGCAGGTTGCCCTTGCAGATGCCCGGATTTTGGCACTTCAGGTATATAGTGATTTCAATCAGTCGTTTAATAATTTTGTAATTCAGGCGCGTAAACTGGTTTCTGAATCAGCCATCCGTTCTGCTGAATACAGAAAAAACACCATGGTTAAAGGTGAAGGCTTAAAAAGCTTCCAGCCATATAACACTAGTCTTCAGGATTCAATCTCTTACTATCTGGATTATCCTAAAAATAGTTTGATCCAGGGAGGAGTGGTATTCCCAACCAAAGGATCTGTAAATTCAAACCAGAGCATGACGATAGCCCTACGCCGTTTTGTAAAAGAAACCAATATGGATATCGAAAATCAGATCAGTTCATTAGATAGCGCATTTCGTTTAACCGGTATTTCCCGTAAAAATCTTGCTGCAGATGTGGAAAGCCTGCTACCGCCACCAGTGGGTGCAGAAGTAGCAGACCGGATGCCGCATAATGCCTTTAAGTATTTCAGTACGGCAAACTTATCTGCTGATGTAGTAAAAAATAACCGATCAGCTTTGCAATATGCGATTGTGTTAAATAACATGGAATACAAACAGATTCTTGATGTTTTTTCAATCATGCTGGGCGAAAACCTGCAGGCAGATCAATCATCTTTCAGAAGGAAACTGGTTAAAAACTATATTAAAATGCCAAAGCAATTGTTGGGCATGAAAGTGTCTTCTGGTGAGATAAAAGCGATGACACTGGCTGACTATGTTAAATTAGTAACCGGATTACCATTGAATAATGAGTTTTTAGCTAAGTATAAGGTCAATGATTTAAAGAGCACTTCCAAAATGCCACTGGATCAGTTTGAAAGTTATATCAAACTACTAAATCAATCCGTTCAGCAAATTAAGAGAGCGACACAGATAGAACAGCAGTTTTTATCTAATGGTAAAATATATTATTACATCACTGAAAATAATTTTAACCCGGCAGTTGTGCCAGTAACCAATTAAGGGATATGGCGATTACAAATTTAAGCGAGTCAGTTAAAACAGCCCTGCACATTGCACAGTCGCTGGCTAAGGAGTATAGAAATGAAGTATTTACCGCTGCGCATCTGCTCAAGGGTTTAATGCATAAAGATGTTGGATTAAGATCATTTATTACCGCTATCGGAAAAGATGAAGAATACATCAGTGAATGGGCAGAGGTAAGGATTGAAGAACAGTCAAAATCTGCAGGCCTGAGCGATACCGTTAGTGGTGCCCCTGAAATCGCTGTTATATTTGAAGAAGCGGATAATGTACGTATAAAACTCGGGCTCGATTTAATTACTCCCGTTTGTGTGTTAACGGCACTGGCAAAGCCGGGAATAGGTTTTCAGCCAGATCAGTTAAAATCTTTTCCGATTAAGGAACGCGAAATTTTAGACCTTTATGTTAAAGATGAGGAAATTTCAAGAGTAGTTTCTCCTGATAAAGCCACTGCCGGAACCGAAAATAAAAGTACAGGCAATGCCCTGTATAAATATTGTATAGATCGCTTACAAATGGTTCGGGATGCTAAAACAGATCCGATAATTGGTCGTGATAAGGAAACCCGCATGATGATGGAAATTCTTTGCCGCAGAACCAAACCCAACGTCATTCTTACAGGCGATGCAGGCGTAGGTAAAACAGCTTTAGTTGATGGATTTGCTATCGATATTGTAAATCAGAATGTGCCCGACAGTTTGAAGCCCGTACAACTTTTTGAACTTGATCTGGGATCGCTAATTGCCGGTGCATCATATAAAGGGGAAATAGAAGATCGTTTAAAAAACATCATTAAAGAAGTAAAGCAGTTTGAAAAAGCAGTACTATTTATTGATGAAATCCACACCTTATTAGATAGTAAAGGGCCTTTAGGTGCCGGAATTGGTAATTTATTAAAACCAGAACTGGCCCGTGGAGAAATTACGGTAATTGGTGCTACAACGATTGATGAATACCGGAAAATTATTGAACCGGAACAGGCTTTCAGCAGGCGTTTTGAAGTCCTTCAGGTGAATGAGCCGAATGAAGAGAGCACCATCAAAATGTTGCAGAAACTCGCGGTGAAATACGAAGAACATCATGCCTTAAGTATTGAACCGGATGCATTGGGTGAATGTGTTCGCCTGGCCAAGCGATACATGAAAGACAGAAGACTACCTGATTCTGCATTTGATTTACTGGACAGAACCATGGCTGCCATGAAAATGATGAATGATACATCTGATCAGGTAATTGCAAGTCTGGAAACGGACCTTGTGGCGCTGAATGCAGATGAAGAAAAATCAGAGGCGGATCAGTTTGCCGATTACAAATGGCTATTCTCTTTACTTCAAAATAAACTGAGCCCGGTTTTATTGGGCCGCTTAACGGATGAAACCCAAACAGATGCCTTTGAAACGGCGGATGAATACCAGGGTTATATCAATAGCAGTCTGCAGGAATTAAAGAAATATGCTGCTGAAAAGAGCGATAGGATCACTAAACAGGATATTGCTTCCATTGTGGCTTATAAAACTGGCATCCCAATGGGTAAACTGCAGGCAGGTGAGAAGGAAAAATTGCTGAATATGGAGCAATACCTTAAAAAGCGTGTGGTTGGGCAGGATCAGGCACTCAAGGCTGTTTCAGATGCTATACTGGAATCAAGAAGTGGGCTAAATAAAAAAGGACAGCCAATCGGGTCATTCTTTTTATTAGGTCCCACAGGAACAGGTAAAACCGAACTGGCCAAATCAATTGCCGAATTTTTATTTAATGATGAAAAGGCAATGATCAGGTTTGACATGTCTGAATTTAAGGAAGAGCACAGTGCGGCCTTACTTTATGGCGCGCCTCCGGGATATGTGGGTTATGAAGAAGGTGGTTTACTGGTGAATAAAATCAGACAACAGCCCTATTCTGTATTGTTATTTGATGAAATAGAAAAAGCTCACCCTTCGGTTTTTGATACCTTTTTACAGATTTTGGATGAAGGTCATATGCACGATCGTTTGGGTAAGGAAGGAGATTTCAGCAATTCATTAATCCTGTTTACCTCTAATATCGGCAGCGAATGGATTGCCGAGCAAATTGGTAAAGGGGTTATACCGGCCTCAAATCAACTGATGGAAGTTATGGCTGGCCATTTCCGCCCGGAGTTTTTAGCCAGAATTTCGGAAATTGTGCCTTTTGCCCCGATTAATGAAAGTAATGTGGTCCGTATTTTCGAGATCCAGTTAAGCAGTCTGGTACAATCACTGAATAAAATGGGCATCGAATTTGAAATCGCGGAAGATGCCAAGAAAATGATTGCTTTGGATGGCTTTACCCCTAAATACGGCGCAAGGCAGCTGTCAGCCGTGATCAGAAATCTTTTGCGTCGGCCGATCTCTAAATACATCATTTCTGGTGAACTTAAAAAGGGATCCAAGATCGTGGTGAGTAAACATCCTGAAGAAGATCAGCTGGAATGGAATATTATTCATCCTGAAGCATCAATATTGGAACAAAAATTGAGTTAAAATGTTAACTACTATATCATTATAAAATTTAACCTTAAACCTAAAACAGCATACTATGTTTAACTATGAAATTGGTGGAAACGAACGAAAAATCGATACATCAGAAGCATTCGCAGAAATTGCCCACAACAAAACGCTTTTTGTACAAAAATTAACAGATAATGAACCCATTAAGCCAGAAAAGGTTGAGGGTTTAAAAACCGTTAAAGAAGTGTTTGATCACTACAGGCCCAATGTTAAAGTGGCTTTTGAGAAACAAGACGGATCAACCGTTGGTGAAACCATCAACTTTAATGACATGAGTGATTTTGGTGTGAAGAATATCATCAACCAAAGTAACTATTTAACCAATGTGAATATTGAAAGGGAAATGTCACTTAACGTAATCAAACAACTGAAATCCAACAAAACTTTAAAAGCTACCCTTGATGATGAAGAAACTAAACATGCTTTCATTAGTGCTTTGAAGAATTTTGTAGATGAACTGGAGCAAAATAAATAATCTAAACGCCAAGAAAACATGTCAAATCCTCAAGAATTAAACGCAGAACAAAATATATCCCAGGAAGCAGGCTTCAAACCGGCAGAAGGCAATAAGATAGCGAAAACATCACTTAAAGAAAACTTAGAAAAACTGGCCAGAGTAGGTGGTTTTGATTTGTTGGAAACTACGGTTGATGGCCTACAGAACTTAAACCCGGAAAGAAAAGCCAGAAAGCAAATCTTTTTAACAGGAGATGAGAAAAGAAAGGAACGTGAAGAACTGAAAAAGAAAATTCAGCTCTGGATCGACGTACTTGAATCTTCTACTTCTGTTGCGGATATGGTAGAGAAGAGTACCGAGAAATTAAACGCTGCGGAACAAAACCTGAATAAAAATATTGGTACAGCTTTAGAAAGTTCAAGAGAACTGGAGCAGGCATACCGGTCGGTTCACTTGTTTTACAAAAATACAGAAGCCGATAAGCTTAAAAATGTAGTGCTGTTGAACGCTTCAATGGATCAGATTAAGGATTTGGATAATCCTCGTTTTATCGATTACGTTGATGATGAGTTAAAGCAAAATTACGACCGTTTAGATTTACGTAAAAACTATTCACTAATGGTAGTGCCTGGTTACATGGGATCAAACAAAGTGCTGGAACGCTGGGGTAAAATTGCGCACAACAATAAAGCCATGCTAGTAACAGATTTCGCCGATTTAGACCAGCCGGATGATGTGCTGGATCTATTTACGGCTGCTAATTTCACCGGTGCTGATGCTTTCCGTTCTAATGTTATTATGACCTGTAACTGGTTAGTAGGCAGAGGTAAAGTGGCGGAAGTAGGTGAGGAAGATGATTTAACAGTTCCGGGGTCTGCTGCATTAGCCGGAAAAATGTACTATACCTTAATGTCTCAGGTTACAGCCGGTAAAAAACATGGTGCCATTAATGAAGTAGACGGCGTTAAATTTGATTTGAAGAAAAGCGAAATCTCACATTTGGAAAGAGTAGGATTGGTGCCAATGGTTAATGAATATGGAAAAGTAATGGCATTCTCTGCTAAAACTTTATTTAATGGCGATAACATCGGCCTGCAAACTTATTCTGTAGTAAGGGTATTTGATTACATTACCAAAGTGTTGTTTGATTTCTTAAACAGAAGAGCTTTTGAAAACTGGACATCAAAAACAGAACAGGATTTACGTGGACAGATTGTGAAGTTTTTGGATGGTATTCAAGGTGCTGATCGCTTAATTGAACGTTTCAAAATTATGCGTTTCGAACGTGATGAACAACAAAAAGACAGAATTCATTTAGATATTCACATTACCCCATATTTTCCTGCAAAGAGTTTTGTAGTGAAATTAGACGGTCATAAAGGTGAAGATGAAAGTACCACCTGGGCATCTGAATACAATCAGCAATAAGAGAGCCTGAATGAATTCATGACAGGCTAAATGTGTTTTTAAAACAGGTTTACTGCAGACCTGGATTGATGATATTTATTTTTGTTAAGGTAAAAAACCTGGTCAGTCTGATCAGGTTTTTTCGTTTTTGATGCATGAGGTTAACAAAAACTTTATAGTTTTGTAACATCTACCGCCTCAAAAGCTAAATATCAACATATAAATGAAGCAAGTACTTATCCTGAATGGGGATATAGAAAAGACGGTATCCACAGATTTTTTGATTAATGCCTATAAAAAAGGTGCTGAAAGTGCTGGTGCAACAATTAGGGAAATTGCCATTATTGACCTGATCTTTAATTCTAATAAACTTTTTAATAACAGACAGATTGCCGAGCTGGAGCCTGACTTACAAAAGGCTTTAAATGCCATCAGACAGAGCAGCCATATTGTGCTTTTTTGCCCGGTTTATGTAGATCATATACCTGCCAAAATCAAAGGATTTTTTGACCGGTTATTTATGCCTGATCAGATTTTTCTGACTCAGCAACAAAACATCAATAATAACTTTAGCGGGCGTTCTGCCAGGATTGTTTCTATTTTAGATGAAGCTACTTTTAAAGAATGGAAAGCAAATAAGAAAACAACATATCTCGCAATTAAAAAGGCGGTGTTTGAAAAATGTAAGATAAGCCCTGTATTAACCAATACCATGGGCGAATTACATTCTCTTGAAAATCATTATAGCCAAAAATGGGTGGCCAAAATGGAAAAATTCGGATTTCAATTAATTTAGTAGACAAACCCACAGCGGAATAACATGCCCAAAAGTGCTACATATCATGGAGAATTACTACAATCAGCATTTTTTTTATGAAGCATATTAAAGTCTTTAATTATTTTTTGTAAATTCTTTACCATAAAAATCTTGTCGCAGGCGTTTGTAAAAGGGATATTTGTAACATTACTTTTATGGTTTATCAAATTTTAAAATACGTTAACTGATTGCTGGCCTGATATTTGGTTTATATTTTGTGTCGTAGCAAAAGCTACATTAACAAATTTTAACCTTTAAATTTAGACCCTATGGCTTTCAAAGCTAGATTGAATTTTTCGGGCAAGGAGTACGATGTGCTTCATTGCGCCTATGCATTAAACCGTGATGTAGATGCTAAAGGAAGACCCTCTTCCGGAGTTTATGGCGGTACCATTGATATTGAGATCGAGTCGACCGAAGACACCTCCATTATCGAAGCAATGGTAAACAACCAGTACAAACCCATTACCGGAACCCTTCTGATTAAGAAAACGGAAGAAGATGCCAAAATGAAAGAAGTGGATTTTGAAGATGGTTACATTGTCAAGTATTCCGAAGGAATCAACATTGTGGGCGATCATCCGATGACGCTTAAATTCCAGATCTCGGCCAGAAAGCTGAAACTCGGAAATGCAGAGCATCTAAATGATTGGCCTAAAGCGTAAAGGAGGTAGAGGATAAAAAGGTTGAAGGGATAAGGTTAATTAGATACCGGATGCCCACGACCATGCTCTTCGCCACACGCCAACCGCTAATAACAATTCATTTTTTAAAAAACATTTAAAACTTACCAAAATGGCATTTAAAACCAGATTAACATTAGGTTCAAAAGAATTTGATGTATTACAGTGCAGCTTTTCATTAAACAGGGATGTAGACGCTAAAGGCCGTCCGTCATCAGGGGTATACGGTGGAACCATCAACATTGAAATCGAATCAACTGAAGATACTTCCGTAATCGAATCGATGGTAAACAACCAATACAAACCACAATCAGGAACGATTGTCTTCAAAAAAGGCGAAGAAGATGCCAAAATGAAAGAACTAACTTTCGAAGATGGCTATATCGTTCAATATAGTGAAGGTATTGCCGTGAATGACAATACACCAATGACACTTACTTTCGTGGTATCAGCCAGAAAACTCAAACTGGGTAATGCAGAACACGAAAACGATTGGCCAAAGGCTTAAATTATATTTTAATATAAAGATTAGAAGCGATTGGTATAAGCCAATCGCTTTTGTTTATCACATTATTGAAATTTAAACCACTAATCTAATATTCGAAACAAAACCACTCTACTCTGATATTTAAGCTTGAATTGTATTTAAGAATTAACATAATAAGCTTTTTAAATATTTAATTAGTGCAATCAGTATCAATCAATACTTATTTAACTGAGCATTGTAAGTGAATTGGATTTTGTTCAGATCAACGTCACATGTCTTTCTGAATAAGTTTCAGTTGATTTTTGATCCACCAATGGAATGATCTAAAAGTAGTGGCTAACGCTCATACAAGTTCATAAATTGATTGCATTGTTCAGTGTATAGTGTTTGAAAAATACATTCATCAAATGCCAAGAGGATAATTAGCATTCTACTGGAGCGAAATTAACTGTTTTAATATGTATACTCGTTAGCCATTATATATGAGTAAGATACATTGAATTTGGCTTGGCATTTGGGGGCAATAATAATGCTGAAATAACCAAAGTTTTAATTCTAAAATTTAAAACTTTGGCTTTCAAAGCTAGATTTAACTGTGATGTGAATGCGCTAAAGGGAAGCCTATCATCTGCAGTCTTCTTCGGCGGTGTGAAATAGAATATTGAAATCGGATACCTTAATATCGGAGCGATGATCAATAAACAATACAAGCCTATTGCCGGAAAGTACTTGATTTGGAAATAGGGAAAAAATACCAGAATAATAGAAATGGTTTTAAACAGGATGATATGGTAAGGTATTCCGAAGGAATAATACTTTTGGCATCACCGGATGCCCATGAAATTCCAGATATCCTTTGAAGGCATTTATATATCTTTCACCTAATGATCGTTTACTAATGAAAAAGACCAAAACCATAAAAATAGTAAAGCCATCACAACCAACAGACCTAGAGTACATCAAAATGTTTGATGATTGTGTTATTGACTCAACTAAAATTGGAACAATTGATAAAACGATAGATGACAATATCAATGCCAACAGAAACCGGTATACTGATATTTCCAATCAGGTATCAGGCAATTCTTTGGCTTCGCCATTTGCATCCGGGTCTTTATTTGAGCCAGTTCATGCACTCAATTTAATTAAGCCGCTGGATACACCCATAGGCCTTTTTCAGGCTAATCCAGCAGAAGAACCTTTTCAGGATTTTGTGACAGGCTCATCAAAAATTCCATGGTACTTTATAGCCTGTACACATTATTTAGAATGTAGTTTTGATTTTAAGAAGCATTTGCATAATGGAGATCCTTTAACAGGTTATACCAAACGGGTACCCGCTAACAGGCCAAAAGTAGGGCATGGGCCTCCTTTTACCTTCGAAGAAAGTGCTGTTGATGCTTTAAAGCTTAAAAAATTTAATGAAATCACCAACTGGAGTCTGCCAACAGTTTTGCGTCAACTGGAAGCGTACAATGGTTTTGGATATTTTAAGTACCATAGCATTAATTCTCCCTACCTGTGGAGTTATTCCAATCAATATCAAAAAGGAAAATATGTTTCTGATGGGAAGTTTGATGCAGAAGCGGTTTCTAAACAAATGGGCGCAGCAGTTATTCTGAAAAGAATGGAACAACGCGCACTGATATATATACCAAGACACTAATATATGAACTGGATTAAAAATTTAACAGCCATAGTGGTTTTGCCCTTTTTCATTTGCTGCACTACGGAAAACGGCCGGGGGCAGCAAATGATGGATAAACAAGCAGATCAGAAATCACATCGATCCTTGTCTGAAAAGCCTTTGACCAGTTTAAGTGATGAGCAGGAATTCAGGAGAGTACTGGAAAGTTTAAAGCAAAATCTAAGGAAGAAAAGTTTAAAAAATGTTTCTGCCTTATTAAATTATCCTTTTTATACCAGTCATAAACAAGCCTCTAATGGCATTGGAATACCTGATGATCCCATCAATCTGTCAGAATTTAATACGTATAAATCTGCTATTTTCAATACTGATGTGATGCGGATTCTGCCTTTATGTAAAGAAGATAACTTATCTGAAATTGACGATAAAACAGATGAGGTTTATTATCGTTCACTCAAAAAAATAACTGATGCCGGCAGTAAAATGTATGAAGTTTATATGCAATACCCTGAACGCGGTACACAAGCTGAAAGTTATTTCAGCTTTATCTTTGGCAAAGTAAATGGTAAATTTAAAATGCTGGCTACCTACGCTAAGTGGCCTGTTAAATAATCTTCCTATAACCGTATTAATTACATAGAATGCCCTCTATTTTAGCCTCCCTGATGATTTCTTCTGGCGGTAAAAGAAGAGCCGGCAGAAGCAATAACCACACAGGCCACGGCAACACATTCTGTAAAGGAAAGGTATTCCTGTAAAAATACAAAGGCTGCGAGCGAAGCCACTGCAGGTTCCAGACTCATTAATATACTAAAGGTTTTGGCCGGTAGTTTCTTTAATGCACTCATTTCAAGGGTAAATGGAACGGCGCTCGAAAGTAAGGCAAGTGCTGCACCGAGGCCCAATAATCTGGGGGTTAATACACTAAAACCCCCGCTGAAAATGCCGAAGGGTAAAATAACAATAGTGGCGATGAGCATACCTGCTGAAACAGCTTCGCCGCCTTTCATTATTTTTGATATTTTACCGCCCAATACTATATAAGCTGCCCAAAAAGCACCGGCAAGCAAAGCCAGTAAAATTCCTCCAATATTTAATCCATTGCTGTGCCAGGGGGCAATTAAAGCAATACCAATTATCGATAAAGAAACCCAGATAAAATCTATGGCCTTTTTGGACGTAGAAATGGCTAGAATTAAAGGGCCGACAAATTCGAGTGTTACCCCCAACCCAACAGGAATTCGTTCGATTGCTAAATAGAATATCATATTCATCAATCCAAGCGTGCTGCCATACAGGAAGACATACTGCCACTGCTTAGCATTTAATTTAAAAAGATTGGGACGAAAAGTAATGAAAAGAATTACGGCTGATAATCCAATTCTGAGTGATGCAGTAGCCGCCGCACCTATCTCCGGGAAAAGCCCTTTTGCGATAGCTGCCCCGCACTGAACGCTGATTATGGACGTAATAACGGCAGGAATAGGTGGGATATTAAATTTACTTTTCATAGAAATGATAAACGAGCGGCGAAATTACATATTTATCGGATGCCACTATCAATCAGATGAGCATTATGGCTCTTCTATTATAAAAAAAGAGGCGAAGATCAGATCAACGCCTCTCGCAAAAGTACTTCAATAAAAGTTAGCAGAACAACTCCTGCTCGTCTCTGTTTTCAGTCGGTATTTTCTTTAGAAAGTCGTCAAATGCAGAACCAATATTGTCAGAATAAATGCCATAAGCGTCCAAAATAAAGCCAATATTATGATCAGAATCTTCCACCAAATAAAGAACGGAATTATCGCCGGGATCAGACTGGCCCTCAAAGCGGTATGTTTTTACAATCGTTAGGTCTTCAGGCTTATAAATCTTATCTAATGATTTACTTTGCATCTTACCGTGATCTGTCATCTTTAATTCATTATCTCTTCCTTTCAGCCTCAATTTCTCTAAAATTTGACTCAAGGTGTTCATTTCAAATGGCTGTTCCATAGTTACATGATTTTATATTGAATAAACACTACGTAGCGTAAATGGTTTTGTAATCATATTTTAAAAAGCAAACTAAATGATTGTCAATGTGTTTGATATAAAACTAAATATGAAAACAATGAAAAAATATTTTTTAGGCTTAGCCATTGCGGGTATGGCATTCATCAGTGCCTGTTCTCAAAAGGAAACAGAACTCGCTACTGCAAATCTTTCTGAAACTGCAGATCCATCTAAAAACATTGGTACTGTAAAGTTCTACGGACTTAGTGACGGGAAAATTAAAATGGATTTAAAATTAAAGTTTGCATCAAAGGCAGATAGTAATGTTGCTGTACATTTTCATGAACATGGCGATTGCGGTGATATGGGTGAAAATACTCATGGACATTGGAATCCAACAAAAGAGGACCATGGGAAATGGGGTTCGGGGTCGTATCATAGCGGTGATATCGGCAACATTAAACTAGATGATAAAGGAGAGGGTGAAATTTCAGTTACCACTGACCGATGGAGTGTGCAGGACGGCGATGTGAAAAATATCATTGGAAGAGGCATTATTGTTCATGGAGGAACTGATGATTATAAAACGCAGCCAACTGGTAATTCAGGTCCTAGAGTAGGTTGTGGTGTCATTGAAGCAGTTAAAAAGTAACCTTTAATTTGACCATATCAGAAAAGCGATTAAATATTAATCGCTTTTTTTATGCAATTTTAACAAGACTGTCATCATCATAAAAAAGATAAGATATGGCAACTTTAAATGAATCCCCTCGTGGCAAGGCCCATAAAGGAAAAATCAGAAAAACAGCTCCACGAGTGGATTTAACCGCAATGGTTGATCTCATGTTTCTGCTTACCACGTTTTTTATGCTGACGACCTCTTTAGGTACATTAAACGCGGCAGACATCGCTAAGCCCGATCCCTGTGATGATTGTACAATTGATTATCCTGCTTCCAGAACAATGACAATCTTGCTAGGGAGAAATAATATGGCAATCAGTTATCTCGGTACACCAGCAGGTGCAAGTATGAAAGTAATGCCCGTCAGTGAAATTTATAATCAGATCAGACTGAATAAATCAGTGATTGCAAAATCCCACGGTAATAATGAAAGTAAATATATGCTCGTGATCATAAAGCCTGTCAAGACAGCAAAATTCCAGGATTTTGTTGATGTTATTGATGAAATGAAAATTGCAGCGATTAAATCCTACAGCATTGATGATCAGCATTTCGATCCTTTAGAAATAGAAGCACTAAAAGCAAATGATTTATAAGGTACGTAAATAAGAAAGTCCCGGTGTTCGCCGGGACTTTACTCATGTTTTTTAAAAAAGCTTAAATGCCAAAAGCAGCCTTGACCTGGTCTACATAATCTAATTTTTCCCAGGTAAATAACTCAACCGTAACGGTCTTCTCTTCACCATTTGGTGTTCTGAAGGTTTTGCTAACGGTTTCAGGTGTTCTGCCCATGTGGCCATAAGCAGCAGTTTCACTGTAAATCGGATTTCTAAGTTTTAAGCGTTGCTCAATAAAGTAAGGGCGCATATCAAAAACTGATTCAACAATTTTAGCAATTTCGCCATCTGTTTTACCCACCTTGCCGGTACCATAAGTATTAATGTAAATTCCCATTGGTTTTGCAACGCCGATGGCATATGATACCTGAACTAAAATTTCATCAGCAATGCCGGCCGCAACCAGGTTTTTAGCAATGTGACGGGTAGCATAAGCAGCACTTCTATCTACTTTGCTTGGATCTTTGCCAGAGAAGGCACCACCACCATGTGCACCTTTACCACCGTAAGTATCAACAATAATTTTTCTGCCGGTTAAACCTGTATCCCCATGTGGGCCGCCAATTACAAATTTACCGGTCGGATTAATGTGGTATTCAATTTTATCATTAAATAAATGAGCATATTGTGGATTACTTTTGATGATTCTTGGAATCAAAATCTCCACTAAATCAGATTTGATTTTAGCCAGCATAGTAGCTTCTTCATCAAAATCATCATGTTGTGTAGAAATTACAATTGCATCAATGCGAACAGGTTTATTATGATCATCATATTCTAAAGTAACCTGACTTTTCGCATCCGGGCGCAGATATTTAATCTCGTCGTTTTCACGCCTTAAAACAGCTAATTCCTGCAATAATTTGTGAGAAAGATTTAAAGCCAAAGGCATATAATCTTCCGTTTCATTGGTGGCATAACCAAACATCATGCCCTGATCGCCGGCGCCTTGTTCCTCTTTGCTGCTTCTGTCTACCCCCTGGTTAATGTCCTGAGATTGTTCATGTATGGCGGATAAAATGCCGCAGGAGTTAGCCTCAAACATATATTCACTTTTGGTGTAACCGATTTTCTTGATTACATCACGGGCAATTTGCTGTACGTCTAAATAAGTTTTAGATTTAACCTCGCCGGCTAAAATTACCTGGCCGGTAGTAACCAAAGTTTCACAGGCCACTTTCGATTCCGGATCAAAAGCTAAAAAATTATCAATTAATGCATCCGAAATTTGATCGGCAATTTTGTCTGGGTGGCCTTCAGATACAGATTCTGATGTAAATAAATACGACATCTATTAAGTTTTAATGATAAATAAACATTTATAAAAGCGCCAATGACCCCTGGAAACAGGTTATACATGATTGAAGGAGGTATTAGCACTTTTTTTTAAGTGGTTGCAATCCGTTCCGAATCTCTTCGGAATAGCAAATCAGTCCACTATATTATGCGACAAAATTAGCATATTTTCTTTATTTCAAAAATTATAGATTATTTTGTACCCTCATTCTTTACGTTTTGCACACAAAGCACAATATACTTTTTATCATCAACCCAATTTCAGGTGGGAAGGGAAAACTGCGGATCCCTGATTTTATAGATAAATATCTCGATAAGGAGAAGTTCAATGCAAACTTTGTATTTACAGAATACATTGGCCATGCCGCTGAACTTGCCGACGAAGCCGCCAATAAAAATTTTGACATTCTCATTGCCGCTGGTGGAGATGGCACCATAAATGAAGTAGCGACTAAAGTACTTCAGCATCAAAAGATTCTGGGTATTTTGCCTCTGGGTTCAGGAAATGGACTGGCCAGGTTTCTGCAGATTCCTAAAAATCTTCGTCAGGCCATATTAGCCATTAACCGTTTGAAAATAGATAAAATTGATACGGCAACCTTCAATAATAAAAAATTCTTTAACCTTGCCGGAATCGGTTTTGATGCTCACCTGAGCTCCGTTTTTTCAAACGATAAGAAAAGAGGACTTGCCGGCTATGTAAAATTAGGTTTGAAGGAAGTTTTTGGTTATCGTGCACAAAAATATATTATTGATATTGACGGAATAGAATATCAAAGAAATGCATTTGCAATCAGCATAGCCAATTCCTCACAATATGGTAATGATGTTTTTATTGCGCCAGGCGCATCCATTAAGGATGGTCTTTTGGATGTTTGTATCATTAAGCCATTTTCACTGCTAAAATTGCCTCTTTTAGGTTATGTAATGCTAAAAGGAACTGCTGAACATTCAGAAATGATTGAGATCATCAAGGGTAAACAGATTAAAATTCTCAGAGAAACCGATGGGGCCGTGCATATCGATGGTGAACCTTTAAAAATGGGCAAAGAGATAGCGGTGAGTGTAGCCCCTCTTTCATTGAGTGTCGTCGTTCCCTAGCAAATTTTCTTATTGATCATTTCGCCTTACATTTGTACCCATGAAACCTAAAAAAAACAGCCTGAGCGATCTTGGAGGAATTATGTTTTCTACCAATCCCGACTTTGAATACCAGGAAGAGGCAGATGATCAAACTACATTGCCCAATAATCAGCAGGATTTACGGGTAATGCTGGATAAAAAAAATCGTGGAGGAAAAGCAGTAACGCTCATTACAGGCTTTAACGGGCGAGATGAAGACCTTGGGGTTCTGGGGAAAATGTTAAAGACCAAGTGTGGCGTAGGTGGTGCCGTTAAAGATGGTGAAATTATGATTCAGGGAGATGTCAGAGATAAAGTGATTGCTATTCTTCAGAAAGATGGTTATAAAGTTAAAAAAGCTGGGGGCTAAAAAATCCGGTGTTTAAATGCGATTAGAATATTTCCTTAAATGATCCTTTCTACTTCAGTTTTTAAGTCAGTCTTAGTGTATTTTTTTAATTTTTTTTCGATCTAAAATTTTGACTTAAGATTCAGTATGCCAATACTTTAAGTATTAGTGTATTTGCTACAATATGTAAATAAATAGTTAAAAATATTGGTTTTTGTGATCAATAACTATTTACCTTTGCTGCACTAATCAACTTATTGTTTATGAGCAAAAAGAAATTGCAAGCACCAGATTTAGGCTATTTAAATCTGGGTGAAAACATGACTGTAATGTACCAGTTGTCGCCAATGGAGCTAATTGATGAAGCCCTGGTAAACAGAGAAGGTACATTGGCGTCTTCAGGAGCTTTGGCTGTTGATACGGGTAAATTTACAGGACGATCTCCCAAAGACAGGTTTATCGTATATGACAATCTTACTGAAGACATGATTTGGTGGGGAGATGTAAATATTAAAATCGCTCCATCGCATTTCGATCAGCTTTTTTCTAAAATGACCAGCTATCTGCATAATCGGAAAATTTATGTACGTGATGCTGCGGCCTGCGCCAAACCGGATGTTGCCATTTCAATCCGTGTTATTACAGAAACCGCTTATCAAAATCTTTTTGCCCATAATCTTTTTCTCCGTCCGGAACATGACGACTTAGGCAATTGTCCGGAATGGTCAGTTATTGCGGCGCCGGGTTTTCTGGCCAATCCGCTTACTGACGGGACGCGCCAGGAAAATTTTTCGGTCATTAACTTTACAAAAAAAATGATTCTGATTGGTGGAACCGGATATACAGGTGAAATCAAAAAGGGAATTTTTTCTGTATTAAACTTTATATTGCCTGTTTATAAAAATGTTTTACCCATGCATTGTTCTGCCAACGTAGGTAAGGAAGGTGACACTGCGATCTTTTTTGGTTTGTCTGGCACGGGCAAAACAACTTTATCTGCAGATCCACAAAGAAAGCTGATTGGTGATGACGAACATGGATGGGATGAAAACTCGGTGTTTAATTTTGAGGGAGGTTGTTATGCCAAATGCGTGGATCTCACTGAAGAAAAAGAACCGCAGATTTATAAAGCCATCAAATTTGGTGCTTTATTGGAAAACGTTAATTTTCAACCCGGAACGCAAGATGTTGATTATGGTAATACCGATAAAACCGAAAATACAAGGGTAGCCTATCCGATTGATTTCATAGATCATGCGGTAATACCTTCTGTCGCATCTATTCCAAAAAACATATTTTTCTTAACAGCCGATGCTTATGGCGTGTTGCCGCCTATTTCAAAGTTAAATGTAGAACAGGCTATGTTTCATTTTCTAAATGGCTACACGGCCAAAGTTGCCGGTACAGAGACAGGTATTATAGAACCTCAGCTTACTTTCTCGGCCTGTTTTGGCAAAGCCTTTCTGCCATTGCACCCATCCGTATACGCCGGCCTTTTAGGTGAAAAAATGAAAAATGAAAATGTCAATGTATGGTTGGTTAATACAGGATGGAGTGGAGGACCATATGGCATTGGAAAAAGAATAAAATTAAGTTATACCAGATCAATAATCAGTGCCGCTTTAAAAGGAGATTTAGATCATCATCACTATAAAAAGCATCATGTTTTTAAATTAACGATTCCTTTACATTGTCCTAATGTGCCTGATGAGATATTGGATCCCTCAAAAACATGGAGTAATCAGGAAGAATACTTTATTAAAGCGTATGAACTGGCAAATGCCTTTGACCAGAATTTTAAGCAGTTTGAGCAAACCAAAGTGTCAAAAGTACACCCTAAATCGTTAAAATTGTGCTAAAAGCACTTTAAAATGCATTTTTTGAACGAAAAATTTGCAAATAGAGATTTTTTTAGTTTTTATTGTGAAAGAATTGTCTCCGGCTGAGGCAATTTTTTTGTTATACACCCTGTACGTTTGCAATAAACCATATCGTTAGGTAACGATTTAATTGTTTATTGATTTATTAATTTGTAATTTAAAATCAATTTATAAATTTGTTTTTCGCAACAAAATCAGATCGCATCCGTTGTGTGTAGTACAAAAGATAAAACAGCTAAAAATTAAAAACAAGAACTAAAACTAAAAATTAAAAAAAATGGCAAACGCACCAAAACCAACAACTGTTAAAAAAGAGAGCTCTTCAAGTGCATCAAATGTTTTCGCAACATTGGTTATTCCTATTTGTATCGTAATTGGCTTTATTATCTGGAGATTCGTGTTGGGTGATCCGGCAAACTTTATTGACAATAATAACGAGAACTTACCATTACCAAACAACTATCCAGGTACAGCTTACAAAGGTGGTCCGATCGTGGCAATCTTAATCGGTTTATTATTAACTACTATCGTTTTCTCTATCGAGCGTTTAATCGTAATTGGTAAAGCAAGCGGAAAATCAAGCTTAGATACCTTCATCATTAAAGTAAAAGGTTTATTAAACGCTGGTAACATCGAAGCTGCTAAAGCTGAGTGTGACAAACAACAAGGTTCTGTTGCTAATGTAATTAAATCAGGATTAAAAAAATATAGCGAAGTTGAAGCTGATACTAATTTAGATGTTGAGCAATCAATCGTTGCCATCCAAAAAGAAGTTGAAGAAGCTACAGCTTTAGAAATGCCTATGTTAGAGCAAAACTTAACCATTATTGCTACCTTGGTTTCAATTGGTACATTAATCGGTTTATTAGGTACAGTAACAGGTATGATCCGTGCTTTCGCCGGTTTGGCAAACTCTGGTGCTCCAGATCAATCAGCATTAGCGGTAGGTATCTCTGAGGCGTTAATTAACACGATGACTGGTATCGGTGTATCTACTTTAGCGATCATCATGTATAACGTATTAACATCAAAAATTGACAAGTTAACTTATGCAATTGACGAAGCTGGATTTAGCATCGTTCAAACTTACGCTAGTTCGCATAAATAATATTTTGAAATAATTTTTACCGGCTTTATGGAAAACCGGCAAAAAGATCATCATTATTAAAAAGTTAAAATATTATGCCTAGAATTAAAGTTAAAAGAACCAGTACGGTAACAGATATGACTGCCATGTGCGATGTAGCTGCGCTGTTACTTACGTTCTTCATATTAACTGCTACGGCAAAGCAACCAGAACCATTAGCGGTATCTACGCCTTCATCAACATATGAATTTAAGGTGCCAGCTGAGAACAATGCAACATTAACCATTGGTCAAGGTAAGGTATTCTTTGAAGTGGCTGGCCAAAAAGTAAGGGCTAGAACCTTAGAGTTAATTGGAGAGCAGTACAAAATCAAGTTTACACCTGATGAAGTAAACAGGTTTTCGGTTATCGGAACCTTTGGAGTACCGGTTGCAGACCTTAAAAAGTTTATAAATATGCCAGGTGGCGATCGGATGAAGCCAGGTGTTCAAACAGGTATTCCTACAGATTCTACTGATAACCAGTTGAATAACTGGGTTTTACTTGCGCGTAAAGCAACCGCTGAAGTTAATCAGCAACCAATGCGTGTAAGTATCAAAGGAGATTCAAAAGAAGAATATCCTGTAATTAAAAAGATCGTGGATGTATTGCAGAAGCAAAAAGTTAACAAGTTTTTATTGGTAACCAACGCAGAAGCTAGAAGAAAATAAGAAATGGCAGAATTAAACACAGGCGGGAAGAAAGCCACGCCAAGAGTCGATATGACGCCGATGGTAGATTTGATGTTCCTTTTGGTTACATTCTTTATCTTAACTACATCAATCTCTACGCCTCAGGCGATGGATATTGTAAAGCCTGATAAGGATGATAACAACAAGGACAATAAATTGGAACTGAAAGCTTCTAAAACCATGACTATTTTATTGGGTAAAAGCGATAAGGTAGCCTGGTATATGGGAGAAGCTGGTGCATCAGCTCCAACTATAGAAAGTTTATCACAGGTTGAAAAAGCGATTATCGATAACAGAAAAGTTGCAGATGCATCTGGAGTGAAAGGTGATTTCGTGGTATTGGTTAAACCAACCAGCGGATCAAATTTCAAAAACTTCGTTGATATCATGGATGAATTGGAAATATTAAAGGTTAAAGTTCGTCAGATTGATGATGACAATATTCTTGATAATGAAAAAGCATTCATGAAGGAGAAGGGTATTTTATAATTGTTAAATCCGTAATCATGTCAAAATTAGATATATTAAGAAAGGAGTGGATTGAAGTAGTTTTTGCTGAAAAGAATAAAAGCTACGGAGCCTACCAATTGCGTAAAACCAATGGGGCCAATACCACACGGGCATTAATTATTGGTTCAATAGTATTCCTTGCACTTTTCTTCGCTCCAAAAATTTATGGCCTTATTAAAGGTTCGATGAATGATACTGAGCAGGTAGAAAAAGCACAGGAAGTAGTTATTGCGCCACCGCCACCAGTTGATCCAAAAACACCACCCCCACCACCGGTAGAGCCACCGCCACCAAAAGTGGATCAGGTTAAAATGCCGCCTCCAATCGTTAAGCCTGATGAGCAGGTGCGTGATGAGGAACCACCAACAGTAGAAAAATTAAAAGAGGCAGATCCGGGGCAGAGAGATATTAAAGGTGATCCAACCGCTGATATTGTAATCGCTGAACCAGTTGGTGAAGGTCCGAAAAGAGAAGCTGCAGTTGCGGTTGATGATAACAAGGTTTATGACTTCGTTAGTATCGAGAAGCAGCCAGAATATCCTGGAGGTATCGCTAAGTTCTACAAATATTTAGGAGGAGCGATTAAATACCCACCAATGGCACAGGAAAATAACGTACAGGGTAAAGTATTTTTATCTTTCGTTGTTGAAAAAGATGGTAAATTGACAGATATTCAGGTTACCCGTGGTTTGGGTAGCGGAACTGATGAAGAAGCCATCCGTGTGTTAAAAGCGAGTCCACGCTGGAACCCAGGTATCCAGAATGGTAAGCCGGTAAGGGTAAAGTATAACATCAACGTTAACTTTACATTGAACTAAAAGTAAATGTTAAATTTTGATATTTTTAAGCAAAAATCGCCTAAACAGCGGTTTTTGCTCATTTTAGGCCTACTCACCTTTGCTTTATATTTAGTGATGGGGCTTGCCTTCATCTTTTGGGCACCACTTGCAATAAGGTTTAATTTTATTCCGGCATGGGGGCGTATTGCCATAGGTGTATTTTTAATTTTTTATGCTTTTGTAAGGCTATTGAGCCTTGGCAGAAGAGACTAAAATCCTGAAATGAGAAACATACTTTTAATATTTATGATCTTGGGATTCATTTCTTGTAAAAGAAAGGAAAAGACCACTCAGGTTAAAGAAACAAGAACAAGCGGAATATTGAAAATTCTGGTTGATGAAAGTGTAAGTCCTATCGTTCAGGAGCAGATTGATATTTTTAGTCTGGATTACCCGGATGCCAAATTTCAGATTACAGTTAAACCTGAAGAAAAGATTATTCCCGCTTTTCTGAATGACAGCGTAAGGGTAATTGTAATGCCCAGGTTACTGACTAAAGCAGAGGAAAAATACTATACTCAAAGGGGCATCAGGATAAATGCTACCCGGTTTGCCGTTGATGGCATTGCATTAATTACCAATAGAGACAATATCGATAGTACTATTACCGTTAAAGAGGTTATTGATATTTTACAGGGGAAGACTTCAGCAAAAAAACTGGTTTTTGATAACACCTATTCAAGTACCTTTCAATACTTTAAGCAACTGGCTAACATCAGTCAGTTTCCAGCTCAGGGTGTTTATTCAAAAAACTCAAGTGCAGAAGTAATTAAATTTATTGCTGAAGATAAAAATTTTATAGGTATTTTAGGGGTTGATTGGGTTTCAGATAGAAATACAAAGTATGCTGAATACCTGTCGAAGATTAAAACACTTGGTGTAAAAAATTTGAAAGGTAAGCCAGGAGATGATCAATTTTATAAACCAACACAGGATAATCTTATAAATGGAATCTATCCTTTTCTAAGAAACGTAAATATTATAGATTGTGAGGGTAGAGATGGTTTAGGCACAGGATTTGCAACATGGTTAAGAAGTCAGCGAGGACAATTAATTGTACTTAAATCTGGACTTGGTCCACATAAGTTAATGCCTAGAGAGATTAACCTGACAAAAGGAAAATAAATAACAAATTATAAATTGAACCACGAAGTTATCTCAACAGACACTTCATTTTTATTAAAAAAACAGAATATCCGATGAAAATTTTAAAGAAAGCAATAACCTTAAATGTAGGTTTGGTGTTGATGGGTTCTGCAGTTTTTGCTCAAAATTTAAATGATGCGAAAAAAGCCATTGACGCTGAACAATATCAGAAAGCAACATCAATGCTAAAATCATTGGTAAGCTCACAAGCTTCAAATGGCGATAATTATTATAATCTGGGTTTGGTTTATTTAAAAACAGGTTATATTGATTCAGCCCGTGCTGTTTTTACTAAAGGCGTAACAGCAGATGCCAAGAATAACTTAAACCTGATTGGTTTAGGTGAAGCAGATATGTTATCTAATAACCCAACTTCTGCTAAAACCAATTTCGATAAAGCAATCGAAATGGACAAAAAAAATTATAAAACCTATCTGGAAATCGGTAAAGCTTATTTAGCGCAGGATAAACCCAGTGATGATGTGTCTAAACCAGATTTTACCAATGCTTTAGCGAATATTACTAAGGCTGATGAATTAGATTCGAAAGATAAGGATGCAGAGGTTTTCTTGGCTTTAGGTGATGCTTATGCGTTGCAAAAGAAAAATTCTGAGGCATTAGGTCCTTACATGCGTGTTGGTGATGTAGATCCTAACAATCGCAGGGCTAAAACGCAGATTGGTAAAATGTATAAAGAATCAAGAGCGTTTCCTGAAGGTGAAAAAGAATTACAGGATGTAATCGCTGCTGATCCGAACTATGGACCGGCTTATCGTGAATTAGGTGAGCTTTATCTACAATGGAGTAGTTTTGGTACAGATCAGGAAAAAGCTAAAAAAGGAATTGAGAACTATAAAAAATATATGGATTTAACAGATAAATCTTTAGAGTCTCAGTTACGTTATGCACAATTCTTGTTTTATGCAAAGGATTACGCAACATTAGAGCAGGTAGCATCAACAATCCAGGCTCCGGCAAATGATCCAAAAAGTGCTGTTGTTTCTAGGTTAAAAGGATGGGCTGCTTACGAGAATAAAAATTATCCTGCAGCTTTAACCAGTATGAATGAGTTCTTTGCAAAAGAAAAAGATCCAAATAAAATCTTGGGCTTCGATTATTTGTACTTAGGTAAAGCACAGTTGAAATCTGGACAGGATAGTTTGGCATTAATTAATATTACTAAAGCTGTAGAAAAAGATTCAACCAACGTTGAAGCATTAGCAGAGGTGGCTAAAACCTTCTTTGACGCAAAGAAATATACAAAGGCTGCTCAAATATATGATAAAGTAATTGCTGCTAATCCTAATGGAAAAGGTGTATTATACAGTTATTTTTATGATGGCTTAGCTTATTACTTTGATTATGCTACTCAATATTCAGCAAAGAAAAACCCTTCAAAAGATTTATTAGTGAAGGCGGATTCATCTATTGCTAAAGTAGCTCAGCTTGCTCCGGAAACTACTGATGCATATTTATATCGTGCAAGAGTTAATAGTTTATTGGATGATGAAAAAGCACCAAAAGGATTAATGGTGCCTCATTTTGAAATGTTTATCAAAAAGGTAACTGAAAAACCAGAATTGGTTACACCGAATGCTAAAAAATTATCAGAAGCATATGATAACCTTGGAGGATATTATTTCAATACTGATAAAGCAAAAGCGAAAGAATACTTTGATAAGAGCGTTGCTGTATATCCAACAGGAACATTTGCTGCTGCAAAGCTGAAAGAGTTATCTGCTCCTGCAGCAAAAGGAAAAGGTAAATAATTTCAAGTTAAATAATTTAGAAAAGGCAGCGTTTGGTTACTCTGCCTTTTTCTTTTACTTTTGCATCAGAAAATATATATTATGCAAGCACAAAGTACCTCAATAGATTTTTTACCCATTATATTTCAAGTCGTAGTTGCTTTGGGTTTCGTGGTTACCACTTTGGTGGCTACACACTTTTTAGGTCCAAAACGTAAAACAAGTGATAAGCTTGAGGTATTTGAGGCCGGCGTTAAGAGCGTAGGTAATGCCCGTCAGCCTTTCTCTATCAAATATTTTGTAGTGGCTATTCTTTTTGTATTATTTGATATTGAAGTAATTTTCATGTATCCATGGGCTGTGAATTTCAGAGCACTTAGAATGGATGGGATGATTGAAATGTTCATCTTCATGGGGACATTACTTTTAGGATTTATTTATGTAATAAAGAAAAAAGTTTTAGACTGGAACTAGTTCGGTTGGCCATTCTTGGTTAGCTAATTTTAACTGAAAACTAAAAGTTAACAACTACACTAACTTATATCTTCTTTATTTATTTAGAAAGGTTCTAAATCAGGTTAAGCTTGTTTAATTGCCTTTTAAATATTGTAAATTTGTTGCTCATTCTGCAAAGGGATGAGCATTTTTTGTTTATAAACATGAGTGAAATTAATATAGTAGATGCGCCTCCAGGAACCGAAGGGCCTGGTTATTTTGCCACTTCTTTAGATAAAGTAATTGGTTTGGCGCGCTCCAATTCATTATGGCCACTGCCTTTTGCCACTTCCTGTTGTGGTATTGAATTTATGGCAACTATGGGATCTCACTATGATCTTGGTCGTTTTGGCGCAGAGCGCTTAAGCTTTTCTCCACGTCAGGCAGATGTTTTAATGGTGATGGGAACTATTGCAAAAAAAATGGCTCCGGTATTAAAGCAGGTTTATATCCAGATGGCTGAGCCACGCTGGGTAATGGCTGTTGGTGCTTGTGCCAGTAGTGGGGGAATTTTTGATACTTATTCCGTTTTACAGGGTATTGATGAAGTTATTCCTGTTGATGTTTACGTACCGGGTTGCCCACCAAGGCCTGAAGCTATTTTAGATGGCTTCCAACGTATTCAGGATTTGGTAAGAAACGAATCAGGCAGAAGAAGAAACTCAGATTATTATAAAGATCTTTTAGGTCAATACGGCATTAAATAATGGAAGAAACTACGCTAAATAACGACATCCACGTTAAGCTGACTGAAAAGTTTGGTGAAAAAGTTACTGCCGTTTCTGAGCCTTATGGTTTTTTAACTATCGTAACCTACAAAGATGTGATCATTAATGTGCTTTCTTATCTCAAAGAAGAATTAAAGTTCAATTTTCTTACTGATATTACTGCGGTTCATTATCCGGGTAAAGATCATGGTATTGCGGTGGTTTACCATCTGAATAATATGGTAGAGCGAGTAAGGATCAGAATTAAGGTTTTTATCTCTGAGCAAAATCCAACCATTCCTACGGCAACAACTGTTTGGAAAGGTGCTAACTGGATGGAGCGTGAAACGTATGATTTGTTTGGGGTTAAATTTGAAGGCCACCCAGATTTACGCCGTATTTTAAATATGGATGATTTAGGTGTACATCCGATGTTGAAACAATATCCATTGGAAGACCCTAACAGAGTTGATAAAAAAGATGAATTTTTTGGAAGGTAATTTATATGAATCATAACCATCCGGTATATACAGATAACGATCCGCAAAGTGAGCTGGTAACCTTGAACTTAGGTCCAACACACCCTGCAACCCACGGTGTTTTTCAAAACGTTTTGCAATTAGATGGCGAGCGGATTGTAAGCGGCGTTTCTACAATTGGGTATATTCACCGTGCTTTCGAAAAGATTGCTGAACATCGCCCTTTTTATCAAATCACGCCACTTACTGATCGGTTAAACTATTGTTCATCGCCTATTAATAACATGGGCTGGCATATGACAGTTGAAAAATTACTGAACATCCAGATGCCAAAACGTGTTGATTATCTTCGCGTAATCATCATGGAGCTTTCCCGTATCGCTGATCACATTATCTGTAATACGATTATCGGTCAGGATACCGGTGCAACGACAACTTTCCTTTATCTGTTCCAGTTTCGCGAACACATTTACGAGATTTTTGAAGAGGTTTGCGGGGCTCGTTTAACAACTAACATTGGTCGTATTGGTGGTTTTGAAAGAGATTTCAATGAAATTGCCTTTGCCAAAATCAATAAATTTTTAAAAGAGTTTCCGGTAGCTTTAAAAGAGTTTGAAAATCTTTTAACCCGTAACCGTATTTTTATCGACAGAACAGCAGGGGTTGCTGAAGTTACGAAAGAAACTGCCCTGGAATATAGCTGGACAGGTCCGCTTTTGCGTGCGACAGGTGTAGATTATGATGTTCGGGTAAGTGATCCTTACTCTTCCTATCAGGATTTCGATTTTGAAGTCCCGGTAGGTACAAGTGGTGATATCTATGATAGATATCTGGTGCGTAATGAAGAAATGTGGCAGAGTGTTCGCATCATCGAACAAGCACTGGTGAAGTTAAAAACAGAACCTAAAGGTATTTTTCATGCCGATGTTCCTGATTTTTATCTTCCTCCGAAACAAGAAGTGTATAATAATATGGAAGCATTGATCTATCACTTTAAAATTGTGATGGGAGAGATTGATGCACCAAAGGCAGAAGTTTACCATGCCGTGGAAGGCGGAAACGGCGAGTTAGGTTTCTATCTGATTAATGATGGAGGGCGTACACCATATCGCTTGCACTTCCGCAGACCAAGTTTTGTAAATTACCAGATGTTTGCACCAATGAGTGAAGGCATGTTATTGTCTGATGCCATTATCAACATGAGTAGTATGAATATCATTGCAGGAGAATTAGATGCTTAAAGTAGAAGAACAAACACCTGTACAATTTTCATCAGAATTGTTAGCCAAATTTGATGATGTTAAAAGTCGCTATCCTGAAGGGAAAGAAAAATCAGCATTGCTGCCATTATTACATTTGGTACAGGCAGAATACCTTTGGGTAAGTACTCCGGCGATGGATAAGGTTGCCGAATACTTAAATATTCAGCCCATTGAAGTATATGAAGTGGCTACATTTTATACGATGTATTTTTTAAAACCCCAAGGTAAATATGCTTTGGAGGTTTGCCGTACAGGGCCTTGTTGCCTGGTTGGTGCAGAAAAAATATTAGATCACCTCGAAGCAAAGCTGGGTGTTAAAGAAGGTGAAGTCACAGCAGATGGTTTATTTAGCTTTAGAGGAGTTGAATGTTTAGCTGCCTGTGGATTTGGTCCGGTTTTGCAAATTAGCCCGGAATATACTTTCTACGAAAACTTAACTACAGAAAGTGTAGATCAATTGATTGAAGATTTGAAAAATAAGTCTTAAGTCTTAAGTCTTAAGTCGTGAGTCATTTTGGATTCGAGACTTAAGACTTAAGACTACGGACTATAGACTAATAAAAATGTCTCGAAAACTGTTACTTGAGCATATAAACGTACCAGGCATCAATACACTTGAGGTCTATCGCCAAAAAGGCGGGTACCGTGCCGTGGAGAAAGCCCTTAGAACTTTAACACCTGAAGAGATTGTTGAAGAAGTTAAGAAATCAGGTTTGCGCGGTCGTGGTGGTGCGGGTTTCCCAACGGGAATGAAATGGAGTTTTTTGGCTAAACCAGAAGGAGTTGCGCGCTATTTAGTATGCAATGCTGATGAGTCTGAGCCGGGAACTTTTAAAGACCGTTACCTGATGACTTACATTCCTCATGCTTTAATCGAAGGAATGATTGTTTCCAGTTTTGCCCTGGGTGCGAAGGTTTCATACATCTACGTTCGTGGAGAAATGATGCCTCAAATCCGTATTTTGGAAAAGGCAATTGCTGAGGCAAAAGCTGCCGGATGGTTAGGTAAAAACATTTTAGGAACAGGTTACGATTTAGAATTATATGTTCAGCCCGGTGGTGGTGCTTACATTTGTGGAGAAGAAACCGCTTTGTTAGAATCACTTGAGGGTAAAAGGGGTAATCCGAGGATTAAGCCACCATTCCCTGCGATTGCTGGTTTATATGGCTGCCCAACGGTAGTCAATAACGTAGAATCGATTGCTGCAGTGGTACCAATTATCAATGATGGTGGCGATGAATACGCAAAAATAGGTATTGGTAGAAGTACAGGTACAAAATTAATATCAGCATCAGGAAACTTAGTAAAACCTGGTGTTTATGAAATTGAATTAGGCTTACCAGTTGAAGAATTTATCTATTCTGATGAATATTGTGGAGGTATTGCGAATGGTAAACGCTTAAAAGCAACAGTTGCAGGTGGGTCATCTGTTCCTGTTTTACCGGCTAATTTAACTTTAAAGTTAGCTAACGGAGAACCTCGCTTAATGAGTTACGAATCTTTATCAGAAGGCGGATTTGCTACCGGAACCATGATGGGTTCAGGTGGTTTTATTGCTTTTGATGAAGACCAGTGTATTGTTCGTAATACCTGGAATTTCTCCCGTTTTTATCATCACGAAAGTTGCGGACAATGTTCGCCATGCCGTGAAGGTACCGGATGGATGGAAAAAGTGTTACACAAAATTGAACATGGTCATGGATCGATGGATGATGTGGATTTGCTTTGGGATATCCAACGGAAGATTGAAGGTAATACCATTTGTCCATTAGGAGATGCAGCAGCTTGGCCTGTAGCAAGTGCAATTCGTCATTTCAGAGATGAATTTGAGTGGCACATTAAAGAACCCGTTAAAAGCCAGAGCCAAAACTACGGTATTGCTAATTATGCAACACCGATTGAAAAAGCGCCGGTAACAGAAGAGAAATAAAATCCTAAGGTCGCAATTTGTAACCTTAGGATTTAACTTAATACGATAAAAATATGTAGATGAAAGAAGAAATATCACCAGTAATCATCCCCAACGAAGTAATAATTAATAAAATATATCTTTTTAGAGGAGTAAAGGTGATGTTAGATTCTGATTTGGCAGAGCTCTTTGGTGTTGATACTAAACGGTTAAAAGAGCAGGTTCGAAGAAACATAGTGCGTTTTCCGGAACACTTTATGTTTGAATTGACGAAAGAAGAAAATGATGTTCTAAGGTCGCAATTTGCGACCTTAGAACAAGGGAAATACTCAAAATATCTACCGTTCGCATTTAGCGAACATGGTATTTTGCAATTATCAAATGTTTTAAAAAGTAATCAGGCGATAGCGGTAAGTATTAAAATTATTGATGTATTTGTACAGCTCCGAACAATGGTTTTGAGCAATACAGAAATCAGATTAGAAGTAGAAAAGATAAAAAAGAAGGTAGATCATCAGGATAAAAACATTGAAGTCATCTTCAGGTATTTTGATGAACTACTCGAACAGAAAGAAAAACCAAGAAAAGAAATTGGTTACAAAATCTCGAAAGAGAAAAATAAATTATAAAGATTGCTAAACGCCTAATAATATTGGCATAGTGCTTAAAAATAAAGATTATCATTAACCATGAGTGAAAAAGTTAAGGTTACGATAGATGGAATAGCAGTAGAGGTTGATAACGGAACCACTATCCTGAATGCTGCAAGGCAAATAGGTGGTGATATCGTACCTCCGGCCATGTGCTACTATTCTAAGTTAGAAGGAAGTGGTGGTAAATGCCGTACCTGTATTGTTAAGGTAACAAAAGGTTCGGAAAAAGATCCGCGTCCAATGCCAAAGCTAGTGGCATCTTGCCGTACAACCGTAATGGATGGAATGGAAGTGTTAAACATTACTTCTCCAGAGGTTTTGGAAGCACGCGCTGGTGTAGTCGAGATTTTATTAATTAACCACCCGTTAGATTGTCCGGTTTGCGATCAGGCAGGGGAGTGTGATTTGCAAAACTTAGGTTACGAGCATGGATTGCAAAAAACACGTTATGAGTTTGAGCGCCGTACTTTTGATCGTATCGATATTGGTGATCAGATTCAGTTGCACATGAATCGCTGTATTCTGTGTTACCGTTGCGTTTTTACTGCCGATCAGATTACCAACAAGCGTGTTCATGGAATCTTAAACCGCGGCGATCATTCTGAAATTTCAACGTATATACAGCAGGCCGTAGATAATGATTTCTCCGGAAATGTGATTGATGTTTGCCCGGTTGGAGCACTAACCGATAGAACTTTCCGTTTCAAAAACCGGGTTTGGTTTACCAAACCGGTTGATGCACACCGCAATTGTGACCATGAAAAATGCAACGGTAAAGTGACACTTTGGTACAAAGGAGAAGATGTTTTACGTGTTACGGCCCGTAAAGATCAGTTTGGAGAGGTTGAAGAATTTATTTGTAATACTTGTCGTTTTGATAAGAAAGCAACTTCCGACTGGACTATTGAGCATCCAACACATATTGATGATACTTCAGTAATTGCATCTAATCATTACGAAACACTAAGGCCACTTCCGGTAATTAAGCCAAATGCGGCACTACAGGCGGCAAATGAAATTGAATTACATAAAACAGTAAAATACTAATGGATACAGGTTTTATCATAGAGAAATTTATTCTGGTAGCGGTTATTTTCGGTATCAGTTTGGTTGTAGCCATGTATTCCACTTATGCGGAGCGTAAGGTTGCAGCTTATCTGCAAGACCGTTTAGGTCCGGATAGAGCTGGTCCGTTTGGAATACTGCAACCTTTAGCCGATGGTGTAAAAATGTTTATGAAAGAGGAAATCATCCCCGCTTCATCAAATAAGTGGTTATTTATTGTGGGCCCGGGTTTGGCTTTGCTTTGTGCCTGTATCGGTACGGCGGTTATTCCCTGGGGCAGCCCGATGGAAATTGGCGGTAAAGTTGTTCCATTACAGGTAGCTGACATCAACGTTGGCGTTTTATACATCTTTGGCGTGGTTTCTTTAGGCGTTTATGGGGTAATGATTGGCGGTTGGGCATCGAATAATAAGTATTCATTATTGAGTGCCATTCGTGCAGCATCACAAAACATCAGCTATGAAATTGCAATGGGTTTATCTATCATCGCATTGCTTTTGATGACCAATACTTTAAGTTTAAAAACCATTGTTGAGCAACAACATGGCTGGCATTGGAATGTATTATATCAACCATTGGGATTTCTGATATTCATGGTTTGTTCTTTTGCAGAAACCAACCGTGCGCCTTTCGACTTGCCTGAATGTGAAACGGAATTAATAGGCGGTTACCACACGGAATATTCATCCATGAAATTAGGTTTTTACCTGTTTGCAGAATACATCAACATGTTTGTTTCATCAGCAGTAATGGCCACTTTATACTTTGGCGGGTATAACTATCCAGGCATGGATTATATGGCTACTTTGCTTGGGCCAACATGGGCACCACTTTTTGGTGTGGGTGTTTTCTTTCTGAAAATAGTTTTTTTCATCTTTTTCTTCATGTGGGTACGCTGGACAATCCCTCGTTTCCGTTATGATCAGTTGATGAATTTAGGTTGGAAAGGTTTAATACCTTTGGCCATTGCCAACATTATAATAACCGGAGTTGTGATTGCGATTATAGAGAAGTTTTAATTATGGAATCATTAAGTAACAAGAAAAAAGTACTGGAACAAAAGCCGCTGAGCTTTATGGAAAGAATGTACCTTCCGGCAATTGCAAAAGGAATGGGCATTACCATCAGCCACTTGTTCAAAAAAGAGGCTACAGTAAGATATCCGGAAGTTGAACGCGAATTTTCTGCAAACTTTAGGGGAATGCACTCACTTAAACGCGATGAAAACGGAAAAGAGCGTTGTACAGCTTGTGGTTTATGCGCATTATCCTGCCCCGCTGAAGCAATTACCATGATCGCTGCAGAACGCAAAAATGAGGAAAAGCATTTATATCGTGAGGAAAAATATGCAGCTACTTATGAAATTAACATGTTGCGTTGCATTTTCTGTGGATTATGTGAAGAAGCCTGCCCTAAAGAAGCCATTTACTTAGACGGGCCAATCGTACCTGCTGATTATTTACGTAAAGATTTTATTTACGGTAAAGATAAACTGGTTGAGGCGCCGTTGGAGATGAAAAAATAATAAATGTTGTCCTGAACTTGTTTAAGGACTAAACATTAAGATCCTGAAATAAATTCAGGAAGACGAAAATAAAAAGATTGCTTCGTACCTCGCAATGATGACGAAGAAACTAATAAACAAATAACAAATTAATGAGTACACAAGTATTCTATTTCGTAGCCACATTAAGTATCATCTTTTCGCTGATGGTGATTTTTGCTAAAAATCCAATTCATAGCGTTCTATACTTAATCCTCACCTTTTTCACATTTACGGTACATTATGTACTGTTGAATGCACAATTTTTAGCGGTTGTAAATTTCATTGTTTACATGGGAGCCATCATGGTATTATTTCTATTTGTACTGATGCTTCTCAACCTCAATAAAGAAACTGAACCGGTAAAATCACCATTAATTAAGATTGTGGGGGTAATTGCAGGCTGTTGCTTAATTGTTACCCTGGTAGGTTCATTTAAGGCTGCAAGCATTAACAGTCCGCTGATCTTAAAAAACCAGGGATTAGGCTTGGTTGAAAATTTAGGTAAGGAACTTTTTGGCCCATTCCTGTTACCATTCGAATTATCATCTCTGTTGCTATTAGCCGCAATGGTTGGGGCCGTTTTATTATCTAAAAGAGATGAGGTAGAAGCATAATGGAAAATTTAACTACACAAATGGCAGGCGTTCCGCTTAATCACTACATCTATTTATGCGCCATCATTTTCACAATTGGTGTAATCGGCGTATTAACCCGTAGAAATGCAATCGTAATTTTCATGTCGGTTGAACTCATGTTAAATGCAGTAAACCTGCTTTTGACTGCCTTTTCGGTTCACAGTAATGATCCTTCCGGACAGGTTTTTGTGTTCTTCATTATGGCGCTTGCGGCTGCAGAAGTTGCAGTGGGTTTGGCGATTATCGTAATGGTTTACAGAAATACAAAATCAATAGATATTAATGTTTTAAATCGCCTTAAGTGGTAAATATATATTAAGAATGACAATAGAACAATTGATTTGGTTAGTTCCCTTACTTCCTTTTTTAGGGTTTGTAATTAACGGACTGGGCAGAAACACTCTATCTAAAGGACTTGTTGGAATCATTGGAAGTGGCGTAATATTTGCCTCATTCATGATCAGCTTAGTTATTTTCTTTAGTTTACAAGGCGATACACAAAAATCTCACGAAGTATTTTTATTCGATTGGATAAGCGCAGGAACATTGCACATTCCACTATCATTCCTGGTTGACCCGTTGAGTTCAATTATGCTGTTGATTATTACAGGAATTGGTTTCTTAATCCATTTATATTCGACCAGCTACATGCACGATGATGCCGGATTTGGTAAATTCTTCGCTTACCTGAACCTGTTTGTATTCTTCATGCTGTTATTAGTATTGGGTTCAAATTATATCGTGATGTTTATCGGATGGGAGGGCGTAGGTTTGTGCTCATATCTGTTAATCGGTTTCTGGTATACCAACACCGCTTATGCATCGGCAGCTAAAAAGGCATTTGTCATGAACCGAATCGGTGATTTAGGCTTTTTACTAGGCGTATTCTTAATGTTCAACTTCTTCGGAAGTGTTGAATTTTCTAAAATCTTTCCTCAAGCAGCGAACATGTTGCCAGGAAATAACACACTGGTTTTAATTACTATCTTATTATTTATTGGTGCCTGTGGTAAATCGGCGCAGTTGCCTTTGTTTACCTGGTTGCCTGATGCGATGGCCGGACCAACGCCTGTTTCTGCATTAATACATGCAGCGACAATGGTAACCGCGGGAATTTATATGATTGCCCGTTCAAGCGTATTGTTTGATCTGGCACCATTTACCCAACATATTATTGCCATTATTGGTGCGGCAACCGCTTTAGTAGCTGCAATTATTGCTTTAACACAAACAGACATCAAAAAAGTATTGGCTTATTCAACCGTATCCCAATTGGGATATATGTTTTTGGGCTTAGGTGTTGGCGCTTACACAGGCTCATTTTTCCACGTGTTAACCCACGCATTCTTTAAAGCATTATTATTCCTTGGGGCTGGTTCAGTTATTCACGCCATGCATCATGAGCAGGATATGCGACAAATGGGCGGATTAAGGAAGAAACTTCCGGTAACTTTCTTAACCATGATGATCGGCACCATTGCCATCGCTGGTTTACCTCCGTTCTCTGGTTTCTTTTCTAAAGATGAAATTTTAGCACATGCTTTTCAATATAGCCCGGTACTTTGGGGTATTGGTGTATTAACTGCATTTTTAACTGCGTTCTATATGTTCAGAATGATGTTTCTTACTTTCTCCGGAAAATACAGAGGAACACATCATGAAGAAAGTCATGTGCATGAGTCGCCAAAAGCAATGACTATTCCATTAATTATTTTAGCCATTTTGGCTGCAATTGGAGGAGCAATTAACATTCCTCATGTTTTCGGTGGCAACGAGTGGCTGGCACATTGGTTATCAGGTGCAGGTGTTGCACAACATGAGTTGGATTTAAGTCATTCAACTGAATTTACATTAATGGGTGTTTCCGTTGTAGCTGCCATTTTCGCATTGCTTTATGCTTATACCAGATATGTAAAAGGTGCTCGCGTTCCTGTTGCTGATGAGGCACCACGTTCAGCTTTGGCTAAATTATCATATCATAAATTCTATCTGGATGAGATTTACGATTTCATCATTACAAAACCTTTAGATGCATTTTCAAGATTTTTCTACAGAATCATTGATACAAAATTCATCGACGGTATGGTGAACGGATTGGGATGGAGTACAAACGAGGCAAGTAAAGGTGTTCGTTTATTACAAAGTGGGAACGTAGGTTTCTATATATTTATGATGGTAGCTGGTATCATCGCATTGCTTGCTTATACATTTTATTACATCTAAAAAGGGTTCAAAAATAAATAATGGAACAACTTTT
This sequence comes from Pedobacter sp. MR22-3, assembly GCF_026240075.1. Classification (NCBI taxonomy): domain Bacteria; kingdom Pseudomonadati; phylum Bacteroidota; class Sphingobacteriia; order Sphingobacteriales; family Sphingobacteriaceae; genus Pedobacter; species Pedobacter sp. MR22-3. Next base: position 302,554 of record NZ_JAPIVF010000001.1, on the reverse strand, counting down.
ACTACTTATATTTCTTCCGCTTGCAGGTGCAATTATTACGGCCCTTGCAGGTAAGTCGGCTAAAATAGTTTCGACCGTAATTTCGGTTGCATCTCTGGGCCTGGCCTTGTTCATTGCCTGTAACTTTATTCCAGACGCAAGTACACAGTTCGAAGCAAACTTACCATGGATTGCGGATCTTGGCATTCGTTTCCATGCAGGTATCGATGGCATTAGCATGTTAGTGGTATTACTTACGAATTTGCTTATTCCGATTATCATTTTATCGAGCTACAAATACGATTATAAAAATCCGGCTGCTTTTTATGCCTTGATTTTATTCATGCAGGCTGGTTTATTATTGGTTTTTACCGCAATGGATGCTTTCTTATTTTATATAGGATGGGAAGCTGCATTGATTCCGATTTACTTTATTTGCGCATTCTGGGGCGGAAAAGATAGGATACGCATTAACATGAAATTCTTCGTTTATACGATTGCAGGTTCATTGTTTATGTTGATGGGTATTATTTATTTATACTTACAAAACCCAGCCCACAACTTCGATATTCAGGCTTTTTATGCTTTAAACTTAGATAGTGCACAACAAGGCTGGATTTTCTGGGCTTTCTTTATTGCATTCGCGATCAAGATGCCGATTTTCCCTTTCCATACCTGGCAGCCAGATACCTATACGGCAGCTCCAACTCAAGGAACGATGCTGTTATCCGGTATCATGTTGAAAATGGGTATTTACGGTGTAATCAGATGGTTGTTGCCGATTGTGCCAACGGGCGTTCAGGATTGGTCTTGTCTGGCTATGGTACTGTCCATTATCGGAATTGTTTACGCTTCACTCATTGCCTTTACTCAGAAAGACGCTAAGCGACTCGTTGCTTATTCATCTATTGCGCACGTTGGGTTAATTTCTGCCGGCATTTTTGCATTGAACCAACAAGGGATGCAAGGTGCAATGGTTCAAATGTTAAGTCATGGTATTAACGTGGTTGGTCTGTTCTTCGTTTTGGATATTATTTTCTCCAGGTTAAAAACGAATAAGATTGAAGAACTTGGCGGTATTGCTAAGTTGGCTCCACAATTGGCTATCACATTTTTAATTATTGTTTTGGGTACAGTAGCTTTACCCGGAACGAATGGTTTTATTGGTGAATTCCTGCTATTAATGGGGGTTTACAATTACGGTATATGGGCTGCTGCAATTGCAGGGCTAACCATCATTTTCGGCGCAGTTTACATGTTGCGCATGTATCAAAATATAATGCTTGGCAAAACCAACGAATTAACCATTACCTTCACAGATATTAAAGGAACTGAAAAATTAGTCCTTTACATTATTTGTGCCTTGATTATTATTTTGGGTGTTTATCCAAAACCATTATTGCATTTAACAGAGGCATCTGTACAACATTTATTAGAACAGGTACATCAAAAATTAACATCAGTAAAATAAGCAATGAATATTATCATAACCATTAGTATAACCGCTTTTATTGTTCTTTATGCAGGATTGTTTAAAGCCAAGAAAGCATTACTGCCGCTTACTGTTGTTGGCTTGCTTACCGCATTGGGATTTACTATCGGCGCCTGGAATGGTCATGCCATTCACTTCGGCATGATGCAGACAGATAACTTTGCGTTAGCATTCTCTGGCGTTTGTATCATTGGTACACTTTTGATTTTCCTGTTGACACAGAACTATTTTCATGCTAAAAGTGATAACATAGCCGAATACTATACTTTAATTCTTTTCGCCCTTGCCGGGATGATTATGATGGTATCGTATAAAAATATGGCGATGCTTTTTGTGGGACTTGAAATCATGTCGGTAAGTTTATACATTCTGGCCGGGATCCGAAAAAGGGACTTTGCATCGAACGAAGCATCATTAAAGTATTTTTTAATGGGTGCATTTTCAACAGGCTTTTTACTGTTCGGTATTACCTTAATTTACGGTGCCACCGGTTCATTTGATTTAGATAAAATTCAGGCTTACCTGGTTGACAACAGTAAAGCGATATCGCCAATTTTTTATCCTGGCGTTATCCTGATGATGATTGGTTTATGCTTTAAAGTTGGCGCTGCACCGTTCCATTTCTGGACACCTGATGTATATGAAGGGTCTCCTACATTGATTACCACCTTTATGAGTACCGTGGTTAAAACAGCTGGTTTCGCTGCTTTCTTAAGGTTGTTTTCAGATGCTTTTGCTCCCCTTCATGATTTCTGGGTGGCACCTTTAATTGTAATTGTTTGTTTAACCTTATTTATTGGTAACATTACGGCACTGTTTCAGAAGAACTTTAAGCGGATGTTAGCGTATTCCAGTATCTCTCATGCAGGTTACCTGTTGTTTTCTCTTATTGTATTAAGTGCAAATTCAGAAAACAATGTTTTAGTTTATGCGGCGGCCTATACTTTCGCTTCCATCATTGCATTTGCGGTGTTGATTCTGGTAAAGCAAAAAACCGGCAGTGATAGTTTTGAGAGCTTCAACGGTTTGGGCAGGAAAAATCCTTTAGTGGCACTTTCGCTCACGGTGGCGATGTTATCTTTAGCAGGTATTCCTTTAACTGCTGGCTTTATCGGGAAGTATTTGATGTTCCTGAATGTAATGGGCGAATATCAAATGTTATTGGTAGCCTTTGCCATCCTAAACGCGCTGGTAGGTTTTTACTATTACTTTAAGGTTATTATAGCCATATGGTTTAAAGAAGGGGCAGAAATAGAACTTTCTACACCAGGTCAGTATAAGGTAGTTCTATTGGTATCAGTAGCGATTACGCTTATTTTGGGTATTTATCCAGCAATTATTTTAAACCTAATATAGGTATACAGTTGTTAGATAATTATTTGTAGTTTTACAAATAACTTATATGCACGATTTTTGGAATAACCTGCATCACCTGATTGATCCCGAGAAATTATTGAGGGAGGGCGGTTTCTATCTTGTTGTATTTGTCATTTATGCAGAGACCGGTTTATTCTTCGGTTTCTTTCTCCCTGGTGATTATTTACTGTTTTTAGCTGGAATGTTTGTAGCAACAGGGAAGCTGGATGTCAACATTGCATTGCTGTTGGCAGGATTGTGCGTTGCTGCAATTTCAGGAAATTTTACTGGTTACTGGTTCGGAAGAAAAACAGGGCCGGTGCTGTACACTAGAAAAGACAGTTTTTTCTTTAAAAAGAAATATCTCAAAGCTGCAGAACGTTATTATAACAAACAGGGGGCTTTCGCATTAATCATGGGCAGATTTGTTCCGATTGTTAGAACTTTTGCACCGATTTTTGCTGGGGTGGTGAGATTAGACTTTAAGCGATTTGCCCTTTACAATGTAGTGGGTGGTGTATTATGGATTTGCTCGCTTACTTTACTAGGATATTTCTTAGGAAAAAGGTTTGAAAAAGAAATTAACGATTACTTATTATATATTATTATTGGCTTCATCATTATCACAACTATCCCTTTATTGATTACATTTGTAAAAAGTAAAGTAACAAGTTCTGAAGAGGATAAGACAGATTAAAATTAAAAATGGCAAAAGAAGAAACCCACGCTTGGCATAGCGTATCACCAGGTAAAAACGTACCGGAAATTGTAAATGCAATTATTGAAATCCCAAAAGGCTCAAAAGCAAAATACGAAATAGATAAAGAATCAGGATTAATTAAATTAGACAGGGTTCTTTTTTCATCAGTGATGTATCCTGCAAATTATGGTTTTATTCCACAAACTTATTGTGACGATAAAGATCCTTTAGATATTTTAGTGCTTTGTTCAGTTGATGTTTATCCTATGACATTAATCGAAGCAAAGGTTGTAGGTGTAATGCATATGGTGGATAATGGAGAGCAGGATGATAAGATTATAGCTGTTGCTGCTCATGATATGTCAGTTAACTATATTAACGACTTAGATGAATTGCCTCCGCACCAGATGAAAGAAATTGTTCGTTTCTTTCAGGATTATAAAGCATTAGAAGATAAAAATGTAACCATCGAACATTTGTTAGGTGTTCGCTATGCTCATAAAGTGATTAAAGAGAGCATGGAACTTTATAATACCACATTTAGAGAATTAGCTTAATGGATTTACCCACGGTTTGCTTGTTTTTAAATATTAAATTAAGCGCAATCCTTCCATCATCAAGCCTGGCGATGGTTGCCTTAGCGGAAACTGATACAACATCAGTTGGATGGCGGTTATTTTTTGCTTTGTTCCTGGTATTGTTGAATGGATTTTTTGTTGCGGCAGAGTTTGCCATTGTTAAAGTCCGGGCTTCACAAATTGAAATCAAAGCAAAAACAGGCAGCAGAGTGGGTAAAATGGCTAAAACAATTATCCATAACCTGGATGGTTATTTAGCTGCCACACAGTTAGGTATAACGCTTGCATCACTTGGCCTGGGTTGGGTTGGTGAAGGCGTTATGCATACTATCTTTAAAAATCTTTTTGATAGCTTACAATGGGGTTTAAGTGATGCAACTATTCATACCGCATCTACCATTGTAGCCTTTTCTCTGATCACCATTATGCATATTGTGTTTGGTGAACTGGCTCCCAAATCATTCGCCATTCAGCGTCCGGTAGCCACAACATTATTTGTATCCGTACCCTTACAGATCTTTTATGTCGTTTTCCGGCCATTTATATGGACGTTAAACAGCTTGGCTGCTGTAATTTTAAAACCATTCGGGATTGATACTTCCGCAGGGCATGAATCACTGCATAGCACCGAAGAATTACAGTACTTGCTTGAACAAGGTAAAGAGAGTGGTGCATTAGATAATAACGAACACGAATTAATTAAAAATGTATTTGATTTTAATGAGCGTGTGGTTAAAAATATTATGGTACCACGAACTAAAATTTCGGGTATTGAATTAACTTCTCCAAAGGAAGAAGTGGTGGATACAATTATTAAAGAAGGATACTCCCGTTTACCGGTTTATGATGACATCATGGATAAAATTGTCGGTATCATTCACGCTAAAGATATTTTGCCGCTCGTTGCAGCCGGAAACCAGCATTGGACATTAAACGACATTATCCGTAAGCCCTATTTTGTTACGGAAACAAAAAAGATTAATGATTTGATGAGCGAACTTCAGAGTAACCGCATTCAGATTGCTATTGTATTAGATGAATTCGGTGGAACAGCAGGTATGGTTACCCTTGAAGATATTGTAGAAGAGCTTGTTGGAGAAATTCAGGATGAATACGATGAGGAAAAACCATTGGTTGAAAAGGTTTCTGATAATGAGTTTATTGTAAACGCCTTTGCAACAGTTTATGATGTTAATGAACATTTGCCACATGATTTACCGGAGGATGAAGATTTCGATACCATTGGTGGTCTAGTGTCGCATGTGTTTGAACGTATTCCGGAAGTTGGCGAAAGCAATGAATCTTATGGTTATCTGTTTACCATTCTGAAGAAAACTGAACAAAATATCGAAACCATAAAGTTAGAATTGGTGATCAATAAAGAAGATATGGTTGATAATCACTAATTTCAATGCATGCATATTTTTTATACGCCAGATATTTCCAAAAATACTTATACCCTAAACGAAGAAGAAAGTAAGCATTGTGTTCGGGTGCTTCGGCTTTCAAAAGGAACAGTTGTTAACCTGGTTGATGGTATTGGCGGTTTCTATACAGCCGAAATTATTGACGATCATCCTAAAAAAGTTACGCTATCCGTTTTAAATGTGGAAAGGGAATTTCATAAGCGTAATCACTATTTACACATTGCTGTAGCGCCAACTAAAAACATTGACCGATTGGAGTGGTTCCTTGAAAAGGCTACTGAACTGGGGATTGATGAAATTACGCCCATCATTACAGACCGTTCTGAACGCAGGATAGTAAAAGATGACAGGTTAAATAAGGTAATTACCGCTGCTGTTAAACAATCCATCAAAGCTTATCATCCTAAACTAAATGAGGCAATTTCTTTCGATGATTTTTTGAAACAGCCATTCGATGGCGAGCGTTTAATTGCCCATTGTATTCAAGATGCAGAAAAGAAATTCATCTCTGATTTAGCAGTGCCTCATCAAAAATATTTAATTCTTATCGGTCCCGAAGGTGACTTCACACCAGAAGAAGTTGGTTTGGCTTTGAATAAAGGCTTTAAACCATTAACTTTAGGTGAAAACAGGCTGCGCACAGAAACTGCTGCATTGTCTGTTTGTTTTGAAATCAATTACCTTAACCGATGAAAAAAGTTATAAGCGATAAGTTAAAAGTTAAAGGTCAGCATTCATTCTTCTTAAAACGATTATTCTTTTTTTCGTTTCTCCTCATTCCTTTCTCTTTACTTTTTTGTCTTTTGTCTTTTACTGTCCCTTCTTATAGGATGGGGAAATTAAAATATAGTGGTGGGGGAGACTGGTATGCTGACCGAACAGCTTTACCTAACCTCATTTCATTTTGTAATACCAACCTGAAAACTAATTTTTATCCTGAAGAAAGCATTGTAGAAGTAGGGAGTAAAGATATCTTCAACTTTCCCTTTGTTTATATGACCGGGCATGGGAATGTACAGTTTAGCGATCTTGAAGTAAAAAACTTACGACAATATTTAACAGGAGGAGGTTTTCTGCATATTGACGATAATTATGGCTTAGATAAATTTATCCGGCCGCAAATGAAAAAAGTTTTTCCTGAATTGAATTTTGTAGAACTACCATCCAATCATGCCATTTATCAGCAGAAATTTAAATTCCCAGGAGGATTGCCTAAAATTCATGAACATGATAATAAACGTCCGCAGGGATTTGCTTTAATTTATAAGGGCAGGGTCGTTTGCTATTACACCTATGAATGCGATTTAGGGAATGGCTGGGAAGATTTGGGTACATACGCCGGAGACACACAGGAAACGCGCTTAAAAGCACTAAAAATGGGTGCTAATTTAGTGCAATATGCTTTAACACAATAGACGTATGGATAAGATCGAGGTGAATAAGAATATCATTTTTAATATTAGCGGAGACGCTACTAAATTCCATGTGAATGATCAGCCAGTAGAATTGGATTTAATTGATATATCGGCTTCGGAGACACATATTTTATATCGAAATCAATCATTCAATGTAGAAGTCGTAGAAGTAAATCAACAAGATAAGGCCTGTAAAGTTAAAGTCAACGGGACAATTTATCAAACCAAAGTTGAAGACCGATTTGATCAGTTATTAAAAAACCTGGGTATGGATAACCTCAATTCTAATAAAGTTTTAGAAATGAAAGCGCCCATGCCTGGTATGGTTTTAAAAGTATTGGTGAATGCTGGTGATGAAGTTAAAAAGGGCGATAACCTTTTAATCCTGGAAGCCATGAAGATGGAAAATATCTTAAAATCAACTACGGATGGAACAGTTAGTAAAGTATTAGTTAAACAAGGAGATAAGGTAGAAAAGAACCAGATCTTAATTCAGTTTAAATAACGATATATAAGCCTTTGTATGAAAAAAGTCCCGGCCTAAAACCGGGACTTTTTTTTATGATTTATCTTCCTTTAACACGATAAGGTTTAGGAGGTGGGGTTTTGAAACTTCTCTTTCCGGCAGTGCTGATTTCCGGTGCACCTAACATCGTCATGGCGCAGCGAAATCCAACTTCAGCAGATGATTCATCTTGTTGCATAAAGCGACGTGTTGCAGGATTTAACCAGTAGGCCATGTCATTCCATGAACCACCTTTGTAAACCCTTGATTTATCATTAACCAAGGTTACACCTTCTTCATTCAGCAGTAAATTCTGTTTATCACGAAAACCCCTTTGATCTGCCTGATAACTATTTGAAGCCGTAATAGGTTGTGGATCCGTAGATTTAGAAATAGAATCGATACGTTTGGCCTGTGCCTGTTTTTCAGCCCAGGTTTGCTTTCTGCCTGAATATGCATTTTCTTTAATTGGGTTGCCATATTTATCAAGCGCAATTTTACCATTCTGAGCATCCTCCAATTTTTTATTGGTAAAGTAATTACCACGGTAAGGATTAAAAGCATCAGCATCTGTAAATGTGCCTGTTCTATACACATCGTTAACCCATTCATTAACGTTTCCGGCCATGTTGTATAAACCAAAATCGTTTGCCGCATATTGAATAACCGGAACAGTTAAATCACCCTTATCGTTCAGTGATCCGCCAACACCCATGTAATCTCCCGGAGCCCTTTTAAAGTTGGCCTGAATCATGCCCCTCGTTTTTTTGCTGGCTGAACTTACACCTAATCCGTTCCATGGATAGATTTTATTCTGATTAATATTTTCATATTCGGTATTACCGATTAAGCCCAATGCAGCATACTCCCATTCAGCCTCAGTAGGCAGGCGATAGGGTTGCATAATTACACCATCTTCCAATGTGGCTGTTCTGCGTGGTTGAGTATTTCCCTTTCCTGCACCGGCCGTTGTAGTTGCTGCACCTGCTCTGGTATTATAATCTATAGGTGCATTTTTGCCTTTATCATCATATTGCCCATTCAGATAAGCATCCGTATTAAAGGGCTTATCGGGTCTAGGTGTTGCTGCAGCAGTCGCATTATTCCCTTTACCGCTTGTACCTGCATTAAGTGTTTTATAATCCGTTAAGATACCTTTTTCACGCAAAATAAACTCGTTTGCCCTTGAGGTCCGCCATTCACAGTAACGGGATGCCTGTTCCCAGGAAACGCCTACTACGGGGTAATCACGGTATGCCGGATGCCTCAAATAGTTATCTACATAGGGTTCATTGTAAGATAATGCACTCCGCCAAACAAGGGTATCAGGTAGCTCATTATAATAGAATTCCCGGTCTTCCGGATAGTTATACCTGATCCAGTGTAAATATTCTAGCCAATCCGTGTTGGATACCTCTGTTTCATCCATATAAAATGAAGGCACAGTCACCTGTCTTTTATAATTGTAGATATTTGGTTCTACTCCAGGAATTTCAATTGCACTTCCGCCTACCACAAGAACACCGCCTTCAATTGGAATCAATCCCGGGCCGGGTGCACGCTTATATTGCGTCGCTACGGCAAAAGCTCCGGAAGGATTTGTTTTACTTTTACGATTGGCATAAGGAATGCCGGTTTTACTAGAACTGTTTCCACCTTTCGAGCTACAGCTGGAAAGCAGAATGGCTACCGACAAACATGTAAAAGAGTATAGTAATAGTTTTTTCATAAGTGAGTTTCAAAGTATCGCCCCGTCAACGATTCAACTGATAAAATTAAGCAATTTTAAATCAATATATAAATATTGTGCTAATTAATTGAGGATATATTTTTAAAGGCATAACGTGTCGTCTTGATTCATATTGTAGCAATAGGGTTTTTATTTTTTATTTAGGCTAAAATATTATAAATAAGGCATCTAGTTGGATTCTGGTTGCGTGAAATGGCATTATCAGGATCTTAATTTACAAAAAATTTCTGCAGTGTTTAAGGATGACCATTCTGATTAAAGAGGATTCAGACCAAAGAAATAGTGTGCTACAACTTTAGCGAATACATTTGTTGTTTGATCACCTACAAATGCTATAATTTACTGGACGAAGGCAAGGGTAATCAAAGCGCCGATAGCAGATGACTTCATGCTTCAACTTTCCTCAGAAGGTTGTGATCATAGTTGGTTTGTAAAAAAATGTGGGTTTAATTAGTAAATTATGACTTAATTCGTAATTTGCTAAAATATAGTGTTTGGTTTGACGTTAGGATCAATATATTAAATATATTCTGCAGGTTTTACCAAATACCAAAATCTAAAATTACGTACCTTTAAAGGATGAATTTCAAGTACATCAGTAAACTTGCCTTTTCTGCACTGTCGCTGGCCTTAGTGTTTGGTAAAACAAATGCACAGGTTGTAGCTGGCAATACGCTTACCAATGGAAGTGAATCCAACAATATTGTAACTTCGGTTCCATTCCTGTTGATTACTCCAGATGCCCGTGCAGGTGCAATGGGTGATGCAGGTGTAGCAGTAGCCGGTGATGTAAATTCAGCAAGTATTAATGCTTCTAAACTGGCTTTTCTGGATCAGCCTTATGGATTTGCAGTATCATATAGCCCCTGGCTGAAAAGCCTTGTCCCTGATATCAATCTGGCTTATCTCAGTGGATTTTATAAATTAGATGACCGAAATACAATTGGTGCCTCCTTAAGGTATTTCTCCTTAGGATCTATTCAGTTAACGGATATTAACCAACAAGAACTCGGAATTGCCAACCCAAATGAGCTGGCTTTTGATGTGAGCTTCGCAAGAAATTTTGGTGAAGAGTTTTCATTAGGAACCTCGCTACGGTATATTTATTCCAATCTAGCTTCAGGACAGTTTGCTTCAGGTCAGGTAAGGGCTGGAAATGCCGTGTCGGTTGATGTTTCAGGCCTATATAAAACAGAAAGTGATCTTTTCGGAAAGCCTGCCATTTTTTCAGCAGGAGCCAATATTTCAAATATTGGTACTAAAATGAGTTATTCTGATGGTAGTCAGAACTTTTTTCTGCCTACAAATTTAAAACTGGGCGGGGCATCTACCATTTTGTTAGATGATTATAATACATTTACTTTTGCGCTGGATTTTAATAAATTACTGGTCCCCACGCAGCCCATTTATGATGCCAATAATAATATCGTCAGTGGAAGAGATCCCAACCGATCTGTTCCTGCCGGAATATTCGGATCTTTTAGCGATGCGCCCGGTGGTTTAAGCGAGGAATTAAAAGAGATTGGCATCTCCACAGGAGTAGAATATTGGTATAACCAACAGTTTGCCATCAGAGCCGGTTACAATTACCAGAGCCCAATGAAGGGAGACAGCCGTTATTTTACCATGGGCCTTGGTCTGAAATATAATGTCTTCAATATTGATTTCTCATACTTAATGGCCAATGCACAAACTAGTCCGCTTGCCAATACCCTACGTTTTGGTCTTTTGTTTAACTTTGGCGGTAGCAAAACAGTTAAATAACCGCTTTTGGTTCTCATGTAGTTTTCCGCTAGCAATTAACCGTTATCAATTTAAATCAATAAACTTTTATAATGAAGATTAAAGTAGGCTTTGGCTTCGACGTTCATCAGTTAAAAGATGAGCATCCTTTTGTGGTGGGTGGGGTAACATTAGAACATCATAAGGGTGCTTTTGGCCATTCGGATGCAGATGTTTTACTACATGCCATTTGTGATGCACTTTTGGGAGCAGCGAATCTCCGTGATATCGGCTACCATTTTAAGAATACTGACGACCGATGGAAAGGCATCAGCAGCATTATCCTATTAAAAGAAACGGTTAAATTGTTAACAGAAAAAGGTTGGCAAGTGGGGAATATTGATGCCATGCTTTGTCTGGAGGCCCCTAAAATTAATCCTCATATTCCTGCTATGCAACAAAATATTGCTGATGCCATTGAAATTTCTACTGAAGATATTTCTATCAAGGCAACTACAAATGAGCAGATGGGCTTTATTGGCAGGGAAGAAGGTGTGGTAGCCTATGCGGTTTGCCTGATTGAAAAAGCCTGATTTGCTGATACTGCAGCACGCTAAATAGGATGGATTTAAATTCATCCTATCTACCTATTCCTCCAGGTAACCAAATTTTCCCTGATTGTAATCTGATAAGGCCTGCTGTATCTCAGCGGCTGTATTCATTAAAAAGGGACCATAGTGTGCAATAGGCTCATCAATGGGTTCACCACTTAAGATTAGGATAACACTATGTGCTAAGGCTTCGATTTCAATTTCTGTTCCGTTATTTCGGAAATGTACAAAGCTATCTGCATGAGCGATTTCTTTTCCATTTACTTCTATCTCACCCTCAATCATCATGAGGCCGGTATTATAATTTGCAGGAAAGCTCAAATTTACTTTTCCGCCTTTATTTAACCTGGCATTGTACACATGAATAGGGGTAAAAGTATTGGCATTGCCTGTTATTCCCTGATAATTCCCGGCAATAACCTCTATTTTTCCGCCCTGATCCGGTAGCTCAATATTTGCCATTTCTGCTTGCTTAATGCTCTGGTACCCGGGTTTCCCCATTTTATCTTTCGAAGGTAGATTAATCCATAACTGAACCATTTGAAAGGATCCCCCGGTTAAACTGTAGTTTTCTTCATGATATTCCTTATGCAGGATGCCCCTTGCTGCAGTCATCCATTGAACATCACCGGCATAAATAATTCCACTCTTTCCCGTACTATCGTGATGTGCAATAGCTCCATGGTAAGCAATGGTTACCGTTTCAAAACCCCGGTGCGGATGAATGCCAACTCCACGCGGATTTTTTCGTGCAGAAAATTCAATTTTTGAACCATAATCCATCAGGAAAAAAGGACTCATCTCGATTTTATATCCCCCGGGGAAAAAGTTATGTACTCTAAAACCATCTCCAACCATATGTGGTGCAGGTGCTTTTAAAATGCTGGCTATTTGTTTTATTTCCATTCCCTTCAAGTTAAATAAGGCATAGGGCATGGAGCAATAACCCCATGCTTAAATTCCCTTTGCTCTATGCTTGTTTCACAAACTGTAATTCGCCTAAAATTCGAACTTCCTCACTCACCATTACACCACCGCCTTCTATCGATGCATTCCATGTCAGACCGAAATCAGTCCGGTTGATTTTGCCGTTTAATGTAAAACCTGCTTTGGTGTTTCCCCACGGATCAGTTGCTATGCCACCAAATTCTGCAGTTAACTTTACTGGTTTAGTTTCGCCCTTAATAGTTAAATCACCCTGAATCAGGTAATCATCTCCTTCTTTTCTTACGGATGATGATTGAAATCCCATAGTTGGAAATTGCACTGCATTAAAGAAATCTGCACTTTTTAAATGATGATCACGGTCTGTATTTCCGGTGTCTAAAGAATTAATGTCGCCTTCAAATGAAATTTTACCGTTTTCAAATTCATCATTTTCTGTGTCTAATTCTGCTTTAAAAGATTTCAGATTACCAGTAATGGTGGTGATCATTAAGTGTTTTACTTTGAACTGAAGTTCGCTATGTGTTGGATCTAATGTCCATTTTGTAGTAGCCATATATTCTGTTTTGATGCGTTTAATATTACATCACAAAATTACGATAGTAGCTAGGAGAGGAGGTTGATGTATGGTAATAAATAAATTATTGAATTAGAGAATTATTGAATTATAGAATGTGAAAAGCTATCTCTTCTTCAAAACTCAAGCATTCAATTATTAGAAATGCATTCCTTCATTCAAACCTTATTTGTTCTTAATTACGGGCGGAAGTGTTTGTTGGCCAGTTCTTTTCTTACCCTGCTTAATGATTCCGGTGTAATGCCTAAATACGATGCAATCATCCATTGAGGTACACGAAGTGTAAGATTTGGATAAAGCTTAATAAAATCAAGATAACGTTCTTCAGCCGTTGCACTCAACAGCATATTAATGCGCTTTTGCATAAATCGGATGGAGTTATTCAGCAACCTGACTTGCATCGGCTGCAGACAGGGTACCTGTATGGCGGCCTGCTCCATAAAATCATTGGGCATGAGCACGACTTCGGAAGCTTCGATCGCCTCAATGAAAAATATCGATGGCTCATTATTCATATTATTCCGGTCAGAAATTAACCAGTTTTCGGGTGCAAACTGAAGAATATGTTCTTTGCCCTTTGAATCAATTGAATAGGCACGTAATAGTCCTTTACAAACAAAGAAACCATGTTTAAGGTTATCTCCTGTATATTGAATGATCTGGCTTTTATCGAATTTCTTTACTTTTAAAGGAGAAGAAATGCTGTCAAATTGCTCATCAGTTATGGCTATTTTTTCTTTGAGATAGTTTTTAAACTGATCGATCATAAAGGATTATTACTTTTTTGAAGGTTTAATGTCCGAAAAATCTACACCGCATTTGCAATTGCCGCCGCAGCCATCTTTCTTCACCCGAAGAGATTTATAAACCAAACGGCCAACATATACCAATGCTACCGCAAAAAGTAAAAAGACTAAAATGGTTTGAATATTCATAATACAAATATAACAGGCATTTTTAGTTTGGTGTTCAGGTGAATGTAAATTATTTTAAAGTCAAAGTAAGCATCAAATATTTACCACAGAGCGCACTGCATTTTAACAGCGAGTGCACAGAGAAAGTAATTTTTTAGGATTAAAATAAAGAGATTAGTCTTCCATAAAACCTACGGTGCCACCAACCCAGTCAAAATCTGCATTGTAACGGACGCCAATCATTTTGCCACGGCTTAACCTGGCCAGGTTGATACAAAGTTGCGGTTCGCCATCATCCGGCCATAAATACATCATCCTGATTTCTGCCTTCACACCGCCAGTTGGCGATTGTACGGCAGGTTCATAATTAACTTTTCGCTGCAAAATCCAATTTTCAGGATCAGGAATTGCGTTGATGTCTTGTTCTGTAACATCGATTATCACACCCATCCCCGCAAAAGAAAACAAGGGTTTAAGTACATAATTCTCCAGATCGGTAGGGATACTGTCTATCTGATTTAAAAACCTGGTTTCCGGTACGAATTGACTATCCAGAAAAGGCATGGTGTATTTGCTGATCCGATAAAACCAGTTGGGGTGGGTTGCCCATTCAATATCCAGTTCATCTCGCGGATCGAAGCTGGTTTTGAACATCTCGGTATTATTGGCTACTTCATCAAATATTAATCGGTTATAGATTCGCTTCAGCTGAATTTGTTCGCCGTTTTCTTCGTAGAAAAGCTGCTTTCCTATCTTCTTAATATCCTCCAATGCCAGGATCTTTATTCCAAGCAGCTTTTGCGTCACAAAAAAATCGATGGCTGTTTTTTGATTGGGCGCATCAACATCCATCAGCGCTACCTCATGTGGTTGATGCTTGCCAATAATCACCTCTTTTAATAATTGGATGTATTGCGCTTCATTAAATCCATTCAGGAAATAATCCAGGGATGAATCAATATCAAACTGCGTAGCAAAAGTTTTTCCAAGGTGATGCTGAAAACCATAAAGCGAGGGAAAACCCTGCAGCTCTATTAACATCGGTGTTAATTCCCCTGCTTCGTTTTTACAAATGCCGAAATCAAAAGTGAGAAAATGAGGGTGGTCGTTTTCATTTGGCACATTCCATTGAGGCGGTATTGATGGAGCTGTAAACGCTTTGAAATTTGGTTGCTTAATCAGATTGATGATTTCTTCACCGGCAGCGATTAACTTTTCTTTTAATGCTTTAGGAATAAAAACCGGAGTTTCGGCTACGCGAAAGGGAATTTGAGGATAACTATCTTCCAGCGCTTTAATGAAGTTTTGATACTTTTCATCATTAAACTGCTTATTATATTTTTCGCGTTGTGCAGGTATCATAATTAGGTATATTTATTTGATGCTATTCTATTTCTCTGCAGCTTTTGCTTCGCAGGCCGCTCATTGCCAGTTTTCATTTTTTCAACAAAACGAAGCAAACGATTATAAATGAAATTCGAATCAGGAAGATTGCTTAACATTATGATTCAGCATCATTTTACAATAATAATTTACTTAATAAACCATACTTAAACTTCCTGTAATCTCCCGATGGCTTGTTTCAAAAAATTAGGTAAGATTATGCTTTGGGTCAATACAATCCTGGCCGGATCATCCAAACTGTTCAGCATATCCAAATACTTTTGTTCGCCATGCAGATCAACAATTGCTTTTTTCTTTTCTTCCTGAAGCAAATACATTTTCATTCCAACCGGATCTGCCTCCGGATGAAACTGTGTCCCAATTATTTCATTTGAAAAGCGGATAGACATCATACATCTTTCAAGGTCTATATGTTTTCGTTCTTTTTCTATCGCGAGTAGTTTAGCACCTTTTCTTTCAAAGGCATCAAAATCTGGTTCTATTACCTGCCAGTCCCTGCTATCAACTGAAAAGAAGGGATTGGTGATACCCTTAAAAATTTCATCCTGCTCGCCTTCTTCCGTTAGCGTGATGGGGAAAATTCCAAAAGCATTTGATCGCCTTTCGGTTACATTTCCCAGTTTGTACTTTTTGCAGGCAAGCTGAAAGGAATGGCAAATCAGAAAAGCATATTTTTTTTTCATTTCGCTTCCTTGATTAAAGGCTTCAATCTGATCGAGCAAGTTGTAAAAGTCATTTTCCCACTTTTCGCCTTCACTCTCCAGCGGACTTCCGGGGCCGCCGCTTGAAATGTAAGCATCGTATTCCAAACCGGGTATTTCTCCTTTCTGCCTTAAATCAAACAGATCAAAAGAAAGGTTGATATGATTCTCTTTTCCAAAGCGCAACAGGATTTCCTGAATTCCCCGCATGCCCTGATTGGGTGCGCCGTTATTCAGGTCGATAACGGCCACCTTTAAATCTTTTTTATTCATCGTGAAATTACTTTGCGCCAATCAGGGTTTGAGTGGTGATATAATCTACTACTGATTCAAAACTACCGGTTTGCTGGTAAACGGCCAGTTGCCTGTCGGCACCTGTACCATGCTCCAGTATTCGGTGTACATAGTTAATGTCATCACGACAGCCTAAATCATCCACGACATCATCAACAAAATCCAATAGCTCCAGGATCAGGTTTCGACAGTTAACTTCCATTTCTTTACCGAAATCTATTAAATTTCCGTCAATTCCATAACGGGCAGCACGCCATTTATTCTCATTAATGAGTGCGCGTGAATAGCTGATAAATTCCATATTCTGTAAACGCAACTTATATAACTTGGCACAAAGGGCCTGAAACAGGGCAGTGAAAGCCATCGTCTCGTCAATCAGCATCGGGCAATCACAAATCCGGAATTCTACCGTATCAAAAAAGGGGTGAACGCGAATGTCCCACCAGATTTTTTTGGCATTGTCCATGCAATTGGTTTTGATCAGCAGCTTAACGTAGCTGTCATAATCTTCAATACTGTTGAAAATATCGGGAATACCTGTTCTTGGAAACTTATCGAAAATTTTGGTCCGGAAAGATTTATAGCCAGTATTTCTCGATTCCCAAAAAGGTGAATTTGTAGATAATGCAAATACGTGAGGCAAAAAATAACGAACCTGGTTGGCAATATGGATGGCCAGCTCACGTGATTGAAAACCCACATGCACATGAAGGCCAAAGATCAGGTTTGAACGTGCAGCTTCCTGTAATTCGTTCACAATTTCATTATACCGCGGATGTTCCGTAATCAACTGCTTTTCCCAGTGCGAAAACGGGTGTGTACCTGCGGCGCCAATCCGTAAGCCCTGTTCTCCGGCCAGTTGCGAAACGGTGTAGCGCAGTTGGGAAATTTCTTTTCTGGCTTCTGTAGTTGATTTGCAGATGCCGGTTCCCACCTCCACTACAGCCTGGTGCATCTCTGCCTTTACCTGGTCTTTATGGATTTTTTGTGCAGCTTCAACAATTTTTTGATCATGTGAGGTAAGTTCCCTGGTAACGGGATCAATTACCATGTACTCTTCCTCTATGCCAAGCGTAAATTCATTCATCCTGATTGGTATTTATAAAATCCCATTTATTTTTTTGGTGCTGCCTTTTTAGGCTTTGGAGTAGCTTTTTCTATTCCAGCTTTCGGGGCAACGGCTTTTTTGGCTGGCGCTTTTGGAGTTGCTTTGGCAACCAAAGGTTTTCCAGCAACTGAAGCTTTAATATACTCGCCCCAGGTTAAGTTATCCTGCCCATCTTGTTGTGCTTTGGCTCTTTCAATGGCATAATTGGCTGTAGTTTCTACCACCCAGTCGAAGTTCTCCTGTCCAACACTTTTAATATCGGCATCCGGAGCCGGGTTACAGAAATCAATGGCAATAGGCACCCCGTCGCGAACGGCAAATTCTACAGTATTAAAATCGTAGCCCAAATATTGACATAATTTCAATGTATATTCTTCTACAGTTTTTAGTAGTTTAGGGTCTGGTGCTTTACCATCAACCGCATAGCGCAAATGGTGCGGATTGCGTGGGTCATATTGCATGATGCGTACATGTTTTCCGCCTATGCAATAACACCTGAAATATTCTTCGAAAATGATTTCTTCTTGCAAAAGCATCACCAGTTGTTCAGTACCGCTATGTTTATCAAAGAAATCTTCCTTATCGTGCAATTTATATACATCTCGCCACCCACCGCCATCATATGGTTTCATGTAAGCCGGAAAGCCGGTATATTCAAAAATCGCATCCCAATCCAGTGGCATGGTCAGATTAGAGAAAGATTCACTGGTGGTTCCTGTTGGATGTTGTCTTGATGGAATTAAAGCTGTTTTAGGTACCGGTACACCAATCTGTTCGGCAAGCGCATTGTTAAAGAACTTCTCATCAGCACTCCACCAGAACGGATTATTAATAACTGCCGTACCGGTAGTTGCTGCATTTTTTAATGATGCACGGTAAAATGGAACATCCTGAGAAATACGATCAATAATCACCGAATAACCCAGTGGCACATTTTGAAATATTTTATCAATTTTAACTGCTTCGGCAGTAATGCCATCTTCTGCTTTTTGATTAATCCTCTCGATAACGGCTTCAGGGAAAGAACGTTCCTGGCCAAATAGAATCCCAATTTTTTTCATTTTTACTAATTAAGTTTAATTGTGGTAAAGGTTAATCGTGTAACTGATTAATTGTTAAATTGTTTTATTGTTAAGCAACATCTATAACTGAGCGATATAATTTGGAAACATTTCTCTCCAGATTGGCCAGTCATGATCTGCATTTTGCCTGATATCCAGCCAATGGTCTATTCCTTTTTTTGTTAAAATACCAGATAGATTTTCATTATCCGCACGGCACATATCCCGATCAGTAGTGCCCAAAACAATTTTCATGTGATGCAGTTCTGGGTTACTGTTGTTCATCAGGTTATCTACAGGGTTATTAAAATAGACATCATCGTTATAAAAACCATCCAACTGTCCTTTGATGTCAAAAGCGCCACTCATGCTAAACATGTGGCTCACCAGCCAGGGGTGCCGAAAGGCAAAATTAGCCGCGTGGTAACCGCCAAAGCTGCAGCCGGCAGTGATGATTTTAGTACTTCCGGTTTCATGTCTGGCCAATGGTGCCACTTCTTCCAGCAGGTATCGATCATACCAGATGTGATTTTTTACCCGGTCTGCTGGATGGATACCCTTATTGTACCAGCTCAGTTTGTCAATACTGTCAGGGCAATAGATTTTAATTTTTCCTTCATTGATAAATCCTTCCACCGAGTCAATCAGTTTAAAGTCTTTGTTTTCGTAATAGCGCCCCATACTTGTCGGGAACAGCAAAATAGGAATTCCGCTATGGCCAAAAATGAGCATGTCTATTTCTGTGCTTAAATTTGTGCTGTACCACTTTTTATGTTCTTCTCTCATATCAAAAATTGAATGTTTTAAGATAGAGATTTTATCATTATAAAAAGAACCTTCATGGCTTAAATAAAAGCGTAATGTAAAAATTGAATACTGATAATTAATAGTTTAGCGAGATTTGTACCTTTGCGCCTTTAAAGGGCAAGATGCCAGTGTTAGGGGATTATTTATGTATACCGCAATTTTATCAATAAAAGTTAATGTTAACCATTTCAAGATTACTTCAGCTTATTTAGCACACGAGGTTGAAATCGATATGTATGTGCCTGAGGGTATTTTGGGCAACGAAAAAATAGAGCTGCTTTTAATTAACGACGGACAAGATGTAGCCAGGATGGATTTTGCGCAAATACTGGAAGATGCCCATCATAGTAAGCGAAACCACAGGTTAATTGTAGTGGCGATTAAAGCATCAGGAGATCGTTTAATGGAGTATGGTGTTGCAGGTAAACCTGATTTTAAGGGAAGGGGAGCAAGTGCCGGGTTATACAATGATTTTATCATTAAGGAGCTTTTGCCTTTTGTTAAAAAGAAAATTGCGATGCCCATTACCGGTAAAGTTGCTTACGCAGGGTTTTCGCTGGGTGGCCTTTCTGCTTTCGATATTGCATGGAATAATCCAGGTATTTTTGATGTAATTGGCGTTTTTTCAGGGGCTTTCTGGTGGCGAAAAAAGGATTTAACCGATGGATATACGGATGCAGATCGAATTATTCACGAATTGATCGATTCCAGCGATACAAAACCGGATATGAAATTCTGGCTGATGACCGGAACAGAAGATGAAAAGGCCGATCGCAATAGAAATCTGATTATTGATTCTATAGATGATACCATTGACGTGGTGAAAGGACTGCTGAACAAAGGTTATAAGCGGCCTGATCACATCTTTTATTATGAAAAAGTGGGTGGAAAGCATGATGTGCAAACCTGGGAAAGCGTGATGCCTACTTTTTTGAATTGGGCGTTTGAGGCTTAAATACTAATTGTACTTTTCAAGTATACCCGTATCAAATATGGTCCATAAACAACTGCGCTGACCGCACTTTTTTAATGCGGCGTTTGTCCAGGTATTGCAGGTTTTAAACATGCTGTAACTTCCTTTGGCTTCATAAAATGCATCGCCAATATCGTAATGGGTATTGGTTTTTACCTTAATAAAGTCTCCTGCAACGTCTGTCTGAAAACTATTGCTTACATAGCGAATCAGTTTTTGGTATTGCACATGGCTGATCATTACTTTTTTGCATTGCTCATCTTCTATCATATATTGATAGTAAGTAGCGTGCATGGCAGAAGTGCTTAAGCCAGATATGGCTCGTAGCGCGGTAACCAGTTTCAGGTCAGAAAATGCCGGCGTTTCTAAATAAAATTTTTTATCGCCCCAGCCAATAGCCAGGTATTGATAGGTACTATCGGCTTCAAGGGTGTTGCTATAGGGGATTTTCTTTGTCCAGTCTATTGCGGGATTTGTGGCGGGCATGACAATATCAGTATGGATTCCATTCGATAAAATATAGATGGTTACTTCTGGTTTGTTCTTTGGTTTCGCATTTACGGTGATCCGTGATAAACCAAAGGCCATCAGAAAATAGAAAGCAATCAGAGCAATAAAAATAAAGGTAAATCTACCAGCGTATTTAAGAAACCGTTTATTCATTGAAAATGGAGTGGGGTCTGTTGTTAATACAAAATGGGTAATAGGGTAACCCCAAAATGGCATAATTTATAGTAATATCAATTTTAGTGATGTGCTTATCAATAAAGGTGATTTTTTGAAACTATAGATAAAGTTTACTTTCATCACATGATAAAAGGACTATTTGAAACTCATATTGATGTTGAGGACTTAGAAAGAGCTATTGATTTTTATAAAAATGTAATGGGTTTAACCCAATGTTATTATGAAGAAGGAAGGAGAATTGCTTTCTTTTGGGTTGGCGAACCGAAGGGAGCCATGCTGGGACTATGGGAAAAACCGAAAGGTGAAGTCTGTGTAAGGCACTTTGCTTTCAGTTGCGATGTAGATGATGTACTGAACAAATCCGTAAGTTTTTTACGGGAGAACAACCTAAAACCTTATAATTTTTTAAAGAGCGATGATTTAGCACCTATGGTTTTTGCCTGGATGCCAGCTATTGCTATTTATTTTAACGATCCTGATGGAAATGCATTAGAGTTTATTGCGATGCTGGAAGGCGAAGCCAAACCTGATTTAGGCGTTATTTCTTATGAAGAATGGCTGAATAGCATTTAAAAATGTGGCATTAAGAGAAATAGTATAGAGCCATAATGCCTAAAAAACAAGTTGTTCTAAGCATTATTCTTTATCCTGTACCACAATGCCGCCGCCTTCACAATGAATCAACACGGTACATTCATCGCGCCTGTCTTTAACCAGCACTTTGGTGTTAATCTTACAGAGTTTATCAGCCAGAGCATCCTGGATTTCACTCCATTCCTGACTCAGTGTTTCCAGTTCTTTTTCCCGGCGTTCTCTTTCCACACAGGCAATCAGGTGTTCATCGGCCTGGTCTGAAGTAATGTATTCTTCTTTAGATAAATCTGGTACTTCAGCTGCATCCATAGCCCTTTTTGCTGCTTCTACTTCAAGCGACTTTTCTTCGTACTGATCAAATAATTGTTGTATCGATTTTTCCATTTACATAATACCTTAAAATTATTCATTTGTTTTGTTCATTTGAACTTGCACGATTTTTTAAAACAGGCTTTGGTTTCTAAACCTGATGGAAAGGGCTGCCCCGAATTTTTGATGGGTGCTAATTGTACAGCAGGACTGAAGCAAACTGAAATGTTACTGCCTTTGCTTTTCTAATTAAAAATGAGACCATTACAAGATTATTATAGCATTAAATAGTAAGTGATATAGTAGAAAATCCATTTCTAAACACTATCTTTGCGCCAAATTTGAGGCGCATTTTATGCAAAAGATTAGAAATATAGCTATTATAGCACACGTTGACCACGGTAAAACCACGTTGGTTGATAAGATTTTACACTCTTGTTCTATTTTTCGTGACAACGAACAAACAGGAGATTTGATATTGGATAACAACGATTTAGAGCGCGAACGTGGTATCACCATCGTATCTAAAAACGTATCTGTTCAGTACAAAGACGTAAAAATTAACATTATTGACACTCCTGGTCACGCGGATTTCGGCGGTGAAGTAGAGCGTGTTTTGAAGATGGCAGATGGTGTACTTTTACTTTGCGATGCTTTTGAAGGTGCAATGCCTCAGACACGTTTCGTAACGCAAAAAGCTTTAGCCCTTGGTTTAAAACCAATTGTGGTAGTAAATAAAGTGGATAAGGAAAACTGTCGCCCTGAAGAAGTTTACGAACAAATTTTCGAATTGTTCTTTAACCTTGAAGCTACTGAAGAGCAATTGGATTTCCCGGTTATTTACGGTTCATCTAAACAAGGATGGATGAGTACTGACTGGCAAAAACCAACTACAGATATTTTCGCATTGTTAGATGCCGTTGTGGCTAACATTCCACCTGCACCGATTAACGATGGTACTTTACAAATGCAAATCACTTCGTTAGATTATTCTTCTTTCGTAGGTCGTATTGCCATTGGTCGTGTTCACCGCGGAACCATTAAAGAAAACCAACCGGTTACTTTAATCAAACGCGATGGAAAAGTTGTTAAAACCAGGGTAAAAGAACTTTATACTTTCGAAGGTTTAGGAAAAATCCGTACCACAGAAGTAAGTTCCGGTGATATTTGTGCCGTTGTAGGTATTGACGGATTTGATATTGGTGATACAATTGCTGATTTTGAAGCTCCTGAACAATTACCAGTAATCAGCATTGATGAGCCTACGATGAACATGTTGTTCACCATCAATAACTCTCCATTCTTTGGTAAAGAAGGTAAATTGGTTACTTCTCAGCGTATTAAAGAGCGTTTGATCAAAGAAACTGAGAAAAACCTGGCTTTAAAAGTAGTTGAAACAGCATCTCCTGATTCATGGTTGGTTTACGGTCGTGGTATTCTCCATTTATCTGTATTAATCGAAACGATGCGTCGTGAAGGTTATGAGATTCAGGTTGGTCAGCCACAGGTAATCGTAAAGGAAATTGATGGTAAAAAACATGAGCCAATTGAGACTTTAATTGTTGATGTGCCTGCTGAAGTTTCTGGTAAGGTAATTGAATTGGTAACGCAGCGTAAAGGTGAGTTATTGATTATGGAGCCAAAAGGTGATTTACAACACTTAGAATTCGAAATCCCATCTCGCGGTATCATCGGTTTACGTAACAACGTATTAACGGCTACAGCTGGTGAGGCAATTATGGCGCACCGTTTCAAAGCTTATGAGCCTTGGAAAGGAACTATTCCTGGTCGTTTAAATGGTGTATTGGTATCGATGGAAAAAGGACAAACTACTGCTTATTCAATCGATAAGTTACAGGATAGAGGTCGTTTCTTTGTTGATCCGGGAGTTGATGTTTATGAAGGTCAGATTATGGGTGAACACATCCGTGATAATGATTTAGTCGTAAACGTTGTGAAGGGAAAAGCATTAACCAATATGCGTGCATCTGGTACAGATGATAACACCCGTATCGCACCTGCAATTAAATTCTCTTTAGAAGAGGCTATGGAATATATCCAGGCTGATGAGTATATTGAGGTTACACCTGCAAGCATGCGTTTACGTAAAATCTTTTTAACAGAACAAGAACGTAAAGTTAAAGGAAAGCAATTCGCTTAAACGCCTAAATCCCTAAGGGGTAAAATATAGCTTACTAAAGCCTCGATGTAAATCGGGGCTTTTTTTGTTTAATTGGTGAAGTTTTTATCATTTAAAGAATGTAAGTTGGATAGTGGAAATTCCTGGCTTTCAGGTTTGATTCACGAGCCATTGTTCCCCTCTCTTTCAGGAGACGGACTTCCATAAGCCTACCGCAACCTACGGATCGTTGACAAGATGAAGCCCTATCTCTCTAAAAACTCATCAATAGCCTTTATTGCATGCGCAACTCGTTGGTTTCCTAAGCCACCGATCACCTTGTATTTTGCATCCAAAGCCTTTAGTTCCTGGTGCCAAACTTCCATAAAATATTCCCTCTGATTCGGGAAGTCACGAAGCGGATCATCCTGCCACGGTAAATCAATATCCATCAGGAGATAGAGGTCATAAGGTCTTTTCGGAAGTGCATCCAATACCACCCGGGGCGTTTTACCCAACATCTCATCACTCCAGATTTTTACGGTAACAAACGTGGTATCGCAAATGATGAAGTCGCTTTCAGTGGTAACCAAAATGGCATCCTCCAGCGCAATTTGTCCATAAAACATGTTTACCTCATCCTGTAAAGTATAAGGGGCCGTTAAGTGTTCGCAATAATAGCGGGCATATTCAGGTACCCAGGAAACACCATAATGTTTTGCCAGCAATTGAGACATCGTTGATTTACCCGTGCTCTCTGGCCCGACAATGGCAATTTTTTTAACTAATTTGTTCACGATATGTTTTTCTCCAGTTTAAATATCCATTAAATGCAATGATGATCAGTACAAGATAAAGTAATGCGCTTAGGTTAAGGTTTTTATAAATAAATAGTGGAACGTAACAGATGTTAGCAAAAACCCAGAGTAACCAGTTTTCTAATATTTTTCTGGTGAGGAGAAATTGGGCCGTGAAACTTATAGCCGTGCAAAATCCATCAGCATAAGGCACATTACTATTGGTAAAACGATCCATAAACCAACCTAATAATATGCTTAGCAATGGAATAAAAAGAATAGCTAAAAACCATTGTTTTGCTGTTAACCTAGAAATTGGCCGGTGTTGTTCTACTTTTTTCCTGATCCAGAAATACCAACCATAAACAGCGGTAAATAAGAAATAAATCTGCAGTGTCATATCGCCGTACATCGCTTCTCTGAAAAAAAGTAAGCCATAAGCCACCACACTGATGATAGAAACCGGCCAGTTCCAGATACTTTCTTTAGCGGCAAGATAAATACAAAGGAAGCCAGTAATTACCGCAGCCCATTCTAAAAGCGTTGTCTGCTGGAATTGTGAGGTAACAAATTGAAAAAATGATGCTATTAACACGATCATATTATCAAAAGTAAAAGAAAAAGCCATAAAAGAAAAAATCCGGTAGAGGAGGGCTCCTCTAACCGGATAATAAACCAAACAAACTATTTATGAAGAAATCCTCATTGCGGTTAACTACTCCGCGGAGGAAGCTTTAGATCTTTTTCTAAAGTATATACAAAACGCATATATGTTCTGCTTATTACAACATTATTGCCAATTATCCTGGTTAGGATCATTCATGACTTAAACATGACTTCGTGTTCTTTTAACACTATATTTATGTTACATTTTAACAGAATTTTAACGATTGTTCATTACTTTTGCGCTCAGTTTACAATTAATATGAAATTTGTACAGGACAATATTTGAGCCTGATTATTTAAAAAAGAATACAGTGTTCAATTTCTGCTACAAACAAATTAGTTGTATGATGCGTTTAAGATGGGCACTATTGAGATGAAATTTTTAGAAAAAAGACTAAAATAAATTAATATGAAAAAGCTGAGTGTTTTTTGCGTGGCATTAATCCTTTCATCTATTCTGTTTGTAGCTTTTACCTTCGTCAAATTAGGCGGTATTGTAGGACGGGTAAGCCATGCCGATGCCGTTTCAGGGATTTCACTGATTGCCGGGCAGGATACGATGACGGTAACAGTTAATCAGGGTAGTTTTTCTTTTACCAATCTGAAAGAAGGTGTTTATACACTTGTGATCAAAGCAAATGCACCCTACAAGGATGCGATTATTGAAAACGTTGCTGTTAAAGACAGTGCCACTACTGATCTGGGTGAAGTCGTATTAAAGCAATAGTTTTGAAAGATAGAAAAAGGAGCGTCAAGCTCCTTTTTTATTTCCCGGAATTTAGGATACCATTGCTTTATGCATCGCCAGCAAGATATTATTGATGGCAAACACCTGTATAACCCTTTCATTAAACCTGGTTTAATCTTCAGAAAAAAGGATAGAAAAGGTTAATTTTATGGATTTGATTTCGGGTATT
Organism: Pedobacter sp. MR22-3; assembly: GCF_026240075.1. NCBI lineage: Bacteria > Pseudomonadati > Bacteroidota > Sphingobacteriia > Sphingobacteriales > Sphingobacteriaceae > Pedobacter > Pedobacter sp. MR22-3. The sequence continues at coordinate 276,146 of NZ_JAPIVF010000001.1, read as the reverse complement.
TTAATTTTAAAAAATTAAACAAAAACTACTTCAAAAAACATATCTTTGCATCCCGACAGAACAGTTGGGATTTTCTCTTCAAAAAGCAAAAAAACCTTCTTGCTTCTTCACCTTTAACAGGTCAAACACTTTAGAATTTTAATCATTGTTTAAGCTTAATCATGCCTAAAGACACTTCAATACGCTCAGTATTAATTATCGGATCGGGACCAATCATTATTGGACAAGCCTGCGAATTTGACTACTCGGGTTCACAAGCGGCACTTTCCTTAAAAGAAGAAGGAATTACCGTTTCCATTATCAACTCTAATCCGGCTACGATTATGACGGATAAGGTTATCGGAGATCATGTTTATCTTCGGCCTTTATCAGTTGATTCCATAGAGGTAATTTTACAGGAGCATATCGACTCTGCAGATTTACCTAGAATTGACGCCGTTTTGCCAACTATGGGCGGTCAAACGGCGCTAAATCTTTGTGTAGAAGCTTCCGAGCGTGGTGTTTGGGAAAAATATGGTGTTAAAGTGATCGGTGTTGATGTAGCAGCTATCGAAAAAACTGAAAACCGTGAATCTTTCCGCCAGTTAATGGTTGATATAGGTGTAGGTGTAGCGCCGTCTAAAATTGCCAACTCATTTTTAGAAGGTAAAGAAGCTGCTCAGGAAATTGGTTTTCCGTTGGTAATTCGTCCTTCTTATACCTTAGGTGGTTCTGGTGGTGGTTTTGTGCATAGAAAGGAAGAATTTGACGCTGCACTTAAACGTGGTTTAGAAGCTTCGCCAACACATGAGGTTTTGGTAGAACAAGCTGTTTTAGGCTGGAAAGAATACGAATTGGAGCTATTGAGAGATAGCAATGATAATGTAATCATTATCTGTTCGATTGAAAACTTCGATCCGATGGGTATCCATACAGGAGATTCCATCACTGTAGCACCAGCGATGACCTTATCTGACCGTTGTTATCAGGAAATGCGTAATCAGGCCATTAAAATGATGCGTGCTATCGGTACTTTTGCTGGTGGGTGTAATGTTCAATTCTCGGTAAATCCTGCAAATGATGACATTATCGCCATCGAAATTAATCCGCGTGTATCCCGTTCATCTGCTTTAGCCAGTAAGGCTACAGGTTATCCAATCGCTAAAATTGCGGCGAAATTAGCTATCGGTTATAACTTGGATGAGATTGAAAATCAAATTACCAAAACAACTTCAGCCTACTTTGAGCCTACTTTAGATTACGTAATCGTTAAAATCCCTCGCTGGAATTTCGATAAATTTAAAGGTGCCAACAAAGAACTGGGTTTACAAATGAAGTCTGTAGGTGAGGTAATGGCGATAGGTCGTACCTTTATCGAAGCTTTACAAAAAGCTTGTCAGAGTTTGGAAATCAACCGTGCAGGTTTAGGAGCTGATGGCAGACAGGTGCGCAACATTGAAGAAATTATGGATGGCCTGGAGCATGCTTCGTGGAACCGTCTGTTTTTAATAAAAGATGCCATGACAATGGGGGTGCCTTTGGAATCTATCCGTAAGGTAACCAAAATTGATAAATGGTTCTTAAACCAGATCCAGGATCTGGTTCTTTTGGAAACTGAATTAAAAAGATATTCATTAAATAACATCCCTCAGGATTTCTTCTTCACCCTGAAACAAAAAGGATTCTCTGATATTCAGATTGCCTGGTTGTTAGGAAATGTTACGGAAGATGAAGTTTACGATCGCCGGAAGGCTTTAGGCATCAACAGGGTGTACAAAATGGTAGATACCTGTGCTGCCGAATTCCCTGCACAAACACCTTACTATTATTCTTCTTTTGATGAGGAAAATGAATCAATCCCTACAGACAACAAAAAAGTAATTGTTTTAGGCTCTGGCCCGAACCGTATTGGTCAGGGTATCGAATTTGATTATTCTTGTGTGCACGGTTTATTAGCCGCTAAAGAATCTGGTTTCGAAGCCATTATGGTTAACTGTAACCCGGAAACAGTTTCTACAGATTTCAATATGGCCGATAAGTTATACTTTGAGCCGGTTTTCTGGGAACATGTTCGTGAAATCATTGAGCTGGAAAAACCAGTTGGTGTGATCGTTCAGTTGGGTGGTCAAACCGCTTTGAAAATGGCTGAAAAATTAACACAGCTTGGTGTTAAAATCATCGGAACATCTTTTGAGAACATGGATATCGCTGAAGATCGTGGTCGTTTCTCTGACTTGCTTAAAGAATTAGATATTCCATATCCTAAATATGGTGTAGCAGAAAATGCTGAAGAAGCCATTGTGGTTGCCAATGAAGTAGGTTATCCGGTTCTGGTGCGCCCGAGTTATGTATTAGGCGGACAAGGAATGAGTATCGTGATTAACGATGAAGACCTGGAAAAAGCTGTAGTAAAATTATTGGGCGATTTACCAGGTAACCGTGTATTGATCGATCACTTTTTAGATCGGGCAGAAGAAGCGGAGTCCGATTCGATTTCTGATGGTGATGACGTTCACATTGTTGGGATGATGGAACATATTGAACCAGCGGGGATCCACTCCGGTGATTCGTTTGCCGTATTACCTACTTTTAGCTTGCCTGAATCGGTAACTAAAGCAATGGAAGAGTATTCGGTTAAGATTGCGAAAGCATTAGATGTACGTGGCTTATTGAACATTCAGTTTGCCATCAAAGATGAAAAGGTTTATGTAATCGAGGCTAATCCAAGAGCATCACGTACAGTTCCCTTCATTGCCAAGGCATATGATGTTCCATACATTAACATCGCTGCGAAGATTATGTTAGGGGTAGCGAAATTGAAAGATTTCACCATCGAACGGAAGTTAAAAGGATATGCGATTAAAGAGCCGGTGTTCTCTTACGAGAAGTTCCCTGAGGTGACGAAAGAATTAGGTCCGGAAATGAAATCAACAGGTGAGGCCATTCGCTTCATTAAAGATCTGGAAGATCCTTACTTCCGTAAACTTTACAAAGATAAATCAATGTATTTGAGTAAATAAATAGCCAAGGGCGATGGAAACATCGCCCTTTTTGCTGTAAAGTGTGCTGGTAAATAGGGAGGCATTAATATCAAATCATTAATATTATTAATTCTTCATCCTGTTTTGCTCATCTTCTGAACCGGTAGAGCGGCGGCGGGCTGGTTTAATTTCTTTACCAAACCGGTACGTGAAACTTATTCTGCCAATCTGGCTTTCATTTTTCTGATGTACTTCATATTTTAAACCCGGGTAAGCGCTGGAGATATCATTTTTATAAGTGTTAAAGATATCCGATAAAGCCAATTTCAGTGAAGCTTTTTTACCCAGGAATGATTTACTCAAACCCGCATCAATAGAATAGCGTGATTTAATTCTCAGTGTTCCATAATCCAGTGGCGATTCGTAACTGCCGTTTAATTCTGCTGTAAGGCCGCTTGCGATGGTAAAGTTTTGTTGAGATTTAAACTGGAAGGAAGTCTTTCCTGTTTTTAGGGCTACACCAGCTAAATCCGGGGCTTCAAAACTCAGGTAAAAAACATTTAGGTTATTATTCATCGACCACCATTTGGCTACCTGAACCGGGATATTCAGGTTGGCATTATAACTGGTGTTTTTAGCTAAATTTTCATTGGTTTGAAACAACGCTTTTTGAGCAGAATCTGGTAGTAAAACTTCTGTTATCACATCATTGGTTCTGCTATAACCTACCGAGAGCATATATTTCTGCATGAAAGTGTAACTCAGTTCCATATTGTTGGTATACTGCGGTTTTAAAAATGGATTACCTTTATTGTAGGTATATTGATCCAGGTAATAAACAAATGGGTTTAAAGCATCATAGCTTGGGCGATCTATCCTGCGGCTATAGGAAAATCCTAACTGATTATTTTTAGAGAGTGTTTGTTGCACGAATAATGTCGGGAAAAAATCGAAATAATCACGTTCAACTATCGTATTGGTGGTAACCAGATTCCCTTTAGAATTGGTTTGCTCCACTCTTAAACCAAGCTGGATACTGGTGTTTTTAAATTGCTTGTTAATGTTTGTATAGGCTGCATTTACATTCTCGTCATAAACAAATTGATTGCTGCGGCGAACATCATTTTGCCAGATGTTATTAACCAGTTCCTCAGCCTGCAAATCATTATCTGTTTTTACCCAGCTACTTTTTAAGCCTGCTTCAAGCTTTATGGTTTTACTTAATGAAACATTATAATCAATTTTAAAGGTTTTTATATCAATTTTGGATGGTGTACCATTTCTGGTATAATTAACAGGGCGAATTCTATTGCCATTAGCGAACATATAATCATTTTCATATGCAGAACCATCGTTTCCATTGTATTTTGAGTAATCAAAGTCAGCTGAAATTTCAGAACCTGCGGTATCCAGAACCGATTTATAGTTAAGGTTATAAGAAATATTATTGTATTTATTGGTTTGCAAACTATTAGATGCCAGTGTTGAATCTACTTTTTGGAAAGACGGGCCAATTAAGGTATTGTTTTTCGAAGCTTCCGTTCCGTGGTTAAAATAGCCGTTCACCAATACCCCAATAGTATTATTTTTATTGATGAAGTAATCTAAACCAGTTTTAAAATTATTGTTTTGCTGCTTCCGTAAGCTTGATCCGGCCTGCATGAAATAAGTATCGGGTGTGCCGTTAGAAATCCTGTCAATGGTGATGATGTTTTCACGCGTAGTTTTGCCGTAGTTATAGTTCCCGAAAAGATTTAGCTTTTTTGTTCTGTGGTTCAGGTTTAAGCCTGTATTGCCTCTAAAGTTTTTACCATATCCGGCCGTAGCATTTAAACTTCCATTGGTGCCGCCAGCTTTGTTTTTCTTGGTTTTAATATTGATGATACCTGAATTTCCGGCTGCATCGTATTTGGATGATGGATTGGTAATCAATTCTATTGTTTCTATCTCTGAACTTTGCATGTTTCGAAGTAAGTTCGCCACATCTGCACTACTCATGTAAGTTTGTTTTCCATCAAGCTGAATTAATACACCTTGCTTTCCCTGCATTGAAATATTATCATTCTGATCTACCGAAACACCTGGTGCTTTTTGTAAAACTTCCAGTGCCGTAGATCCTGTCATGATGGAACTGCCGGATACATTCATTACCACTTTATCCATCTTTCTCTCAATTAATGGTTTGGTCACTGCGATACTAACTTCCTTTAAATCTTGCGTGCTGGAAACCAGTTGTGCCGAACCAAAATCTACTTTTTGATTTTCATCGGTAAGGGTAATGGTTTTACTTTTAAACGTTTTATAGCCCATATTACTGGCTTTGTAGAAATAAGTTCCTTTTGCACTTACGTTAAAGCCGAAAACACCATTCTGATCTGTAAAACTGGTTTTTACAATACTTGAGTCGGCTGCTTTATATAATACTACTGTTGCATAATCTACTGGTTTTTTCTGCTCATCAAGAATAATTCCCTTTAGGTTAGGCTGAGGTGAAGTTTGCGCAAATAAACTTCCTGAAGAGCAGGCAGCAAAGATGATGAAGGATATTTTATATAAAATTTTCATTTGTTTAGGTTTAAAGTTTAAAAATCCAGGCCAAATAATTCCCATAACGCATCTGTATCCGTTTTCTATTTTTTGCCTTTATCTTTATAGTTTAGCCTGGAAACGAATTGTTCCCATTGTTTAGTTATCAGTAAGACGAACGTTTGTTTAAAAGGTTACGCCGTTTTCAAAAAAAAAGAAAATCCCTGATTGAAAGACGAATATTAGTCTTCCAATCAGGGATTTATTTGACACATCAAAAAACGATGTGTGGTTTTTTATTGCTATTATTTAACGCCTAATACGTCTACACCTTGTTCAAAAACAACATCAACAGGAATGTTTTTTCTGGTCAGGCGGTCAAGGTCTTGCTGTAGTGTAGCCGGAATAACTGCTTTTTCTTTTTGCGTTTTCTCTACAGCTGCTTTATCTCCGTTTCCCTGTAAAGTGATGATGAATGCACTGAGCTCATTCATTGCAGAACCAAATTTTTCGAAATTAACTTTATAGGTTCCTTTGGAGGTTCGCTCGAAAGCACCTTTCTCTGCAAAGTAATTAAAGCATTGCATGTTGGCCTTACCATGTGCTTCTGAAACGCCAAAACGAACTGATCTTAAAATACCTGCCATAAACGTGGTGTAATAGTCTTTGATATCGCCTTGTAATTCACCTTTTTTCAGCAAGCCGGTAACCATGTACAAGCCTAAAATATCGGCTTTGCCTTCTTCCAGCCAGCTGTATTGTTCTTTTAAAGCCTCACGAACAAAACCTTTCCCGGTAACGGTTTTTTTAATGCCCAAACCATGTGCAACCTCATGAAACATTACATTGGCAAAAAAAGCATCGAACTTGATGTATTGCTGCTGGTCTAAGTCTATTAGTTCTTTAGATATTGGAAGAAGGATTTTATCAAATTTTGCCTGCATCGCATTTTTTAGCTGCGAACGGCGGGTTCCTTTTTCCTGCTGAATTTTTTCATCGTTTGGAAGGTTAACGGCAATGGTTTTTGAGCCTGCATTGCAATCTCCGGCATAATATACCACATCATAGGCATTCAATTCAGAATCTGTACCAGGAGTTTCGGTTTTGTATTTTGCTGGTACCGGAAGATTCTTTTGTAACTCTGGCAATAGCTTTACATATTTTGCCAGGCGCTTACTCCATTCTTTATCTTTGATTAAAACATAAGCTTCGTAACTGGTACGGGCATTAAAGAGCTTATCTTCATAGTTTTCAATCGGACCAATGATAATATCCAGGCCATTTGTTTTCATGTCCAGCCAGGCATAATCACTGGCGGTAAACTTATCCGTTACTAAGGCATCAGCCCGTAAGTTTAAATATTTTTTTAAACCAGCATCTTCTGCAATTAATGCTGCTTGTTTCAAAAGGGAACTTGCTCTTTGTAATTCGGAAGCGAATAATACATGATAAGGAACAGTAATGAATTTTCCGAGGCTATCTTTTTTTACTACAGAATATGCGCCGTATTTATCTGCTAATTCAGCTTTTTCAATTTCCTCCTTGGTAGTGCCATATGGATAAAATGAAGCACCTTCAGGTTTATTTCCCACGCCGGCAACAAAAGGCTTATCATTGTTGAGTCTATCCCATGGCCCATAATTAATGTTAACAAATTCACGGGTTTTTTCGTCCTTAACTGTTGCCAGTAAGCTATCTCGTTGCGGATAGGCCTGTTTCCAGTAGAGTTCATCCATAATTTCAGCCGCCTGAATAAGAAGCGGCAAAATTTTGCGGTCATTAATACTAAGCTGATTAAGGTTTGTGCTGAGCTTTACCCGCTCGTATATAGGGAGCCGACTGGCTACATAATCTGTTAAGCTATCTTTTTGTACTACGGTTACTTTTTCTTCAGTGGGTTTGCTATTGTTGGTGCAAGCCGTAAATAAACTTGCAGAACAGGCTATTGCCGATACAAATAGTATAGGTTTGTATAGTTTTTTCATGATTAAGATATATCGCGACTAAATTACTAAAATTTGAAAGCTTTGTATAAAGTTTGATGTAATGGATGAAGTTTAATATAACTTTGTACCTTCATATTTTATTTATTCATATCATGTTTCCTGTAAAATCTTATTCTCTTAAAAGTACTTCTGTTTTGGCTCTGGCATTATTCTTATCTTCCTGCAGTACGAATAAATATGCTGCAACAGAAAAGATTTATAAGCAAAAGAGTAAAGAATTTGCCAATATAATTTCAGCTACACCACCTGAAGGTCAGTTATATGATCTCCAAAACGCAACAAATCAAACCTGGGTGGGTTCTGTAAATTTTGGGATACGTAAACCTAATTTTGTTATCCTTCACCACACTGCCCAGGATAGCTTAGCCCAAACCATCAAGACCTTTCATTCTACCAAGGCAGAAGTTAGTGCACATTATGTGATTGGCCGTGATGGAAAAGTAGTGCATATGGTAAATGATTATCTGCGATCAAACCATGCCGGCATTGGGAAATGGGGAAAGGATACAGACTTAAACTCTTCCTCCATTGGTATTGAACTGGATAACAACGGAACAACAGACCCATGGCCGGATGCACAAATTAACAGCCTGGTGAAATTACTGGAGACCTTAAAAAAGGCTTATAATATTCCGACTGCGAATTTCATAGGCCATTCTGATATTGCCCCTAAACGCAAGCCTGACCCAAATAAATTTCCATGGAAAAAATTAGCTTTAAAAGGCTTTGGTTATTGGTATGATGATGTGCTTAAAAATCCTCCGGCAGATTTTGATGGACCAAATGCATTAAAATTAATGGGTTATGATACCAGCGATTTAGGCGCCGCAATAGTTGGGTTTAAACGCCACTTTATACAAAGCGATATTACACCTAAGCTTACGCCGGTTGATTTATTGGTATTGTATAATGTGTATACGAAATACTAAAAAGGATGAAGGTAGGAAGGTTGATGGTAGAAGGGTTGATCTCTGTGTTCCCATGAAAATTCTTAAGCAATTAAGCATAAAAAAACACGGATAAATCTAAGTTCATCCGTGTTTATCTGTTGTTATACCTTAACTATTTAGGTTTCTTAAAAGTATCTTTCAAAGTAACCGTCCGGTTAAAAACCAGTTTCTCAAATGTAGAATCTTTATCTAAACAGAAATATCCTTTTCTGATAAACTGATAACGGCTATCTAAATCGGCATGAGCCAAAGCAGGCTCGATGTAAGCATTTGGAAGAACCGTTAAGCTTTCCGGATTTAAGTAATCCTTAAAATCACCTTCTTCCGCATCTGGTGTTTCAGAAGTAAACAGGCGATCATATAATCTGATTTCTGCTGTTTTAGCATGTTGAACACTCACCCAATGAATGGTTCCCTTAACATTGATGCCACTGGTATCATTTCCACTTTTTGATTCCGAAATATAGGTGCAGTGAATTTCAGTTACATTGCCATTTTCGTCTTTAACAAAATCCTCACACTTGACAATATACGCAAACTTTAAACGCACCATTGCTCCTGGTGCCAAACGGAACCATTTTTTAGCAGGCACTTCCATAAAATCTTCGCGCTCAATCCAGAGTTCATTGCTGAAAGGAATAGTGCGGGTACCACCGCCATCTTCCGCTTCAGGATTATTTTCACCGATTAAGTCTTCAGTTCCTTTTTCATAATTGGTGATCACCAGTTTGATTGGATCTAAAACGGCCATTACACGATTAGCCGTTTTATTTAAATCCTCACGAATGCAAAATTCCAGCAAGCTTAGTTCTATCAGGTTTTCACGCTTGGCAATACCTATTCGTTCACAAAATTCACGGACACTTTTCGGCGTAAAGCCTCTTCTGCGCAAACCAGAAATGGTTGGCATACGTGGATCATCCCAGCCGTTAACTAAGTTTTCATTTACCAGTTGCAGTAATTTGCGTTTACTCATTACCGTTGAGGTAAGGTTTAAACGTGCAAATTCATATTGTTTAGATGGAAAAATTTCTAATTTCTCTATAAACCAATCGTAAAGTTCACGGTGCGAAACATATTCTAATGTACAAATGGAGTGCGTGATGTTTTCAATACTGTCACTTTGCCCGTGTGCAAAATCGTACATAGGGTAAATGCACCACTTGTTGCCCGTACGGTGATGTTCGGCATGTTTAATGCGGTAAATAATTGGATCGCGCATCAACATATTTGGGCTGGCCATATCTATCTTCGCCCGTAAAATATACGCTCCATCAGCAAATTCACCATTTTTCATTTTTGTGAAAATGTCTAAATTTTCTTCAATACTGCGGTTACGGTATGGGCTATCCTGTCCGGGTTCAGTAGGTGTGCCTTTTAAGGCAGCAATTTCATCAGCTGAACTTTCATCAGCATATGCCAGTCCTTTTTCAATAAGCTTAACTGCAAAAGCATACAATTCATCAAAATAATCTGATGCATACAGTTCATTCTTCCAGTTAAAGCCCAGCCATTTAATATCTTCCTGCTGGCTGTTTACATACTCTGTTTTTTCTGTAACCGGGTTGGTATCATCAAAACGCAAATTAGTGTAACCACCGTATTTTTGTGTTAGTCCGAAGTTCAGGCATATCGCTTTTGCATGGCCAATGTGTAAGTAGCCATTGGGTTCAGGTGGAAAACGCGTTACTAGAGTTTTATACTTACCACTGTTTAGGTCGTTCTCAACAATTTCTTCAATAAAGTTCAATGACTTTTCTTCACTCATAAAAAGCTGTAAATTAGGAATGCAAAGGTAAAAAGATTGAGCGTATTTAGGTAATGATTAGAAAATAGAAAATGTATAAATAGGGAATTGAGTAGTAACTTAATGAATAAGGAGTTGGAAACGGTAAATAAATGGAGCTTGCTTTGCTCTTCATCATTTCCCATCTATAGGCAGAAACGTAAAAATAGAGAATGGGCTGGAAATCTATTTTTATTATTGATTTCCCGTTACCTATTCTCTATTCACATAAAAGAAAAATCAATACATTTACATCAATTTAATATTACCATGAGCAAAGTATTAAACAGACCAATACGCGTTTTAGTCGCGAAGGTTGGATTAGATGGGCACGATAGAGGTGCCAAGGTAATTGCCACATCACTACGCGATGCCGGGATGGAAGTAATATATACGGGTTTGCGGCAAACGCCAGAAATGGTTGTAAATACCGCATTGCAGGAAGATGTGGATGCAATAGGCATATCTATACTTTCTGGGGCACACATGACCATCTTTCCAAAAATTATTCATTTTATGAAAGAAAAACAGCTCGACGACGTTTTGTTAACAGGTGGGGGGATTATACCTGAATCGGACCGGATGAAACTTGCGGAAATTGGTGTCGGAGAATTATTTCCGCCAGGAACCACCATGGCCAGTATTGTAGCATACATTCAGAATTGGGTAGCAGAAAACAGAAATTTTTAAATTATGACATATCAGCATTTAATATCAGAGATAAAAGAGAATATTCTTTATGTGACCATCAATCGCGAAAGGGCATTAAATGCCTTAAACAAAGAAACGCTAGCTGAACTGGCAAAAGTAGTTTCATTTGCAAATGAAACTGCAGAGGTGAAAGGTGTGATTTTGACGGGCGCAGGCGAAAAAGCTTTTGTTGCCGGAGCGGATATTAAAGAATTTTCGGATTACAATGCCGAACAAGGGAAAGCACTGGCGAGAAATGGGCAGCGTGATGTTTTTAATGCTATTGAAAATTCACTAAAACCTTTTATCGCAGCCATTAATGGTTTTGCTTTGGGCGGCGGATTAGAACTTGCCATGGCCTGCCACATGCGCATTGCATCCTCACATGCGAAACTCGGTTTACCTGAAGTTACGCTGGGGTTAATTCCGGGTTATGGTGGAACACAAAGGCTAACCCAACTGGTTGGGAAGGGGAAAGCCATTGAGCTAATTACGACGGCTGGTATGATCTCTGCAGACGAAGCCCTGAAAATAGGTTTGGTAAACCATACAGTCGATCCATCTGATTTGATGAATAAAGCAACTGAAATTTTAAACCTGATTAAACAACGCGCGCCATTGGCCGTATCTGCTGCCATAAAAGCGGTTAATACTTGTGTTAATGCATTAAATGGTTATGACGTTGAAATAGAAGAATTTGGGAAATGTTTCGAAACAAGTGACTTTAAAGAAGGTGTTTCTGCATTTATTGATAAGCGGAAAGCGCACTTTAAGGGAATTTAGGATTGTAAATTGCTCTTAAAATATGTTTGTTTTTATTAATCATTGATCTTTATAATTTCTAAATTATCGCTCTATTTAGGAATGCTTGCTGCTAATCTGGAGGTTTTTAGCTAAACAATTAGTAAACGCTCATGAATAAAAAGATTTTAATAGTAGATGATGAAATAAGTATAGGGTTATTCCTGTCTAAATTTTTAACAAAGAATGGTTTCGAAGTGTCAAACGCTATATCGGGTGCCGCTGCGATGGAGATTTTATCACAGGAAACGTTCGACTTGATTATCTGCGATTATCGTCTTAATGATACCGATGGGCGTGAAATTTTAATTAAAGTAAAGGATAAACATCCATCCACAATTGTCATCATTATTACCGGTTATTCAGATGTAAAACTTGCCGTAGAGTTGATTAAACTTGGTGCGTATGATTATATTACCAAACCCCTGTATCCTGATAAAATTTTAGCGGCTATTCATACTGCACTCGAAAGTCAGAAAAGCTTAAAGGAAATTGTATTGCAGGCTAATGCAAAAGATGTTGCAGAATACGAGACAGATCCTGTTGATTTTATTTGCGGCCAAAGCGAAGCCTCTTGCGAGCTGCTGAAGGAAATTCATTTGATTGCACCAACATCCTATAGTATAATTTTAACAGGTAAAAGTGGAACCGGAAAAGAATGTGTAGCTAAAGCGATTCATTCCAACAGTTTAAGAAAAGATAAGCCTTTTATCGCTATGGATTGTGGTTCATTAACGAAAGAACTTGCAGGAAGCGAATTTTTCGGACATGAAAAGGGTGCCTATACCGGAGCCTTGTTTACCAAAATAGGCCATTTCGAGCAGGCTAATGGAGGTACTTTGTTTTTGGATGAAGTTGGAAATTTGTCCTATGAAATTCAAGCCGTTCTGTTAAGGGCCGTTCAGGAACGCAAAGTGAAGCGCATCGGAAGTACAAAAGAAATTGATATCGATGTTCGTATTATCGTAGCAACCAATGAAAATATTGCTTTGAACATTAATAAGGGAACATTCAGAGAGGATTTATTTCACCGTTTTAATGAGTATTCTATTCATCTGCCATCACTTAAAGAGCGTGGGAATGACATTTTAATTTTTGCGGCTAAATTTTTAATGGTCGCAAACCTGGAGCTGAATAAAAAAATTAAATGTTTTTCTGAAGGGGTAAAAACATGCTTCCTGAATTATAGCTGGCCGGGTAATATCCGCGAATTAAAAAATGTAGTCAGAAGATTAGCCCTGCTAACTGATGGAAACGAAATCCAGGTTGATGTTCTGCCATTGGAATTATCCAATTATACTGGTCGTGAGGAGAAGCATAAAAATGGTATTGAAGCGATTAATCCATCGAAAGCCTTAAAAAATGCAGCGAAGGAAGCAGAATATGATGCCATTCTAAATGCTTTAATAAAGGTTAATTTTAATAAAACCAAGGCAGCACAAATTTTAAATATTGACAGGAAGACACTCTACAATAAAATGAAAGGCCTTAAATTAAATGAAGCCTTTAAAACTGAAGATCGCTAAAAACAAATTGCAGGGTTTTGCTATTTAAATGTTGCAGTGCTTCTAAATTATGTCCGTATTTTCTTATAAACAGCGTCAGAATATTAATCTTGTGATCATCATAGCACTTGGTGTGCTGATTGCCTATTCATTAAAAGATATATTTTCTGCCATACTATCTACACTGGTCTTATACACCATTATGCGTCCGGTATATATTTATCTGGCCGAAGTAAAAAACTGGAATAAGCGTATTGTGGCCATTATGCTCATTACCATAAGTATAGTGCTGATAATATTGCCTTTTTATGCATTAAGCAGTATGGTGATCAGTAAAATTTCAGAGTTAAGGAGTAATGAAATTTTCTTTAAAAATTTATTGGTTAAAATTCAGCACCTGCTTCCTTTAAAAATTAATGAAAATTTAATTCAGGAAGGTTTAAACCGGCTGGGTAATTGGGCCACACAGCTTTTCCCGTCTTTAATTTCCAGCGCCGTAAATATCATATTGAGTTTGCTGGTGATGTATTTCCTGCTTTACTTTATGCTGATAGAACGAAAGCAATTTGAATTCTCTCTGGTTAAGTATGCCCCTTTCAGAGAACAGAATGCACTTCGTTTTGGCGATGAAATGAAAAATACTACTTATGCAAATGTACTTGGCCAGGGGCTGATTTGTTTGGTTCAGGGTTCGCTTGTCAGTTTATCTTTTTATGTTTTGGGTTATCAGGATCCTGTTTTCTGGGGTGTAATTACTACATTTATTTCTTTCGTGCCTGTTTTGGGCCCTCCGGTAGTATTTGTTCCGGCTGCTATTCTTCAAATTGTGAACGGACATAATTTTGAAGGTTGGGCAATGCTGATTTTTGGTTTCGTGGTGATTATAAATATTGATAACGTGCTAAGGTTTGTTATTGCTAAAAAAGTAGGCAACATTCATCCCATCATCACCGTAATTGGCGTAATTATTGGTATCCCATTATTTGGGATTCTGGGGCTCGTTTTTGGGCCGCTTTTGCTATCTTACTTTATATTGCTGATTAAAATTTATGAAACAAGCACGCTTGCCTCAGAAAGATTAGAAAGAATTAAAACAAATAATGAGCATAATGAGTTATAAATTACAGCTTAACAATTAAATAATATAGTAATCCTTATATTGTAAACGTTAAACCCTTAAAATACATAATTATGAATGATAACTCAAAAGTTGTAGTTGCCCTTTTAGCAGGATTAGCTGCCGGTGCCGCCTTAGGTATTTTATTTGCACCTGATAAAGGTGACGAAACCCGCGATAAATTAAGCCAGTCTTTAAAAGATTTAGGCGATTCTATTAAAGACAAAGCTGCTGATGAAATTAACAGTCTGTCCAGCCTGAAAGATAAAGTCGTGACCTCAATTAAAACCAAATTGAGAAGTGTTGAAGAGGAGTATAGTGACGACGTAGAGCACGCATAAGCAATAAAATAATAGCTGGGTGTTTTATGGCACCCAGTTAAATTTCATCTTAACTATGCAAGAAAATAAAGAGAAAGGTATCGAGGATATTTTCGATGATGCCAAAGGCTATTTAGAGGCAAGAGTAGAATATACCCGACTTTACCTCGTGGAAAAGGTATCTAAAATATTTGCTGATTTAGTAACCAATACTGTGGTAATTGTATGCTTTATTCTGGCATTCTTATTTGGTAGTGTAACATTGGCTCTCTTCTTATCTAGCGTTTTAAATAGTTATGCCGGAGGGTTTGGCTGCGTTTCATTAATTTATATTTTACTTGCAGTTGTGGTGTATTTAACTAAAGATAAATACATCGAAAAGGCAATTATAAATATCGCAATTAGTAAGTATTTCAACAAACTTGCCGATAAGGAGGAAGAAGATGAGAAGTTATAAAAATATCAGCAATCTGGAAGATTTGCAAGCCAAAAAGCTTGAACTTAAGGTAGAATATACATTAAAACAAAACCTGCTTATTGCAGATTCAAAAAATTATGCAAAACAGTTTACTTTTGGGGCACTGATTAAAAAATACGCTACTCCGAATAATTTTTTCAAAGCTGACGAGAAATTGAATATCAGCGGAACAGCAATGTCTTTGCTGCTGCCGATGTTTATGAATAAAACACTTTTCAGGGGTGCAGGCTTTTTAACTAAAGCAGCAGTCGGACTGGTTTCTGGTAAGGTTGGTAAATCTTTAGATGCAGAACACCTTTCAGCAATTTACAATTCGGTTAAAGGCTGGTTCGGCAGCAGAAAAGATAAAAAAGCAAAAAAGTTTATTGATTATGGCATTCCGCCAGATAGCGAAACATATTAGTCTGATGATTCATTAGTCATCCATTAATTAGTTAACGAGGTGCGAAAATTAGATAAACAAAAAACTCCTGATGAATCATCAGGAGTTTTTTGTTTATGCTCGTAATTTCGTATTTCTGCGCTTAGCCCTATGAACGAATAACAACTAAACTAATGCACCTTATAAATCCGTTTTACCCTACTGGTTGGTGTCTCATCTACCAGCTTAAATTTATCTTATGTAATGCATTTGTGGGCATTAATTTGACTTAGTGAGGCACCACACCGATAGACAGAAGGCTGCTATGGCGTATTTTAGCCCCCTGAACTAATGAACCTTATAAATCCGTTTTAATTTTCAGCTCTTTTAATTGTTTTTCATCAATAGTACTCGGACTATCAATCATCACATCCCTGCCCGAATTATTTTTAGGGAAAGCGATAACATCACGAATGGAATCCAAACCAGCGAAAATGGATGTTAAACGATCAAAACCAAAGGCAATACCTCCGTGTGGCGGTGCGCCAAATTCAAAGGCATCCATTAAGAAGCCAAATTGTTTCTGTGCTTCTTCTGCACTGAAACCTAAGTGTTTAAACATTAGTGCCTGAAGGGTACGGTCATGAATCCTGATTGATCCGCCACCAACCTCAGTTCCGTTAATGACCATATCATACGCATTGGCACGTACATTTTTTGGATCGGTATCCAATAATGCAATGTCTTCTGGCTTAGGAGAGGTAAAAGGGTGGTGCATGGCATGATAACGTTCCGTTTCTTCATCCCATTCTAACAGAGGAAAATCCAACACCCAAAGCGCAGAAAATGTATTTTTATCACGTAGCCCTAAACGGTTACCCATTTCCAAACGAAGTTCGTTCAATTGTTTGCGCACTTTATCTGTAGAACCTGCTAAAATTAAAAGTAAGTCACCCTTTTCCGTTTTAAATACCTGGCTCCACTGTTTCAAATCTTCTTCATTGAAAAACTTGTCAACAGAAGATTTTATGGTTCCATCCTCGTTATGACGGGCATAAATAAGTCCTGTAGCACCAATTTGCGGGCGTTTGATAAAATCTGTTAATTCATCTAACTGCTTGCGAGTATAGTTTGCGGCCCCTTTGGCATTAATACCAACGACCAATTCTGCATTGTCAAAAACCGGGAAGCCTTTGCCTTTCACCAAATCATTCAATTCTACAAACTGCATGGCAAAACGGGTATCAGGTTTATCAGAACCATATAATCGCATAGCATCTGCGTATTGCATTCTTGGAACCTCTGGTAAATCATAATTGCGTACCTCTTTAAAAAGCGTACGGATTAAGCCCTCAAAAGTATTTAAGATATCTTCCTGTTCAATGAAAGACATTTCACAGTCTATTTGTGTGAATTCTGGCTGACGATCCGCCCTTAAATCTTCATCTCTGAAACATTTTACAATCTGGAAATACCTGTCGAAACCTGAAACCATCAGCAGTTGCTTAAAAGTTTGCGGCGATTGAGGTAGCGCATAAAATTCACCCTCATTCATACGGCTTGGCACCACAAAATCTCTTGCACCTTCTGGGGTAGATTTAATTAAAACCGGGGTTTCCACTTCAATAAAATCTAAAGCATCCAGGTAGCGACGAACAGATTGCGCTATTTTATGGCGTAAAACCAGGTTATTGCGAACCGGGTTACGGCGCAAATCCAGGTAGCGATATTTCATGCGTAATTCATCACCACCATCAGTATCATCTTCGATCATGAATGGAGGCAGTTTAGCTGCATTTAAAATTTCTAAAGCCGTGATTTTTATCTCTACATCGCCAGTAGGCATTTTAGGGTTTTTGTTGCTCCGTTCAACAACAATACCGGAAGCCTTAATCACAAACTCCCTGCCTAAGGTACGTGCAGATTCGCATAACTCGCGGTTATCATCCATGTTAAAAACCAACTGGGTAATACCATAACGATCGCGGATGTCTATAAAAGTCATCCCACCTAAATCTCTTGATTTTTGTACCCAACCACACAAGGTTACACTTTCGCCTAAGTTATTAAGGGTGAGTGCACCACAAGTTACTGTTCTTAACATATATTGTAATCTAAATTGAGCGGCAAAAATACCGAATTAGTTTTAAACTTTGGAATAGAAGCGCCGAGGTTTTTTAGCTACTTAAGCAGTTTAAGGTGAATAGTTTCTTAAACAGGAAAATATCAAATTTAATAACCATTGCCTTATTCAGAATTTAATCATTCATAAAAAGGCATTAACCCTTAGACTTTAATCTGCTCAGTGTTTCCGGCGAGATGTTCAGGTATGATGCAATCATTTTATTTGACAGTCTTTTCACAATGATTGGATGTTGATGAAGTAATTGCTGATACCTTTCCGTAGCATCTGATGTGATAAATGACATTAAACGGTTGGTGTTGGTTACATAGGCATACTCCAGATAATGACGATATAGTTTTTCCCAATGTGGAACAATTGTTAAAAGGTTATAGAAATCGGTTTTATTAATGCTCAGCAATGTGGTGCTTTCTGTAGCCTGAACAAATTCCAAAGACTTCTCTTCGGTAACAAAACTAACCAAAGCTGTTACAAATTGATCTTCGAAAGCAAAGAGCCTGGTTGCTTCACTGCCTTTTTCATTTAAAAAATAAATTCGCAGGCAACCCTTGGTTACAAAATATATTTTATTGCTAATTTGACCTGGACTTACCAAGTGTTCATTCCGCTTTACTTTTGATATAGTAAAAAACGATAAAACAGTTTTCAGATCATGTTCACTAATTTCAATACGATGGCTGATATAATTTGAAAGCTGTTGGTACATTATTTTAATAGCGAATTAGTTTTTTGACGCAATTTTCTCTGCAAATTTACGGGCAATAGGAATAATGATAAAGGCAGAAAGATATGATACTGGTAACATCACGCTCCAGGCCTTTAAAAATTTAATGAACCAATCTTCACCAAAACCATAGTTCCGCATCAGTCCTACAAATGCCATAATTAAGGTCATTGGGATGACTACCAGTAGTGTGTTGAGGTATTTAAAATATGCTTTTTTCATATGAATTTTGTTTTTAAGACAAAGATGCAGGGATAAAAAAAGCTAAACTATGATGTAAGTCAATAAATAGAAATGGGCTAATATTTCTCTTCCAGGATTACCTGTACGGCTATTACTTTCCAGTTGCCACCCATATTCTTCCATTGGAAAATTTCCTCTGTTTGGATAGTTTGTTTTTTAGAGAAGACTATTCCTTTCACTTGAACAACTGTTTTCCTGGCAATCTTTTCGGATACTATTTCACCATCAATGGATGATCTTAGCCGATAGTGTGTGGTAGAAATCTCTTTCGTTTTCTTAAAATACTTTTCGGTTTGGTAAACCAGTTCTTTTCTGTCATACACGGTGGCATCGGCATTGCTGTATTGTATGCCATCATCAAATTGGCTCATGTATAGGCTAATATCTTTTCTTTCAAAAGCCAGATTAGCTTTTTGGTGTACAGTATCCAGTTCGTTTAAGATTAAATCAATTTCCATGGCATGAAGTTAAAAGTTTGCATGAAGCTTTAAAAATAATAATGAGGGGTGATCCTCTTTCGAAATTAACAGATAAATTGCGTAAAAGATTTGATGGTTTTTATTAAAGTTTACAGGTGTGAGGTTTATTTAAACTTTTTTATACATTGATGCAACGTTTTAAATTCCCTTATGTCTTATCATCAGAATCTTCGAAATTTTGGAAACGGTATATATCGATAAAAACCTGGAATTGGTAAAAGCATGCATGCAGGGCAGCCGTGCAGCACAGTTTGATTTATACAAACTGTATGCGAAAGCGATGTATAATGTAGCCTTGCGGATTTTAAATTACGAAGAAGAGGCTGAAGATGTTTTACAGGAATCCTTTTTGGATGCCTTTACCAGGATTGTTGATTTTAGACAGGAAACAACATTTGGTTTATGGCTGAAACAGATCGTGATTAATAAATCCATTAATTATCTGCGAAAACGTAAAATGGAATTTGTGAGCACTGATGAGGTGTCTGAAGTGCCTGATGAAATCAGTTTCGACGATTATGATATCCGTTTACAAGTTGAAGAGGTTAGAAAAGCAATTACTGAATTGCCAGATGGTTACAGGGTGGTTTTAAGTCTATACTTGTTAGAAGGCTATGATCATGAAGAAATATCACATATTTTAAAAATTAGTGAAAATACCAGTCGCACGCAATACATGAGGGCAAAAAAGAAATTAAAAAGCATATTAGAACTGAAAGGGATGAGAGATGAATAATAGATTAGAAACCTTTGTTAAAGAGAACCGGAGATCTTTCGATATGATGGAACCATCGCCGGCACTTTGGGCAAAAATTGAACAAAAACTGGATCAGAAAAAAGAAAAAAAGCCGGTAAAGCTATACTTATGGATGAGTGTAGCAGCAGCAATAGTAGTTGTTTTCAGTTTAGGCTGGTTCTACGCAGGAAAGATGCAAAGCGGCGAAATAGAAATCGCTGATGTAAATACTGTTTATGCAAAGAAAGAAGTTCAGTTTGCAGGCCTGATTGTAGAGAAGAAAGATAGTCTAGCTATTTTTGCTGCTGCAAATCCGGAGTTATATAAAAAATTTACGGCAGATTTAAAGAAACTGGATGAAGAATATGAACGGTTAAAAAATGAACTTCCCGCATCTCCTAATCAAACGTTTGTAGTGAAGGCCATGGTTAAAAATCGCGAAATTCAATTGCAATTGTTAAAACAGCAACTCCTGATCATTAACCAGGTAGACGACTATAAAAAAGTAAATCAGATTTAGGTAAAAGACAATTCGAAATTCAAGTATAAAATGGGTGCATTGCTCATTTGATACCTGTTATTAAATATAACATATGATGGTTTTAGTCCGCCGGCAGGTTTAGGCCATTATTTATAATAAACATCATGAAAATAAAAATATTATTAGCCTTGATGGCGCTCTTTGCCGTTAAAAGTGATGCACAGGAAACTGTTGTGATGCAGTCACCCACTGAAAGCTATGTGGTAAATAAGGTTTCCACCCCCGCCAGTGTTAATGCTACTGTGTCTTTAAAACAGGATGAGCAGGGCGGGGATACTGAAAAGTTTAAATCTTTCAGTAAAAGTTTCAATGTCGATATCAATGATAAAGTAAACCTGAATAACCAATACGGTACCATTACCATTAAAACCTGGGATAAAAAAGAGGTTAAGGTAGATGTAGATATTAGGGCTTTCAGCAATTCTGATGGGGATGCGCAAAAAATGATTGATGCCGTCACCATTGATGCCAGTAAAAATGGAGATATGGTTGCAGTTAAAACCAATATGAGTGAAAGAGATGGCCGTTATGGCCGGGGAACGAGAAATAGTGTCACCAGCTGGCGCAGAGAAGTTAAAATCAACTATGTGGTTTACATGCCTGCCGCAAATTCACTTCAGCTTATTCAACAGTATGGTAATGTGGAAGTAGGCAACTTTACTGGCCCAACCTCTTTAAAAGTGCAATATGGTAATTTACTTGTGGGCAGCCTGAACAACAGCAACAATTATATTAATGTACAATATGGTAAATGCGATATCCGGGAATTAAATGCGGGTGTAGTTAAGCACAGTTATAATGGCCCCGTGAATATTGGCAGCGCAGGGACTTTAGAATTGGATGCAGAGTATGTCGGCGTTAATATCAATACCATCCGCAGGTCTGCTGATTTGAGCATTCAATATGGTAAAGGCTTAAACGTGGGTACCATTGGGGGGAATTTATTGTTAAATACAGAATACGCCAAGGTGAACATTAATACCATCAGGGGAAATATGGTAGCTAAACAAGCATATGCAGACCTGACCATCGCATCAGCAGGTAAAATTGCAGTGGATGCTGAATATTCAAATGTCACTTTGGGTTCGGTTAACGGTGATGCCAATATTAAAATGGATTATAACCGCTTAAATGTGAATGAAATTACGCCTGCCTGCAAAAGCTTTACCTTTGCCGGTGAATATGTTGGCGTTGGTTTGGGGTTTGCAGAGCGATATAACGGGAACTTTAATGTGTCTACTTCTTATGCCGGCTTTAAATTCGGATCAAATGTATCCGCTTCATTAACCAGCAAAGATGATGAGGATAAGCGGTATTCCGGTAAAATCGGGAATGGTAGCACTGGAAATGTAAATATTAAAACCAGCTACGGTTCGGTTACTTTTAAATAAGAATTTACAGGCTAGATGAGCTAAACAGGCCTTTCCGCATTTGGGAAGGCTTATTGTTTTAATAATAACTAGTTTGGTAAATTAAAGGAGATAAATTAAGCATAATTTTCAATAGCTGTTTACTTTTTAATTTCATGAAAAAATTTTTCCTTTTAATGCTTATGCCCTTGCTGAGTTTTGCACAATCAAATAAACTTAGTAAAGCTGATAAAATTTATGGGTTATCGAAATTGTTGCAAGAGGTAAATTATAACTTTGTTTACCTCAATAAAGTTGACCGCATTAAATGGGATAGTACTTATAAAGTATTAATCAATACCATTCCTGAAACCAAAAGCGATTACGAATATTATCGTGAGCTACAACGTTTTTTGGCCATGCTGAAAGATGGACATACTGATCTTTATATGCCTGCCGGACGTGATTTCGAACCTTTAAATACGAAGTTTGGTGATTACAGGCTGTTCATAGAAAATGTGGCTGATAAAGCAATTGTTACCCGTGTTAACCTCAGTAAGAAAGAGGAGATTCCGATAGGGAGTGAGGTCATTGAAGTAAACGGCAAGCCTACGGCTGCATATATTTCTGAAAATATTACCCCGTATATTTCCTCATCAACGGATTATGGACTTCAGGATATCAGTATAAGCACCTTATTGCAGGGGCTGGATGGTACGCAGTTTAAAATTAAAATTAAAACTCCGAAAGGAAAGGTATTGTCATTTACCCTAACGCATCAACAAACTACGGAAACCGAAGTTTTTCCAGCTTTTCCTTCAGAAGGGAAATTGCTTAGTTTTAAATGGGAAACCAAAGGAATTGCCTACATAGCGTTAAACTCTTTTACCGATGAGAAAATCGATTCTATGTTTGTGGCTAAACTGCCAGAACTTTACAAGGCAAAAGCCCTGGTTTTAGATTTAAGAAGCAATGGGGGCGGAACCACAGGTATTGGAAGCTATATCCTGAAATACCTGACCAATGATAGTTTGTTATATGGCTCACGATATTCTACCAGGCAATTAAATTCTGCTTTTAAAGCCTGGGGTAAATACACAACGGCTAAAGATACGGTGAATAATTCATGGAATGCAAAAGCGCTACTCACCTATCAGGATAATTATTTTTATAATTTTGATTATTATCCGCTTAAAAATGACCTTTCGGCAAAACGAATAGTTGTTCCTACCGTGCTATTGATTGGGCACAATACCGCATCAGCGGCTGAAGATTTTCTGATTTATGCGGATAACCAGAAACACATGACTAAAATTGGTCAGAATTCTTGTGGTAGTACAGGGCAGCCTTTTCTTTTCGATCTTCCAGGTGGGGCAGTGGTGAGGGTATGTACCAAAAAAGACACCTATCCTGACGGACGCGAATTTGTGGGCTATGGCGTTAAACCTGATATTGAGGTTGTACCAAAGGTGGAAGATTTAATCAATAACAATGATCCTGCGCTGAAAAAAGCAATAGATTTTTTGAGCAAGAAGCTAAAATAATTCTAAAGAATAAAATTAGCGACTAAGCAGAGATCAAAAATCTTCGTCAGGCAGATCAAAACTAAAATATCACATCATCTGTTCCATAAAAGGTGGTTGATTTATTTATCTTCGCCTTATCAGATAAAATAACATATGGATTTCTTAAGTACTCCGGAAGCCTGGATCTCACTTTTAACCTTAACTCTTCTGGAAATTGTTCTGGGCATTGATAACATCGTCTTTATTTCCATCCTTTCAGGCAAGTTACCTCAAAACCAGCAGAAAAAAGCCCGTCAGCTTGGCTTAGGTCTGGCCATGATTACGAGGGTAATGTTGCTCCTGTCGCTTAGCTGGATCATGACGCTTACTTCTCCTTTGTTTAATATCGGAAGCTGGGTTGGTATTGATGGTGGGGAATGGTATGAAAAGCTGGCCATTTCAGGCCGTGATTTGATTTTAATTATTGGCGGATTGTTCCTGATTTATAAAAGTACGCACGAAATTCATCACAAACTGGAAGGTGAAGAAGACGAGGAAGGGAAAACAAAAGTACATTCGTTCTGGGCAACCATTGTTCAGATCCTCGTCTTAGATATTGTTTTTTCATTAGATTCTGTAATCACTGCAGTGGGGATGGCAGAACATATTGAAATTATGATTGCAGCCGTAGTCATCGCCGTAATTATCATGATGTTTTCTGCCGGTAAAATCAGTGAGTTTGTGAATAACCATCCAACAGTTAAAATGCTTGCTCTTTCTTTCTTACTTTTAATTGGGGTTTCGCTTCTTGCAGAAGGACTTGATCAGCATATTCCTAAGGGTTATGTGTATTTTGCAATGGCCTTTTCAGTCCTAGTGGAAATGCTTAACCTCAAGATGAAAAAGAATACGAAGAAACCGGTTGAACTCAGAAATATGCCAAAGAAATAGTGAAATCACCATTGAACTTCTCAACTTTAGTTTAAAGTCTATATCTTTTTAAGAATAAATCTTACAGCACATATTCTTCATTAATTGGTTTTATAGGGTCTGGAATATCAGTTTCTTCCAGCATTTGCAGCAGATTAATTTCAATTGTTCTGGTGATTTGATTCAATGGAATTCCTGCAGAATTATTTTCAAAAGGATCTACCAGGCTCATTCCATTAATCTGAGTAGAAACGAAAACAAAACCAATTAACCAGCCTAAAAAGATAGAAGCTGGCCCGGCAGACTGGCTAATTACCAGTGTAAAGGTAACCACGAAAAGCCAGATAAACACTTTAGTCAAATAAGTGTAGGTGGTAGGGAAAATAGTGTTTTTAATCCGCTCACTCATGCCCATTGAATCTGAAAATCGAACCAGCATTTCATTGATCTCAATAAACCTGAAGCCGTCAATTTTATTTTCTTTAGACAGTTTTTGTAATTCTCTCGACTGGATATTTAGTATTGCATTGTGCACATTTGAATGTTTGCGAACTTCAATCAGTTCTTCAGGAGGTAAATATTTAATGTAAATTTCATCTACAGTACTACGTAAGCTCGCTTTAAGCGCATAAAGAAAAGCAATATGCCTGAAAATAATTCTTTTGGTACTTGCTTCATCATCATCTACATAATTAATCAAGGCCCTTGCATAGGAGCGGGAATCATTTACGATGGCACCCCATATTTTTCTGGCTTCCCACCACCTGTCATAAGCCTGGTTATTATTAAAGCCGATAAAAAAAGCAATTGCCGTACCTAAAACGGTAGGAATAATGGAAGGAATTTCAAAATGATGCGCAATTAAATATTCACGAATGAGATAAGCCGCAGTGCAGGAGGCAATCATAATGAGGTCAACCTGCCATGTATTTCTTAAAATTCTACTGAGTCTGATATTTTGTATTAAAAGCATATATATGATTTTCGGTATGAAAGTACAAAACTATGGCCAAAATGCTTTACTATTCTAATTTAAATCATCACTAATCTTTTTACCACTCAAATGTTTATATTCGGAAACCAAATATTCTGTTTATGAGCGAAGCATTACCTAAGAATAGTATTTTTAAAGTGATAGGTGCCTCTTCACTGGGCACATTGATTGAATGGTATGATTTTTATATTTTCGGCAGTTTAGCTGTCATTATTGGCGATCAGCTTTTTCCAAAAGATGCCGGTGCTTCAGCACTGATCAATACGCTTGCTATTTTTGCTGCGGGTTTTATTGTCCGTCCGTTTGGTGCTTTGGTTTTTGGGCGGCTGGGTGATTTAATAGGCAGGAAATATACTTTTCTACTGACATTGGTCCTCATGGGGGGCTCAACCTTTCTAATTGGTTTAGTACCTTCTTATAAAAGCATTGGTTATGCTGCTCCGGTTTTAGTATTGGTGTTGAGGTTAATCCAGGGGTTGGCACTTGGCGGGGAATACGGTGGTGCGGCAACGTACGTGGCTGAACATGCCCCGAAAAATAAGCGGGGATTCTTCACCAGCTGGATTCAAACCACTGCAACATTGGGCTTATTTCTTTCTTTGGGCATTATCGTAATGACCAAAAATGTTTTAGGGGCTGATACTTTTGCCGATTGGGGCTGGCGGATTCCTTTTTTATTATCGATTTTACTGGTAGTGGTATCCATCTATATCCGGATGAAAATGCATGAATCGCCCATGTTTTCTAAATTAAAAGCAGAAGGAAATGTATCTAAGAACCCACTGAAAGAAAGTTTTAATAACAAAGCCAACTTTAAAATGGTCTTACTGGCTTTATTTGGAGCAACTATGGGGCAGGGAGTGATCTGGTACACGGGGCAGTTTTATGCTCAATCTTTTCTGGAAAATACCTGCAAGCTTGATTTTAATGATTCAAGATATATTTTGCTATGGGGCATTGCCTTTGCCACACCCTTTTTTGTAATTTTTGGTGCCTGGAGCGACCGGGTGGGTCGGAAGTGGATTATGCTGGGCGGAATGCTGCTTGGGATTATTTTTTACCGCCCTATTTATCAAACCTTTTTAGATGATACGGATACTTCCAAAATGGATTTAAGTTTGGCAAACTACAGCAAGCCTTCGGTTAAACGTGAGTTAATTGACGGAACACCTGATAGTCTTTATACGGCTACCACTAAAGTTTTACTCTCTAATGGTGCATCTTTTAACCGTGTTCAGGCAGATACAATTTCAAAGACTTCAGGAATTCTTACAGGAAAAGAAATCATTAAAGATAAAATTTTACCAACATCCATCTTCTGGAAGTTTGTCGGACTTATTTTCTTTCAGATTTTACTGGTTACGATGGTGTATGGCCCTATTGCCGCATTTCTGGTTGAACTCTTTCCAACCAAAATCAGGTACACTTCCATGTCGCTCCCATACCACATTGGTAATGGCGTATTTGGAGGTTTAGTGCCATTTATTGCCACTTTAATAGCCAGTTTTTCTGGCTCCACACCGCTCTCCGGTTTGTGGTATCCTATCGGAATTGCCACGCTGAGTTTAATTATAGGAACAGTTTATTTATCTAATAAGAAGGATGAAAGCATAAACGATTAATATGAACAGGTTAAAGAAATTATTAGGAATCATATGGATAGCTTTAGGCCCGTTGGCCATGGCATTCCTGTTTTTGCAGGCCATTGATAAAGTTGGATTGGCACATAGTGATATAGAAAGAATGAATACCATTTTGCAATGGGGGATCATTCTGTTTATCTTTTTTCCGATTTGTTTAGGTTTGGTGGTTTTTGGCTTTTATGCCTGGAAAGGTGAATATGATCAGTTGGAAAACCCAGATTAAGGGAAATAAAAAACCCCGATGCTTTTTGGCATCGGGGTGGATATATGAAGACCTCATAGGTAGAGGGTAATTGCTTATTATCCTTGTTTTTGAGCGGTTTGTTTTAATGAATCATTTGCAACGATTACAATCTCCACACGACGATTTGCTGCACGGCCGGCTTCTGTTTCATTGTCAGCAATTGGCTCAGAAAAACCTTTACCAATAGTTACCAGTCTTGAAGATGGAACACCCTGAGAAACGGCATAAGCTTTAACTGCTGCAGCTCTTCTTTCTGATAATCCCTGATTGTAAGTTTCAGTACCTTTGCTATCTGTATGTCCGATGATTTTAATATCAGTATCAGGGTATTGATTTAATGATGCAGCTAAACTCTGAACGTTCGTTTTAGCAGCGTCTTTTAATGCTGTTTTATCAAAATCAAATAAAATACCACTGTCAAATTTTACAATAATACCTTCACCTTCACGGATAACCTCTGCATTCGGTATTGCTTTTTGAATTTCAGCCGCTTGTCTGTCCATTCTGCGACCAATAAATGCACCTGCAGTACCACCAATAGCACCACCAATTAATGCACCTACAGCGGTATTACCTGCTTTCTTTCCAATTAACGCACCCACAACACCGCCTGCTGCTGCACCAATACCAGCACCTTTTTGTGTTTTGGTTAAACTATCACAACTTTGAAATGCGATTGATCCTACTGCTAATCCTATGCTTAATGTTGCTATTCTTACTTTTGAGATACTCATGATTATTTATATTTAAATTCTGAATATTGATATTCAAACACGATGCCAAAAAATCATTTAAATAAAATTTCGTGAGTTTTACACATTTAAAGGTTAAAAAGAATAACATGTTATGATTTAGTATGCCCAATCAAATTGTCATTCATTTATAATGTATCATTCTTAGTACAAGATTAAGCAGAGAAATAACTCTCCAGTTCTTTTAATGTATTTTCATCTGTTTTAAAGTCTTTAATGACCTGGCCCTTCTCTACTAAAATAATTCGGTTGCAAACATCGGTTACGTGATTTAAATCATGACTGGAAATAAAAGTAGTCATACTGCCGGCTTGTGTTTTTAATAAATTTTTTAGCCTGATCTGAGTGGTCGGATCAAGATTGGCGAAAGGCTCATCTAAAATCAGGATTTCGGGTTTTTGCATTAATGCAGCTGCAATTCCAACTTTAACCTGGTTGCCCTTACTAAAATCACGGATATATTTGCCGCTGTTTAAAATCTCGCCATTAAAAAATTCTCCATACTGAGTAAGGTAGGCCGAAACATCTGCAGCACCTAGGTCGTGAAGGCTTCCTATAAAAATAAAATATTCTTCAGGAGTCAGATAATCAATTAAAAACCCCTCATCAAGAAATGAAGCAGTATAATTTTTCCAGTTATCATGCTGCATGACGTTTTCGCCTTTCGATAAAACTTCGCCTCGGGTCGGGCGAATTAAATCTAAAAGCATACGGAAGAACGTGGTTTTTCCTGCTCCGTTATTACCTACTAAACCTACGGTTTCGCCAGCTCCGATATGTAAATCTTCGATGTTTACAACGATTTTATCGCCATAAACTTTTTGTAAATTTTTAACTTCTAAAATCATATTATTCTCTAAAGCCTTCGGCTATTTTATAACGTTGTAATTCAAGTCTTTTTGTAATATAGTTTACCCAGAAACCACGCATGAGCAGCATAACCAGGCCGAAAATTGAAACGGCTATTAAACCCCAGTAAGGCTTGTCAAGTATTCCGAAGGGTACATATATTAAAATTGGCGTTAATGCATAAGGAAACATTAAAAGCCATTGCGTTGCGCCTGTCCCCTGGTAATTAAAGCTTGCTGCTTTGGTAATGTCTAAGCGCTTGTAATTTAAGGTGGCAAGATAAAGTACCACCACTGTACCGAAGCCTATATTATAAAGGTAAGCTGCTAAATGAAGCAATAAGAGTTTGGGGCTTAAAAATCCATAAAAACTGGCAAGCAAAGTAATCACGGTACAGCCGATAGTAAAAAGTAAAAACTTGGCCTTGATGTAATCTTTAAAGTTGATTTTATTGGCCAGGATTCCATCAAAGTGAGCACTTTGCCATGCAAACATAAACTGTCCGTAAATAATGATGGAAATTCCGGTCATGAAAATGGCACCGAACATCATTTGTCCGAAAGCATCTGCATTTATGGCTTTTTCTTTGTAGAAAATAAATCCATAGAACAGAAAGAAAAAACCCATAATCACGGAAGAACGAGGTCTTTTATGACGAAGAATTAATTTCAGTTCTAAAGCAGCTAATTCACCTACTTTGCCAAAACGATTTAAGAAAGCATAATCTGTACTTGCTTTTTTCTCCTGCTTGCTGCCAAGTTCTTCCGTATATAGGTTTTTACGAAGGAAAGTGGAATTCAGATAGAAGATAACGATTGCTGCAAGTGTGAAAACGAAGCCGATATATGGTTTTGAAGCAATGGTTTTAAAAAGGTAATCAGAGGCTGCCATTACCGAAATCACTTTATAATATTCAAGTGCAGCAAAAGCAGCGAAAATTATCAGGCCGGCAAGTGTATAAAATACATTGCTGATTGATTTTCTTTTGATGTAAAGTGCCAGATAATTGTTAAAAACAGATAAGGAGAGAATGGTAACGATATACATTAAAGCTGCAAAAGCACCGTAGGTTGGTGCAATTTTCATAAAGCAAAATGGCCAGAATATAAAAAAAGGCCACAGGTTAAATGCCGAGAAAAGTGCTTTAACATTTAGAAAATTAATAATCTTGCTTCTGGAAATGCGAAGATGCAGATAAGGAATAATACTTAAAGTTGGCAACTCCTGCAATTGCAAACGCATAATGAAATCAAGGGCGAAATAATAGAGGATTAATCCGTTAAAACTTTTGATTACATCTTGATTTGGGAAGGCTTTCGGCAAAAAATACTGCATCCCAAAACCTGCACCAAGGGCGAGAACCAGAAAATAAAGCATGAAAAAACCCAGAACGATTTGACCGGCAATACTGCTGCCCCGATTCCGCGAACGCCAGAAGGATTTCCATTGATGGCTTAAAAAAGTATTCAACATATATAGTTTAGGTATTAGTTCTTCTGTTTAGTATTTATTTTGGTTAAAATGTTACAGCTAATAGTTGTATTTATCTTTCCAGTTTTGTTTGAGTTTTTCACGAAGCTTTTCTTCTGCAGGATTTTTACCCGGATTATAAAGTTTGGTGCCGCTTAATTCATCAGGGAAATATTCCTGTGCTTCAAAATTTCCTTCATAGCCATGCGAATATTTATAATCTTTTCCATAACCGATATTTTTCATCAGTTTGGTTGGTGCATTTCGGATATGTAGCGGAACAGGCAGGTTTCCGGTTTGCTTCACTAAAGCCTGGGCATGGTTGATTGCTTCGTAAGCTGCATTGCTTTTGGGTGAACTGGCCAGGTAGGTTACACATTGCGACAAAATAATCCGCGCTTCGGGATAACCAATAACATTTACGGCAGTGAAGCAATTATTGGCCAGAAGCAATGCATTTGGATTGGCATTGCCGATATCTTCTGAAGATAAAATCAATAATCTCCGGGCAATAAACAGGGGGTCTTCGCCGCCTTCAATCATGCGGGCCAGCCAGTAAACAGCCGCATTAGGGTCGCTACCACGGATAGATTTGATAAATGCAGAAATGATATCATAATGTTGCTCACCGGCTTTATCATAAAGTGCTAAGTTTTGTTGCGCATGAGCCAGAACATTATCATTCGTTAAGGAGATTTCATTTCCGCCAATACCATTTATCGCAATTTCTAACACATTTAAAAGCTTGCGCGCATCGCCACCTGAAAGTCGAATGAGTGCTTCGTGTTCTTTAATGGTTATTTTCTTTTCGGCAAGAATCGGGTCTTTTTTTATCGCTGTTTGAAGTAAACCGGCCAGTTCATCTTCGGTTAGCGATTTTAAAATGTAAACCTGGCAGCGTGAAAGTAAAGCGGAAATCACTTCAAACGATGGGTTTTCTGTTGTGGCACCAATTAAGGTTACTAAGCCGCGCTCTACTGCGCCAAGCAAACTATCTTGTTGCGATTTGCTGAAACGATGAATTTCATCAATAAATAAAATGGGCAAACCCAGAAAACTATCTTTTAATGCGGCCGCTTTATCAATTACCTCGCGAATATCTTTAACGCCACTATTAATGGCACTCAAATTAAAAAACGGGCGATCCAGTGCCTGTGAAATAATATATGCCAAAGTTGTTTTGCCAACCCCGGGCGGTCCCCAGAAAATCATGGAGGGCAATTGGCTGCTTTCTATTGCCTTGCGTAAAACGGCACCTTCTCCTACCAAATGTTTCTGCCCTACATATTCATCCAGGTTTTGAGGACGCATTCTTTCGGCTAACGGTGCTAGATTTTGCATAATGGTAAATATATGAAAAAATGATTTTTAACTACAGATTTCATAAGGGAACACGGTTTATGGGTTGCGATATTTCAATCCGTGCGATTAAAAACAATCAATTATAAATCCTGTTTTATGCCTCTGTTTTTGAATGATGTTCATATCTTTATTTTCATTAGACTAATGTTCTATATGCATTTTATGCACGTTATGAAATGGGATTGAAGATTCGGCCCTCGAATTTTAAACACAAAGCTTAATCTGTTGTTTATTTATGTGTGATTTATAAGTTAATTTGAAATAGATAGATCCGAACTATTCAACATTCACCCATTCATTCACCCAATCATTCACGCATTCATTTATCCAATCATTCACGCATTCAATCTTTAAGATATGAAAGATAACTTTTCTACACAAGCGGCAGAATATGCCATTTACCGCCCTACTTACCCTGTTGAATTATACGACTTCCTTTTTAAATTGGTGGAGCAGAAGGATACTGCATGGGATTGTGCCACTGGAAACGGTCAGGTGGCGAGGATATTG
The DNA here is from genome assembly GCF_026240075.1 of Pedobacter sp. MR22-3. Taxonomy (NCBI): domain Bacteria; kingdom Pseudomonadati; phylum Bacteroidota; class Sphingobacteriia; order Sphingobacteriales; family Sphingobacteriaceae; genus Pedobacter; species Pedobacter sp. MR22-3. The sequence continues at coordinate 244,172 of NZ_JAPIVF010000001.1, read as the reverse complement.
GCACAACACTTTCGGCAGGTTTATGCTACTGATATCAGTGAGAAACAATTGAGCCAGGCACTTAAATTGCCAAATATTTTATATAAAGTCGAATCTTCCGATCAGGTAAATGTTGCTGATCAAAGTTTCGATTTAATCACAGTAGCCCAGGCTATTCACTGGTTCAATTTTGAAGCCTTTTATTCGGAAGTGAAGCGTACCTTGAAACCAAATGGTTTGATTGCTGTGATGGGTTATGGTTTGATGCTGATTGATAAAAAAGTGGATCAGGTCATTTATAAATTATATGAAGATATTTTAGGTAAATACTGGGATAGTGAACGCCGGTATATCGAGGAGGGTTATAAAACGATTCCTTTCCCTTTTGAGGAAATTACAGCACCTCATTTTCAAATCAAAACCACCTGGAATTTTAACCAGCTGATCGGATATTTAAATACCTGGTCATCACTGCAGCATTATAAAAAGGCAAATGAACGCAATCCGCTGGAGTATGTGATGATTGAGTTAAAAGAAGCCTGGGGCAATGATGCAGATAAAGAAGTGCGTTTTCCGGTGTTGTTGCGGGTTGGGAGGTAAGTTTAACCGCCAAGCTAACAAATAAAAGGCGCGAAGAAACGCAAAGTTGGATGTTTAGTTTTAACACGGAGAACACCAAGAAAAGGCACAACGAACACGAAGTTTAGGCTATTGTTACGGATAGGCGCGATAACAAGGCTTTAAAAAGCTCTGTTTTCCCCCTGTGAAACCCTTGGTATAAGCTGTGGTTAAAATCGAAAACCTTATTTCAGCAAATCCAGAATACCTAAAACCGTCAGTTTTTTCTGCTCGCCACTTTGCATATCTTTCAAGGTTAATTCACCACTGGCCATTTCATCGCCACCGATTAAAATAACATATGGGATTTTCTTCGCATCAGCATAAGCCATTTGCTTTTTTAATTTCGCTGAAGATGGGTAAAGCTCCGCTGCAACACCTGCACTTCTGAATTGTTGTAAAATAGGCAAAGCATATTTTTCTGCCTCGGCATCGAAGTTGCTGATTAAAACCTTAGTACCCACTTCTGCTGATGTCGGGAAAAGATTTAATTCTTCTAAAACATCATAAATACGATCTGCACCGAAAGAAACGCCCACTCCAGTTAAATCTTTCAAACCAAACATGCCGGTTAAATCATCATAGCGGCCACCTCCTCCAATACTACCCATGGCTACCTCATTGGTTTTGACTTCGAAAATACAACCGGTGTAATAATTTAGGCCTCGGGCCAGGGTGATATCTAATTCGAGTTTTGCGGTTAAAGGCAAACCATAAGAAATTAAACTTTCTACATATTCGAAAACCTGCTCAATTTCGGCAACACCTTTTAAGCCTGTTTCTGAGGTAGCAAGAACTTCTTTCAGGCTTGCTAATTTTTCTTCGTTGCTGCCCTCTAATAAAATCACCGGACGAAGTTTCTCCAGGTCATCTTCTGTAAAGCCGCGTTCTAAAAGTTCTTTACTCACTCCATCCAGGCCAATTTTATCCAACTTATCAATGGCTACAGTCATGTCGATAATTAAATCAGGTTTGCCTATAATCTCGGCAATGCCTGATAGAATTTTTCTATTATTTATTTTAATGCTGAAATCTTTCAGACCTAATTTGGCTAAGGCTTCGTTGTAAATCAGGATAAATTCAGCTTCGTTTAATAAGCTGTCTGAGCCTACCACATCCACATCACATTGATAAAACTCTCGGTACCGGCCTTTTTGTGGCCTGTCTGCACGCCATACCGGCTGCACCTGAAAACGTTTGAACGGTAGCGTAATTTCATGCTGGTGCATCACCACGTAACGGGCGAAAGGAACGGTTAAGTCGTAGCGGAGGGCTTTTTCAGCGATTAATGGGATTAGTTTATTGCTGTTTTCCTCTTCTGCAAAGTCGAAAGATTTCTTTTTAGGATCTTTGAGGTATTCCCCGCTATTTAAAATTTTAAAAATCAGTTTATCCCCTTCATCGCCATATTTGCCGGTTAAGGTAGAAAGGTTTTCAAAGCTTGGTGTTTGAATTTCAGCGTAACCATATTTTCTGAAAACCGTTTTAATGGTATCATAAATAAAGTTGCGTTTGACCATTTCAACCGGTGAAAAATCGCGGGTACCTTTTGCTAATGAGGGTTTAATAACTGACATAGCCGCAAAAGTACAAAAAGGTTTATTAACCACGGTTATGTTTTACCGCCCAGTAGTCGTCATTTCGACTGGAGCGAAGCGCAATGGAGAAATCTTTGAACATTGCTATCGCGTTTATTCTAAAGATTTCTCCGCTGCGGTCGAAATGACGACAAAATTTAGAATATTAAGAAATATTCATCAGCTTAATCCTACTTCCCCAACACAGCTTTAACCATTTCCCTGTTCGGTTTTGATACCGGGATTTTATCGCCGTTGCTCATTAGCAATAGTCCACCATCTTCTTTTAACCAGCTTTTAACAAACTTCGGATTTACCAGATGACTTTGGTGTGCCCTGACAAATCCTTGCGGTTTTAGCAAATCAGCATATTCTTTTAACGGCTTGGAAATTAAGATCTGCTCACCATTTGATAAATGGAAAAAAGTGTATGTATTATCGGCAACGCAACGTACAATATCATCCACTGAAACATAACGGATTTCGTGCTGTTGGGGCAATGCGATTTTAGGAATATTCTGCTCACTTCGTTTAATTTGATTAAGTAGAAAATTGAGTTGTTCTCCATTAATCTTATTCGCAATTCTTGCTTCAGCTTTAATAACAGCTGCTACCAATTCGTCAGGGTCGACTGGCTTTAGCAGGTAATCCAGGGCAGCAAATTTTACTGCCTGGATTCCGTAATTGTCGTAGGCCGTTACGAAAATAACCTCAAATGGTTTTTCTATAAGCTTGTTAAGCAAATCGAAGCCCGTGTTTTTTCCCATCTGAATATCAAGAAAAAGTAAATCCGGTCGGTGCAGGTTTATTTGTTCAAAGGCATCATCAATGTTGCTGGAAATGGACACAACCTTAACTTGTGGGCAATTTTTCATCAGCAAAGCCTGTAGGTTTTCCAGATTTGCCATTTCATCATCTACTAAAATTGCTCTCATTCTATAACCATTGTGTTAAAGTAATCGTAACTATTGTTCCTTCCATTCCTGACCGAATATCCAGAACGAAAGGCGTATTTTTATAAATCGTATTCAGTAAAGATATCCGGTTTTTACTCAACGCCAAGCCTAAACCATTATACGTTTGAACTGCATCGAAACCTTTGCCGTTGTCTTTAATGCTTAAAATTAAATCTGATGCTTGCTTCTCGAAACGCAAGATAATCTTACCCTCAGGGCCTTTTTCAGCAATACCATGTTTAACAGCGTTTTCCACAAAAGGCTGCAAAAGCATCGCAGGTATTTCTATGTTTTCAGTATCTAAATCATTAGTAGTATTCAACTGGTATTCAAAGCCGAAACGCAATTGTTCCATTTGCAGGTAATCATCCAGCAATGTCTTTTCTTCTGTTAAACTGAAGAGTTCTTTGCTATCTAATACATTTCTGGTTAGTCGGGCAAACTTACTGAGGTAACGGTTAGCATTATCGATTTCGTTTTTGTTCATCAGGTTTTGGATGCCAGCGAGTGCGTTAAATAAAAAATGCGGGTTTAATTGTGAACGAACAGAGTTAAGTTGAAGTTGAGCGATTTCTTTTTGCCTGGATTGTTGTGCTAGTTTTTTTGCATTCTTCCTTTTGATGTAGATAAGTGTTGCCACAAAAATAGCAGCAAGCAGTAATGGAGTAATAATTCCAAAAATTAACATCGTTCTCCCTGAGAACATTCTTGGTTCATCTAAAGTTACAGCAAGCATATATCTGGCTGTATATTTTTCTATTTCTTTTGGCGAAATATCACAATTACGGCAATTAGTCCATTTAATCATGGGCTGAATTATAATTTCATAGTCTCCCGATTTTTTGAAAATGCTTTTATCAAATTTTAAATAAGGTGAATACTGATTTGTTTCGTCGATAATACTCCCATATTGCCAGGAAGTTGATTCGAAAATTATTTTATTTGTTTGTTTGTCTTTTATAGAGGTGTAATATATATAATCAATATCAGACTTGTCTTTCACTATTGTCAGTTCATCATCTTTTTCAGTAAAAGTGAGTTTTGTCGCTCCTTTTGGGTCGATTATGTGACTATAGTCAACGCCTTTGTCAGTTTTGAAACGCTTTGCAAATGTTTTGATTTTAGCTTTCGGAAGAGGCTTACCATAAAAAACGGATCTATCAACATCAAGGGGTGTTTCAATGCTATATCCTAATATTGTAATCACTTTACCATTTACAGGGAAGGTTCCCAGTGTTGTGGTGCTGAATAGTTCTTCATCTCCACCCGCATGAGTGTCAATCAACGTTGCTTTATTGATGGATTTGTTTACGGCGACCGGCTTATGGTCTACTATTATGGTGTACCTGTAATCTCCTATATTAATAGTTTTTCTAAAATTGATTTGAATACTTACATTATTGACATCTGGTAAATAATTAAATGAGGTATTTGGTTGATTGGGGAATACATTTGCATAATAAACGTTTTTAGCTGAACTATCAACATACATGAGTAGTTTGCCTCCGCCAGGGTATGAGCCAGAAAAGTTGATGCCTTTTTGCGCTTTCACATTAGAAACAACAATAATTAAGTTGAACAGTATGAAAATTATCTTTTTCATAATTTAAGTTTTAATTTTCCCTAAACCTCCGCTTAAATTCCGGGCTGTAAAATGCCAAAATAGTAAATGAAACCATCAACTTAGTATTTGAATGGTTACGGTCAGTATTTAATCTGTAAAGCGAAACCGAATCAGGCTTACTGTAAACTTATTTTAGTAATAAGACAGTATAATAATATCGGAACGGTTGCGAGGGACTTTCGACGGGGTTAAGTCGGAGGTTCGTCGGACTTATGACAATTGTACCCGACTAAACTGCGTCTAAAATACGACCTAACTTTATCAAAAAGGTTACTTTATTGTAAGCCGGGCAAAATGTATTAACAGTCTGATTTAACTATCTTCAAGTGACCATTTACGTTTTGGTTTTTGTAGATATAATCAAATAACTCTCAAATCATAGATTTTAAATATCGAAGATAATACCTTGCTTTATAGGCAAAAAACTTAAATTTGCGACAATAAAAATCAAAATTATCATGAGTTTCAGAATAGAACACGATACCATGGGCGAGGTGCAGGTGCCTGCAGACAAATACTGGGGTGCACAAACCGAACGCTCACGCAATAACTTTAAAATCGGACCGGAAGGGTCGATGCCTAAAGAAATTATTCATGCTTTTGGCTATTTAAAAAAGGCCGCTGCTTTAGCTAACACCGAACTTGGTGTACTTTCTGCTGAAAAAGCAACATTAATTGCAAAAGCTTGTGATGAAATTATTGCCGGCGATTTAGACGATCAATTTCCATTGGTGATCTGGCAAACAGGTTCTGGTACACAGAGTAATATGAACGGCAATGAAGTCATTGCAAACCGTGCACATGTCATCAATGGTGGTGCATTAGCCGATGATAAAAAAGTACTTCACCCAAATGATGATGTAAATAAATCACAATCATCTAATGATACTTACCCTACTGCAATGCACATTGCAGCATATAAACTTACGGTAGAAAACACCATTCCAGGCTTAGAACATTTAAGAAATGCCCTGGCTAAAAAGGTAGAAGAATTTAACGCGATTGTTAAAACAGGTCGTACCCATTTTATGGATGCAACTCCGCTTACTTTAGGGCAGGAATTTTCAGGTTATGTACAGCAAATTGATAACAGCATCCGCGCCATTAAAAATGCCCTTGTGATGGTGGCTGAGTTGGCTTTAGGTGGTACGGCTGTTGGTACAGGTTTAAATACACCTAAAGGTTACGATGTTTTAGTGGCGAAGAAAATTGCCGAATTAACGGGTTTGCCTTTTGTTACCGCACCAAATAAGTTTGAGGCTTTGGCAGCACATGATGCAATGGTTGAACTTTCCGGTGCTTTAAAACGTACTGCAGTTGCTTTAATGAAAGTGGCAAACGATGTGCGGATGTTAAGCTCTGGTCCACGTTGTGGAATTGGTGAAATTGTGATTCCTGATAATGAGCCCGGTTCTTCTATTATGCCCGGGAAAGTAAATCCAACACAACCAGAAGCTTTAACCATGGTTTGTGCCCAGGTAATGGGTAATGATGTAGCCGTTTCAGTAGGCGGGATGTTGGGTCATTTCGAATTAAATGTTTTCAAACCTTTAATTGCAGCTAACGTATTGCAATCTGCCCGTTTAATTGGTGATGCCTGTGTTTCTTTTACTGATAAATGTGCGGAAGGCATTACGGCGAATTTACCAGAAATTGAAAAGCATTTGCAAAACTCACTGATGCTGGTAACTGCTTTAAATCCACATGTAGGGTATGAGAATGCGGCAAAAATTGCTAAGAAGGCACACAAGGAAAACAAAACGCTAAAAGCTGCGGCTGTAGAATTGGGCTTATTAACCAACGCGCAATTCGATGAATGGGTTCGTCCGGAAGATATGGTTGGAAGTTTAAAATAGCATATTCAGGCCTGGTAGGTTTCAAAAACTATCAGGCCTGAATTAAATAAAAGCTTAATTAATAAAACATGGATAATTCAGTTTTGCCATTCTTATTTGCCTTGGTACCATTAATTTCACCACTTTTGGTTTTTATTGCCTCTTATCTTTACATGATTAAAATCGCAAGGGTTGATGCCATTTTACTTTGTGTGGGTTCAGGAATTACCTTATTGATAAGTGGCATGTATATTTGGATGCCACATATAGCTCAAAATAGAGCAATGCCCGTTGGAGAGGTAAGTTTTTACTATTCTATACTTGGAGGTATTGGTCTTTTAGGCGGGCTTTTTTTTGCAACCGGGCTTTTTCTATTAATCAATAATATGCTAAATGCCAATAAGCTGTTTCGCGAAAAATTTTAAAACATCGGCAATGCATCAGAAACCTTATTTTACATTTTCATCAGCACAATGCCAAAAAACAATCAAAAACTAAAATTTCTGTATGTGATGTTTTTCACCGCCATTTTGCTGTATTCTTCCTGTTCCAGGCGGCCCAATATTCAAGGTAAAGGTGAAGAATTTATGCAGGGGGTATGGAATGAGGATACCGTCGCTTTTAGCCATAAGCGGAGCAATTATACACAGCATCATTTTAAAATAACCTGCGATTCTATTTATATTGATCTGGTCACGCACAGCAAAATAAACTTTTATGAAGATTCTTGTTACCATAATGGAATCTGGAAAGAATATGCAAAAGGCGTGTATGCGGTTAGGGGCGATACGCTATATGTAGGTGCCACCTTTACACATGCCAATTATAAACAGAAAATTTCCGGCTGTTACCGCATTGGCCGTTACGATAAAAACTTTCTGATCAAAAAACATTCAACTGATACCTTGATATTAGAGAGCTTAAATGATCAAAGTGAAATCAGATTAGCACTCAAAGAAAAAATCACCTGCGTACAAAAAGAATTATAAAATGAAATTTAAATCGATCAAAAAGAAATTAAAAACCATTGCTGTCATTGGCCTGCTCGCCTATTTACCTGTTCAGGCCAATGCCTGGGGGATGATAGGTCACCGTGTAGTCGGAGAAATTGCAGATAGTTACTTAAAGACCAAAACCCGTAAGGCTATCAGGGCTATTTTAGGAACAGAATCTTTGGCCATGTCTGCCAACTGGGGCGATTTTATAAAATCAGATTCCACTTATAATTACATGTACAACTGGCATTTTGTGAACCTTCCCGGAGGATTGGATAAGCAGGGGGTTTACCATATTTTAGAAACGGAAAAAGCACCAAACCTTTACAATAAGATCATCGATTTAACTGCCGTTTTGAAAAAGGCAAGCAGTACGGCATCAGAAAAGAAACTGGCGCTGAGGATGCTGGTGCATATGGCCGGCGATTTATGTCAGCCCATGCACGTTGCACATAAGGAAGATTTAGGCGGGAATAAGGTTTCAGTGATGTGGTTTAATGAAAAATCTAACCTGCACCGTGTTTGGGATGAGCAATTAATTGAATATCAACAGCTCAGTTATACCGAATTTGCCAAAGCGATTAACCATCCATCAGCCGTTGAGCTTTATAATTGGCAAAATACGAGTTTAAAAGATTGCGTTTATGATGCCTATACCATTTGTGGTAAAATTTATGAAGGTGCAAAACCAGATTCCAGGTTAAGCTACCGCTACAATTTCGACTGGTCTGAAACACTTAACCAGCAATTATTAAAAGGTGGTGTTCGGTTGGCTAAAATGCTGAATGACATTTACGGATAACCTGCTTACAGCACATTTAAATCCTCCAGAAATGGGGGATTTTTCTTTATGCAGCAAATTCATCATTAATTTCCTTTACCTTACATACATCCAACATTTAACGATATGAAAAAACTATTATCTGTACTTTTAATTTGCACTGCGATTGCCTGTACAAAAGATGCTTATAAAACACTTGTTTCAAAAAAATGGGTAATTGAATCAGTAACGGTTCAGCCGGCGATGACCATGGGCGATAAGACGAGCGAAAACTATATAGCGCTATCAGGACCCGAAAGTTGTGTAGCCAACTTATCACTATCGTTTGCCAAAGATAGTTCTTACGTAGCGGGTGCTAATGGGGCACTTTGCGACAGGATGAACGATGCGAGTGTAAAAACCTGGAAAAGAGAAGGTAACAAGATTGTTTTATCTGCTTCCCCTTCAACGCCGTTATTCTTTGATGGCAAAAAATTGACACAGACCACCACGACCGAACAAGATGGAAAAACTTATACCTTTGTATACGTGTATAAATCTAAATAGCATTGAGAATTTTAATGGTTTGCCTGGGTAATATTTGTCGCTCTCCTTTAGCTGAGGGCATTATGCGTCACCTTGCAAAACAGGAAAACTTGGATTGGGAAATTGCATCGGCCGGAACCGGAAACTGGCACATCGGTCAGGCACCTGATCGTAGAAGTATAGCCGCGGCTCAGGATTCTGGCTATGACATCAGCAGGCAAAGGGCGCAACAATTCTCTGTTGCTATGTTTTCAACATATGATTTGATTCTGGTGATGGACCGGAAAAATTTAAGCGATGTTAAGAATCTGGCCAAGACAAAAGAGGAGCGGTTGAAGGTTAAACTTTTTCTAAAGGATGATGAATTGGCAGATCCTTATTGGGATGATACCCTGTTTGCACCAGTTTGTAAACAAGTTGAGGATCGGTGTAAAGAAATTATCAAAGAACTTTCCTAAATTTATCTGTATTACAGAAAGCATTTAAACGTCTAACCAAATTTCGATGAAAAAAATAATAACAATGGCGATTACGCTAGTCATCCTGCAAAGTATCGCATTTGCGCAAAGCTATCCCGGTATTCTGGTCTTTTCTAAAACAAAAGGCTATCGACATGCATCTATTGAAGAAGGTAAAAAAGCAATTATCCAGTTAGGTCAGTTACATCATTATACTGTTGATACCACCGAAAACGCGGAGCTTTTTACCGAAAGTAATTTAAAAAAGTATGCTGCCATTATCTTTTTAAGCACCACAGGTGATGTATTGAACGACATACAGCAATCAGCATTTGAACGTTATATCCAGGCGGGAGGAGGCTTTGTGGGCATTCATGCCGCAACAGATACAGAATATGACTGGGCATGGTATGGCAAATTGGTAGGTGCTTACTTTGTTAGCCACCCCAAAGTGCAGGAAGCCAGATTTGTCATAAAAGATAGAAAGCACCCTGCAACCAGGTTTCTGACAGATTCTGTCTGGATGCATACAGATGAGCTTTATAATTTCAAAAATGTCAATCCGGATATCAAAGTGCTGATCACGATTGATGAAGCTTCTTATCAGGGTGGTAATAATGGTAATTTTCATCCCTTCAGCTGGTACCATAATTTTGATGGCGGCCGGGCGTTTTACACTTCAATGGGGCACACCAAAGAATGTTGGAACGATCAAAAATTTCTGATGCACTTAAATGGAGGCATAGTATATGCAATTGGAAAACATCAAAAACTGGATTACCGCAAAGCAAAAACCAAACTACTGGAGTAACTCAATTAAGCTGCAATAATAAATGAGAAAGATAAAAATCTAATCATTTTCATGACGTTTAATCAGGAGTCAAATATTGGAAACCGAAACCTGACAGAGAGCATTAACTATTAATACTTAGTTGAAAAGTACGAACTTAAACGTCAGGTATACGCTACCTTTCAGTAAATAAAGTCTTTTGATATTTAAAAGTTTCGAGGAATTTTTAAGCTATTTGAAAAGAAATCATATCATGGCGAAATGTCAGCTGATGATTGAAAATGAGGCGATAGTATTTTCAGGAATTAAAATTTAGAAATAAATATAAACTATTCCATGCCGATCATGTTCCATTAGTACATCAAAACTTATAAAAACATGAATACTGCAACAATAACAACAGAAGTATTAAACGATTTAGTGCAAATTAATAACGACCGTATTGCCGGTTATGAAAAAGCACGTACCGAATTAAAAGATGCCGATGCCGATTTAAAATCCTTATTCCTCGATATGATCTCAGAAAGTCAGAAATATAAAATGGCTCTGGGAACAGAGATCGCTGCTTTAGGAGAAGATATTGATACAGGTACCACAAATTCTGGAAAAATATATAGGGCTTGGATGGATGTTAAAGCCTTATTTACAGGCCATGACAGAAAAACAGTTTTAAATAATTGTGAAGGTGGAGAAGATGCAGCTCAAAGCGCTTATAAAATGGCTTTAGAAGTGGAAGATCTTCCGGCCAACATCAGAACCTTGATTTCAGAACAGAAAGCTTCATTAAGGACTTCACACGATGAAATCAAAAGATTGCGCGATGCTCAGGTATAATTTGGCCTGAGTGAAACGAAAAAATCCTCCTGATAGCTCATATCAGGAGGATTTTTTGCTTCTTAAGATTCCAGTTCTCTATCCAGATGTTCAGTTACGCGCTGGATGGTGTTATCAATGGTGTTACTTAAAATGGTTAAGTAAGATCCTTTTTTCGCCGTATTGATGGCAATTTGCAAACATTCTGTACTCTTATTATTGATGATGATTTCCTTGTTGGGATCTACCTCTTTAATGCCCTTAATCAATAAATTGATCAGTTCATCTTGCTTACGGCCGCGCAGGTATTTTTCCTGGCAAATGTAAATCTTATCGAACATTTGTGCCGAGATGCGCGCGGTTTCAATAATATCTTCATCACGCCTGTCGCCCGTTCCGGAAATGATGCCTACATGTTCTGTGGCTTCAACGCTTTGCAGGTATGCTTTCACGCCATTAAAACCATCAGGATTATGTGCAAAATCTACCAATACTTTAAAATCTTTAAACCGGAACACGTTCATCCTGCCAGGTGTATGTGCTGCAGATGGGATAAAGGTTTCTAAGGCTAAGCGGATATCTTCCGGCTTGTAGCCCCATAAGTAAGTTGACAATGTTGCTGCCAGAACGTTCTGAATCATAAAGTTCACCGCGCCGCCAAAAGTAAGCGGAATATGTGTCGCTTTATCAACCCTTAATTTCCAGTCTCCCGTTTTAATGGTGATATAACCATTTTCATATATGGCGGCAATACCACCCTTTCTGCAATGTTCTTTAATCACCGGATTGTTTTCATCCATGCTGAAATAAGCTACATTACAGCGTGCATCTCTGGCAATTTTTACACAATAGCCGTTATCAGCATTTAATACGGCCCATCCTTTACGGCGAACAGCGCCAACTACTACCGCTTTAACCCGGGTTAAATCATCCAGGTTATGGATATCAGATATACCCAGGTGATCTTCCTGAATATTGGTAATCACCCCAATATCACACGCATTAAAACCCAGTCCGGCTCTTAAAATTCCACCACGGGCAGTTTCAAGAACGGCAAATTCTACCGTAGGGTCTTTTAAAATAAATTCGGCACTAACCGGCCCTGTGGTATCGCCTTTCATCAGCATGGTGTTGTGCACGTAAACACCATCACTGGTGGTATAACCTACACGTTTACCGTTACTGCGGATAATATGGGCAATTAACCGTGTAGTGGTGGTTTTTCCATTGGTTCCGGTTACCGCTATAATGGGAATAGAGGATAGCCTGTTCTGCGGGTAAAGCATGTCTACAACAGAAGCGGCAACATTTCTGGGTAAGCCTTCACTTGGTGCCAGGTGCATTCTAAAACCCGGGGCAGCATTTACTTCCAATACCACACCGCCATTTTCTGTTAGTGGCTGGGTCAGGTTTTGCGCCATGATGTCAATTCCGCAGATATCCAGTCCGATTACCCTCGAAATTCTTTCGCAGATAAATATATTTTGCGGATGAACAATATCCGTTACATCGATGGATGTTCCCCCGGTACTCAGGTTAGCTGTTGATTTTAAATAAACGACCTCACCTTTTTCAGGAATGGTTTCTAAAGTATATTCCTTTTTGGCCAGTAAATCTAAAGTATCACGGTCAACAGCGATTTCGGTTAATACATTTTCATGCCCGTAACCGCGACGTGGATCTTCATTTTCCTTATCGATTAACTCCTGGATCGTGTGAATACCATTTCCCAGTACATGTGCCGGATCACGCTGCGCAGCTGCCACTACCTTATGGTCAATCACCAGCACCCGGAAGTCAAAGCCGGTAATGAATTTTTCTATAATGACTTTTCTCGAATACGTCTTCGCATATTCGAAAGCTTCTTTGGCAGCCTCCAGGGTTTTAACATTAATGGTGGCACCTTTGCCGTGATTTCCATCCAGTGGTTTAAAAACTAAAGGAAAACCTACTTTATTTACCGATGCTTCCAGTTCATCTGGATTCGAAATGGTTACACCTGAAGCTACGGGAATGGCTGCTTCGGTTAATAAGCGCTTGGTTTCTTCTTTGTTGCTGGCAATGTCAACGGCAATGCTGCTGGTTTTTTCAGTCATGGTTGCCCTGAAACGCACCTGGTTTTTGCCATAACCCAACTGCACCAGCGAACTTTTATTTAACCTGATCCATGGAATATTTCTGCTCACTGCTTCCTGAACAATTGATCCTGTACTTGGGCCAAGGGCTTCCAGTTCACGGATTTCCTTCATCCTCCTGATATCATGCTCCAAATCATATTCTTCATTATCAATCAGTGCCTGAGCGATTTTCACTGCCGCCTCTGCGGCATAAACGCCTACTTTTTCTTCCAAATAGCTGAATACGACATTGTAGATCCCCTCAGTCTTGGTTTGGCGGGTTCTGCCAAAGCCAGTTTCCATTCCGGCAATGGTTTGAATTTCAAGGGCAATATGTTCAATCACATGCCCCATCCAAGTGCCTTCTTTAACGCGTGTAAAGAAACCACCTTCCACACCTTTAGAGCAGCGGTGTATAAACATACTGGGTAATAATTTTTCTATTCGCTCACTAAACCCCTCAATCAGATTGGTTGGTCTTTGCTCCAGCTCCTCTAAATCCAGTCTCATCTGGATGAGTTTTTTGCGGTTAATCGACCATATATTTGGTCCTCTTAATACTTGTATGTTATGTATCTTCATGTAATGTTTTGTCGTTATGATTAAAAGAACGGATTTTAGGCGAACCTTTTTTCAAATGGAGAGACTAAAATTGATGATTGTAAATTATGCATTTATTTTGAAAATTGGCAATTCAAATAGCTAAATCAATTTCATAGGTGATTTGTTTTATTTTCAGACCTAACTTTAACTCAAATTATTCATAATTATTTCAACCATTGTTGATAATTGCAGAATTATTGACAAAAAAAGTCGTGTTTTTTATCTTAACCTGATATATTTGGGTTTTTTGATAGAATACTAATACACATAAAATGGTTCCTAAGGGCAAACTCATCATTATTGGAGGTGCAATAAATACAGGCAGCTTTGCAGAAACACAATTCGGATTGCCCGAAAATATGAATTTTTTCGAACGGGGAATTTTAAAGAGAATTACGACAGAATCAGTCAGAGATGTTGAATCGAGGTTCGAAATCATTACCACGGCCTCTTTAATGCCCGAAAAAGTGGGGGAAGAATACATTAAGGCTTATGCCCAGTTAGATGTGCATAATGTTGGCGTATTGAACATAACCAATCGGGAAGAAGCAAATGCCGAAGAAAATTGCGCGCGCATTAAGGCCGCTGAAGTGATTATTTTTACCGGAGGAGATCAGTTAAGGCTATCATCTATTTTCGGTGGAACCAAAATCCATCAGATTCTGATTGATAAATATAAAACGGAACCCGTAGTTATTGCCGGAACATCAGCAGGTGCGGCGGCAAGTTCCAAGAATATGATTTATCAGGGAAGCAGTAAGGATGCCTTGCTAAAGGGTGAGGTGAAAATTACAGGCGGACTGGGTTTTATTGATGATGTAATTGTAGATACACACTTCGTGCAGCGCGGGCGGATTGGAAGATTACTTTATGCCGCTGCGAGTAATCCCGGGATTCTGGGGATCGGCCTGGGTGAAGACACGGGCTTATTTATCTCGGATGGACACATCATGGAAGCCATTGGTTCAGGCATGGTAATCCTGGTTGATGGCCGTCAGATGGCTGATACCAATTTAACCGATGTAGAAATGGGTCAGCCTGTATCTATCAAAAATATGGTGGTGCATGTGATGTGTGACGGCGATGTTTACGATCTGACTGATCATAGCCTGGTGATCCACCATCCAAAAGTTGTTCCGATAGAATAGTGAAAGGTTGAAGGTTTACCAGGTAGAAGGCCTGAGGTTATCGCTCAACGCTAAAAAGTTCAGGGCTTAGCACTTCAATCTAACTTCTCATATCTAACATCTCAATCTCTTAAAAATGAAATTAATTATACATGGTGGCTTTTTCAGCGAGTCATCAACCAATCAGGAAACAAAGAAAGCCAAACAGGATGCACTGTCTGCTATTGTTCAGCTTGGTTACGCTTACCTGGAAAATCATTCTGCACTTGAAACAGTTGTTTATACGGTTGCTTTGCTTGAGGATAATGAACTGTTTAATGCAGGGATTGGTTCTCAGATTCAAAGTGACGGGAAAGTACGCTTAAGCGCTTCCTTAATGGATGGGAAGACGGAAAAATTCAGCGGTGTGATTAATGTAGAAGAGGTAAAGAACCCCATTCAGATTGCACAAAGTTTATTGGCATATGATGACCGGGTACTGAGTGGTGAAGGTGCGCAACACTTTGCACGTGAAAAAGGGTTTAGGTATTTTAATCCGGTTACTGATCAGCGGCAATCTGAATATGAAGCGAAGATAAACCAGCAAAACAATAAGGGAACTGTAGGTTGTGTGGCTTTAGATGCGGACGGCAATATTGCGGCGGCTACATCTACAGGAGGAAAAGGATTTGAAATTCCTTGTAGAGTAAGTGATTCAGCTACAGTAGCAGGTAACTACGCTAATCAGTTTGCCGGTGTTTCCTGTACCGGAGTTGGCGAAGATATTGTGAGTGGTGCACTGGCCTCAAAAATAGTGACCAGGGTTACCGACGGGTTTTCTTTAAAAGATGCCTGCGACAAATCTTTCCGGGAACTTAAATCATTTGATGGTTTTGCAGGAGTTATTGGCATCTCCAATACTGGTGAAATTTATCATTGCGATTCACACCCTTACATGGTTTGGGCATCTTTTGATGTTAATTTACAGGTATTTAACTAAAGTTAAATATAAAGTATTATTTTTGTTGCATGTCCAAAATTGTATTGGCGCTCATAAGCCTTTTTGCCTCATTTCAACTACATGCTCAAAATTTTGATAGCCAGGAGCCCGCTACTGGCAATGCGATAACAATATCGGTATCAAAATTTGATCTGGTAGATGGCAATTCCTTTTATGAAGAAGCGGAGAGTTTTGAAAAAAAGGGCGATTTTAATGAAGCATTGACCTTATTTGGCAAGGCCGCATTTGAATATAATTCAGTTAAAAACTTTAATAGGTACGGTCAGGCCATTATAAAAATGAGCAATATGCATTATATGCTCGGTCGTTTTGGTGATGCAGAACAAATTCTATTAAATGTTGCGCTTAAAAACTATTCTAAAATGGGCAGCAGAAATGGCCTGATGAATACCTATGGCTTACTTGGTAAGGTCTATCTGGCCAATAATAAATCCACACAATCCATGTGGTTTTATACCCAGCAAGGCATGCTGGCCAAACAGTTAAAAAGCAATAATGCCTACCTTGAATCAGTTTTGGGCATTGTGCAGGTTAAAATAAAAAAGAAAGATTTTACCTTGGCTTTAAGGGATCTTAAAGCTGCAGAGTGGTTTGCCAATTCGGTAAAAATTACACAATATAAAGGCCAGATTCGTGATGCAAGGGAAATGATTTCCGCTAAAACAAATCCTAAAAAGGGTTTAAAATAATATCCCTGCTACTTTCACTATAAAAGGCAATCGAACAAAGATTTTTGTTCACAAAAATTCATTTCCAAATTCTTGTGGTCAATCCGGCATAAAAGCCTGATGATCTAAGATCTTAAAACAAATTAAATCTAATTACGTTACCATTTTAGAATTGTTAAATAAGAAGCTTTTGGTTAGATTTGATCAGTTTTAACAAGAGACGGTAATAATGCTGTCTCTTTTTTGTTTTTTCGTTAAAATGGTATCATATTGGCTATATAGAATTGAAAATGGATTTTAAATCATTTAAAAAGATGTTGAAGAGAGTATTTTTTGTAATTTTTACGGCAGCAGTGATTGCATGTCATGCTGCTCCAAAGCCCCAGCCAATAGTGGATGGCATTGCGAATGTTATGCCTGACCAGCAACAACAGCTTGTGATCAAAGAAGTAGTCAACCTGATTGAAAGCTATAACTATAAAAAAGTTCAGGTAAATGATTCCATTTCTTCTTTAATCCTTGATAAATATATTAAGGCTTTAGACCAGGGGAAAAATTATTTCTTAGCTTCTGATATTGCCGCATTTGAGAAATACAGGTATACGCTGGATGATGACTTTAAAAATGGTGACCTGAGTGGTCCGTTTTATATCTATAATGTTTACGCAAAAAGACTGAATGAATATTTTGCCTATTCGCTGGCGCAGATTAAAAATAAATACGATTTCAACCAGAATGACACCTATGTTTACGATCGTGAAAAGCTGCCATGGGCACCTTCAACAGCAGCATTAAATGATACCTGGAAAAAAAGGGTAAAGTATGAACTGATTAATTTAAACCTGGCTGGCTCTGCCCAGGATAAAAATGTTACGACGCTTACCAAACGTTATCAGAACTTAAAATCGCAGATCGCTAAAAATAATAATCAGGATGTTTTTCAGATCCTGATGGATGCCTTTACAGAATCAATTGACCCACACACCAATTATTTTGTTCCGGCAAGAGCAACAGAATTTAATGAAGAAATGTCAAGATCTTTTGAAGGTATTGGTGCACGTTTACAACTGGAAAATGAAGTAGTAAAGATTGCCGAAATTATCCCCGGCGGACCAGCGTTTAAAGGAAAACAATTGACTGCGGGTGATCGGATTATTGCTGTTGCCCAGGGAAATGATGATTTTGTGGATATTGTAGGGTGGAGATTAGATGCCACTGTCAGTAAAATTAAAGGTCCGAAAGGAACTAAAGTACGCTTAAAAGTTATTCCGGTTGGAAAAGAAATGTCTTCTAAGCCCGTCATTATTGAGATGATGCGCGAGAAGGTTATTCTCGAAGATCAGTCTGCTAAGAAAAAAGTAAAAACGGTAACAACCAATGGCAAGAACTATAAAATTGGCGTGATTTCACTTCCTGCTTTCTATGCTGATTTTAAAGCGGCTAATGCAGGAGACAAGAACTATAAAAGTACAACCCGTGATGTACGGAAATTAGTGGATTCTTTGAAAAATATTGATAAGGTTGATGCTATTGTAATGGATTTACGCGGCAACGGCGGCGGATCTCTTGTAGAAGCGATTTCCCTTACAGGCTTATTTATTGACCGCGGACCAGTTGTTCAGGTAAAAGATCTGCGAGGCAAGATCGAAGTGGATGAAGATGAAAATGCAGGTGTGGCCTGGAATGGACCATTTGGTGTTATAGTTGACCGTTTAAGTGCTTCAGCTTCAGAAATTTTTGCCGGAGCGATACAGGATTATGGACGTGGAATTATTATGGGTAGTCAAACTTACGGTAAGGGAACTGTTCAATCATCTATTGATTTGAATAAACTGGTTAACCCGGGCATGTTGCAGAAAATTGCCGGCCTGGTAACGAAAGACAAAACACTTGGTACTTCACCAACTTCAACTAATGCTTCAGATATTAACTTAGGCCAGATTAACCTTACCATGGCTAAATTTTACCGTGTGGCCGGAAGCAGTACGCAGCATAAAGGTGTTTTACCGGATGTTATTTTTCCTTCACTTTATCCAATGGATAAAATCGGAGAGGATACTGAACCATCGGCATTGCCCTGGGATGTTATTCCGAGTTCTAATTTTACTGCAGTGGCTAACCTCTCAGCTGTAAAAGCAGGACTCATGAAAAACAGTGAACAACGTATCTCAAACTCTTTGGATTTTAAATACCTGAAAGAGGATATTGCTGAATTGAAAAAGCGTGATAAGGAAGTTTCTGTTCCCTTGAATGAGGCCAAGCTTAAAGCTGAACGAGAAGCCCAGGAAGCCAAATCTTTGGCCAGACAAAATGATTTAAGGGCTTTGAGAGGCTTGCCTGCAATTAAGAAAGGAGAGAAAATAACCAAACAGGATACTTTTGATTTCATTGAAGATGAATCTTTAAAAGTGATGGGTGATTTTATGCAGCAATCTGGTAATTATGTAATGAATTTAGGAGGTGCAGCGGTACCTAAACTTTAATCATAAAAAGTGAAAAAAATCGGGCGATCTATTTCAGATCGCCCGATTTTTTTTGGAATTAACCTCAAGACCAGATTTCAATTAAAAGATTGCCTGAACGCCGAGGGGGTAAGGTTTGTCTTGGATTTAAACAGCTTTGTAAAAGATTGCAAATGTTCAAAACCAAGTGCATAAGCAATTTCACTAATGGAAAGATTTGTGGTAGAGAGTTTCTCTTTAGCCAGGTCAATCAGTTTTTGATGTAAATATTGCTGTGTATTCTGTCCAATAAGTGTTTTTAATAGTCCGGAAAGATAACCTGGCGAAACATTTAGTTTTTCAGCGATGTAACCTACCGTAGGCAATCCCCTAAGGCCAAGATTATCATTTGCAAAGTAACCCTTAACAATCTCTTCCAGTTGATCAAGTAGCTGATGATTGATGGCTTTACGTGTAATAAATTGCCGTCCGTAGAAACGTTGTGCATAATTGAGAAGCAATGCTATTTGCGCGATCACGACATCCTGAGTAAAGTGATCGATATTGCTATTGGTTTCATTTTTTACCAATTGGGCAATGGCATTAAGAATTGTTTCTTCATTTTCAGAAACATGCAGGGCTTCAAATAAGGCATAGTCGAAGAAATCATAATCTTTTATGGTTTTAGCCAGATGCGTATTCCAGAGTAATTCTGAATGGAACAGAATCATCCAGCCAGTTGGACGATGGTATTGATCCTGATTAACTTCAACGGTAAAAACTTGACCCGGAGCCATGAAAAATAACACACCATCATCAAAGTCGCTCATTTGCTGTCCGTATTTAATTTTAGCATCCGGAACACGCTTTAGTGCTATGGAATAAAAATCAAAAATCATCGTCTTTGATCGTCCATTCACCTGCATTTGCACTTCCTCCATGTTAACAACGCTAATTAACGGATGCCCAGGCTTGGGCAATCCAGCCAGTTTATGATATTCTGATATTGTTTTAAAGTGGTAGCGGCTCAAGTTTTCCATGGTTATAATTTACGTAAAATAAATCCCTTGCTCCAAATCCTGAATTAAACCGGAATATTGGGGCTCCCAATGCAAACGCTGACGGGTTAATTTTCCTGAAGCAGGCCCGTCAATATTTGCAAAATGTTCAAACCAGCCAAAATGGGCAGCAACTTCATCGTTTGATTTTGATACAACAGGTAAGTTCAGCTGCTTACCAATGGCTTCAGCTATCGATTTAAAGGTTATTGATTCTTCCGCCACACCATGAAAACGAGCTCCAGGCCTGGCCTGCTCCAAAGCCAATCTGAAAAGAACAGCGGCGTCAAGACGATGAACAGCTGTCCATTGGTTTGCGCCATCTTCTATATAGGCTGATGAACCCTTTTGGCGGGCAATATCAATAAGCATGGGTATAAAGCCATGCACATCGCCTTCGCCATGAACTGATGGCGATAAACGGACAACTGATATGCGGACATTCTTTTTAGCAAGTTCATCAACTGCTTTTTCTGTAGCAATCCGGGGATTTTGACCATTATAATCAGGCATTTTATCTTCAGTAGCCAGTTGACCAGGGCTCACGATCAACGTTCCGGAGGTAACAATAAAGGGCTTATCCGTTCCCGTTATTTCATTTCCAATAGTCGCTATTGCTACACGATCAATTTCACATACGGCTCTAAAACGGCTAAAATCATGAATAAATCCAGTATGTATAATCCCATCAGCAGCATTTGCTCCTCTGCGTAAACTTTCCAGGTCTTCCAGGTCACCCTTATGCACTTCGGCACCGGCCAGCAATAGTGCTTTTTCTGCAGCTTCATTTCGGGCTAAACCCAAAACCTGGTGGCCGGCATTAATTAATTCTTTTACTACAGCTGAACCAACAAAGCCTGTTGCTCCTGTTACAAAAACTTTCATAGCGATTTATTTTAATTTCATAAATAATGTTACATGAGTTTTGAGATCCCGCATACGTATCTCTTTAATCACTGTACAAAACTCCATTATTTTTGAGTACACTATTTAGCCTAATCCATTTTTGATTTAGCCAAAACGAAATTATACAGGGCAAAAAAAAGACTGCTGCATTTCAGCAACAGTCTCTCTATATAGCAGAATATATTAGTCTTTCTTTGGAGGATTTTGACTTAACTGCATGGCCATCATTTCTTTCATGGTTTTATTCATGCCTTCTGTACTGCCATCCAGGAAAATGATATTACCTTCACCATATTCGGCAAATTGTTTAATCGCTTCCGTCCACATGGTAAATAAAATAACTGAAGTATCTAAATTTGCCTGTTGCATTTCATGCGCGGCATTGGTCATACCCTTTGCTACCTCTTCTCTGAACAAAGCAATACCCTGTCCACGGAGTTGTGCAGCTTCCCGCTCGGCAGTCGCTGCAATTTTAATGGCGTTACCATCTGCTTCGGCACCTTTGGTTTTGGTAATTAATAAGGCCTGACCTTCATTTTCTGCAGCTGCCTTTAAATTATTGGAAGCAACTACACGGCTCATGGAGCGCATAATTTCTTCATCGAATGTAATGTCATTTAATTGAAGATCTTGTAAATGATAACCCCATCCATCTAAAACCTGGTCTATCTGCTCTTTAACATGCAAAACGATTTCGTTACGTTGCGCCAGAACATTGGCCTGTTTCTGGGTAGCCACATAAGCACGGATGGAACCTTCTATTGTTCTGATCAGTGCCTGCATTAAATTGGTTGCATCTACAAACTTAAAGGCTACGTTTTTGATGGTTTCTTCATCCTGGTTAACAACAGAATATAAAAGCATTGCTTTAAAATAAACATTGGCCTGATCCTGGGTAACTGCCTGAAATGACAACTCAACAGAGCGATTTTGAATTGAAATTCTGGAATAAATTTGCTCTATTAGTGGGATTTTGAAGTTTAATCCTGGCCTGAGTTGTCTACGGTATTTTCCGAAAACCGTTACTACTGCTATGGTTCCTTGTTTAACAGTAACAAATGAGCTTAGCAAAATAATAATCGCCAGGAAAATGAGAATGTAAATAGTGTACTGCATAATTAGATTTTTTTTGAAGTTAAAAAAAAATCATACAAACTACATAATGCTTTTTGTAGCTTTATTTTTTCCTAACTAGATTATACTACATGAAAAAGAATTTATTTCTCTCTGCGGCGGCAATAATGTTATTCGCAGCCTGTCAGAATGATAAAAATCATCAAGCTACAGAAACAGATCAGCGGACTGTTTTTTTTGATACTGCCGGAATGGATTCGACAGTAAAACCCGGCGATAACTTTTTCCTTTATGCCAATGGAAAATGGATGAAAAATGCGCAAATCCCACAAACAGAAACCGGATGGGGTTCTTTCTATACCTTGTATAATGATAACCTTAAAAATTTAAAGGTCATTCTGGAAAACGCGGCTAAAAGCAAAGTAGCAAAGGGTAGTAATGAACAAAAGGTAGGCGATTTTTATGCCAGTGGAATGGATTCTTTAACCATCGAAAAGCTTGGTGTAATGCCAGTAAAGCCACTGTTGGAGAAAATAGATGGTATTAAAAACGATGAGGATCTCATTAATTTTGTATCTGAAGGTTTTAAAAATGGCAATGGAGACTTATTCGGTTTTGGTGTTGATCCGGATGATAAAATGAGTTCAAAAAACGTGCTTATCTTTACCCAGACAGGGATAAATTTACCAGAACGTAGTTATTATCTCGATCAGGATGATAAGGCAAAAAAAATCAGGACAGAATATTTGAAATACATCACCAAAATATTTAACCTTGCCGGAGATTCTGCTCATGCCTCCTCCTATGCCGACCATATTTTAAAGCTGGAAACCATGTTGGCAAAATCACATTCAACCCCGGTTGAATTGCGTGATCCTCAGAAAAATTATAACAAGCTGGCGGTTGCAGATTTCCAGAAACAAATTCCAAATATCAATTTTAATACGGTACTGAAAAATCTTGGCGCATCAACGGATAGCATTATTGTCAGACAGCCAAAATATTACCAGGCATTATCTGCCCTGATAAAAAGCCAGCCCATTGAAACCTGGAAGGAAAAACTAAAGTTTGATGCACTGAATAATGCTGCAAATGCACTTACTAAAGCCTTTAGAACGGCAAAATTTGAATTCTTTAGTAAAACCTTGTATGGCCAGCTTGCACAAACTGAAAGATGGAAAACAATGGTTAACAATACGGATAGTAATCTGGGCGACTTACTGGGACAGCTTTATGCCGAACAATATTTTAAGCCTGAAGCTAAAAAACGTATGTTGGAATTGGTGAATAACCTGCAGAAAGTATATGCAGAACGAATCAAAAAAGTAGATTGGATGTCTGCCGAAACTAAAAAGAAAGCCCTCGAGAAGTTAAATGCATTTATCAAAAAAATAGGCTATCCTGATCAATGGAAAAAGTATGATGATGTGGAAATTTCGAGAAGTACATATTTCGCTAACCTTCAATCGGCAAGAAAGCACGGTTATAAAGAGATGATGGCTAAATTGGGTAAAACGGTTGATAAAACGGAATGGTTTATGACACCGCCTACAGTAAATGCCTACTATAACCCTGCCTATAATGAAATTGTATTTCCAGCCGGCATTCTGCAATTTCCATTTTTTGCTTTCAATGCTGATGATGCCATTAATTATGGCGCTATCGGTGCCGTTATCGGCCATGAAATGACACATGGATTTGACGATCAGGGCAGACAATATGATGCAGCTGGTAATTTAAAAGAATGGTGGACGAAAGAAGATGCCGCGAAATTTAAAAGTAAAGCCGATAAAGTAGTTGCATTATATAATAAGTTTACACTTTTGGATAATCAGCATGTGAATGGTTCATTAACTTTAGGTGAAAATCTGGCTGATATTGGTGGTTTGAATATTGCGTATGATGCCTTTAAATTAACCGAACAAGCTAAAAGCGATAAGAAAATCGATGGATTTACACCAGATCAACGATTCTTTTTAAGTTTCGCTCAGGTTTGGAGAATGAAAACCAGAGATGAATCAATGCGTGTTCGTATTAAGACTGATCCACATAGTCCGGAAATTTTTAGGGTAAATGGCACCGTCTATAACATGGAAGCATTTTATAAGGCATTTAATATACCCACTACAGCTAAAATGTATCTGGCTCCAGAAAACAGGCTAGGTGTTTGGTAATGCTGAATAAATAAATTTAAGCCACGTTTTAAAAAAGGACGTGGCTTTTTTTGTGCGCTTTAAAACAAAAGTTGGTATTTGTTGTATTTACACTATTAATCTAAAATCATGAATATAAAACGCACTTTCGGAACCATATTAACTGTTCTGGGCATTATCGGACTCATCTATGCCGGATATGGCTTTGTCAACCACAGTCAGAATACACGTGGCTTATTTGTGTACGGTATTATCGGATTGATATTCTTCGTGTCTGGAATTGGGCTTGTTAAAAATACCAAAGACGAGAGTTAATACTCTTCCTATAAGATCGCTGGATAAACAACCTTTAATCGGTATTAGTGCTTGTTTTTTCTTTTATGCTTTATAATCTGATACTGGCTAAATGCAACCAGACAGCCAGCCAAAATAATAATTCCAGCAGATAGCAGGTTTTTAGGATTCTGGTTGATGTAGTAAGCTGCGGCCAATACTAAAACTGCTGCAGCGATGCCGATGATGTAATGAAGAACTAGTCCTTTTTTCATATGCTGTTTAACTTCAGTAAGTAACAAAGATTCGGAAATAAATCAGAATTGGTGTAACAGGAAATTAATTTTTTAAAGTAATCCTGTTGTTTTCAAAATTGAGCTGATGGCCTGCAAAATCTATATCTGTTAACTCCTTCATGCGTTTAAAAGCACGGTGGCTTTCATCCCGTGTTAACCGTTTAATTTTATCTTGTTGTATAGATGTCACATCGGCGTAAAGGAAATTACCTTTGGCATTTACCTTCAACTGAAGCAATGGTGCAATGCCGTTATTGCCTTTCAGACTGAACATGCCATAAGTGCAAAAGTTTCCGAGGCTATAAGCAATGAACTTGTTTTTATAAACTTCTACGGCTCGGGTAACGTGCGGGCCGTGACCTAAAACCACATCTGCACCAGCATCTATTACAGCATGGGCAAAAGCATAAACATTGCCCCTGTTTTCTTTATAAAATATTTCATTTTTACGTGGCACATGTTCAAACCTGGCGCCTTCGCCACCACCATGAAAGGAGACAATCACGATATCTGCCATTGTTTTCAGATGTGCAACTAAAGTTTTTGCACTTTCAATTTTATTAATGGAAACGGTATTTTCATTTGGCGCAAATGCACAAAAAGCATATTTCACGCTATCCTTTTCAAAAATTTCGAAAGGTTTGTTCAGCTGACCAGCATAATGAATTTGTAACGAATCTAAAATTCTGGCAGTGTTTTTTCTTCCTCTCGAATCAAAATCGCCCACGTGGTTATTGGCAATGCTTAATACATTAAAGCCTGCTTTTTTATAGATACCGGCATAGCGCTCCGGCATTCTGAATGCATAGCAATTATTGGGATTAATGCCATTACATTTTGTAGAATGACCTGAGTTTAAAAAACAACCTTCCAGATTACCAAAAACAATATCACCCTTTAATAGGCTATCAACCGCCTGAAAACTATTCACTGCATCATCAGCAGGAAGGTTTGAAGTGGATGGAAAGGCTGAGCCCAGCATGATATCGCCAACGGCGGTGATGGAAATGGTATCTTTTATTTTTATAACTACAGTATCTGTTTTAGCTGTTGATACCACCACCTGTGCACTATTGTTGGTGCAACTGAAGATGGTAACGATTGCGGAAAGGGTTAAAAAAGATGTCTTTATGAATTTCATCGGCTATGGATGGGATAAAAAAAATCCTCCAAAATTACTTCTGGAGGACTATATCTGTTTAATCAAAGATCGTAAATCTACAATCGTATTTATTCTACTGTAAATTCTTTTTTAAATGATTCTAAAACGCGGCCGCCCTTGTAAAAATAACGACTGTAATAGGGCTCATTTAAATTGCTGATCACGACACCACGTGAACTCGATGCATGTGCAAATCTGTTATCACCAAGATAGATACCAACATGAGAAATACTTCTGCTTCTTATCTTGAAGAAAACGAGGTCACCCTCTTTTAAATCTTCTTTAGATAATGGGTCTACCATACTAAAGATATCACGAGAATTTCTTCTGATTGTAGTGTTGAAAACTTTGTCGTATATCGCTTTGGTAAAAGCAGAGCAATCAATCCCTTTTTTGCTTGAACCACCATAACTGTAAGGTGTTCCGATCCATTCGTAAATAAACTTATATAATTTTAAGTTCGATGTTGCATCTACCGCTACACCCATAACCTGAGAAAAGTATTGTGAAGCTAAGTTGTCAGGATCATTTAAGTCTTTACCAGATTCTTTTGTTTTTGTTTGTGCAAATGCAGTTGAGAGCGTACAGATAGCAATTATGGATGAAAACAAAAATTTTTTAATCATGTTATACAGTTATGTTTGGGTATTCACTTACACAGTAACGTAAACCATTTTGGCTTATTGTTGATTTGTCAAAGGTATCAATTATACAAATGTCATCCAAATGTTTGTGTTAAAAAGTAAAAGTTATTAACATCTCCACGTTGTGACATGTTAGTTAACGGTGTTTTATATTTAAAATTATCCCAAGATAGAAAACAATTTTTGAAGAAAATTAGACCACTTCGAATTGATTTTAATTGTTCTGGCTCAAAGTTATTTAAGATGATTAATAAGTGAGCAATTGAAACGTTAAATCAATCTGTATTTACCATCGCGAGCTTTAATTCCTTAAAAAGTGGAAATTAATTTCCGGATTTTTTTGCATAAGTATTTCTATACGATCTGATGGAAAGGGAATTGGTTAATTGTGGTGTGGTAAAGTTTCGCAGAATAAAATTTCACAATCATTAGAATAAGTAATTTGTTAAATCGTGAAATTAATCATCCGTGAAATTGCCTTTTTTGAAGAATAGGGAGATATGAACGCCAAATGGTTAAGTAACAAAAGGTAAATGTAATTTCATAGCTGATATTATGATGTTTTTACATTAGAAAGTGCCAAAAATTATAATAAAAAAATTAGATTTGCTGTCGCAAAAAAACAAATACCCTAAAATGAGTGCAGTAGAAATAAATAAAGATACCTGGTTAAAGTGGTTTGAGTCGATGTTGCTGATGCGCAAATTCGAAGAGAAAACTGGCCAGTTATACGGACAACAAAAAATACGTGGCTTTTGTCATTTATACATTGGACAAGAAGCTGTTGTAGCAGGTGCAATATCTGCAATGCAAAAAGGTGATTCGATGATTACTACTTATCGCGATCACGCTCATGCTTTAGCTTTAGGTGTAAGTGCCGACAGCATCATGGCAGAAATGTATGGTAAGGCTACAGGTTGCTCTAAAGGTAAAGGTGGTTCAATGCACATGTTTAGCAAAGAACATAATTTTTATGGTGGACACGCAATTGTTGGAGGTCAGATTCCATTAGGCGCTGGTGTTGCTTTTGCAGAAAAATATAAAGGAACAGATAATGTTAATATTTGTTATATGGGCGATGGCGCAGTACGTCAGGGTGCATTAAACGAAACATTTAACATGGCCATGTTGTGGAAATTACCGGTAATTTTTGTTTGTGAAAACAATGGTTATGCCATGGGTACTTCGGTACAGCGTACCACCAACATGACTGATATTTATAAAATTGGTTTAGGTTTTGACATGCCATGCGCACCTGTTGATGGTATGGACCCTGTTGCTGTTCATAATGCAATGGATGAAGCTATTCAGCGCGCCCGTAAAGGTGAAGGACCAACCTTCCTGGAAATGAGAACTTACCGTTACCGTGGACACTCCATGTCTGATCCGGCTAAATATCGTACTAAAGAAGAATTAGAAGATTATAAGGCTAAAGATCCGGTTGAATTGGCGAGAGAAACAATCCTGAAAGAAAAATATGCCGATGAGGCCTGGATTGAAGAAGTAGAAGCTAAAGTTAAAGCAACAGTAGACCAGGCAGTTAAATTTGCTGAAGAGTCTCCGTGGCCGGAAGTTTCTGAATTATACAAAGATGTGTATATGACAGAAAACTATCCTTATGTAATGGACTAATATTTTAAAGATTTCAATTAATTAGATGTAATGGCTGAGGTAATTAAAATGCCCAAAATGAGCGACACCATGACCGAAGGGGTTTTGGCGAAGTGGCATAAAAAAGTGGGCGATAAAGTGAAAAGCGGAGATGTTTTGGCAGAAGTAGAAACTGACAAGGCAACAATGGATATGGAATCTTACTGGGATGGTACGCTTTTATACATCGGTGTAGAAGAAGGAACCGCTGTGCCTGTTGATGCTGTTATGGCCGTTATTGGTAAAGAAGGTGAAGATTACAAAGCAGCTTTAGAAGCAGAACAGTCTGGAAGTCAGGAGTCGGCAAGTCCGAAGTCTGAAAGTAAAGATGACGTGCCTAAGGCTGATGATAAAAAAGAAGAAACTGCTCCTGCGCAAGGTGGTGGTTTAAGCGAGGAAGAACTGGCAGAAAAAGGTGTTACCGTAATTCGGATGCCTTTGCTAAGTGATACCATGACTGAAGGCGTAATTGCTGAATGGCATAAAAAAGTGGGCGATAAAGTTAAGGACGATGATGTTTTAGCTGATGTAGAAACCGATAAGGCAACTATGGAAGTGATGGGTTATGCAACCGGGACTTTATTGCACATTGGTGTGGAGAAAGGTTCAGCAGCTAAGGTAAATGGAATTATAGCTATTGTTGGTCCTGAAGGAACGGATGTAAGTAGTATCTTGGCTGGTGGAGATCAAAACGCAAAGCCTAAAGCAGAAAGCGAAGAAAAAACCGAAGCACCGAAAGAAGAGAAGCAAACAACAGCCGCTGACGCCACTTCAACTCCTGTTGCAGAAGGTTCTTCTGATAGTCGTGTAAAAGCATCGCCTCTGGCTAAGAAAATTGCCAAAGATAAAGGAATTGATTTATCGCAGGTTTCTGGTAGTGCAGAAGGTGGTCGAATCATTAAAAAAGATATTGAAAACTATAAGCCAGTAGCACCAGCTGAAAGCGGGAAGCCAAAAGCAGAAAGCAGCGAACAACCGAAAGCAGCGGCCGCAGCTCCGGTAATTCCTACTTATGTTGGCGAAGTTAAATACACTGAACAGCCGGTTTCGCAAATGCGTAAAGTAATTGCCAAACGTTTAGCTGAAAGTTTATTTACTGCTCCTCATTTTTACTTAACCGTAAGTATTGATATGGATAATGCAATGGCAGCCCGTACGGCAATTAATGCTGTTGCCTCAGTTAAAGTTTCATTCAATGATATCGTAATTAAAGCGGTTGCAGTTGCATTGAAGAAACACCCTGCTGTTAACTCATCATGGGGTGGAGATAAAATCCGTTTCAATGAACATACCAACATTGGTGTAGCGATGGCTGTTGAAGATGGTTTATTGGTTCCTGTAGTACGTTTTGCTGATGGGAAATCATTATCACATATTTCTGCAGAAGTGAAAGACTTCGGTGGTAAAGCAAAAGCTAAAAAATTACAACCAGCAGATTGGGAAGGTTCTACTTTCACCGTATCTAACTTAGGTATGTTTGGTATTGATGAGTTTACTTCAATTATCAACTCTCCTGATGGTGCAATTTTATCAGTAGGTGCTATACAACAGGTTCCTGTTGTTAAAAACGGTGCTGTTGTTCCAGGTAACGTTATGAAGTTGACTTTAGGTTGCGATCACCGTGTCGTTGATGGTGCAACCGGAGCACAGTTCCTGCAAACCTTGAAAGGATTACTTGAAGAACCAATCAGGTTATTAGCTTAATCAGTTAACAAATTACAAGTTTCAGTTTTCGGACTGAGAAATATACATCAAGCCATTCCTGAATAGGAGTGGCTTTTTTGAGTTTTGAATTTTGCAATATGTCCAGCAATTTCAGACATCCCTTAGATATTCATTACACATATAATTTAACTGCGCAGAAGTTTTTTACAATCCATTCACTTTGCGATGGATTGATGCAGCTATATTCGACGTATTGAAATTGACCAGCAAGCCAAGCTTAATACCTGATAATTTTAAATAGGTTAATACTTGTTTATGATGAACAGGAGCAAGCATTTCATTAGATTTTATTTCAATAATTACTAAGTTATTGACAAGTAAATCTACCCTATATCCTGTTTTAAGTTTTATCTTATTAAAGATGATTGGTAAAGGAACTTGCCTCCTGACACTTAAGCCATCTTCAGTTAGCAAATAAATTAATATCGCTTCATAGGCAGATTCCAATAAGCCTGGACCAAGTGTATGATATGTTTTAAAGATAGCACCACGTACCAGATAAGAAATATCATTTTCATCCATTGTTAAATTGTTTTGATGTTAAGAATGGGATGAATAGTCTAATATAAGAATTTAATTAAAATCTATGTAAATCTTTGATCTGCGGGAGTAAAAATGTGTTTAAATGGTTCCCGCTGATATGCACAGATCTCGCAGATATAGGACTTCGAGGATGTAAAGCGTTATATTGAAAATCGGCATTAATCATCTTTGATCTGCGGAGTAAAAAATGCGTTTAAATGGTTCCCGCTGATTTGCACAGATCTCGCAGATATAAGACTTTGAGGATGTATTAAGTGCTATATTAAAAATCTGCGTTAATCATCTTTGATCTGCGGGAGAAAAAAAGGTGTTTAAATGATACCCGCTGATATGCGGGGATTTCGCAGATATAAGACTTTGAGGATGTAAAGCGTTATATTAAAAATCAGCGTTAATCATCTTTGATCTGCGGGAGAAAAAAAGGTGTTTAAATGGTACCCGCTGATATGCGGGGATTTCGCAGATATAAGACTTTGAGGATGTATTAAGCGCTATATTAAAAATCTGCGTTAATCATCTTTGATCTGCGGGAATAAAAAAATGCGTTTAAATGGTTCCCGCTGATTTGCGGGAATCTCTCAGATATAAGACTTTGAGGTTGTATTAAGCGCTATATTGAAAATCAGCGTTAATCATCTTTGATCTGCGGGAGTAAAAATACGTTTAAATGGTTCCCGCTGATTTGCGGGAATCTCTCAGATATAAGACCTTGAGGATGTATTAAGGCGTTATATTGAAAATCTGTGTTAATCATCTTTGATCTGCGGGAATAAAAAAATGCGTTTAATCGTTCCTACTGATTGCGCAGATCTCACCGATGAAATAAGCCTTCATGCGTCATCCAGCATATTCAACAACTAAACCTCCATGACTGCAGGCAATTTTGAAAACAAATCCTAAACCCTTTCTGCATTACTTTGTTAATTATGGAAATACCACAATCATGAATAAAGAAAAATTAATACAGGAAGCTTATCTTGTATCACATACAATAGCAGAAAACGGAAATTTCCCCAATAATCAAAAATTACCTTTAATGATTTATAAGGGTGCTTTCCTGATTCATCCTGATGAAACTGAAGAAGTGATTAAAAAAGTGTTTGCCCAAAACGGATATTCTAATGCCTGGGTGGATGGGATTTTTGATTATCCACATTATCATAGCAATACGCATGAGGTAATGGGGGTATTCTGTGGCAAAGCCGAAGTACAGTTTGGTGGTGAACACGGCGTTTGTATTGAATTGGATAAAGGCGATGTTGTGGTAATTCCTGCAGGTGTTGCACACATGAAATTAAGTGCCAGTGAAGACTTTACGGTAGTTGGTGCTTATCCAAACGGAGCCGCATACAATATTAGGTATGGCAAAGCCGAGGAGCGTCCGGAGGCAGATGAAGAGATTGCAAAAGTTAAGAATCCGGATAATGATCCGGTTTATGGAAGCAAAGGACATTTGTTCGAATGCTGGTATCATCAAAAATGCGCAAATGTTTAAAACTCTTTCTGATTAAACGTCTAAAATTCTTTAATTTTCGGGTTTTAAATCCCTCTTTTTTTACATAAATGAATTTTAGATATATCTGTTCAGTATTAGCCCTCTCTGTCACTTTATTAACCGCATGCAACAGCAAAAAATCAGAAGAGAAAAAGGCTGCTGACGCCAAAATCCGCGTAAAAGAAGATGATAAGGCGGACAGTATTTTAATTGCATACGATCCGGCGAAAGGTGATAAGTGGATCGCTGATTTTGTACAGAACCTGCATAAAAAGTATGGGTTTAATGGAAATATGCTCGTTGCGAAGGATGGCAAAATTCTATATGAAAAAGCAATTGGCTGGGCAGATTATCTGCATCGCGACAGCTTAAAGATCAATTCAGAGTTTGAACTGGCCTCTATTACCAAAACCTTTACCGGAACTGCCATTATGCAGTTGGTTGAGGCCGGTAAATTGTCGTTAAATGATAATGTAAAGAAGTTTTTTCCAAACTTTCCATATGATGGCATTACTATAAAATTGCTTCTGAGTCACCGTAGCGGCATGATGAATTATGTTTATTTCATTGATGATATCTGGAGGAAGGAAAAGCGTCCGATGAAAAAGGGCGTGACCAACCAGGAAGTGATGAATGTAATTGCTGAGCGCAAACCAAATCCCTATACCAAACCAGATAATCGTTTCCATTACAACAATTCCAATTTTATGGTTTTGGGAGCGATCATTGAAAAGGTTACAGGACAGCGCTACTCGCAATACATGATGGAGCATATTTTTAAACCTGCAGGCTTGAAACATACGCATGTATACAGCACCACCGAATATGAAAAAATTCCGGTTGACGTGGTAGGGCATGATCGTACCTGGAAGTACTCTGTTGCACAGAATTTTTTAGATGGCCCAGTTGGAGATAAAGGAATTTACAGTACGTTACATGATTTGGTTTTATTTGATAAGTATCTTAAAAACGGACGACTAATTACCAAAAAAAGTAGCGATTCTTCATACGTTGGGCGTAATAAGCCTGTAAATGGCCACTTTAACTATGGCTATGGATGGAGAATGTTTGATGGTGAAAAGATGGACAAGGTGGTATACCATACCGGATGGTGGCATGGTTTCAGGCACATCTATGTGCGTGATTTAGATAAAAACATCATCGTTATATTTTTGGGAAATTTAACTAACGGAAGTTTAATGCATCTGGATGATTTATACAAACACTTGAATATGCCAATTATCCGTAAAGGTGCTTATCATGGAAACGGGAGCTTACCAGGCTCAGATGAAGATTAATTTTTATGGCAAAGACAAAATGGATTATTGAGCCAAATACGCTCACCATTTATCCGAAACGTAATTTACGGATAGTTGGATTGGTTTTTTTTATTCTCTTTTTAGGGCTTGTTTACTATCTTTCTACTCAGATGAGCGGCTATTCTCAAAGCACTGCCATAATTTATTGTGGGGTACTGTTAATGGTTCCGTTACTCTTAGTTTGGATGGCAGAATCAAAATTAATCTTTAATGGAACGGACAGAACATTATATCGGAAGATTGGTTTTTTACCAGTTGGCTCTATTTCTTTTGATGATATTGCCGCTGTTGACTCATATGAAGTTTATGGTGGCGGATACAGTTATCGCTTATTTAAAAAAAGTAACAGGCATGGGAAAGGGCTGCCAGTATCTAACGGGTATAGTAAGGTTACCGATGCTAACCTAATTCAGTATCAGAATGAGGTTTTACCAAAAATTGATGAACTTGTTTTTGCCAACGCACCGGTAATTCCGAAACAGGCGATTTATGACTTTGAATTCTTTAAAGAAGAAGGCGGCATTTACCAATTAAAACAGCAGAAAATTGGAGGAGTGATTGTTGGTCTAATTATGATAGGGATTACGGTTGCCATCTTACTTCAACCAGATTTTATGGCTGGAGAAAATGACTTTAAAAGGATTCTGGTGACTTATTTCCCGCTTATAATTGGTCTGGTGTTATTCTACATGGTATTTTCAAGTGTAAAATTTGATAAACACCAGCGAAAATTAATCCATGCTACTTTTGGCGGACGTAAGGTGAAAGAATATGCTTTTGATGATATTATTCGTTTTCAGATTGTTAGAAAAACCACAAACCTGATTTATTCGGGCACAGAGGTTAATGCCGAAATTTACCTGCCTGGTAAAGATAAAATGCGTGTAATGTCTTTAAAGAGTTTTATGGGTACTAAAAAAATTGATCGCTTTCTTGATGAACTCAATACTATTCTGGGAAGAATTTAAAAAATAGCAGAAAAGTATTAGCGTGTAAATTAATGCTTTTACACGCTTCATTTGAAAACCAATCCAGCCGAGTTTCGTTTACTATAAAAACAATAAATATGTTCGATAAATTATTTGCAGCGCAACAAAAAGCTGAGGAAATTAAAAAACGTTTAGATACCATTTCTGTATTTGGTGAAGTCGAAAATGGAGCCATCAAGATTACAGCAACAGCCAATAAAGCCATTACCGGTGTTGCTATTGATGATGAATTTTTAAAAAATACAGATAAGGAGGCGTTGGAAGAATTGCTGTTAACTGCCATCAATAAAGCCCTGGCGAATGCTGAAGAAGTAAGTGCTACAGAAATGCAGGCCTCGGCACAAGACATGCTGGGTGGTTTAGGTGGCATGTTTGGACAGTAATTAATTTTAAAGTCCTAACTGGGTGGTGAAGCTATAAGTTCATTACCAGGTATACAATAATTAAATCTCCGATATATGAAATATACATATTATGGTCAGTCTTGCTTTTTAATTGAAGCAGATGGCAAAAAATTTCTCTTTGATCCATTTATTAAATCAAACCCACTGGCTAAAGATGTAGATATCTCTAAAATTGAAGCCGATTATATTTTGGTTAGTCATGGGCACGGTGACCATGTGGCTGACTTAGTGGAATTGGCTAAGCAAACCGATGCACAGGTTATTGCAGTGGTAGAGGTAGCCAAATGGATAAAGGAACAAGGTGTTGAAAAGGTTACCGACATTAATTTTGGGACACAAACAATGCCTTTTGGTAAATTGCGTACCGTATGGGCTGTTCACAGCAGTTCAAATCCTGATGGAAGCTATGGCGGAAATCCGGCGGGTTTTGTGCTGGGATTAGAGGGTAAGCAAATTTATTTTGCCGGCGATACGGCTTTAACCTCAGAAATGAAGTTACTGGCTGAACTGCATCACCTTGATTATGCCATTTTACCTATCGGTGGTCACTATACGATGGATGTAGACGATGCTGTTATCGCAGCTAAATACATCAATTGTGATCAGATAATAGGTGTACATTATAATACTTTTCCTCCGATTAGTATCAATGAAGAAGATGCGATAGCCAAATTTAAGCGCGAGGACAAAACGCTATTACTTCCAAAGATTGGTGAAACCATCAGTTTATAGCTGATTTGTTATATGATTTCTGAGGGGTAAGTATACCAGAAAGAGGATAATAAAAAAGGGTTCTAACTTTCGTCAGAACCCTTTTTCAATCATCATACTAACCTAATTTTTTTTAGCAGCAGTTTTATTTGCTTTATAGCGCATATCTGGTGTACCGTCTTTTTTAGTTTTTACATCAACTTTAGTTACTGATTTAGTTTTATTTTCTTTAAAACGTTTATCCGGAGTACCATCAGCTTTAACTTTAGAAGTTGCAGTTGTTGTTTTTGTCTCTACTTTTTTAGTTTCTTGTTTTGCAGCTGCTTTTGCAGGAGCTGTTGTAGTTTTTACTTCTTTTTTAACAACAGTTTTAGCTTTAGCCGGAGTTGTTGCAGGTGTTTGAGCAAATGCTGTAGATAAACCAAATGCTGCGATTGCGATTAAACTTAATAACTTTTTCATAATTCTTTATTTTTTTGTTTTACTCGTTTATTTGTTGATGTAAAATTGATTAATCGTAATGAAGTTTTAATGAAGATGACTATTTAGTTTAATGAGCGGCCAACCAGTTATCTCCTTCACCAATTTCTACTACAATTGGAACGGTTAACTTAATGGCATTGGCCATCTTATCCTGGATAATAGATTTCATCACTTCTTTTTCAGATTTAACTACATCAAACACGAGCTCATCATGTACCTGCATGGTCATGGTTGACTGCAGATTTTGTGCTTTCATTTCGCGATGAATGTTGATCATCGCAATTTTGATCATATCTGCTGCCGAACCTTGGATAGGTGCGTTAATAGCATTTCGTTCTGCAAAACCACGTACTGTTTGATTGGCTGAGTTAATGTCTCTTAAATACCGTCTTCTACCCATAATCGTCTCTACAAAACCATTTTCCCTGGCAAAGTTCATGGTATCGCTCATATATCGCTTAATGCCCGGATACTGGGTGAAGTATTGTTCAATGATATCAGCAGCCTCTTTACGCGGTATGCCCAGGTTTTGCGATAAACCAAAAGCAGATTGGCCGTAAATAATACCGAAGTTAACCGCCTTTGCATTTCTTCTCTGCGTACTATCTACATCTTCAATACTTACGCCATATACTTTTGCTGCTGTGGCGGTGTGAATATCAATGCCGTTGTTAAAAGCATCCAGCATGTTTTCTTCTTTACTGATTTCGGCAATTATCCTTAATTCAATTTGTGAATAATCCGCAGACAGCAAGATATGGTTCTCATCCCGGGCAATAAATGCCTTACGTACCTCTCTTCCTCTTTCCGTACGGATAGGGATGTTCTGAAGGTTAGGGTTGTTAGAACTTAACCGGCCTGTTGCGGCAACAGCCTGATTGTATGAAGTATGCACCCGGCCCGTTTTTGGATTGACCATTAATGGTAGTGCATCAACATAAGTAGATTTTAGTTTTTGTAACTGCCTGAAATCTAAAATGTCTTTTACAATATCGCTCTTATTTGCCAGGGCCATGAGTACATCTTCGCCGGTTTGGTACTGTCCTGTTTTTGTTTTCTTAGCTTTAGGATCAAGCTGTAGTTTATCAAATAAAACTTCGCCCAATTGTTTTGGAGAGGCTAAATTGAAGGTTAAGCCCGCTTTTTCATAAACGCTTTGCTCTGCTTTGCGGATTTCAATTTCCAATTCGGCAGAATAAGCTTTAAGCGTGTCCATATCAATGCGAACACCTTCTTTTTCGATATCAGCAAGAACATATACCAAAGGATTTTCTATTTCTTCTGCAAGTTTAGCGGCATTGAGCTCTACCAATTTCGGTTCAAAGATTTGAGCCAGTTGCAAGGTTACATCAGCATCTTCAGCAGCATAATCTACAACGTCTTCCACCGGAACATCACGCATCGTGCCTTGGTTTTTTCCCTTTGGACCAATCAGCTTGGTAATAGAAATGGGTGAATAACCCAGGTAATTTTCAGCTAAAATATCCATCCCATGTCGCGTATCCGGATCAATCAGGTAGTGGGCCAGCATGGTATCAAAAATTTTCCCCTGAACTTCTATACCATACCATTTCAGAACCAGAATGTCATATTTAGTGTTTTGTCCGATTTTCTCAATTTCAGGATTTTCTAAAACTACCCGAAACTCATCAACAATGGCCTGTGCTTCGTCTCTGACTGCAGAAAGCGGAATATAATATCCGGTTCCGGGTTTAATGGAGAATGACAAACCTACAAGATCGGCAATGTTGGCATCCGTTCCGGTGGTTTCGGTATCGAAAGAAATTTTAGGCTCTGCTAATAAAAGTTTAATTAAATCAGCACGTTTTTCAGCCGTATCCACCAGCTGATAATCATGTTCGGTGTTTTCTATCGTTTTGGCTGGCAGCTTCTCTGCAGGTTCCTCTTCTAAAGTGTTGGTATATTGGATGGATTCTCCGGATTGATTGCCAAATAAGTCTGTCTGTGTGCCTTCTCCAAACCTGGCAGTGGTTACAGAAAATTCATCACCAAAAACACGGCGACCTAAAGTTCTAAATTCAAGTTCAGTAAAAAGGGGTTCGAGCAAATCACGACTAGGATCGCAGATTTCTAAACTGGCTTCATCTAATTCTACGGGGACATCTAAAATAATAGTGGCCAGCTTTTTTGAAATTAATCCCTGTTCAGCAAAGTTTTCTACATTTTCACGTTGCTTACCTTTAAGCTCGTGTGAGTGGGCAATGATATTTTCCATAGATCCATAGGTCTTGATTAAAGACTTGGCGGTTTTTTCGCCGATTCCCGGAATCCCAGGGATATTATCCACAGCATCACCCCATAATCCTAAAATATCAATCACCTGGAGTACGTTCTCAATTTCCCATTTGGCCAGTACCTCTTTAACGCCCAGAATTTCCATGTCGTTACCCATACGGGCGGGTTTATAAATAAAGATATTTTCAGATACCAGCTGAGCAAAATCTTTATCCGGGGTCATGCAGAAAACCTGATAGCCTTTTTGCTCGGCTTTTTTTGCCAGGGTACCAATAATATCATCCGCTTCATAGCCATCAGACGTAATGACCGGAATATTAAAGCCGGTGATGAGTTTGATTACATAAGGCATGGCTGCCGCCAGATCCTCCGGCATGGCCTGGCGCTGTGCTTTATAGGCTTCAAAGGATGTATGTCTTTCTGTTGGTGCATCTGTATCAAAAACCACCGCCATATGGGTTGGCTTTTCTTTCTTTAAAACATCAAGCAGTGTATTGGTAAAGCCCATAACAGCAGATGTATTAATTCCGGAAGAAGTGAATCGGGGATTTTTACTTAATGCAAAATGCGCCCGATACATCAATGCCATTCCATCTAGAAGAAAGAGTTTTTTCATAAAATATTGATTACACAGATAAAAAGGATTACTCCGGTTTATTGTTTACTTATTCGAGTAAAAGTAACCAAAGTTAGCCAAATCATTAAAATGCTTTTTCAACAAAATCCAGTGAATGCAAAGGATTAAAAAAAATGCAACTTTATGGTTTAAATAATAAGATTTAGGTTTGAGTTCACGTTATTTGTATAAAGGCTATTCATATGATGAAGTTTCTATTTGCTGTATCTCTTTTCTTATTTTCAATAACCCATCTTTTCGCCCAGGATTTCATCGTAAAAAATAATGACGATGTGATTCGTGGTACCATAAAAGGAACAGATTATTTCTCTGTTTTAATCAGTGCCAATGATGAAAGTGATGTTTTTCTGCCAGCTAAGGACGTGAAGAATTTTTTCTGGAACGGCAATGCTTTCCTAAGTAAGGGTTTTGCTAACGGTAAAAATTTTGAATACCGCTTTGTAAAAGTAATGGAGTTAGGGGCAGTGAATTTATATTCTTTTGGTGGGGGCGATCTGGTGCCTGCAGCGAAGGATAGAAAAGTTAGGTTTCGTCCGTCTGTGGGGATTGGGGCAGGAACCGGAGGTTTTGGTGGCATGGGCATGGGTGGAGGAATTAGCATAGGTGGTGGCGGTAATGCCCGGCGAGAAAAGCCTGCCGGTGCATCTGTAGTAAGATACTTTATTGAAAAGCCGGGTTCAGGTCCGCTGCAGGAACTATCGGTTAAGGCCATTACTGATGATAATAAGCGTGCTGCTGTGCGAACCATTTTACTGCAAAAGCTGGGCGATGCTCCGGGTTTTAAAGAGAAAGTCGAATATAGCGCTGAGTATAATATTCGCGATGTAATTGAGTTGGTAAAAGCCTATAATGAGGTGAAGAAATAACAAGGACTTACAGGATTGAATGATTTTAAGATCGAGATTAACTATGGGTTAAAGATATAGCACGAAAGCTAAAATAACCAGGGGTTTCAACGTTAGTATACAACAAATTTATCAGGCTATAAGGTTTGAAAATCATTAATTATCGCGCACAGCAATTCATTAAATGATCATTTACCATACCAGTGGCCTGCATAAAAGCATAACAAATGGTGGTACCGAAAAACTTAAAGCCACGTTTTTTCATATCCTTGCTCATCCGATCGGAGATTTCTGTGCTGGCTGGTACATCGCTCATCTTCTGAATATTGTTTTCAATGGTTTTCTGACCAGGAATATAAGCCCAGATATAATTGTAGAAACTTCCGAATTCTTTTTGAATTTCGATAAACAGTCTGGCGTTTAAAATTGCAGCATTTACCTTCAGTTTGTTTCTGATGATGCCCAGATCGTTCAGGAGGCGTTCAACATCCTGCTCATTAAATGCGGCCACTTTTTGTACGTCAAAATTGGCAAAGGCTTTGCGGTAATTTTCCCTTCTGCGAAGAATGGTAATCCAGCTTAAGCCGGCCTGCGCACCTTCCAGGATCAGAAATTCAAATAAAGTTTGATCATCATAAACAGGCTTACCCCATTCTTCATCATGATATTTGATGTATAGCGGATCAGTGCCGGCCCAGGTGCAGCGGGTTGTTAAGTCCTGAGTCTTGAGTCTAAAGTCTTGAGTCATTTTACGCAAACTTAGCAGGGTTGTTTATCATGTAGTTTAATAACTTACTTATTTCCTCACATTGGTCATCTAAATGCTTAAATGTTTCATCAGAGATGTACTTGCAAGCAAAAGCCACATCGAGCCAAACCTGCGTTTCGCCATTTTCCATATCTGCATCAGTTAGTTTACTGATGAAATGATTTGGATATCGTCTTTTTTTATAGGCTTCGCCAATGCTGCTGCAAACCGATCTAGACGATCTCCTAATTTGATCAACCAAGCTATATTGTTCAGCTTTTGGAAAGTCTTTAGTTAATGTATAAATCTCCATCAACAAGCAAAAACCTTTTTTATAGGCAATTAACTCTCTAAACTTTCCCATACTATTTTTTTTATCTAATATAGCGATTAGGAATAATTATTTGTTTTTTAAATTTATAGTTTTAACTAACGGGTTTTGACTAATGACTCAAGACTTTGGACCCTCTAAAAGTTCATCCCAATACTCCACTGCTCTTCTGTAATGCGGGATTACGATGCTTCCACCAACCAGGTTGGCGATCATAAAAATTTCATTCATTTCTTCACTGTTTACACCAGCATCATGACATTTTCCTAAATGATATTTAATGCAATCATCGCAACGTAAAACCATTGATGCAACTAAACCAAGCATTTCTTTTGTTTTAACATCTAAGGCACCATCGGCATATGAAGTGGTATCTAAAGCAAAAAAACGCTTGATGTTTGTATTTGCAGTTTCCATGATTCTATCGTTCATTTTTTCACGATAGCCATTAAATTCTTCTACTAACTTTCCCATATTGTAAAATTTAAATCTTTTTTAAGAGACGATTGTTTGTTTATTAAATGATTGAATATGAAAATTATATCCCCTAAGTTTCATGCCGTTTTAGATTATATGCTGGTGATGTTGCTCCTGATTTCGCCAGATCTCTTTGGTCTTTCTGAAACCGGTTCAACATTATCTTATACCCTCGGAATTGTCCAATTTCTTTTAACCATCTGTACCAATTTTAGTGGTGGTATTTTTAAAATCATCAGTCTAAAGCTTCATGGTTTATTTGAACTTGTGGTTAGCGTCACTTTAATTATTTTGGCCTTTACTGTGTTTAAAGGTAATGTGGTTGATGAAATGTTTTATGCCTGTTTAGGTCTTTTGATTTTAATTATTTTTACCATCACAGATTATAAAAGAAGCTTGCCGGTTATTCTGTAATCTCTTCCAGCGGATTCCAGAAAACCTGTTTGAAATTTAAAACCTTATCACCTTTTACCTGGATACCCTCTTTGGCCAATAATTCTTCCATCATTTCCGGTGTTCCGAAATGAAACTTTCCTGTCAGTAATCCACTGCTGTTTACCACACGATGTGCCGGTACTTTCGGGTGTGCGGTACCTGCAAAACGCATCGCATGACCAACCATTCTCGATGATTTTGCTGCACCTAAACTTTTAGCGATGGCACCATAAGAGGTAACCCTGCCTTTCGGAATCAGTCGCACAATTTCATATACCTGCTCGTAAAAGTTGGTGTTCATTACTCAAATGAAAATTGGATGTAATTGATGTTTTTATCGTGTAATAAGTATTTCTTTTCGTAATAAGTTTTGATCGATAATACATCATCAGCAAACTCCGAAGTGTACAGATGATCCGTATTTTTGTGCACGATCAAACCTAACGCTGTTGTTTTTTCAA
The DNA here is from genome assembly GCF_026240075.1 of Pedobacter sp. MR22-3. Classification (NCBI taxonomy): domain Bacteria; kingdom Pseudomonadati; phylum Bacteroidota; class Sphingobacteriia; order Sphingobacteriales; family Sphingobacteriaceae; genus Pedobacter; species Pedobacter sp. MR22-3. The sequence goes on along the minus strand of NZ_JAPIVF010000001.1, from coordinate 202,190 downwards.
CAGTGTAGGCATAAAGCTGGTCGTTATCTGTTTTCAGGTTTACACATCCACCTGGTTTCAAGACCTGTTTATATCGGTTCAAAAATGCGGGAAAGGTGAGTCGTTTTTTTTCCCGGCTATCCTGTGGCTGAGGATCAGGAAAAGTAATCCAGATTTCATCAATTTCACCTTCTGCAAAATACTCGAGGATATTTTCGATCTGTATTCTCAGAAATGCAACGTTATCAATGCTTTCTTCAATAGCGGTTTTGGCACCACGCCAGATGCGGTTACCTTTATAATCGATACCGATGAAATTTTTATCCGGGAATAACCTGGCCAGGTTTACAGAATATTCGCCTTTACCACAAGCGAGTTCGAGCACCACCGGATTGGCATTTTTGAAATGATGAGCTGCCCAATTTCCCTTTAATACTTTGCCTTCTTCTAATTGATATACGTTTGCAAAGGTTTCGATCTCCGCAAAACGCCTAAGTTTATCTTTACCCAAAAGTTTAATTTTTCTGCAAAAATACAATTAAATCAATATCGTATATGTTTTGACATAAAGATTAATGCCATTCTTATTCAGGAATTGTATTTTTACAGCCTATAAAAATTACTGTGGAAAAAAACGATAAGATATATGTAGCCGGGCATCGTGGAATGGTAGGGTCGGCAATTCACCGGAAACTGCTTAAAGAAGGTTATACAAACATCATCACCAGGACCTCAGCTGAACTGGATCTCCGGAACCAGCAAGCAGTGAACGATTTTTTTGCTGTTGAAAAACCTGATTACGTTTTTCTGGCTGCTGCGAAAGTTGGTGGTATTGTAGCGAATAATACTTACAGGGCAGATTTTCTTTATGACAATTTAGCTATCCAAAATAATGTTATCCACCATGCTTACCTTAATCAGGTTAAAAAGCTAATGTTTTTAGGCTCGAGTTGTATTTATCCCAAATTGGCACCACAGCCTTTAAAAGAAGATTATCTGCTCACCGGAACTTTAGAGGAAACCAACGAGCCTTATGCCATTGCAAAAATTGCCGGTATCAAAATGTGCGATGCATACCGTGATCAGTATGGCGCTAATTTTATCTCCGTTATGCCAACTAATTTATACGGTTATCATGATAATTATCATCCGCAAAATTCACACGTTTTACCTGCGCTGATCCGGAAAATTCATGAAGCGAAAGTAAATGATGCAAAAGAAGTAGTGGTTTGGGGATCAGGGTCGCCAATGCGGGAGTTTTTGTTTGCTGATGACCTGGCTGATGCCTGTTACTTTCTGATGCAAACATACAATGAACCTCATCTAATCAATATTGGTACAGGTCATGATTTAACGATCAAAGATTTGGCGTTGCTGATCAAAGATGTTTTAGACTATGAAGGCGAACTGGTTTTTGATACAACCAAGCCTGATGGAACACCCAGAAAGCTGATGGATGTGACCAAACTGCATGATTTAGGCTGGAAACATCAGGTTGAATTGCGGGAAGGAATTGCATTGGCATACGAAGATTTTAAAAGCAGGGATTAAAAAATTAGAAAATAATTGAAATGAAGAATTTTAAATGAGAGCATGTTAAGGTATGGAGTATAGCTATTTGTCATAAACCAATCAGTTAAATATTTCTTCATGCTATCATTTATTCATTCCATCCATCAATCATTTCCCGCTATAGTTAAAATTTATATCTTTGAATAAATAAATCAATTTCTATGATATGACATTAGTTCAGCTTGAATATATAGTTGCTGTTGATACTTACAGAAGTTTTGTCACTGCTGCCGAAAAATGTTTTGTGACGCAGCCCACGCTAAGTATGCAAGTTCAAAAGCTGGAAGAAATGTTAAGTGTTAAAATATTTGATCGCAGTAAGCAACCCGTTTTTCCGACAGAAATTGGTGCTCAGGTAATTGCACAAGCCAGGGTGATTTTGCAGGAGAGTGGGAAGGTGAAAGAATTGATCAGCAGTCAGCAGCAAGATGTTTTAGGAGAACTTAAAATTGGGGTAATTCCTACCGTAGCCCCTTATTTATTGCCTGAGGTCATTTCAGCGATGCTGGAAAAATATCCTGATCTTAAACTATTGATTTGGGAATATACTACTGAAGATATCATTCATCACCTTAAAACTGGTGTTTTGGATTGTGGTATTTTGGCTACGCCCTTAACTGATGTGAATATTTCAGAGACACCTCTTTATTATGAGAACTTTGTAAGTTATATTAGTAAAAATAGTAAGCTGTATAAAAAGAAAGCAGTTGATGCTGATGACCTCAATGAGGAAAATATTTGGCTGTTGAACGAAGGCCATTGTATGCGCAACCAGGTTTTAAATATTTGCCGGTCTACCAAAAACAACAGGATGCAGGGCTTGGAATACAATACAGGAAGCGTAGAAACATTGATCAGAATGGTTGATTTAAACGGTGGTGCAACCTTGCTGCCTGAGTTGGCTATTGCCGAGTTAAGTGTGAAACAAACCGCGAAAATACGTCATTTCAAATCGCCTGAACCAGTGAGAGAGATCAGCTTGGTTACACATAAAAACTTTATCAAAAAGCGGATGCTGAATGCTTTAAAAGAGGAAATTTTAGCCATCATTCCTAAAACCATGAAGCAAAAGAAAAAAAAGGATATTGTGGGGATTTAATATTCAGTGCTGTTAAGGAACATTTAGGTTGTACTGATCGTATAGAAGAATCAATATAGGGACTTCTTAGTAAGAAAGATTGCTTCGTCGTACCTCCTCGCAATGACGACCCGTCTTGTTATCATCTATCATTTCAACCTCAATGAAGAATTCTGAACTTTTCAACTTACGAATAATCGTCATTGTGAAGCCAATTTTTCATTGGATGAAGCAACATTATTAGAGGGAGGCCTATACTCGTAATTAGAACACTTCTCGGTAGGATTATTGCTTTTGCTGTTCAAGCGGAGGTGCAGATAACAATCCTTTAATATCACCTTCTACTTCTTCCTCTTCACCCTTTTTCTTTTTCTTATTTTTTCCTTTAGCTGATTTACCGCTCAAACGTTCTTCAATTACCTTATCATATTCGGCTTGTTGCTCACCTTTTAATACGTTACGGATATTTTTGGAGGTTTCGTTTTGCAGTTTATAAAATTTGTCTACATCGTCTTCACGTGAATTACCAGCTTGTTGTCTTTTAATAAGATCTGCCTGTTCCTTGGCCTGATTAAAGGTAAAACGATAAATAACGCTTTTTTGCGTATCGTTTAGTTTTAATCTTTTATCTAAATCATCTACATTTTTTTTAGCAATCTCGTCTGGTGTAGGAACCTTATTTTGTTGTGCATTTACCAAGCCACTGATCCCAACTAATATAAAGAGTAAAAATATAACCCGCTTCATTTTGAATGTTTTAATAGCTGTAAAGTTAGGTAATTATCTTAAAACAAGAAAGTCCCGATTTTAATGCCGGGACTTTCTCTCTGATTTAAATGGATTTGCTTACAATGCTTTTTTGTAAAGTTCTGCAACAGCATCCCAGTTTACTGCGTTCCAGATGGCAGCTAAGTAATCCGGGCGTTTATTCTGATATTTTAAGTAGTACGCATGTTCCCAAACATCGATACCGAAAATAGGTGTGCCTTTTACTTCAGCAACATCCATTAAAGGATTATCCTGGTTTGGTGTAGATGAAACCTGAAGTTTTTTATCCGCACCAACAGATAACCAGGCCCAGCCTGATCCAAAACGGGTTGCACCAGCTTCCTGTAATTTAGTTTTTAATTCAGCAAATGAACCAAAAGTTTCATTAATCGCTTTAGCTAAATCGCCAGTAGGCTCGCCACCTTTGTTCGGACCTAAAACGTTCCAGAACAAAGAGTGATTATAATGACCACCGCCATTGTTTCTAACAGCAGCAGGATATTTTGAAATGTTTTTAACAATTTCTTCGATACTTAAATTTGCTTCAGGTTTGCCTTCAACAGCTTTGTTTAAGTTCGTTACGTAAGCCTGATGATGTTTATCATGGTGGATTTCCATGGTAGTTTTATCAATATGCGGTTCTAATGCGTCTGTAGCGTAATGTAACGCTGGTAATTCAAAAGCCATAGTTTTATGTTTTAAATTTAAAAATGTTTGTTGAGCAAATATAACATTCGTAGGTTAAGATTTGTTCATGTTATTATCATCAAATGGTATTCACTTTCGTAAAAGCCTGATCAGAATAAAATATGCGTAAAATAGATTTGATAATTAACGTTTTCTGGCAAAGAAATTTTTCATCAATAAGGAACATTCATCTGCCAATACGCCTCCTTTCAAAATTGTTTTTGGATGAAGGAGGTTTGACCCCTTAGAAATAAAACCTCGTTTTTCTTCCCGTGCACCATACACAATCCTGCTGATTTGCGTCCAGTAACTGGCCCCGGCACACATCACACAGGGTTCAATCGTTACATATAACGTGCAATCTTTTAGATATTTACCACCAATGGTTTGCGCTGCAGAAGTGAAAGCCTGCATTTCGGCATGTGCAGTTACATCGTTAAAGCGTTCTGTTAAATTATAACCCCGTCCAATAATCCGGTTTTTACTCACCACAATAGCACCAATGGGAATTTCATCTTCGGCCAATGCCTTTTTAGCCTCTTCTAAAGCCAGCTTCATGTAATGGATATCTTCTTCACCTGAATCAGTGTCATCGAAATTGTAAAAACTCATGAAACAAATATAGAGAATCTTTAAGGCTGATTTAATATGTAAAAAGGTTCCCGCTGATTTGCGGAGGTCTCGCGGATAAAAGTAAGGTTTTGTTTCAGGCCATTAGCAATCTGCGTGCATCACTTTGATCTGCGGGAAATATAAATTGTAAAAAGGTTCCGGCTGATTTATGGTGATCTCGCGGATTAAAGTAAGGTTTTGTTTCAGGTAATTAAGAATCTGCGTGCATCACTTTGATCTGCGGGAAATATAAATTGTAAAAAGGTTCCCGCTGATTTACGGTGATCTCGCGGATTAAAGTAAGGTTTTGTTTCAGTCCATTAGCAATCTGCGTACATCACTTTGATCTGCGGGAAATATAAATTGTAAAAAGGTTCCGGCTGATTTGCGGTGATCTCGCGGATTAAAGTAGGGTTTTGTTTCAGGCCATTAGCAATCTGCGTGCGTCACTTTGATCTGCGGGAAATATAAATTGTAAAAAGGTTCCCGCTGATTAGCGGTGATCTCGCGGATAAAAGAAGATGTTGAGATATTTCAGGTAATTAAGAATCTGCGTGCATCACTTTGATCTGCAGGAAATATAAATTGTAAAAGGTTCCCGCTGATTAGCGGAGATCTCGCGGATAAAAGTAAGGTTTTGTTTCAGGTAATTAAGAATCTGCGTGCATCACTTTGATCTGCGAGAAATATAAATTGTAAGAAGGTTCCGGCTGATTTGCGGTGCTCTCGCGGATTAAAGTAGGGTTTTGTTTCAGGCCATTAGCAATCTGCGTGCATCACTTTGATCTGCGGGAAATATAGAATGTAAAATGGTTCCCGCTTAAGAAAAGTATAAAATCTGCCTTGCCAACTTATACCAATTTGCTTCCATTGGGAACTTTACGTTCCACAGCAGATAATACAATATCGCCATTTTCATCTGCAAACCCTGTAACCAGGAATTCAGACATAAATTTTCCGATTTGTTTCTTTGGGAAATTAACCACACCTATAATTTGCCTGCCAATTAATTCTGTTAAGGTATAGTGTTTGGTAATTTGGGCGCTACTGGTTTTTATACCAAACTCGCCAAAGTCTACACGTAATTTATATGCGGGACGTCTGGCTTCTGGAAATTCTAAAGCTTCTATAATCGTTCCGACTCTGAGTTCTACCTTTTCAAAATCATCCCAGGATATTTGTTGCATCACTTTTATTTTATGGTAACTAAAGTAATAAATTATCAGCAATACTGGCTTCTTTGGTGTGTTATTCATCTTTTAAATTTAAAATCAAGGTTTAATAGGTGAACTCTAACAGTCGCTTCAGGTAAAAAAAGCATTATAAAAGATAAAAAATTTGCGATTCAGAATTTTACAATTAACTTTATGCAACCGTTTGCATAACCAAATATTAAAAAAATCCAATTATAAACGAATGTATTTATTAGGTATTGATGTTGGTACATCATCTATAAAAGTTGCAGTTGTAGAGACAGCCACACAAAAATGTATGGCAACAGCTCAATATCCTGACGAGGAAACAGCGATAAAATCTGTTAGAAACGGTTGGGCAGAACAATCGCCGGCAGAATGGTGGGAAAATGTACAACAAGCCATATTAAAAGTGAATGCTAAAGCTGATTTTGATCCTAAAGAAATTAGGGCGATCGGCATTGCTTACCAGATGCATGGTTTAGTCGTGGTAGACAAAGCCCAACAGGTATTGCGTGACAGTATCATCTGGTGCGATAGCAGGGCTGTTGAAATCGGTGCCGGTGCTTTCGAGGCCATTGGTCGGGAAAAATCTTTATCACATTTATTAAATTCTCCGGGCAATTTCACGGCCTCTAAACTGGCTTGGGTGAAAGAAAACGAGCCTGAGGTTTTCGGGCAGATTGATAAGATCATGTTGCCTGGCGACTTTATTGCCATGAAATTAACAGGAAGCATCACTACCAGTATTCCGGCTTTATCAGAAGGGATTTTCTGGGATTTTCAGAATGATAAGATTTCCAGCGATTTAATGAAATATTACGGATTTGAAGAAAGTCTTATTCCGGAAGTGAAGCCATTATTTTCATCCCATGGAAAACTGCTTGATGAAACCGCTGCTTTGCTTGGACTTGCAGCCGGCATTCCGGTATCATATAAATCAGGTGATCAGCCTAACAATGCCTTATCACTGAATGTTTTTAAGCCAGGTGAAGTTGCTGCAACGGCAGGCACCTCAGGCGTTATTTATGGGGTAAGTGATCAGTTAACTTACGATCAGGAATCAAGGGTAAATACCTTCGCCCATGTCACCTATACCAAAGAAAAGAAACATACAGGCGTGTTGCTGTGCATCAATGGAACCGGCAGCATGTACCGGTGGGCAAAACACAATTTTGCGCCAAATGCCAGCTATCCGGAATTGAATGCACTGGCCGCAACTTCGCCTATTGGCAGTAAGGGTTTAAAAGTGATTCCTTTTGGAAACGGGGCAGAACGCATGCTGAACAATAAATATACAGGCGGACAATTGCTGGGTATTGATCTTAACATTCATCAGCAGGCCGATATATTCCGCGCGGTGCAGGAAGGCATTGCCTTTTCTTTCAGGTACGGTTTAGATATCCTGCGTGAAAACGGGATGCAACCAAAAGTAATTCGGGCAGGCCGGGCCAACTTATTTTTAAGTGAGGTATTTGCGCAGACATTTGTTGATGTGACCGGTATCCCGGTTGAATTATATGAAAATGACGGAAGTGTTGGTGCGGCATTAGGCGCAGGAATAGGTGCCGGAATTTTTAATAGTGCTGAAGATGCTTTTAAGCAACACCAGGTCATTAAAACCCTAACCCCGAAAAATACGGAACAATACGAAACGGTATATCAGGAATGGAAAGAAATTTTAATCAAATTATTATAAACAGAACCGCAAATTAAGAGTACAATGAAAAACGTCGTAACAGGAGAAAAAGAATTTTTTAAAGGTATAGATCAGGTTAAATTCGAAGGTCTGGAAAGTGATAATCCGCTTGCCTTCAGGTGGTATGATGCTGATAAAGTAGTGGCCGGAAAAACCATGAATGAGCATTTTAAATTTGCTTGTGCCTATTGGCATTCATTTAACGGAAACGGGGCAGATCCTTTTGGTGGTGCCACCCATGTTTTCCCTTGGGATGAAAAGAAAGATGCTGTTGAAAGGGCTAAAGACAAAATGGATGCTGCATTTGAATTTATTACTAAAATGCAGTTGCCTTACTATTGTTTCCATGATGTGGATGTGGTTGATTATGGTAATAATGTTGCTGAAAACGAAAACAGGTTACAAACGCTGGTTGAATATGCCAAACAGAAGCAGGCCGAGAGTGGTGTGAAATTACTTTGGGGAACGGCAAATTTATTCAGCCATGAACGTTATATGAATGGCGCTTCTACTAACCCCGATTTCAAGGTTTTGGCACATGGTGCTGCACAGGTGAAGGCCGCATTAGATGCTACAATTGCTTTAGGTGGTGAAAATTATGTGTTCTGGGGTGGTAGAGAAGGCTACATGAGTTTGCTGAATACAAATATGAAACGTGAGCAAGAGCATTTGGCCAAATTTTTACATACAGCCAAAGATTATGCCCGTAAACAAGGATTCAAAGGTACCTTCTTTATTGAGCCTAAGCCTTGTGAACCTTCAAAGCACCAATACGATTATGATGCTGCTACGGTTAAAGGCTTTTTACAGCAGTATGATTTATTAAATGATTTTAAATTAAATCTAGAGGTTAACCATGCTACCCTGGCCGGTCATACTTTTCAGCATGAATTACAGGTTGCGGTTGATAGTGGTTTATTGGGTTCAATTGATGCAAACCGCGGCGATTACCAGAATGGCTGGGATACGGATCAGTTTCCAAATGATATTAACGAGTTAACAGAAGCCATGCTGATTATCCTGGAAGGCGGTGGCCTGCAGGGTGGTGGTGTGAATTTTGATGCTAAAATTCGCCGTAACTCTACAGATCCCAAAGATTTATTTTATGCCCATGTAGGCGGTATGGACATTTTTGCACGTGCTTTGGTTACTGCTGACGCCATTCTGCAAAAATCTGATTACAAAAAAATAAGAACTGATCGTTATGCCTCTTTTGATAGCGGAAAGGGAGCCGAATTTGAACAGGGAAAACTGACTTTAGAAGATTTAAGAAACTATGCTGCCGAAAACGGAGAGCCCGAAGTGAGAAGTGGCAGACAAGAATATCTGGAAAATTTAATTAACAGATACATCTAAAATTTAATGTTTCAGTAGGATCATAAATTAATAAGCGTCTTTTTAACGTTTTTATTTAAAAAAATGTGAATATTAATTTATGATTTTACTACATTTAGATTTCTAAACCAAATAACCTTTATATCATTCAATGAAACAAAACTTACTGGACACGAAGGATTACATTGTATTTGCAGTATACTTCGTTATTGTAGCTGCCTATGGCCTCTACATCTACAATAAGAAAAAATCTGCATCCACAGGTTCCAAAGATTACTTTTTAGCAGAAGGTTCGCTTACCTGGTGGGCAATCGGTGCATCACTCATTGCCTCCAATATCTCTGCTGAGCAGTTTATAGGAATGAGTGGTTCCGGCTTTAAGATGGGATTGGCCATTGCTACATACGAATGGATGGGTGCTTTAACATTGGTTATTGTTGCTGTTTTCTTTATTCCTGTTTACCTCAAGAATAAAATTGCAACGATGCCTCAATTCCTGCATCAGCGCTACAATGGTACTGTTGCTATGATTATGGCCGTGTTTTGGTTACTTTTATATGTTGTAGTTAATTTAACTTCCATCTTATATTTAGGTGCACTGGCAGTAAGCAGTATATCAGGCTTTGATTTAACTTTCTGTATGTATGCCATTGCTGCATTTGCCATTTTGATTACCCTTGGTGGTATGAAAGTAATTGGCTATACCGATGTAATCCAGGTGTTTTTCTTAATTCTTGGAGGGTTGGCAACAACTTACCTGGCACTGAATTTAGTGTCTACCCATTATGGTACATCAGGTGTTTTAGAAGGCTACAGCCTGATGACTTCAAAAGCATCAGAGCATTTTCACATGATTTTAAAACCGGATAATGAAAACTACATCGATTTGCCAGGTTTAAGCGTTTTAATCGGCGGGATGTGGATTGTGAATTTAAATTATTGGGGTTGTAATCAATACATCACACAACGTGCGTTGGGCGCCGATCTAAAAACGGCCCGTGGCGGTTTATTATTTGCCGCTTTCTTAAAATTATTAATGCCTATCATTGTTGTGCTTCCGGGTATCGCAGCCTACGTGCTGTACAAGGATGGTGTTTTCCAGGCAGAAATGTTGCAGGATGGTTCTGTAAACCCTGACCGTGCTTATCCGGTATTGTTAAACTTATTACCTGCCGGATTAAAAGGCTTATCATTTGCAGCTTTAACCGCGGCAGTAGTGGCTTCTTTAGCGGGTAAGGCCAACAGTATTGCAACCATCTTCACACTTGATATTTATAAAAAGGTTTTGAAAACCAATGCTTCAGAGAAAGATCTCGTATTTACAGGTAAAATTGCTGTTGTAGTTGCTATGGTATTGGGTGTTTTAATTGCACCTCACTTAGGGATTGACAAAAAAGGTGGTTTCCAATACATTCAGGAATATACAGGTTTTGTATCTCCAGGTATCTTTGCCATGTTTATTTTGGGTTTCTTCTGGAAAAGATCTACTTCAAATGCGGCGCTATTTGCAACAATTGGTGGTTTCGGCTTATCCTTACTATTGAAATTCTTACCTGGAATGATGGATCTTTCTTTCTTATCAGGAATAGGTTTTTCTGTTAAAACGGCCGCCGGAATCTATGAAATTCCCTTCCTTGATAGAATGGGCATCGTATTTGTATTCTGTATTCTCGGAATGGTATTAATCAGCTTAACTGAAAACAGAAAAGGTATCGCCAATCCAAAAGGACTTGAAATCGATTCGAACATGTTTAAAACAACAACAAGCTTTGCGGTTGGTGCTTTAATCATTGTTGGTTTGTTGGTTGCGCTTTACGGAATTTACTGGTAGTGCAGACTAAATGCTATTAAACAGAAAGAGCTCCATTTAGGAGCTCTTTCTGTTTAATTATATTGTGGTTAACTTGTTTTGCGGCGTAATTAATGCCAATATATTATTATTCATATACGTGAATGGTTATTGTGCACAAGGTCCATCAGGAATTTCCTTGCTGATTTTCAGAACTTTTGTAACCACCAAAGTGGAATCAAAATCTGCCGAAACGGCTGTTGTATCTGATTTGGAAAAATAACCTTCCAGTTCAACATAAACGGGTTCATAGGGCTTTTCGAAATTCAGATTGCTGTAGGAAAGCTCCAGATTTTTAACACTGTCTGCCACCCAATATTCCCGGCCATCGTCACACATGGTGAATGATTTCATCTCCGGACCAAAGCTATATAATCCTTTTACCACCTTAACGTTACTTTCTTCCCGCTCGGCTTTATCCTTTCTATTACAAGCTGCAACAGCTACTCCAAGGAGCATAACACCTACAAATGCTTGTTTAAATAACTTCATCCTTATATCGTTTGATTAATTTGGTCTATCTTTTTGACACTTAAATTTGATGACAAAGCTGATGCCAAAAATGAAAAAAATCCAACCGTAACGAATACTAAGACATAGTCTTTCCACTTGAGTCCGATTGGATAAGATTCCATTAGCAAATTTGCTTCTCCCATTTTGATAATGCCATATTTATGCTGAATAAAGTAGAAAATCAGCCCGATAATCAATCCTAATATACAGCCAGACATGGTAATCATCATGCCTTCAAATAAGAAAATCCTTTTAATGAGCTTTTTACTCGCTCCCAGGCTGCTTAAAATGGCAATGTCTTTTACTTTATCGATCACCAGCATCGTTAATGAACCAATGATATTGAAAATAGCAATAATCAGAATAAATGTCAGGATAATATAAACCGCCCATTTTTCAGTGTTTAAGATGTGGTAGAGCGACCGGTTTTGTTCTGCCCGGTTACGCACCTCAAAAGCCTCTCCAAGCCTGGAAGCCACTTCTTCCTGAAAATGGTCCACATCAGTTCCGGCCTGCAGGTTTATTTCTATAGTGGATACATTTTTTTCTTCCCCCAGCAATTCTCTGGCAAAGGCCAACGGTACAATAATGCCATTATCGAATTCCTGTTGTACCTCAAAAACACCACTTACCCTGATGCTCTTATTGACAAAATCATCTGTCGGGTTTAATGAGTTCACTGCAATGGTTTTCTTAGGTGAGAAAAGTTCCATTTCTGTAAATGGATCAAGGGTATTCACGGCGAGCTGGCTTTGTAATGTAGAACCTATTACAGCACTATAACCATTTTTGTTCTGTAAGATGAAATGGCCTTCTTTAATAGAACTATCCAGCTTACTGTTTTTTAAATAGGCCAGGCTTACCCCCTTAACCATGCCTACGGCTTGTTTTTGATTGTATTTTAACAAGGCGTTTTCCTGCAGTACTTCTGTATAAGAAAATACCGAAGCATTTTTTCTGAGTGATGAAAAGTATGGTGTATTTGGGTCAAATGTTTTACCCTTTGCCGGTACAATGACGAGCTCTGGTGTCATGGTATCAAATAAACCAAGAACCACTGTTTCCAGTCCATTGAATACGGAAAGGATAATAATGAGTGCCGCGCTTCCAACCATTACCCCAACCATTGATATGCCGGATATCAGGTTAATGGCATTGGTAGACTTTTTTGCAAACAAATAACGTTTTGCAATATATAGTGGCGTATTCACAGCAGTAAAGATAATTAAAAGGTTGAGGGTTTAAAGATAAAAGGCCAGGCTTGTGAACCCCGCACAATGTATGGCTCGTTAATCATCCTGTATTATTTTAAAAAAAAGGATTGTTTTGTTTTTCATAACCAATAGTTGTTGCCGGACCATGGCCTGGATATACCATTGTTTCATCAGGTAAAACGAAAAGTTTCTGTGAAATGTTTTGAATTAATTGCTGATGATTTCCGCCCGGAAGATCAGTACGGCCAATACTCCCCTGAAATAATACATCACCACCCATTAAGGTATGATCTGCCGCGCTGTAGAAACATAAATGAGCCGGAGAGTGACCCGGAGCAAAAATGATGGTAAGCGAACTGTTTCCAAAAGTGATGGTATCTGTTTCTGTTAAAAACTTATCTGGAAGTGGAGAAATCTGGTATTTAGTAAAACCCATTGCTGGTGCATAACCCGGAACAGCATTTAATACTTCCAGTTCGCCCTTATGAAACTGTGGTTTTAATCCATAAGTATCGAAGATAAATTTATTACCAAAAACATGATCAAGATGACAATGCGTATTCAGCAACAAAAGGGGCTTAAGGTTATTTTCTTTAATGAAAATAGTCAGTTCATTTTGCTCATGGCCTTCATACATGCCTGGGTCTATAATTACACATTCCTTTGTTTCATCAAATAAAACATATGTATTTTCACTGTAGGCATTAAAGGTCAGGGTTTTTACTGTAATCATATATTATTGGTTTTTCCACCTGAAGGTAGAGATCAGGGTGTCGATATCTTTTTTAATAAAATTAATTACTGGTGCTATGGAATCATATTGCGGGCGCTCATTGAAATATAAGGCACCCCTAAAATAATGTTTTGTGCTGTCTGTTAGAAAAAACTGTACCGAAGAAGCCGTATTTCCTTCAATGGCATAATAAATTCCATAAACCTTTCTATCTGGGTAGTGAATAAGTTTTTGATCGATGGCGCTGGCTTTTATGGTATGTTTGAAAGCTAATTTCCTGGCATCTTCAACCATATTGTCATATTCCTTTTTGCCTGAAATATCATAATATGTTAAATGCAGAAAACCGTTAAACTGCTTAAAATGTAAATTGTACCAATACTTTTGCGCATCACGGCTAACATCTTTTTCCAGCGTAGCATATTCCGGATAATCAAAACGGAAAGGAACCGGTGCTAAAAGTGGCTGGTAAGTTTTTTTTGGATATAAAATGCGGTAATATGCTTTAGGTTTCGGACTGTAATCATTGTTTTGGCAAGCCGAAAAACTCAACAGCAGAACAAACTGAAAAAGGATAAGGTATTTTAATTTCATTGTTCCTAATCATTAATAAAGCCTTAACAGCCATTAAAATTATTTATTCCAGATGTCCCAGGCTTGCTCAGCCTGTTGATGCAACATTTCCAGCCCATTTTTAATTACAGCACCCCGGGCGGCTGCTTTTGCCAGAAAAGCAGTTTCTAAAGGGTTATACACTAAATCGTAGGCCAGGTGCTGCGGCCCGATCTGCGAATAATCTATTTCCGGATAGGCATCCACATGAGGCAACATTCCCAGCGGGGTGGTATTAATCAGCAAAGTATGGCTGGAGAAAATTTCCGGTGTAACTTCAGCATATAAAATTCCATTTTCAATGGGTTTACGCACCACGGTAAGATAGGCAATACCCAGTTTCTCCAATACATATTTAACCGCTTTAGCTGCTCCGCCATCACCAAATACCAATGCTTTTTTATGGTGTGATTTAAGTAAGGGAACTAAAGACTTTTCGAAGCCAAAGGCATCCGTATTGAAGCCTTTTAAATAAACTTCACCTTCAAGCCGTTTGATGGATATGCAGTTTACTGCCCCAATTTTTTCTGCAGCCTCTTCTATCTCATTCAGGAATGGTAAAATACTTACCTTGTGTGGAATAGTAACATTTAAGCCGGCTAATGTCGCATCTGCACTTAATAATTCAGGCAGTGATTGAATCTGTTCAATAGGATAAAGCTCATAGCGATGATTAACAATGCCTTCATTTAAAAATTTCTCTGTGAAATACTTTTTAGAGAAGGAATGAGATAGCGGAAATCCGATTAAGCCGTAAGTTTTCATATTGATATATAAACAGCAAACCTTACAGGTTTTGAAACCTGCAAGGCTTATTTAACTATGCATCCTTATCAGGACTGTAGGTTATTTAGTTTGGTTCAGGAAGTAATCAAAAGTATCACCTCTAAGTCCTAAACGTATGGTTTCTAAAGGGATCACTTCTGCCGGTGCAATATTGCCCAGGTTAACATTTGAGCCGATCAGTTTGATAAACCAAACCTGTTGTTCTTTTTGCGGTGCTTCCCAGATGATGGTTTCTTCCGGAATCTGTGTCAGAATTTCATCTACCAGGCCTTCACGTACTTCGCCACTGCCACGGTAAATTCCTACATTTCCACCTTCGCGTGCTTCTGCAATTACCTTCCAGGAGCCAGCTTCAAGTTCTGCCTGCATTAATTTGATCCATTTGTATGGCGCAAATATTTTAGCTGCATCCTTACTGCCTACCTCAGAAATTACAGTTACCTGTTTAGCCAGTTCGGAAATGTAGCCACATTTCAGGTCATGCTCAATTTCAATGGAACCATCAGATACTTCGGCGTATTCCATTCCGTATTGATCTAGAATGCGTTGATAATCAGTAAACTGATTCCGGATGATAAAGGCCTCAAACAATGTTCCTCCAAAATAAGTAGGAATGCCGGAACTTTTATATAAAGCTAATTTTTCTTTAAGGTTTGGTGTAACGTGAGATGTAGCCCAACCTAATTTTACGATATCTGTATGTACGCCGGCAACTTCGATAAAATCTTCCACCTGGCGAAGGCTTAATCCTTTATCCATAACCATGGTGAGGCCTTTCTGGCGTGGTTTAGCAGGACGTTCAGGAACGTTTAATAATGGGTAATTCATATGCGTACAAAAGTGAAAAAAATTTTGAGATTTATTTGTTAAATTTTTCTCAAAAGGCTTTTACCTGATATATCTGTTAATAACATTAATAATGGCACTGTTATCCTGCAGCTGCGGTAAATATTCAAATAAGATGTAATGCTTATCGGGATCAGTGGTTAAAGCGGTTTCGAGATAACCCAGCGCATCTGCATAATTTCCCATTGCAAACAGGTATGCCACCATGCGGTAGTATAATTCTGCTGCTTCCGGATTATTCTTAATGGCTTCAGCCATTGTTTCTGATGCATCAAGCAATTTCCCTTGTTCATACAATACTGTGCTGAAATCCAGCCAGGCTTCAATATCAAGCGGATTGTATTCCAAAACCTTTTCGTAAGCCGTAATAGATTCTTCAATCTGCCCTAATTTATAGTAGGCATCAGCCATAGCAAACCAGAAATCAGCATTTTCCGCTTCCAGGTCGATTGCTTTTTTATAAAAATGCAATGATTCAAAATAGCGTTCTTCATGGTTAAGGGTTACGCCAATTCCGAACCAGGCATCAGCCATTTTCGGATCCATTTTTACCGACTTTTTGTAATAGGAGCGGGCTTCGTCCATCTTTTCCAACTTCTCATAACATTCCCCGATGGCGCAATAGGTATCGGCATTGGGCTGTTCATATTCGAAAGTTTGCTTATAAACATCTATGGCCTCATCGTACTTGTCAAGCTGTACCAGGGCATTTCCCTTATTAAAATAGGCCGAGCTGAAATCTTCTTTGATTAAAATTGCATAGTCATAAGCATCTATGGCTTTTTCAAAAAGATTTAATTTATGAAAACTGTTGCCCAGATTATACCATGCTGCATATGAATAAGGATCGGTATCAATGTACTGCTGATAGAATTTAATACTTTCTTCCTGTTTGTCTAAAACATCGTAACAGAAAGCCAGCTCATATAAGCCATCCTGGTTTTCCATATTTTGTTCCAGGCTCAGCTTAATGTAGGTGATGGCACTTTCATAATCGCCCATGCTCTGGTATACATAAGCCATCTGCAATAAAATTTCATCCGTACTTTCGGCTAAGCCCAATGCCTTCTCGTAATTTTCCAGTGCCTCACTAAAACGCTCGGTATTCTGAAAGATATTACCACGGAGCAGATAAATATCCGGCTCTGATGGTTCCAGTAATTCGGCTTTTTGCAAGGCTAAAAAAGCCTGATCATTATTATTGGTTAAAATATAAAGATGTGCCTGTTTAATTAAAAATACGGTGGCATAAGGATGTTGATTGATGGCATAATCTACCACTTGTAAAGCCTTAACCGGATCATTTTTTTCGATGTAAAAATCTACAATATACTCAAAGGCGCCTGCATCAAAAAAGTACTGATCCTGATTGCGGATCATCTCTTCATAGCGCTCTACCGAACGTTGTGCGTCTTCATTGGATTCAAAAAAGAATTCTTCTTCCATATATAATTAAATTAAAGAACCGTGCCAATTGGCAGAAAGATACAATATAAGTTTACCAAATTAAATTATTCGGTTAAGAAATAATTATTAACATCAGTTGTTGAAAAAGATGTAAGCAACTGAAAATAAAGCTTATTGTTCTAATTATAAGGTGTGGATAATCAAAATATTTTTTCAACATCGCGGCTCCTTTTCCCTTCTCTTACAAAAATAGCACTAATTTGCCTGACTAAGGTAATGATGAAGTCATGAAAATTAAGCCGTAATATCTTTGGTTGTGGGTACTACACCCTATAAAACCACTGCTTTCAAAGGCCGGCATTAAGCAAAGAAAAATGGTTGATGATCTGACTCATCAACCTTAATTTTTTATGATTCTTTTCCTAAATCAACAGCTGCTTTTTTGAATATCTCAGCCTGTTTCATCAGGTTCTTTTTATCTTCTCCGCTTGCTGCGCCGGCTTGCTTGGATTTACCCTGGGCCGTAGCTTCATATGCTGATGAAAGTTGTTTATTCAGGTAAGGCTGTAATTTCAGTCTTTCAATGGCATCTTTAATATTTTTAATGCCTTTTTCTGTTACAGCCGGATTGGTATTGGCCCTCAGGTACTGAAAATATTGACCAATCACCGCAAAAACTTTATTCCGGTCTCCCTTATCCATAATGTTTGTATAAAATTCCTGGTGTTCATCTTTCGGATCGCCAATGTAAAGTTCGGCAATCGAAGGCGCAATATGATCTTTTGTATCCTGATCCAATGCTGATAGCGTGCTTATACTTTCCTTAGGGGCAAGTTTTGCCAGACCGCTTATTCCTGCCGCAATCACGCGATAAGATCTGTCCTTTAGGCTTTCGGACATTAAACTTTTATAAGTCTGATCGCCGGTTTCTCCCAATTTGGAAATTGCTGCAGCTCTCACTTCAGTATCCCGGTCTGTTTTTGCCAGCTGTAATAAAACCGGAAGTGCCGCAGCTTTAATTTGGGCATCTTCAAGATTTAAACCGGCAATGCTTAAGGCACGTAAATCGCCTGACGAATCTTTTAGGGCTGCCAATAAAACCTGCTGACCGCTTATGGCTTTGCTTTGCATAATGAATTGCAGTGCTTCAAGTCTGTTGGCATAACTTGGTGCATTTTTATATTGAAAGTAATAATCTTCAGCCACTTTATTGTCGTTCATTTCGCCAACGATAATTTTATCGGCATCAAAATCAATTAAATCTGGCTTGCTGCTTACGTCAAAAGAAAAAGTCTCTTCACGCTTGTCGATAATAATTTCTTTTCTGATCTTTTTCCCGGCTGCATAGATATCCACTTTAACTGGTAAGGTAAAAGTTTGTACACTTGAATCTTGTGTTTGCTTCACTTTAATAGTGGCCTTTCCATTTTGATAGCCATAATCTATAGCTAAAATGGGGTGGCCGCCATTGTAATACCACTGGTTAAAATAAGGACTCCAGTCTTTGCCGGTCACGTCTTCCATGGCTAATCTCAATTGGTGCGTTTCCCCATTTTTAAATGCGTTGGTGGTTAGGTATTTATTGAGCGATTGATAAAAAGCCGCATCGCCCATTTGATTTTTCAGTGCATATAAAATAACAGATCCTTTTGCGTAGCTCACATTATCAAACATGTCTTCTTTATCTGCATAGTGAAAACGCGCTAAAACAGGACTTTCTCCATTTTTGGTGGAACTGATATAAGATTGAAGTTTTTCATAGCGTAATTTATCTTCGGCATCTTTACCCGCATCATGTCCTTGCCAGATAATCTCACCAAAAGTGGCAAAAGATTCGTTCATGGTTAAGTTTGACCATGATTCTGCCGTTACATAATCGCCAAACCACTGGTGGAAGAGTTCGTGTGCGATGGTGCCTTCTTCATTTCCATCTAACAATTCGCGATCTGTTTTCTGAATCTGCTCACCGTGTAAAGTTGCCGTGGTATTTTCCATAGCACCCGAAACATAATCTCTGGCCACCACCTGTGCATATTTATTCCAGGGATAATCCAGCCCTAAAGTTTCGCTGTAAAACTTCATCATCTCAGGGGTTTTCCCAAAAATCTGTTTGGCATAAGGTGCGTATTTTGGTTCCAGGTAATAGTTAACCTCTTTGCCTTTATAAGTATCTTTTGTGATTTTGAAATCGCCAATGGCCATCATAAAGAGGTAAGGAGAATGCGGCAAGTCCATCTTCCAGGTATCGGTTCTGGTACCATCTGTATTGGGTTTTTGGCTGACTAGTTTTCCGTTGGATAAGGTGGTATATTTCGATTTAACTGTCATCGAAATTTCCTGGGTAGTTTTTTGGTCTGGCTTATCTATCGTCGGAAACCAGGCTGAAGAAGATTCGGTTTCACCTTGTGTCCAGATTTGAACAGGTTTATCTTTATCCTTTCCATCCGGATTGATGAAGTATAATCCTTTCGCATCCGTTATGGCTGCACTACCTTTTACTTTTAATTCATCCGGCTTCGCCGTATATGCGATGTAGATGGTATATTTTTCTTGTTTAGTGTATTTTTTATTAAGGTTAATGTATAACTTATTGTTGTTATATACATATTTCAACGGTGTATTTCCTTTGATACCTACTAATGCAACGGTTTTAATATCCATTCCCTGGGCATCTAAGGTAAGGGAATCTGTCGGGTAAAAATGAGGTTTTAAGGTTACCCATTCTTTTCCGTACAGATAACGTTTGGCATAATCAAAGGAAACATCCAGTTTGGTATGCACCAAATCATTAATTTTAGTGGGGGTAACACGGTAGACAGATAAATTTTCGGGCTTTTCTGAAGATTTTTCCTGAGCTGAAAGATTACCTGCCACAAAAAAAGTCAGCAACAGCGCACTGCAGGTGAGAAACTTATTATTCATTTTTTATGATTTTATGGGTCTGTTATCTTTAAAACAACATCTAAATTATTGTGATAAAGTAAAGACTCAAATGTACCTGCTTTCTCTTAATTTTTTGTTTTTTTGTGTAAATCGTTTAGCTATATGAAGACAGATATTCAATCCATTTTGGATCAGTTAGGTGTAAAAGCCAATAATGCTGCTTTTAGTACAGGAAGTAATTGGGGTGGCCTTTCCAACATTGAATTGTTGGAAAGTTTTTCTCCTGTTGATGG
This sequence comes from Pedobacter sp. MR22-3, assembly GCF_026240075.1. Classification (NCBI taxonomy): domain Bacteria; kingdom Pseudomonadati; phylum Bacteroidota; class Sphingobacteriia; order Sphingobacteriales; family Sphingobacteriaceae; genus Pedobacter; species Pedobacter sp. MR22-3. Next base: position 182,131 of record NZ_JAPIVF010000001.1, on the reverse strand, counting down.
AAAATTAATTGCTTCTGCCAAGGTTGCCACTGCTGAAGACTATAACCAGGTGGTGAAAAAGGCTCAGCTGGCATTTTCTGAATGGAGAACCGTGCCAGCTCCAAAGCGTGGAGATTTAATCCGGCAGTTTGGTGATGCTTTGAGGGTGAATAAGGAAGCTCTGGGCGCACTGGTTTCATACGAAATGGGAAAAAGTTTGCAGGAAGGTTTAGGTGAGGTGCAGGAAATGATTGATATCTGTGATTTTGCAGTAGGCTTATCGCGCCAGTTATATGGCTTAACCATGCATAGTGAACGCCCGAACCACCGCATGTATGAGCAATGGCATCCATTGGGGATTGTTGGCATTATTTCAGCATTTAATTTTCCGGTGGCCGTTTGGAGTTGGAATGCAGCTTTGGCGCTGGTTTGTGGCAATGTTTGCATCTGGAAACCCTCTGAAAAAACACCTTTAACGGCAATTGCCTGTCAGCATATTATTGCTAAAGTTTTTAAGGCCAATGATATAGAAGAAGGCGTTTGTAACCTGGTTTTGGGCGACAAGGTAGTGGGAGAAGCGATGACCCATGATGGCCGCGTGGCCTTAATTTCTGCAACAGGTTCTACCCGGATGGGAAAAGAAGTTGCTGCAGCCGTGGGCGCCCGCCTGGGTAAAACCTTGCTGGAATTGGGAGGTAATAATGCGATTATCATTTCAGAACATGCTGATTTGGATATGAGTTTAATCGGTGCTGTTTTTGGTGCCGTAGGTACAGCTGGTCAGCGTTGTACCTCTACCAGAAGATTGATTATTCAGGAAAGTGTTTATGATACCTTTAAAGAAAAATTAGTGAAGGCTTATGATCAGTTACGGATTGGCGACCCGCTGGATCAAAGTAATCATGTTGGTCCGTTGATTGATCAGGATGCTGTGGCTTCATATCTGGATTCGATTCAGAAATGTAAAGCCGAAGGTGGTCAATTTATCGTGGAAGGTGGTGTGTTAACCGGCGATCATTACAGCAGCGGTTGTTATGTAAAACCCTGTATTGCCGAAGTTAAAAATGACTTCAAAATTGTGCAGCATGAAACTTTTGCGCCGATTTTATACCTGATTAAATATAAAACCTTAGCAGAAGCCATTGCTTTACAAAATGGTGTTCCACAGGGTTTATCTTCAGCAATTATGACTTTGAATTTGAGAGAAGCTGAACTTTTTCTATCTTCAAAAGGATCAGATTGCGGGATTGCGAATGTAAATATAGGTACCTCAGGTGCTGAGATTGGTGGTGCTTTTGGAGGTGAAAAGGAAACCGGCGGTGGAAGAGAAAGCGGATCTGATGCCTGGAGGGCTTATATGCGCAGACAAACGAACACAATCAATTATTCGGATACCTTGCCCTTGGCACAAGGGATTAAGTTTGATTTGTAATGAAATGATTTAGGTTAGCGTTACTAACTTTTAAAAAGTTTAACGCCATATTAATAATGTAACAATGGAAAATATATCAGGAAAAAATGCAATCGTTACCGGTGCGGGTAAAGGCATAGGAAAGGCTATTGCCACAGCTTTAGCAAAAGAAGGTGTAAACGTAGCCTTAGTTGGCAGAACGAAAAGTCATTTAGATGAACTGGCAGAAGAGTTAAAGCAATATCACGTAAAAATAGCTGTTGCAACTATGGATGTTAGTGATATCGATTCTGTAAACCATGCCATAGAAACGGTTAAAGGAGCGTTGGGTTTTATTGAAATTTTGATCAATAATGCTGGTGTTGGAAAGTTTGGTAAATTCTTATAAATGGAAATAGCAGACTGGGAGCGGATTATTCAAACTAACTTAATGGGTACTTATTATGTAACCCGTGCAGTTGTGCCGGAAATGATAGAAAGGCAAACTGGTGAGATTATTAGCATTTCAAGTTCATCAGCATTTAGTCCTGCGGCAGTAACCAGTGCATATTCGGCATCTAAGGCGGCAGTTAATGCTTTTTCTGTTTCATTAATGCAGGAAATGAGAAAACATAACATCAGGGTAACGGCATTATCGCCGAGTACTACGGCAACGGATATGGCTATTGATTTAAAACTTACCGATGGTAATCCTGATAAGGTGATGCAACCCGAAGATATAGCAGAACTGATTATTGCTCAATTGAAGCTTAACAGACGGGTGTTTGTAAAAGATGCAGCCGTTTGGTCTACCAATCCGTAAAAAAAAGAAAAGGGGCTGTTCATTTTTTCCTGATACAGCCCCTTTCCAAAATAGTTTTATACTATAATTTTTTAATCAATAAATGCGCTTCAATATCAAACCAGTTTTTCTGTAAACTACTTCCAGTTTTGTAACCTCTGATTTGACCAATTGTATAAGTAAACTGATAATTCTTCACTATTTTAGAAAAAGTTAGCTTATTGGCAGGCAGGAGAAATTCATTATAATTTTTAGTTGATTTTAATTTTTTAGCTTTCGCCAGTTCTACTGATTCCTCAAAAATTTTAGTCAGTTTAATTGCTAATTTGGCTGTATCACCCAGGTTAATGATTAAGTCTTTATCATTAGTACGATCTATTTTTATTTGGATGCCATTGAAAACCTTTTCCGTATTTTCATAGCTATTTATATCCAGCAGGTAATCAAATCCGCTAATCGCAGGGAAATCATGATCGGTACTTAAAAAAGTATATTGGGTATCGGCGGGATAAATATCCTTGTCGTTGATCTTTAAAGTGGAAAAGGCAGTATCCACTTTTATCTTATCTTTGACATATTGATAATCATCTCGACTGTCAATTACATTTTCAATATGAGTCAGGTTCTTTGAAGTAAAAGGCTGCAAAGCACTTAAGCCATGTTTGGATACGAGATATTTCACCACAGATGGCTTTTCCTTTAGATCCTCGGCCTTTTGAGAGGATAATATCTTCTTGAGCCTTGTAATTTGTGCGTATTTAGAAACAGCAGATGCACTTTGAGGTCCGTAAACTGCAAGCATCGTTAAAATAGCCAGGCTAATGGGAATGAGTTTAATGTTTTGCCTTTTACTAAAGAGAAAGTAAACCGTTATGCAAGTTAGCCATAGGGCAATCAGTATTAGTATGTACCTGCTTTCTGTTATTCCATAAGGTTCAACCCGCTTCCAAACTGCCAATAAGAGGAGTATGATGAGCGGAATCAGCATGCTATAAAAGAAACGCGAGAAAAGTTTTATCCAGCTGTTTCCTTCCTGCTCTTTCATCGGATAAATAAGGAGCAATGATAGGATTCCAAAAACGGCGTAACCAATAATCAGGCTGGACACCAAACCTTTAGGTAATGACCAACTTATCATGATTTTGATTTCATAAAATAATAAAATCGCCAGGTAAATGGTCATTAGTGGAATAAGTACAAATTGTGTAAATATCTTCAGTCCTTTAGGGTAAGCAGCTTCTTTTTCCAGTTGTTCGAAATTGGTGGGTATACCTGCTAAAAAGAATACCGGACTAAAACCAGCGACTATGATTGCAAAAACAATCATGTATGTTTTCCAATAAATAGCGACATTGAATAAGCCATCTATGGCTACCAGGGCTATCGCTAAACCACCATACAGCACAATAGAATAAAGCGCTGCTGTTAGAAAGCGGAGGAACAACACTTTATTAAATTGCCAGAAGCCATTAATCTGGCCTTTATCCATAAATGGAGAGAAAGCAACAAACAAATGAAAGGCAAATGCCATCAATGCAATTCTTAACTGATCAGCAAAGTTATCCGCAGGATCTAATAAGAAAAAGAGCGACAGGCAACTCAAAACCGTAAAGATCCTGATCAGCCACTTTTTTCCAGGCTTATATGCCTTTTTTTCTGCCAGTAAATCTAAAGCGAGTGTAAGGGTAAGGCCGAGGTTACTGATTAATATAGCTTTTATCAGAATCTTGTGAAGAGCGGCGTTAAGCAATGAATCTGCACCATAACGGTCAAGATGAATATAATATGTCCAGCATACTGTTGCCACAATAATAAATACGAACTGTAGCGGGAAGCGTTTAACAACGGTTAATAAGTCCTTATAAAGGTGTTGTATAGATGGGAGTTTCATCAATTTAAAATTTGATTAAATATAATTTTTTTAATGATTTAAATATGGTGTGATCATATTGTTAAAAAAAGTTAAAGCCTTTTTTAACTAATTAATTAGTTTTATATTAGAGCACCAAGCTAATCAATTATCTTATGAAACGAACGCTCCTCTGCCTGTGTTTTCTGGTTTTTGTTACTTCCTACCTGAAGGCGCAAATTGTTCACCAGATTAAAGGCCGCACCATTGACACTGCTTCAACTACTTTACTTTCCGGATCTACCATTGCCATATTAAATGCTAAAGATTCTACGCTGGTGAAATTTACCAGGTCTGCTGAAAACGGCTCCTTTGAAATCAACGGTATTAAAAATGGCAAGTTTATGCTATTGGTTTCTTATCCTAAGTATGCTGATTTTGTTGATCACTTTACCTTAGATTCTACTAAAAAAGACATAGATCTTGGTACGATTAATTTAACCGGAATAGCCAAACTTTTGGCAGATGTAATTATTAAAGGCGAAAAGGCCGCTATTAAAATTAAGGGCGATACTACAGAGTTTAACGCATCAAGTTATAGTATACAACCAAATGATAAAGTGGAAGATTTGTTAAAAAAACTGCCGGGAATACAGGTAGATAAGGATGGGAAAATTACGGCCCAGGGGAAAACCGTACCTAAAGTATTGATAGATGGAGAGGAATTTTTTGGTGATGATCCAACCTTGGTAACTAAAAACCTAAGGGCGGATATGGTGGATAAAGTTCAACTTTATGAAAAATCCAGCGATCAGGCAGCCTTCACAGGTGTTGATGATGGGAAAAAAACACAAACCATCAATATAAAACTTAAAGAAGATAAGAAAAGTGGTTACTTCGGAAAGATTGATGCGGGTTATGGTACTAAAGATTTTTATCAGGGCCAGGCATTGTTTAACCGCTTCAAAGCCAAACAAAAGTTTTCTGTTTATGGTACGGCCGCAAATAACGGTACTACGGGTTTGAGTTGGGAAGATGGCAATAAATTAGGTGCGGGTAATAGTAATATGCAAATGAGTGATGATGGAAACATGTGGTTTAGCTATGGGGATGGAGATGAATTAGAAAACGGAAATTATTATGGTGAAGGGATACCCCGGGCCTTAACCGGCGGTGCACATTATGATAATAAATGGAATAGCGATAAGGAGAGTATTAACACCAATTATAAGTTGGGTGCCTTAGGCATCAAAACGACTAAAAATACCCTTAGTCAGAATAATTTACCTGATGGTATTATCAATACAAATACCGATGAAAATTCTGATCGAAATGTGTTCAGGCAGAAAATTGATGCAGTATATACCATCAAACCGGATACCACCAGTAACCTCAAAGTATCAGTAGATGGCCTGCTTAAAAACAGTGATAATATCTCCAGCTTAAATAGTATTGGATTAAGGGGCGACAATTCCAAACTCAACGAAAATAGGCAGTCGAATAGTAACAATGGTAAAGAACAAACATTTAATATCTCTGCCTTTTATAACAAAAAGCTAAAAAAAGCAGGGCGTAATTATTCAGTAAGTCTTAGTCAGAATCTCAATGATCTCAATTCAGATGGTTTTTTAAATTCAGTTGTAGAATATTATGATGAAGCTGGTTTACCTTTAAGAAAGGAAGTTACAGATCAGTTAAAGAAAAACAATACCCAGAGTTCTATTTTTAGTAGCAATTTAACTTACAATGAGCCACTAACAAAATCAATCTCTTTAGTGTTAAATTATGGTTTTGGTATTAATGAAAGTCGTTCTGATCGTAAATCTTTCAATCAATCATCACCTGGAAATTATGATATTCTGGATAAAGAATTCAGCAATGATTTTAAAGCAAGTCAATACCTTAATCAGGGTGGAGCTGTTTTTAACTATAAAAAGCCTAAAACAACTATTAGTTTTGGTAGTAAGGTGAGTGCCGCAAAGTTTGATCAATTTGAGCAACTCTCTAATCAAAGTTATAGCAGAAGTTTCGTAAATTGGTTACCTCAAGCCAGTTACATGTATAAATTCTCCGCTCAAAGGGCTTTTAGGTTCAGTTATAACGGAAGTACAAACCAACCTACCGTTAACCAGTTGCAGCCGGTAAGGGTAAATGATAATCCTTTATATCAACCTCTTGGTAATCCAGATCTGGCACCATCCTTCAATAGTCGATTTAATGCAAGTTATAACGCTTATAAAGTTTTGAGTCAGCAATCAATATACATTAACGGTAGTTTCGGCTTTGTTAACAAAGCAATAGTCAGTAGCACAGAAACAGATGCTTCTGGAAAGACAATAGCGAAATCTGTTAATTTAACAGATAGAACGCCGGTTAATTATAGTGTATATAGCGGGTTCAATAGAAAAGTTAAATTTCTGTTTGATGCCAATATCGGGCTAAATTTAAATGCAAATGGCAATACAAATTATAGCTACGTAAAAAGTCAGTTAAGTGATGTGGTCGAATTAAATCAAATTGTGAGTACCAGCTTTTCTCCTTCATTACAGATTAACAGGTATAAGGATAAGAGTGAAATCTATTTAAACTTTGGTCCGAGTTATCATGCACAGGTAGCCTCGCTTCAAAAAGATCGGGCAAATAAAGGATGGGGGATGCAAGGTTGGGGAGGCTTCAGCTTAACCCTGCCGAAAAAAATCAAACTTCGTGCGGATGGTGAATATACTTACACACCTAAATCGCCAGCTTTTGATACCAGTTTCGAACAGATCATTATCAATGCAGCTGTAACCAAATGTTTCTTTAAAAATGAAGATCTGAAACTTACCATTCGCGGTAATGATTTATTTAATCAGAACCGGGGTTTCAGGCGGTCTTCCTATTCCAATATGATCACGCAAACAAGCTATAATAATATCAGCCGTTATTTTATGTTCTCCCTGGTTTGGGATTTTAATAAAATGGGCGGTGGTGCGCCTCAAAAATAAAATTTGAATGGTAATGATTCAAAATCCTTTTAAAATATTATAAATGAAATTAAAATATACTTTACTGATGCTGGTTTGCACAATGAATAATGCAATGGCGCAAAATGCGAGGTTTGTGAACCAGGGCATTATAGAATTTGAGAAAAAGATCAATGTTTACGCATTGATTCAAGATCAGGCAAAAAAATATCCTGATAACTTTTGGAGTGCACAGGCGCTGGAGCAGTATCAAAAAAATAACCCGCAATTTAAAACTTTGAAAAGTGAGCTTACTTTTAAGAACAACCAAACATTTTTTAATCCGCTGGCAGATGAAAGTGTATCTAACAATTGGTTAGGTAATTTCGCGACGGCAAAGCAGAATAACATTATTTTAAGTAATCTTAAATCAGAAACCAGTATTATTCAAAAATCGGTTTATGAAGAAACTTACCTGGTTAAAGATTCCATCCGCAAAATAAACTGGAAAATAACAGATGAATTCAGAAATATTGCAGGCTATGATTGCAGGCGGGCAAATGCTTTAATGATGGATTCTATTTACGTTGTTGCCTTTTATGCCGATGCCATTCCGGTATCTGGCGGTCCGGAAACCTTTAATGGATTACCAGGTATGATATTAGGCGTAGCCTTGCCGCGTGAACATATTACCTGGTTTGCAACGAAAGTAAAAGATATAGAGGTTACGGATGCCCAGCTTAAAGTACCTTCAAAAGGGAAGCTTGTAAATAAAAAACAGTTGAGTGATATTTTAAAGCGTGCGTTAAAGGACTGGGGCAATTATGCCAGTGATATCTTAAAATCTGCAGATATGTAATTCATCTGTATATTCGCTATAATGTATCAATCTTTATTTAGTCATATCAACAGGTTTATAAATTTAAGTGGGGAGGAAGAAGAAATACTGTCGGCTTTGCTCAAATCATTGACAGTTCAAAAGAAATCTTATTTACTGGAACAGGGGCAGGTTTGCAGGGCCAATTATTTTGTGGCAAAAGGATGTTTAAGGTTATATTTTATTGATATCAAAGGTGCAGAACAAACCACGCAGTTTGCCATTGAAAACTGGTGGCTTTCTGACCTGACCAGCTTTCTTTTTCAACAACCTTCTGAGTTTTTTATCCAGGCTGCTGAAACGACTGAAGTTATTGCCATTGAGCACCGCCATTATGAAGAAATGTTTGCTCAATTACCAAAGCTGGAGAGGTATTTCAGACAGGTATTGCAGAAAAGCCATCAGGCCAGCCAATTGCGGATCAGGTATCTGTACAGCATGACGGCAGAAGAAAGGTATCATCATTTTAACAGATCATTTCCCGAATTTGTACAGCGCATTCCACAATATATGCTGGCTTCATATTTAGGTTTTACACCTGAGTTTTTAAGTAAAATAAGGGCGAAGCGATAATGTTTTACCATTTAAGGCATATACGGAAATAGTATGTGCTAAGTATATAATGGGTATCCAAAATAGTTGAGCTTATATATGTTCTTATTATAGGCAAATTTAAAATAGATGTTTATTCTTATCATTTAATGCAAATAAGCAACAATCTCAGTTGTTTCAACCAAGGAAGGCACTGAACTATGTTTAGGCAATATGATTATTAAACCTTCCCAATTTTGAATTCATTGCAAATAGCTTGGTGTCCTTTGCGGTTAAGTAGCCTCTTTTCTTAAACTAGATTAAGTTTTTTGATCTATTGATTCCGGACCTTTATAGCGTAATTAAAATATAACAATGGAAACTAGAATTAACATTAAAAAAGCAGAGCCAGCAGCTTATGAAGCCATGTATGGTTTAGAAAAGTATTTATCAAACACTAAAATTGACCCCATATTATTGGAGCTGATTAAAATGAGGGCATCGCAAATTAATGGTTGTGCTTTTTGCCTGAATATGCACAGTACAGATGCACGTAAAATTGGCGAAACTGAACAGCGTTTATACTTGCTGAATGCCTGGAGAGAAACTACTTTGTTTACTGAAAAAGAAAAAGCTGTTTTGGCTTTAACGGAAGAGGTAACTTTAATTTCAAAGCATGTTTCTGATGAGACATACCGTAACGCTTCTCGTTTTTTTAATGAGCAGCATTTAGCTCAGGTTATAATGGCGATTATTACCATCAATGCCTGGAATAGAATTGCCATCGCCACGAAATTAATCGTTGGATAAATAATCTGGGATCACTAATGTGATCGGTTAAATCCCGCTCATATTAGTGATTACATTGAAGATGTATTGATTTTTTTTAAGCCTTCATATACTAACCTGGCAATCTCTTTTGCGCCATCCGGCTGAAAATGGGTATTGTCTTTTTGTCCTTTAGGATAAGCAACATATTTCCCGGAATCTAAATTCATGAAATAATTTTTGGTAACGAAATCAATGCCTTTTGAAGTAAATAAATCTGCGGAAAGTGTTGTTAAGTCAATTACCGGAACACTTAATTCCTTCGCTACATCCATGACGGCCTGAGGATATTCACCATGAGCACTGCCAAGTACTCCATTCTTCCAGGGATAATTTCGGGTTACGGGAGTAATCAGGATAGGTTTGGCACCTTTCGCCCTGGTTTCATTTACATACATTCTTAAAAATTTTTTATAGCCAGGGATATCAACATAACGCTCAGGTTTATCTTTCGCTGCATCATTATGTCCGAATTGAATGAGGACTAAATCATTTTTCTTCAATGTAGTTAAAAGCGCTTTCCATCTGCCTTCTTCAAAAAATGACCGGGTGCTTCTGCCGCCTTTTGCTTGGTCGATTACCAGGGCACTATCATTTTTGATCAGATGATTTAAATTTTTCAGACTATCTTTTATCAGGAATTGTTGAAAAACCTGTCCCCAGCCTGTTAAAGGATAACGTTTCTGCATGTAATCGGTTTCCAGGCTGTAATCAGCAACAGTAGAATCACCAATCAGGTAAACTTTTACGGGTTCGCGTTTTATCATAAACGACATCAGCAAAACTGTTAATCCCATGAAGAGACAGATTTGAACATATTTTTTCATATACCGCAGTTATTTTAATTTATCAATTCTGAACCAATCATACTCTGCTATTCCGGCATCATTGGTTTGTGTATCCCTTATGGCGTACAAGCCTACTTTTGCACCAATCCATTGTCCGGCTGTAGCCTGAAATTCATCACCAACATGTTTAAACATGATGCCATCTTCACTAAAACTAAACTGACATTTAGCACCTTTAGCAACCGTTACCTTCATATAAACCTGACCTAATTTAAGTTTGGCAATTTCTTTTTCGCTTTCGGCTTTTCCCTTATCTGCACTCTGGCAAATGCCAAACATCAGATAAAGTCCGTCATTTTTACTTTTAATACTGATTTTAGCATAGCTTCTACCCATTATCACTAATCCGGTTTGTTCATTTTCGAGTTTTGGATTGGGTTTAAAATTTACTTTAGTCGTGACCGTAAATTCTTCTGCAGGAAATTTCTGCATCAGTAAATTGGGCACATCCCACAAGTTCTTCGCTTCTTCCGGAACTTTTGCAGTATACAATTTCAGAACACCTTTACCTGCATCGGTAAACATCCATGTAGGCTGCGGGTTGGCCTGCCACTGCCATTGCAAGCCTAAATCTGTTGCATTGAATTCATCACTTTCTACTGGCGTACTCATCGGATAAGTTTGGCCAACATTTGGTTTTTTATAAATCATGACCGGTTCTCCAATGCCATCATTATCCTGGTCAGTACCAATTATCGGCCAGTTATTTGTCCATTTCATGGGCTGTAAATGAACCACTCTTCCATAAGCATCTTGATCCTGAAAATGGAGGAACCAGTCTTCGCCGGTTGGTGTGTTAACCCAGGCACCCTGATGTGGCCCGTTAACTGTTGATTTTCCCTGATCCATCACCACCCTTCTTTCATAGGGACCATAAATATTTTTACTTCTTAATACCAATTGCCAGCCAGTAGAGACCCCGCCAGCAGGAGCAAATAAGTAATAAAAGCCATTACGTTTATAAAATTTAGGTCCTTCAATGGTCGGGTCTGATTCATGTCCGTCATAAACAATTCTACCCGTCCCGGTAGCTTTGGTTCCATCAGCAGTAAGCGGCATTACGGCTAAAACACTTTTAATTCCGGCACGGCTTCCGGCATAAGCATAGGCGAGGTAGGCTTTTCCATCTTCATCCCAAAACGGACAAGGATCGATCAAACCTTTTCCGGCAGCCACTAATTTCGGGTCAGACCACTCTCCTGTAATGTTTTTTGCTTTAGTTAGATAAATGCCAAAATCCGGATCGGGATAATAAATATAAAATTCACCATTTCGGTACCTGATAGAGGGTGCCCAAACACCATTACCATGCTGTGTTTTTTCAAAATGATCAAATGGAGGTTGCCTCTTTAAAGCATGACCAATAATTTTCCAATTAACGAGGTCTTTTGAATGAAGAATGGGCAAGCCCGGAACGGCATCAAAGCTTGAAGCAATCAGATAGAAATCATTGCCCACACGGATGGCATCCGGATCAGAATAATCGGCATAAATAACCGGGTTTTGATAAGTACCATTGCCCTGATCAGCTATCCAAACTTTTGAGATATCACTATTATTCTGAGACTGTGCCAATGCGTGGAAGCAAAGGCCCGTTACAAGTATGAATTTCAGGAAATATTTCATCATGATGATTGATATATGGTTAGTATTATCGCATTAAATCTTTGGCTATTTATGTAATCAAGCCTGCAGATTAGCCAACTAACAAGATTAAGCCTTTTTTTATTTTTGATCAAGACGATACTGTGCAATCGTTCCCGATATCGTTTGCAGCATTTATTATCCCAGATTTTTCTTTCCGGTAGATATTAATGTTTAAAATTGCTCATCATATATTTGTTAAAGCCCGGCTGCGTAATAAGTTTAAACCTTGCGTAGCCGGTTTTATTTGTACCTAGCCAAAGCCGATATGAAATTTATAGTCCTGATTTTGCTTGTTACCTGTGCCATAAGGGTAAATGCCATCGACATTAAACCTGATTTTGTGGTAGATACCAAAGGGAGTGGCGATTTTAAAACGGTGCAGGAAGCCATCCATGCGGTACCTGATTTTAGAAATAAGGTCACAATTATTCTTATTAAAAAAGGGATATACAAAGAAAAATTAGTGCTGGCCGCATCTAAAAAAAATGTCAGGTTGATTGGTGAAAGTTTAAATGAAACCATTTTAACCTATGATGATTTTGCACAGAAGAAAAACATTTTCGGAGAAGATAAAGGTACTTCAGGATCTTCCAGTTTTTATATTTATGGAGAAGGATTTTCAGCTGAAAATATCACCTTCGAAAATTCTTCTGGTCCGGTGGGGCAGGCCGTTGCCGTTTGGGTAGGTGGCGATAAATCTGCTTTCATAAACTGCAGGTTTCTGGGGTTTCAGGATACGCTTTATACTTATGGTGGTAATAACCGGCAATTTTATAAAAACTGCTACATTGAAGGAACGGTAGATTTTATCTTTGGTTCTGCTACTGCCTGGTTTGAAAAATGTACGCTTTTTTGCAAAAAGCAAGGTTACATTACCGCTGCATCAACTGCTGATACGACTAAATTTGGCTATGTTTTTAACCAATGTACAATCAAAGGCGATGCGCCTGAAAACAGCTTTTATCTGGGGCGTCCGTGGCGGCCTTATGCAAAGGTGGTATTTTTAAACTGTGAGCTTCCGGCACTGATTCGACCTGAAGGCTGGGATAACTGGGGGAAAGAAAGCAATGAACAAACTGCTTATTATGCTGAATATCAAAACAGCGGCAAAGGTGCCCGGCCTGAAAAGCGGGTGAAATGGTCTCATCAGCTCAGCAATGAGGCGTATAAAAGTTACATTATGGAAAACGTTTTCCGCGGATGGAATCCTGAACAAAAATAATGTATGTAAGGCTTTGTATTTCAGTTTTTTAATTATTTGTATGGCAGGTATCTGATGCTTTTCTCCGGCAACGTTTGCATAGATTTCTCTTCGCTTTTAAAGGCAAACAACGTACACTTGTTATTACAATAACCAAGTATAATTTAACCGCACAAATAATGAAATATATTTCTGGAAGTTTATGCCATTCTAAAATAGCCCTCGCCTTTATCCTTATTTGTAGTGCTGGTATAGCAAAAGCCCAGCAAAAAACGAGTTTACCAGTTATCCGCCAGGTTAAAATTAAAAATGATACCACCAGTATTGTTGCTTTTGGCGCTAAAGGTGATGGCATAGCTTTAAATACAGAAAGCATCAATAAAACCATAAGCAGTGTCAGCCAGAAAGGTGGCGGAGTGGTGGTAATCCCTTCAGGTTTATGGCTTACCGGGCCTATAGAACTGAAAAGTAACGTGAATCTTCATTTAAAAAGAGATGCTATTCTTCAGTTTACAGCTGATTTCAATCAATATAAACTGGTGGAAGGAAATTGGGAAGGCCGGCCGGCTTGGCGCAACCAAAGTCCGATTTCAGGAACAAACCTGGAAAACATTGCCATTACCGGAACCGGCATTATCGATGGGAACGGTGGCGCGTGGCGCATGGTAAAAAAAGATAAGTTAACAGAATCCCAATGGAAAAACCTGGTTACTTCCGGTGGAATTGTTCGCGAAGATGGCAAAATGTGGTACCCGTCGGCTAAAACCGTTAAGGGCTCAAATACCAAAAATGCAGGTGTCATTGAATCAGGTAAAACAGCAAAGGATTATGAAGATATCAAAGATTTTCTCCGTCCGAATCTGCTCGTGCTCACCAATTGTAAAACCATCCTTTTAGAAGGGGTTACTTTTCAAAATTCACCCGCCTGGAACCTGCATCCCCTGCTTTGTGAAGATTTAACCTTGAGAAATCTTCAGGTGAAAAACCCCTGGTATGCACAAAATGGTGATGGGGTAGATGTAGAATCCTGTAAAAATGTATTAATTGAAGGCAGCACTTTTGATGTTGGTGATGATGGAATCTGCATTAAATCTGGCAGAGATGAAGCCGGACGCCAGCGTGGTGTACCAACAGAAAATGTAATTGTAAGAAATAATGTAGTATACCATGCGCATGGCGGTTTCGTTATAGGAAGTGAAATGAGCGGTGGTGCTAAAAATATCTGGGTATATGATTGTTCTTTTATTGGTACCGATATTGGCTTACGCTTTAAAACAACACGTGGGCGTGGTGGAATTGTAGAAAATATTTATGTAAACAACATCAACATGATTGATATTCCGGGTGAGGCCATCCTGTTTGATATGTATTATGCCGCCGTTGATCCCATTGTGCTGGCGGGTGAAAAACGTGAGGCCATTAAAAGTGTCATGATTCCGGTTACGGAAGCTACACCACAGTTCAGAAATTTTTATATTAAAGATGTGGTGGCGAATGGTGCTGAAAAAGCCATCTTTTTCAGGGGTTTGCCAGAAATGAATATCAAAGACATTCACCTGGAAAATGTAACCATTAAGGCTAAAGAAGGCATTGAAATCATTGAAGCAACAGGCATCTTTTTAAAGAATGTAAAGGTGATTACCGATAACTCTAACCCGGTTGTGAATATTCAGAACAGCTCCAATATCAATATCGATAAACTCCAGTATAAAAACGGTGCCGAATTATTATTTAATGTAGCCGGCGATAAATCAAAAGGAATTAAAGTAAGCGGCACAGATGCTTCAAAAGCAAAAAAGGTATCCAGCAGTGCTGCTGAAGTCAATAAAAATGCATTAGAGATTTCAAAATAATGAAGAAGAGATCAGTTTTATATACCGCAATCGCATTTCTGGGATGTTCAGTATTATCGCTGACAGGTTTTGCACAAAAGAAACTTTCTGAACAGTTAACCAGGACTGCAATGGAGAAATTGTTTCAGGATACTGCTGTACTAAAAGGTGCGAAAGGTCCGAAGTGGACATACGATATGGGTGTAGTGCTTGAAGGTGCCGCTGCCGTTTGGCGCAATACCGGAAACGGTGACTATTTTAAATACATCCAGTCATCTATGGATGCTTATTTAGATAAGGAAGGAAATATTGCTACTTACAAGGCGGAAGATTTTAACATCGACAATATTAAAAACGGGCGTTCGCTTCTGCTGTTGTATAAAGTTACCGGGCAGCAAAAATACCTTCTGGCAGCAAATAAACTTTATGATCAGTTGCAGCAACAGCCGCGAACGAAAGAGGGGGGCTTCTGGCATAAGAAAATTTATCCCAACCAGATGTGGCTTGATGGCTTGTATATGGGCGAGCCTTTTTACGCGGAATATGCTCGTCTGATGAAAAAAGATGCTGCTTATGATGATATTGCCAATCAGTTTATCTGGATGGAAAAAAATGCTCGCGATCTGAAAACAGGTCTCTTATACCATGGTTATGATGAAAGCAGGACCGAAAGATGGGCAGATAAGAAAACAGGCTTATCGCCGCACTTCTGGGGGCGGGCAATGGGTTGGTACATGATGGCTTTGGTTGATGTATTGGATAATTTTCCTGAAAATCATCCGAAACGAAAAGAATTATTGGCCATTTTAAACCGTACAGCCACTGCTGCAGTAAAAGTTCAGGATGCTAAATCAGGCGTTTGGTTTGATATCCTCAACCTGCCCGCTAAAAAAGGCAATTACCTGGAAAGTTCCGCATCGAGTATGTTTGTGTATGGTTTAGCTAAAGGTGTTCGCAAAGGCTGGTTACCACAAAATTTTATGGCTGCAGCAAGTAAAGGTTATGCCGGTTTAAAGAAAGAATTTATTGAAAAGGCTGGTGATGAAAGGGTAAACCTGACTAAAACCGTTTCTGTTTCTGGTTTAGGCGGAAAGCCAAAATACCGTGATGGCAGCTTTGAATATTACATCAGTGAGAAAGTGATTACCAACGATCCGAAAGGTGTTGGAGCTTTTATTTGTGCAGCCGCCGAAATGGAAATAGCCGCATTGCCTAAAACTGGAAAAGGTCTTACCGTTACGGTCGACAATTTCTTTAACAACGAGTACATGACCGGCCCAGCCGATGATAAAATCCCCTTCCATTACCTTTGGAATGAAGATGATAACAATGGATTTTCTTTGCTTGGAAAGGTTTTTAACGATGCAGGTGTAAAAACCTCAACCTTAAAAGTTGCGCCAACCACAGCGAATTTAAAAGGCAGTAATATTTATATTATTGTTGATCCGGATACCGAAAAGGAAACAGCAAATCCAAATTTCATGAATGCCGAACACGCCAAACAAGTGAGCGAATGGGTGAAAGCTGGCGGTATTTTAGTGCTATTGCTTAATGATGTGGGCAATTGCGAGATCACTAAATTTAATGTATTGCCAGAATCCTTCGGAATTAAATTTAATGAGGATAGCCGCAACAAAGTACAAGGCTCAAATTTTGAACAGGGTGCAATCAAAATCCCGGCAGGAAATTCGATTTTCAAAACAGCGAAAAAAGTGTACATCAAAGAAATTTCAACCATCGTTGCCAAAATGCCTGCAGTTGCTGCGCTAACCGATAAAGGTGATGTAATTATCGCGACAGCAAAATATGGCAAAGGAACGGTATTCGCCGTTGGCGATCCATGGTTCTACAATGAATATATCGATGGAAGAAAATTGCCAGCAGAATTTGAAAATTTTAAGGCAACCAACGATTTGGTGAACTGGTTAATCAAGCAGGTGCCGGCTAAGAAATAAGAATTTAAAGGCCTTAACTTAAGGAGAAAACAGTTTAATTCAGTTCATGATTTTGGTTAATGAAACGAACAACAAAATGAGCATAAAATTATTATTAACCGTTATCTGTTGTTTCCTGCTGGCATCTTGCTATGCACAAATGCGAACCGATTCAACCGCAGAAAAAATGTTGGTTTATCAGTTAGGAAACGGCGGCTGGCCAAAGCAACTGGAAGATAAGAGTGTTGTCAATTATGGTGCAGACTTAACACCTGCATTGCTTGCCAGAATAAAAGCCACTGAAGATAAGCATGCTACATTTGATAATAAGGCGACCAGTCGGGAAGTCGTTTACCTGGTAAAAGCCTATAAAAAAACGCAGAACAAAACTTACCTGAAAGCTGCAGAAAAAGGGCTGGATTATATGCTGGCGGCTCAATATGATAATGGTGGCTGGCCTCAGTATTATCCCGATCAATCTTCCTACCGTTCTGAAATTACATACAATGATGATGCAATGGTCAATGTGCTGAATATTTTACAAGACATTGCCAGTGGGAAAAATGATTTCGAAGTCGTTAACCCAAAGTATCTTCCGAAAGTTAAAAAGGCCATTGTAAAAGGAACTCAATGCATGTTGGAAACTCAGGTAAAACAACAAGGTGTGCGCACCATTTGGGCAGCACAATATGATAAAGACTCGATGTTACCGGCAAAAGCCCGGAATTTTGAGCCAGCTTCTTTAAGTACAAGTGAATCAGTTGGTATTGTTCGTTTTCTCATGCGTATTCAAAACCCATCTAATGAAATAAAAGCAGCAATAGCCGCCGCAATAAAATGGTTCGATACTTATAAAATAACAGGTTATCGTTTCGACAGGGAAAAAGGAAAAACAGCCGCGCTAATCGCCGATCCATCAGGAATGGTTTGGGCACGCTTTTATGATTTAGATAAGAACGTACCCCTTTTTGGCGACCGCGATAATTCCATAAAATCAAAGCTGGAAGAATTAAGTCCGGAAAGAAGGAATGGTTATGCCTGGTATGGTAACTGGGGACAAAAATTGATAGAAAAAGAATACCCGAAGTGGTTGGCTGCTAACGGAAATTAAATAAAAATAAGACTTGTCATTGCGTGGAAGGAAGCAATCTTAAACTACAGGTAGGGATTTTACCGTTAAAGATGGCTCGTTTCCCGAGAGGACGAAATGATGTGAACATGATTCTAAACAAAGAAAATTTAAAGAACATTAGCGAAGAAAAGGTGAAAAAGCCAACCGCTGAAATGTTGGAGTTGCCAGAGCGGGTAATCCAATTCGGAACCGGCGTTCTGTTACGTGGCTTGCCGGATTATTTTATTGATCAGGCCAATCATCAGGGCATTTTTAACGGAAGAGTAGTGGTGGTTAAAACAACAGCTAAAGCCGGCGCAGATGAATTTGCTAATCAGGATAACTTGTATACACTTTGTGTTAAAGGGATTGAAAATGGTGACGAAGTGGAAGAAAACATGATCAATGCGGCCATAAGCCGTGTATTATCAGCAACATCCGAATGGGCAGAAGTTTTAAAAACGGCACATCAGCCCGAGATGAAGGTTGTGATTTCAAATACAACTGAAGTTGGAATTGTAAAAAGTGAAGATAAAATTACGGATGCGCCACCGCAATCCTTTCCAGGTAAACTGTTGGCTTTCTTACATGAAAGATATAAAGCCTTCAACGGATCGGAGGAAAGCGGGATGGTAATTGTGCCAACAGAACTTATTAGTGATAATGCCGATAAATTAAAAGAAATTGTACTCGATCTGGCTATTCAAAATAAACTGGGTTGGGATTTCGAAAACTGGTTGAAAACAGCTAATCATTTCTGCAAAACACTGGTAGACCGGATTGTGCCCGGAAAGCTGCCGGCAGAAGCACAGCAAAGCATGGAAGATGCACTCGGGTATACTGATGGATTGATGATCATGGCTGAGCCGTTCAGGCTTTGGGCAATTGAATCATCAAATGAGAAAGTGAAAGAAATTTTATCGTTTGCTTCAGCAGATAAAGGCGTTTTTATTGTACCCTCCATTGATAAATTTAAAGAGCTGAAACTCCGTTTGTTAAACGGAACGCATACCATTAGCTGTGGGTTAGCCATTTTAGCAGGTTTCCATACCGTAAAAGAAGCTATGGCTGATGGAGAATTTGCTAACCATGTGTTGAAACTAATGCAGGAAGAAATTGTACCGGCAGTAGAAAATGAAGATATTACCAAAGATGAAGCCCTCGCTTTTGCTAAAAGTGTGGTCGATCGTTTCAGTAATCCGTTTTTAGACCATCAATGGCATGCCATTACGCTAAACTATACCCAGAAATTGCAGATGCGTAATATGCCTTTGATTAGAAAATATTATGCACTTCATAACCAGGTGCCTCAGCGCACTGCGCTCGGTGTTGCTGCCTACATCGTTTTCATGAATGTTACTCAGGATGGCGGCCAATATGTATCCACCGTTAATGGAAAAAGGTACACTACGCAGGATGAGTTCGCTGAAGTGCTTCACGGTTACTGGAAAAACCCTGAAACAGTGGTAGAAAATACATTGGGCGATCGGCGTTTATGGGATAAAAACCTAAACAATTATCCTGGTTTTAATGCAGCTGTAAAATCTTACGTAGAACAATTACAAAATAAAGGTGCAAAGGAAACTTTAAGTAACTTGCATCAAGAAAGAACAAATTAAAAATGGTGACTAGAATTTTAAAAATCCATCCCAATGATAATGTGCTGGTAGCCTTACAAAATTTAACAAAGGGCGAAACCATTATTTACGATGGAGATGAATATGTTTTACAGGATGATATTCAGGCGAAGCATAAGTTTTTCATGCAGGATATGAATGCAGGTGATCACATCATCATGTATGGCGTTTTGGTAGGTAAAGCGCAACATTTTATCCTTAAAGGTGGGTTAATGGATACTGAAAATACCAAACATGCTTCAGATCCATATGAATTTAAACCCTACCATTATGAGTGGCATGCACCTGATGTTTCTAAATTTGCAGCTAGGACCTTTAACGGGTACATCCGTAATGACGGTCGCGTGGGTACAGCAAATTACTGGTTATTTATTCCAACGGTATTCTGCGAAAACCGTAACCTGGATGTGATCCGTGAAGCACTGCACAATGAGTTGGGTTATGCCGTTACTGATAAATACAAATCATACGCTCATCATCTGGTAGAGGCTTATAAAAATGGTGAAGATTTAAGCGAGGCTGATACCACCACTATCGGACAGGCCAATCATGTAGCCAATCGTATTTTCAAAAATGTAGATGGCATTAAGTTTTTAAACCACCAGGGCGGATGTGGCGGTACCCGTCAGGATGCAGCAACATTAAGCAAGCTTTTAGCTGCTTATGCAGATCATCCGAATGTGGCTGGAGTTACTGTTTTAAGCTTAGGTTGCCAGAATTTACAGGTGCAGGATTTTGTGGATGACTTAAAACAACGTTCGCCGAATTTCGATAAACCAATGTTTATTTTCGAACAGCAGCAATCGCAAAGTGAAGAACAATTGGTAAAAGAAGCGATCAGGAAAACCTTTATCGGTTTAACGGAGATCAATAAAATTGAACGTCAGCCAGCACCTTTAAGCAAACTGGTATTAGGCGTGAAATGTGGCGGAAGCGATGGCTTTAGCGGCATCAGCGCCAACCCGGCAGTGGGTTATACTTCGGATTTATTGGTGGCCCTGGGCGGAACCATACTTTTAGCTGAATTCCCGGAGCTTTGTGGCGCCGAGCAACAGTTAATTGATCGCACAAAAGATGAAACTGCGGCCCGTAAATTTATCCAGCTGATGACAGCTTATAACCAGGCTGCAGAAAACGTGGGCTCGGGCTTTTTCATGAATCCATCACCTGGAAACATTAAAGATGGCTTAATTACGGATGCCATTAAAAGTACAGGTGCGGCGAAGAAAGGCGGAACATCGCCGGTAGAAGATGTGCTTGATTACACCGAACCTGCCACCAAGCCCGGCTTAAACCTGGTTTGTACGCCCGGTAATGATGTGGAAGCCACCACTGGTAAGGCTGCTTCAGGTGCAACGCTTATTTTGTTTACAACCGGATTGGGAACGCCGACAGGAAACCCGGTTTGTCCTACCATAAAAGTGTCTACCAATAATGCTTTAACCAAACGCATGGGCGATATCATCGATATCAACTGCGGGCCGGTAATTGAAGGGGAAAAAACCATCGAACAAATGGGCGAAGATATTTTAGAATATTGTATTAAAGCAGCCAGTGGTGAGGTAATTCCGAAAGCAGTCCTCTTAAACCAGGATGATTTTATTCCATGGAAACGGGGAGTGAGTTTGTAGTACAGAGTCATTAGTCGGGAGTCTAGCGTCAGAAGTCTTTAGTCCTAAGTCTCTGGCGTAAAAACCGTCATTGCGAGATACGAAGTCATTTCTTTCGAAATTAAAATGTCGTACTGCTCAATGAGGATAAATACCATAAGAAGTTAATGTTCTGTGTCTTCACAAAACATCATACAAAGATTATTAATAAATGAAATGAATAGACAGGCGTTTTGATCATCTCAAATCTAATGTCTCAAATCAAATAGAATGAAACCATTTTTAGACGAAAATTTTCTTTTGCAAAGCAAAACAGCTGAAAAGCTTTACCATGATTTTGCAAAATCGTTACCCATTATTGATTACCACAATCACCTTATTCCTGATCAGATTGCGAACAATAAACAGTTCGAGAATATTACACAGGTCTGGCTGGCTGGTGATCATTACAAATGGAGGGCGATGCGTGCCAATGGTGTAGATGAAAAATACATCACTGGCGATGCATCAGATTTTGAAAAATTCGAAAAATGGGCAGAAACTGTTCCTTATACCTTACGTAATCCTTTATACCACTGGACACACCTGGAATTGCAACGTTATTTCGGGATCACCGATATTTTATCAGGCAAAACAGCCCGTAAAATTTACGATGAATGTTCGGCCAAACTGCAAACACCAGCATATTCAGTGCGTGGTTTGCTGGCGAAGATGAATGTCGAAGCCGTTTGCACTACTGACGATCCATTAGATAGTTTGAATTTTCATCAGCAGCTGGCTCAAGAAGGGGTGGCTTTAAAGATGTTGCCTGCTTTCCGTCCGGATAAGGCCATGAATAGTGACGATGTGACGGGTTTAAATGAATACATTGATAAGTTAGAAAGTGTGGTTGGGACATCGATCAGCAATTTTCAGGATTATCTCAATGCCTTAAAAAGCCGTCATGATTACTTCGCTGCGAACGGCTGTTCCGTTTCAGATCACGGTTTGGAGCAGATTTATGCCGAGGATTATACCGATCAGGAAATCACTTCCATTTTTGAAAAAATCAGAAGTAAAAAAGAAATTTCTTACGAGGAAAACCTGAAATTTAAATCAGCCATGCTGATCTGTTTTGCCGAGTGGGACCATGAAAAAGGCTGGGTGCAACAATATCATTTGGGGGCTTTGCGCAACAACAACGCCCGGATGCTGCGCCAGCTTGGTCCGGATACAGGATGGGATTCTATCGGCGATTTTTCTCAGGCCAGAATGCTGTCTAAGTTTTTAAACCGTTTAGATAATCAGGATCAACTGGCAAAAACCATTATTTACAATTTAAATCCGGCAGACAATGAATTAATTGCCACCATGATTGGGAATTTTAACGATGGATCAATCGCTGGTAAAGTGCAGTTTGGATCGGCATGGTGGTTTCTGGATCAGAAAGACGGCATGATTAAACAGCTAAATGCCTTATCAAATATGGGGCTTCTGAGCCGCCTTGTTGGGATGTTAACTGATTCCAGAAGTTTTCTGTCTTTTCCACGACATGAATACTTCCGCAGGATAATCTGTAACCTCTTTGCCGAAGATATAGAGAATGGCGAATTGCCTGACGATTTGGATTGGGTGGGTAAAATAGTGCAGGATATTTCGTACTTTAACGCAAAAAATTACTTTACTTTTTAATTCAGCACCTCGCTTTCTGTCAGCACAAACCTAAATAATTAACGGTTCTTAGCATACGAACTAAAGTGAATAAACAAGCCGAAAAAAACATGAGTAATCAATTCGCATCCTTCATAAAAAAAGGAGAACAAGTTTTAAGTTTTGGAGAAATCCTTCTACGTATCTGCCCTGATAGTGATGGACAGTGGCTGAATGAGAATAAACTGCCCTTTTACATTGGTGGAGCAGAACTCAATGTGGCTACTGCGCTGGCACTTTGGCAAGTGCCCTCTGCTTATCTGTCTGCCATGCCTGAAAATTCAGTTACGCAGGATATTGTTGGCTATCTTAATGAAAGAAATGTTGATACCGGGTCTATGGTTTTTCATGGCGACCGTTTGGGTTTATATTATCTTACGAAAGGAAAAGATTTAAAAAATGCCGGCGTAATCTATGATCGGGCTAATTCTGCTTATGCCAATTTAAAAGTAGGTCAGATCAATTGGGATGATGTTTTTGAGGGGGTAACCTGGTTTCATTTTAGTGCGATTTGTCCGGCGGTTAATCAATCTATAGCAGATGTTTGTCTGGAAGCTTTAAAGGTAGCCAGCGAAAAGAACATCACCATTTCTATGGATTTAAATTACAGGGCCAAACTCTGGAAATATGGTAAAGAGCCAATCGATATCCTTCCGGAACTGGCTAAATACTGTACCCTGATTATGGGCAACGTATGGGCAGCAAATAAAATGCTGGGCACGGCACTTCACGAAGATTTGTTGCCAACAGAAGGCTATGCAAAGGAAACGTTACTGCAACAAGCTACTGATACCTCCAAAGAAATATTAAGTTTGTTTCCGGCATGTAAGGTTGTTGCCAATACCTTTCGTTTTGATCATGGGAAGGGCATCAGGTATTATACAGCCATTTACAGTAATGATGAATTAACCGTTTCGCCAGAATATGTTTCTGATGAGATTCTAGATAAGGTAGGCAGTGGCGATTGTTTTATGGCCGGATTGATTTATGGTTTTTACAACCATCTTCCGGTGGCTGAAACCCTAAATTTTGCCACCGCAGCGGCATACGATAAATTATACATCCCAAGCGATGCCACCACCAGTACCGTGGCGGATATTGAAAAAAGAATAATACACCATGATTAGTAACAAACACAAGATTTTAGATGCCATTTTAGAACAAGGCATGCTGCCACTTTTTTACCAGGATAGTGAAACAGGGAGTGTAGAAATATTACGTACGTTATATAAAGCCGGTGTTCGCGTATTTGAATATACCAATCGTGGAAAATCAGCTTTGCCAAATTTTAAAAAGCTTAAAGAAATCAGAGATGCAGAAATGCCCGATCTTTATCTGGGCATTGGAACCATTAAAACACCAGCTGATGCAAATGCTTTTATTGAGGCAGGAACAGATTTTATTGTAGCGCCAATTGTTAATCCTGCAGTAGCAGAAATTGCGAATAAAATAGGGATGCTCTGGATTCCGGGTTGTATGACACCTACCGAAATCAGCATCGCACAGGAACATAAGGCCATGCTGATTAAAATCTTCCCGGCCAATATCTTAGGGCCTGAATTTATTTCTTCCATTAAAGATCTTTTCGCTGGTCAGCTTTTTATGCCAACAGGTGGTGTGGAAATTAATGCCGATAACCTGAAAACCTGGTTTAAAGCAGGGGTTTGTGCCGTGGGGATGGGCAGCAAATTGATCAGTAAAGAGGTCATGAATAAAGGGCTTTATGAGGAGCTTTCTGAAAACACAAAACTAGCGCTCGATCTGATCAAGCAGAGCAAATAACTTAACAACTAACCAAATGAACCGTACCAAGATTGGCAAATACAGGTGGACAATATGTGCCCTGCTGTTTTTTGCTACTACCGTAAATTATTTAGATCGCCAGGTATTAAGTTTGCTTTCGGGCAAGCTTGAAACTGAATTTGGCTGGACAAATTCCGATTATGCTAACATCACGGCAGCCTTTCAGTTTGTTTATGCCATTTCCATGCTATTCGCCGGAAGAATTATCGATAAGCTGGGGACCAAATGGGGTTATGCCATCGCAATCATTGTATGGTCTTTAGGGGCAATCCTGCATGCAAAAGCCATTCCGGTTGGGGAGGCTGTTTCCTCCTTACTGGCCTTGATTGGCATTACCAGCATATCAGTTTCGGTGTTGGGGTTTATTGTATCACGGGCAGTGCTGGGTTTTGGCGAATCGGGAAACTTTCCGGCAGCCATCAAAGCTACGGCAGAATATTTCCCTAAAAAAGAACGTTCTCTGGCCACCGGGATTTTCAATTCCGGAGCCAATGTTGGTGCTATCCTTGCGCCGGCAACCGTACCCTATATTGCCGAAGCCTGGGGCTGGGAAACTGCCTTCCTGATTATTGGCGGGGTGGGCTTTTTATGGCTGATTTTCTGGTTTATATTTTATGATAAACCGGAAGAGCAAAAACGATTGAAGAAACCTGAACTTGAATACATCCTGTGTGACACAGATGAGCAGGTAATTGTGCCTACAGAATCTGAAACCGAAGCCAAAAAAGTGTCGTGGTTTAAACTGCTGGGTTACAAACAAACCTGGGCTTTTACTTTCGGTAAGTTTATGACCGATGGTGTTTGGTGGTTTTTCCTGTTCTGGCTACCGTCCTATCTTAAAGCACAGTATGGCATGGAAGGTACATCCATCTCTTTTCCTTTATTTATCCTCTACAGCATGACCATGATTGGAAGTGTTGGTGGTGGATGGTTCCCGGCCTATTTTCTGAAAAAGGGATATAATGTATATGAAGGCAGAATGAAAGCCATGTTTGTGATTGCATTATTTCCTTTGGTCGTGCTCCTGGCGCAACCTTTAGGTCATTATACTTTCTGGATTCCCGTTATCCTTATAGGTATTGGCGCATCGGCACATCAGGCCTGGTCTGCAAATATTTTTACAACTGTTTCTGACATGTTTCCTAAAAAAGCGGTAGGTTCCATTATCGGAATCGGCGGAATGGCGGGTGGTTTAGGTGGTGTTATTGTTTCAAAAGCAGGTGGCGCTTTATTCGATCATTATAAAGCCTTGGGCCATATTCAAACGGGCTATACCATTATGTTTGCATTTTGTGCCATTGCCTATGTAATCGCCTGGACAGTGATGAAATTTCTCGTTCCAAAATACAAAGTGATAGAACTGGATTAAACTAAATTATAAATCTTAATAAATGACCAATTGAACACCATGCTAGATCTTGAAAGTATTTTCGTTGAAGAAAGCCAGATTCCGGATGAATTCAGGCTGAAAGAAGAAATTAATCAGAGAGCGTTTCTGTCGAACGGTGAAATGAAAACCTGGAACGGACCTTTCAACGAGGTTTTCTCCCCGGTTTGCGTAAAAACGCCTGAAGGTTACCAGCGGAAGCGGATTGGTAGTTTTCCGGTTTGTACGGAAAAAGAATCTACCGAAGCCTTGGATGCTGCTGTTGCGGCTTACGACAATGGCCGCGGACAATGGCCAACCATGAGTGTGGCCGACCGCATCACCTGCGTAGAAAATTTTACCCACAAAATGATAGAGCAAAAAGAAATTGTTGCCAAACTCATCATGTGGGAAATCGGTAAATCTTATGCCGATTCGGTTAAAGAATTTGACCGTACAGTGGAATACATCTATGCCACAATTGATGCGCTGAAAGATATCGACCGTCAATCTTCCCGTTTCGAGATTGAGCAAGGCATTGTGGCACAGGTTCGCCGTTCACCACTTGGCGTGGTGCTTTGTATGGGCCCGTTTAATTATCCCTTAAATGAAACGTTCACGACCCTGATTCCTGCTTTGATCATGGGCAATACGCTTTTGTTCAAACCACCTAAGCATGGTACCCTATTGCATTATCCTTTATTGGAGGCTTTCCGGTCTAGTTTCCCAAAGGGGGTGGTAAACACCATTTATGGCCGTGGAAATACAATTGTTCCGGGTTTAATGAAGTCGGGAAAAATTAATGTATTAACCTTGATCGGCTCAAGTAAGGTGGCTAATGAACTGAAGAAATTGCATCCCAAAGTGAATCGTTTGCGTGCAATTTTAGGTTTAGATGCAAAAAATGCAGCTATTATCACCAAAGATGCTGATCTGGATTTAGCCGTTTCTGAAACGGTTCTTGGCGCACTGTCATTCAACGGACAGCGTTGTACCGCACTTAAAATTATATATGTGCACCGCAGCCTGGCACAGGAATTTTTAAAACGTTTATCTGCAGAAGTGGAGAAACTGAAATTCGGAATGCCCTGGGAGAAAGGTGTAAATCTTACCCCGCTTCCGGAGTTAAATAAACCTGAATACCTGAAAGAATGTATTGATGATGCCATTGTACACGGAGCGAAAGTGGTAAACAAAAATGGCGGACAAACCTTCGAAACGTTCGTTTATCCGGCAATTGTTTATCCGGTAAACAGCAATATGAAATTATATCGTGAAGAACAGTTTGGTCCGATTGTGCCGGTGGTTCCATTTGATGATCTGGAAGAGCCTATTGAATACTTAATTGGATCGCCACACGGACAGCAAGTGAGTATTTTCAGTAATAATGCTGCGGTGATTTCTTCACTGATTGATCCTTTGGTAAACCAGGTGAGTAGAGTGAACATTAACTGCCAGTGCCAGCGTGGGCCGGATGCATTTCCTTTTACAGGAAGAAAAGACAGTGCCGAAGGAACGCTTTCTGTAGTTGATGCTTTGCGTTCTTTTTCTATTCGTTCATTGGTGGCTACCAAATTTACGGATGACAACAAGAAATTACTGAATGAGATTGTAAATGGAAATGATTCCAATTTCTTAAGTACGAAATATATTTTTTAAGCTAAATAGCCAACTGGCGAAGTCTCAAAAGCAAGTGCTCAGCAAGACTTCGTCAGTTTTAAAGATCTTAGTTTTGACAACTTTTATAAGGATCTGCTAATAAAGGCTATCAAAGCTATTCATATGGTACTTACTTTTTAAAGGTTTCTCTTTTGGCCCGTACATACTGATTCGGCCATTCCACATCATCACCGAGAATCTGAGCGGCATGTGTAGGAAAATAAGCATCACGTAAAGATTCCCTGGCGATGAAAATCAAATCGGCTTTGCCTTCCTGTAAAATTTCTTCAGCCTGATGGGCATCCACAATTACACCTACAGCACCGGTATAAATACCGATTTTATTCCTGATCTGATCTGCAAAAGGCACCTGATAGTTTGGCCCGGCAGGGATAACTGCATCTGGTACATTTCCTCCCGACGAAGTATCGATTAAATCTACACCCCGATCTTTTAATACGGCTGATAACTGTAAAGAATCATTTTCATTCCATCCGTTTTCTGTCCAGTCGGTGGCAGAAATGCGTACGAATAATGGTAAAGTTTCCGGCCAGACAGATTGTACGGCTTCTACCACATCAATAACCAAACGAATGCGGTTTTCGAAACTTCCACCATATACATCTGTACGTTTATTGCTGATCGGGCTAAAAAACTCATGTAATAAATAACCATGTGCCGCATGGATTTCCACCACCTTATAGCCCGCATCAAGTGCCCGTTTTGCCGCAGCCCGGAAAGCAAAAACAATTTCCTGGATCTCAGGAATACTCAGCTCATGTGGCGCAACCTGCCCCGGTTTAAAAGGAATGGGTGAAGGCCCAACTGTTTTCCAGCTGTTTTCGCCTGCCGCCAGTTGTTCACCACCGTTCCAGGGTAAATCACAACTTGCTTTCCGGCCGGCATGTGCCAGTTGAATACCTGCAAGGGCCCCATTTTCGTGAATGAACGAAACAATCTGTTTTAGTTTTTCCACATGCTCATCCTTCCAGATGCCTAAATCTGCATGTGTAATTCTGCCCTCTGGAGTTACTGCTGACGCTTCCTGAATAATCAGGCCTGCACCACCTACCGCGCGACTGCCCAAATGCACCAAATGCCAGTCGTTGGCAAAACCATCCACTGCCGAATACTGACACATGGGCGAGATTACAATTCTATTTTTAAACGTAACATCCTTTATGGTGAAAGGAGAAAATAATTTTGACATATTAATATGATATTATAACGTAAATTAAAAAGGGAGACATAAAAATTTAGATTTATCTGCCTATTTTGCTTTCCCTTTACATGCGTTGCGTTGATGAAATTAAAAACCTGCGTTTTTCAGTTCTGTGTTGATCAGCTGAATTTCATCTGCTGATAACTTCACATTGATAGCCTCAGCATTCTGAACGGATTGTTTGGCATTTCTGGCCCCAACCAAAGCAATGGTTATCCCTGGACGCTCCACTGTCCACCTTAAAACCAACTGAGAAAGCGATGCATTTTTTTCATCGGCCAGCGGCTTAATCTTATTTAAAAAAGCATTTGTTTTTTCAATGTTTTCAGCCGTAAAAAATTTAACGTCCTTCCGGTGATCGCCTTCTTCAAACTGATAACCCGGTGTAATTTTTCCGGTCAGCAAACCACGTTCCATCGGGCTATAAGCCAAAACAGATTTATTATTTTCAATGCAATAGGGAACTGTTTCATCTTCAACGCCGCGGTTGACCATACTAAACGGAATCTGGTTGGAAATAATCTCTAAAGTCTGGTCAGCCTCCTTCAGCTGTGCTGCATTATAATTGCAAACCCCTGCATAACGCACTTTTCCCTGTTCAATTAACCTGCTCACGGCCTCAAAAGTTTCGCTGATAGGCGTGGTTAAATCCGGCCAGTGAATCTGGTACAAATCAATATAATCTGTTCCCAGCCGTTTTAAAGATTGCTCACATTCATAAATTACACTTTCCTTACCTGCATATTTATAAATATCAATGTCTTTGCCCTCATTGTTTTTACTTTTGAAACCAAAATCGCCTTTGGCTAAATCCCAGCGCATACCAAATTTGGTTACAATCTGTAGTTTATCTCTGGAAATTCCTTTAATGGCATCGCCAACAATTTGTTCACTATCACCCTGACCGTAAATCGGAGCGGTATCAATAGAAGTTACACCTAAATCGTAAGAAGCTTTAATGGCGTTAATGGCATCGTTGCGGTCTGTGCTGCCCCACATCCACCCACCTGCGGCCCATGCTCCAAAAGTAATTACTGAAAGTTCTAAATCTGATTTTCCTATTTTTCTATATTCCATTATCTTTTTTTTATCATTTGATCAATTGCATAACTGTTGTGTGGTAGGTAAGCCAGTAACACAGATAAGAAGGCGATGTGCATGAGCTGTGAAGGCAAGGCTTCCCAATTTTCGATCATGGTGGTGCCAAAAATAAGGGCCAGCGAAACGGCTCCGGCTAACAGTAATCCCTGCCTGGTGAACAATCCGGTTAAGATCATTAGCCCTGATGCAAATTCCAGTAAGGGTAGGGCGTAGCTAAAAGGCAATACCAAAGCTTCAGGCAGCCATGATTTAGAAAATTGTTCCATCATCCAGTGGCTGAAACCATCAAGTTTTGGTAAACGAACCAGCCCGTGTCCGAAAAAGCTTAATCCGATTGCCATTCTGCTTAATAAATAAGCCTGTTTTGTATCCATGATTATTGCGTTACTGTTAAAGATACAATCTCTATATGGATCATGTTTTAATATAAAAGAGCTTTTCGTGCATTTTACAAACAAGTTATAAACGATCTCTGTAAATGAAAAAAATAAAAAATTTGGAGATATCAGAAATCAACTTTATATTAGTGTATTATTTAACTAATACAGTAGGCATGATAAAAGTTAACAATCTTCATTTTGGATATGGCAAAAACGGTCCGTTATTCAAAAACATCAGTTTCCAGTTACATGCTGGTCATATTTATGGTTTGCTTGGCAAAAATGGCGCTGGCAAATCGAGTTTATTGAAAAATCTGGCAGGCCTGGTTTATGCGCAAAGTGGTACGCTGGATGTTTTTGGATTTAATCCGGCTAAAAGAACACCGGCTATGCTTGAACAAATTTGCTTCATTCCGGAGGAGTTTTATTTGCCTGCCGTTAAAATTGATGCTTATGTCAATGCCAATGCTCCATTTTATAAAAAATTTAATCATGATTATTTTACTGAGTTGATTAAAGAATTTGATATCCCCGTAAATCAGAAACTCATTCACATGAGTTACGGACAAAAGAAAAAGGTCATTATTGCATTTGCATTGGCTACACAAGCCAAACTGATTATCATGGATGAGCCTACAAATGGACTGGATATTCCTTCGAAGGCACAGTTCAGAAAAATAATGGCTTCAGCCTTAACGGACGATTGCTGCATCATTATTTCCACGCATCAGGTGAGGGATCTGGATAATTTAATTGATACGGTGATGATGCTGGATGAAAACAACATCGCTTTACATGCTTCAGTAGAAGAAATTACGGAAAAACTGACTTTCAAGAAAATCAAATCGGTTGATGACAGCATTATTTATGCTGAGCCCTCATTGTCAGGATATAATGCCGTAATGCCAAACTACCACCAGGAAGAGAGCAAGCTCGACCTTGAACTGCTGTTTAATGCTATACTGACCGAGAAAACAAAATTTAAACCTTATTTTAATTAAGTACCTATGAACAATACCTTCAACTTTAACCGGTTCGGATTACTGGTAAAAAGACAATGGATGGATTTTGGGAAAATTTATTTGGGAACGCTGATTGTGCTGGCCGGAATCATATTTGCCTTTTATTCTTATTTTATCCCATCTACTGGAGATCATAATATTCTTGATCATGATGGCAATCTAGATATGCGTTTCAGATACGGCCTTTTTCTGATGCTGGGCTTTCTGTTCATCAGCATCACTTCCAGTACTTACTTTAATAATTTTGGTCAGAAATCAAGAGCCATACATGAACTGATGATCCCGGCTTCAACCTTTGAAAAGTTCATGGTCGGCATTTTTTATACCGTAGTGGTAACCTTGTTTGGGTATTTACTGGTTTTTTATCTGATTGATCTGGGTTTTGTGAAATACCTGAACGCCAACCTGTCGGCCTTTAAATCTGCTGCAGACATAAAAACACCATTGAAAATGACAGATGGTCTTTTTGATCAGGTGATGAGTGATCAAAAATACCTTAAATATTGCAGTGCTTTCTTTGCGTTTCCATTTTTAGTTATAAGTCTTTTTCTTTTGGGTTCCATTTACTTTAACCGCTTCCATTATATTAAAACAGCTGTTTCAGTTGTGGTTTTTACCTATGCAGGTGGTTACCTGATTTATAAAACCGGTGACTTACTTACCAGGAATATGACAAGGATTAATCTTCATATTAAAGAGATTGATGTGCTGACCTGGATATTTCTGGTGAGTGCCATTATTACCCTGATTTTATGGTTCATCACTTATATCCGTCTGAAAGAGAAAGAAGTTTAACATTAAAAGGTATACATATGGAATTTAGAGATAATAAGGCAATATACCTGCAAATAGCAGATTATGTTTGCGAGCATATTTTGCTGGAAAAATGGAAGGCTGAAGAAAAAATACCATCGGTGAGGGAAATGGCGGTTGAACTGGAAGTGAACCCGAATACCATTATGCGCACATATGAATTATTACAAACTAAAAATATCATCAGTAATAAAAGGGGAATAGGTTTTTTTGTAGCGGAGAAGGCCATAGACCAAGTAAAAGATTTTAGAAAAGCACATTTTATAGATGATGAGCTACCCGTTTTATTCCGAAATATTTACTTGTTAAACATCAGCTTTGATGAACTGCAACGTAAATATGAAACTTTTGTTAATGAAAATTTTAACGTTTAGAATTATGAAAACAAGTAATAAATTATTAATCGCGCTTGCAGCATTGCTGATTATTGTTCCCATTTTGGTGATTGCCACCTACGTCAAAGTAAATTATATCACAATAAATGAAGCCATTAAAAATAATGAAGGCTTAACACATTTTGACACTAAAACACCTGCATTCGTATCGCATAAAATCGATCAGGCATTTAACCTGATAAACATCAATGGTTCAGAAAAGGCGATATTAAATCTGACCTTAGTAGAAAACCCCGCATATGGGTATAAAATTTCTGAGGATAACGATCAACATTATCAAGCCATTGTTGATGCCAATGGAAGGTTGAATATTTCCAGAAAGGCAAATCAGGACGACGATAAGTACGTTTTAAACCTGGTGATTTTTGCGCCGAAATTTAATCAGCTTGCCGTTGCAGATGTTTTGCAGCTGGAGCTGAATACAAAACTCAAGCAGCTTAACCTTGATCTAAAGAATATAAACAGTGTTTCATTTGATCAGAAAACTAAGATTTCGCAATTAAATGTAAATGGTGATCAGGTAAATGACTTCTCCTTAAGCCATAATGAAGTGAATGAACTGAAGCTAAACCTGATGGATGTTGAGTTCAGAAGCACTTCATCTTCCTACAAATCATTAGCGCTTACATTATCCGGGAAATCTGATATTACCATTTCAGGAGATGACGTTGATGGAAATAAGTACCAAATTGATCGTTTATTGATTACGGATAAGGGCAGTTCAACCATTTCATTGGATAAAATTAAGGTTATTGAGGCAATGGGAAATTTCTCAGACGCTACGAAAATCAATACCCCGGCAAGATACATGAAGCAATTTTACGGGAAGCAATCGTCAAAATAAAAACAGCTGGCAATACTTAAGGATAAATTCGTTCTTGCGAACAGAAGGACAGGATTTAGAGCTTGAGTGTAGCAATCTTTCTTACAAAATAGATTGCTTTGTGGACTGGAAGAGTCCTTGAAATGACGATTTTTCGACAAGGTTTTTGCGCCAAACCTCACAGGTTTTAAAAACCTGTGGGGTTTACTTGTTCCTTACCCATAATTTTATTAATTCCCTGCAATTCAAAATCAATATTCTGACCACCTGTTTGCATCTTACCCGTTAATTCCATCCGCAGATGACTTTTAAGGATCAGGCCGGTTTTAATATCAAGCTCGGCATCGCCAACGTTGGTTCCGGTTAAATCCGTATCGATTGTGTTACCCATACTTTTAAAACTGCCCTTTGAAACTAAAGTGCCGTTAATATTCAGGATAGCAATATTATCCTTTACTTCCTTAAGGGTATACCGTGTAATGGTTTCTACCGGCATGGTCAGCTGCATCCTGGTGTCAACCGTCCAGCTGTCGCCAATTTTAACCGGCTGATCCGGATAGATTTTAAGAGAAGATTCCAGCGTTTGCTTCATTCCCTCTGCATTGAACTGCTGACTTAAACTGGCTTTTATTTTGTTCTTCATCAGCGTATCTGCCTTCATCTTTTCAACCATAGTATTCACCATTTGTTCTGTTCCGGTTACCGATTTAAGGGTGCCGTTCGGCAACATCACCATCTGGAATGTTGCATCCTTTAAGCCACGAAATGAATTTTCCTTAGTCGTGTCAGCATCTTCAGAATCCATTTCCATCTGGTTGCCCATTCCTTTAGATTTCATGAAAATACGCTTATAAGTCACCTCAATATTTTTCTCCTGCCCTTCGCCATTTCGGATATCGAACAGGTAATCTGTGCCGATATTCTGGCTCAGGTTGATGCTGTGTCCGGCCATTTTCTGGTTAATCACCTGATCGGAAATCAAGGTGAAATCATATTTTTTTCCGATGGGAAAGTTTTGCCTGAGCACATATTTTTTCTGGGCACCTGCAGTTATACTTATAAGAATAAGTCCTAGAACCGGGAATATTTTGAACACATTCATTTTATAAGTTAAACAGGTTGCTGCGCAAAAATTCTGCTCAGTGCATGGTATAGATCAGGGTGTTTCTCTTTCAACAGCTCTGGTTTTTCGAAAAAATATTCTGAAACTACTGCAAAAAATTCTGCTTCGTTGGTGATGGCATATGGGTTGATATCTGATTGATTATCTTCAATTCTTTCCATTTCTTCGTGCATCATTTTGATCCAGGGCAAAGTATATTCATGCGCCATCAGATTTTCCGGAACACCATCGGTAGCACCATCAGATTTATCCAAAAGATGTACAAACTCATGAATGGCTGTATTTTCTTTTCCGGCACTTTTTGAAAAACCATGCCGAAGCGCAGAACGCGATAAAATCATTTGTCCGTTCATGTAGCCTGTTCCTACCATCCCGGCAATATTCCGTTCGCCACCTTCAAACTGAAAATCTTTGTTAAAGGTATCCGGATATAACAACACGCTGCTTAAGTTTTTATACTGCCAGTCGGTAAAACCGAAGATGGGAATTACGGCGCTGGAAGCAATCAGCAATTCATCTAATGTAGTCATGTCTAACCCAATGCCTTCTATTCTAACCGTGCTGAAAAATTCTGCCACCTTTTGCTCAAACTTAAGTTTATCAGTGGAGTCAAGGTTATGGTAATACCCCACATAATCATCCAGAATCTTTCGGTCTGTATCAGTTAAAGGCTCAATAGCAGGCTTCTTTTTACGCAAAATAAAATAAAGTGCGATTAAAAATATGGGAATTAAATAGGCAAAAGGTAATGAATTCATGCGGGTATTTTTTGGCTATTCAGCCATTGGTTAGATTTTTAAATAATTTTGCCTGTTCCTGTTCAGCTTTCCAATATTTCCAGTTGGATCAGTACCTGCTCCCGGCTAACCGGATAAGTTTTGCCAGCTACTATTGACTGATAAACGGCATCAAATAACGGCAGATAACTTCCAATTTCAGATGGAATAATTTCTTCGGTTTTATCACCATTTTCATCAATAGTAGTGAGTAAACCTTGCTTTCCCTCAGGTTCAATTCCATAACCGGCATCGGTTAGTTTTTGTCCGGATAGCAATTGTTCTTCCTGTACATCGGCTCTCTCCTTGATGAAACTGCCATTTACCCCATGTAGCACGAATGCAGCCTGTGGATTCACCACCAACATACTAGAAGTAACAAATACATTAACGCTATCATTATAATTAAGCTGTATGGTAAAAAAATCATCAACCACAGTATCTTTTCTGTTTTTACCCAGCGTTTTGTGAAAGCTTTCTGGTTTACCAAAAATACTGATGACCTGATCAAGCAGGTGTGGACCCAAATCATAAAGCAATCCACTGGCCTCAATCGCTTGTTCTTTAAAGGCTTTTGGTCCGATTACATTTCTATAACGGTCATAACGCAAATGCATTTCATTCAGCTTTCCGAGTTTACCGCTGGCCAGCACTTTTTTAACGGATGTAAAATCACTGTCCCAACGGCGGTTCTGGTAAAAAAAGATCTGCTTTCCTACTTCATCTGCCAGTTTGAATAGTTCTCTTGCCTGAGCAGAAGTGGCTGTAAACGGTTTTTCAACTAAAATATGCTTCCCTTTTTGAAGGGCTGCTTTCGAGTGTTCGTAATGAAGATTATTTGGCGTATTAATAACAGCCAGTTCTATTTCTTCGTCATTCAAAAGTTCATCGATACTGCTGTAACTTAAGATATTGGGATAATCTTTCACCGCATTTTTCTTGCTTCTCTCCACTACGGCTTTCAATTTAAAACCATGGTGTGCATTTAAGAATGGCGCATGAAAAACCTTTCCTGACATGCCATAGGCCATTAAACCAGCTGTTATTATTTTATTCAAATTTGCACTCATAAATTGTGATTGTACGTAAAAGTACGATTCTAGTTTAAAGTTTTGCGCTAAACTGACAAGCTTTTCAACCTTCGGATGAACCTTTTTACACTATCTTTGCAAATATGAAACCGTCGGAGATTAATGCCAAATGGAAAATATTGCAGGAGAAAATTGCGAAGGAGTTTGATTCTGATTTCCCGGACCTGAAGGTGATGCTTTTTCTGATTGGCGTGCAGGAGTTAGGCAAAGGGCCAAAAAAATATAGCAAAAGGCAAAAAGAAGAACTCATGCATATTGCCACCTGCCGTCTACTCAGCGAAATGGGATTTTATGAGCTGGAAGGTTTAGATCAGGATGGCTGGCCACACTGGAAATTAATCAAGGCCATACCGCCCTATACCATGCTTGAACAGGAAATGCTGATGAAATCTTTGGTGGTGAGTTATTTTGAAGATATTTATTCTTAAGAATTGTTTCCAACAGACAGAGATTCCACGGATCTGGATGGTGGAGAAATCAAGTGTCGAAAGTTCAAAAGGTCTTACCGCTGAAGAACTTCACAAGTTTGAGGAAATATCAATTCATCTTCTTTCATTAAATCTAGATCGTTGCCGGTAATTGTTTCCCGCAGATTACAGAGATTCCGAGGATCTGGATGGAAAATTGAATACGAAGTTTCCATAGCCTAAGTAAGTGTTGAAGAATTTTGCAGGCTGACTTAACAGATTATTTTATTAAAGTACCCTCAATAACAATCCCTTTAAATATTCTCCCTCCGGGAAAGAAATCCGTACCGGATGATCTTCAGGCTGGCAGAATTGCTTAATGATTTGCACCTCTTTACCCGCATCCAGTGCAGCCCAGGCAATAATTTGTTTAAAGGTTTCAATGTCAACAGCACCCGAGCAAGAGAAAGTAGCGAGTAAACCGCCCTTTTCCAAAAGTAACATGCCTAAACGATTTAAATCTTTATAAGCCCTTGCCGCACGATCTAAAGCAGAGCGGGATGGTGCATATTTTGGCGGGTCAAGTACAATGACATCAAATGTTTCTCCGGCATCCTTAAATGCACGCAACTGTTTATTTACATCCGACTGAATTGCATTCACTTTTGCCGGATCAAACTGATTCAAGGCTACATTCTGTTTCAATGTTTCTACCGCCAAGCCAGAACTATCTACACTGGTAATGCTTGCAGCACCATGGGCCAGGCTATTTAAACTAAAGCCTCCGCTATAGCTGAAACAATCTAACACCTTTTTACCTTGGGTATAACTGGCTAAAATATTCCGGTTATCACGTTGATCGCAATAAAAGCCAGATTTCTGCCCTTCGGCAATGTTGATGTTATAGGTAATTCCGTTTTCTTTTACTTCCAGTAATTCTGGTGGATTTTCGCCCCAAAGCAATCCATTTTCAATTGGTAAACCTTCATGTGTTCGGGCGGTCGCATCACTTTTATCGAAGATTCCTTTCGGCTGTAGAACAGATCTTAAGATGTCGACAATAATTGTTTTTACCTTTTCGATGCCAGAACTTAAAATTTGCAGAGACAGGAAGTTTGCATATTGATCCACAATTAAGCCGGGTAGAAAATCGGCCTCGCTGAACACCAGGCGGCAGGTATTGGTTTCTTCATTCAGGATAAACTGACGGGAGGCGATGGCCTGGGTTAATCTGTTCTGATACCAGTTTTGATCGATGGTTTGGGTTTCATCCCATTCCAGTAAACGAACGGCCACGCGTGAGTTGCTGTTGTAATAACCATAGGCGAGAAATTCGTGATCAAAGGCGAAAACTTTAACCACATCACCATCTTCTGGTTTACCCTTAACTTTTTCTAAAGCTCCGGAAAATACCCATGGATGTCTTTGCAATGCCGCTTTCTCTTTTCCCTTTTTTAATACGATTTCTACCATTCGGCAAAGGTAAGTATTAGTTTGGAAATTGGCGACAGGCGGATGGCGTTGGGCGACAGGTGGGGAGCGTAAAACAAGGAGCCGATAGCCAGTAAGCAAAGTATTTTAAAAAAGTAAATGCGGTGCTCATGTAAGCACAGCTATTTACAAAAATCTGTTTCCTAAAGTCTTTTGCATTTTAACCAGTTCAGTATCTAAAACCCTCACTTCAAATTCAGTCACCGGTCGCTTGGCCTCAATCATGGAGATCAGCAATTC
The DNA here is from genome assembly GCF_026240075.1 of Pedobacter sp. MR22-3. Taxonomy (NCBI): domain Bacteria; kingdom Pseudomonadati; phylum Bacteroidota; class Sphingobacteriia; order Sphingobacteriales; family Sphingobacteriaceae; genus Pedobacter; species Pedobacter sp. MR22-3. The sequence goes on along the minus strand of NZ_JAPIVF010000001.1, from coordinate 143,709 downwards.
TGTTGCCACTTGTCCCATTTCAAAAGCAGGTTGTTTTACCGAAGTAAGGGAAGGGGAGAAGAGTTCAACCAGATTGGAATTGGTAAATCCGGCAATGGCGATTTTATGTGCCACGCCCGGATTGGTTTTTTTCAACGCCATGATACAACCAGTTGTTAACCTGTCGCTGGAAATAAAAATACCATCCGGATTAAAAGGTAAAAGTTCTTTTACCGCCTCTTCCAGTTCAATGCTATGCATGCCGCCGTGCTGGCAATATTTCACCAGTTCTGCTTTAAATTCGATATTATATTTGGCCAGGGCCGCCTGGTAACCTTTTAACCTTTCTCTGGTGATGGAAAGATTTTCGGAATTGGTTAAATGTGCTATCGTTCTCTTTCCTGACAGAATCAGGTGTTCAGTAGCATCAAATGCGCCCTTAAAATTATTGGCAATAACTTTATGTGTTTCAAAGTTTTCAGGTACCCTGTCGAAAAATACGATAGGTAAACCTTTGGCATATAAACTCCGTAAATACTCAATATCCTGGGTTTCAGAAGAAAGGGCAATCAGTAGGCCGTCAATAGAACGTGATGCCAGGTGCTCTACGTTGAGTTTTTCCTGTTTACAGGACTCATGGCTTTGCGAAATAATGACATGATAATCCCGATCATATGCGATGGACTCAATTCCATTAATCACCTGTGAGAAAAAATTATTGGCAATTTCACTCACAATAATTCCGATGGAATAACTTCTGCGTTCTTTTAAACTACGGGCAATGGGATTAGCCCGGTAGTTAACCTTTTCTGCATAAGCTAAAACCAGCTTTTTTGTTTCTTCGCTAATCTCGTAACGGTCTCTCAAGGCCCTGGATACGGTAGAAGTGGATAATCCTAAGGCCTTGGCAATATCTTTTATGGTAGAAGTTTCAAATCTCATTTTTCGTGATGCGTACAAGTTACAAAAAATATCTCTTTTCATGATTTTGAAACCGAATTTAATAAACGTTATATAGACGTTTTTGGGAACGATTGCACACTTTTTTAGTTAAATCTGATTTCAATCCATTTTAAGTTTGTAAAATTGTTTCAGTCAACGTAACCAAATATTAACAAACCCAATCATCCCGACTTAGAATTTTCTTCTACAGGCATATGTCCATTTAAACTTAAAACCAAGTATTTATTTAATTAGCATTATGAGCAGAGTTTTTCGCTTTCTATTATTTCTCACTTTTTTCGGGTTTACGGCAGTTTATGCACAAAATAAACAGCTCACCGGAACCGTAAAAGATAAAGCTGACGGGCAGGCTTTAGTTGGGGTAAGTGTAACCGTAAAGGATTCCAAATCTGGCATCAGTACGGATGCCAATGGAGGATATAAAATCGCTTTTCCAGGTAAAGGAGCGGTTATTACTTTTGCCTATGTGGGTTATAAAACCCGCGTGGTTACGCTTGGCGATCAGAGTAAATTAGACATTACCTTAGAAGAAGATGCCAATAATTTACAGGAAGTGACGGTAAATATTGGCTATGGTTCAGTAAGAAAAGAAGCATTAACTGGTGCTGTTTCTTCTGTTTCCGGAAAAGATATTGAGCAATTTCCGGTAAGTACTGCAGCACAGGCATTGGCCGGAAAGCTGGCCGGGGTTTCAGTAACCACAACAGAAGGAAGTCCGGGGGCAGAAGTAGTGATTAAAGTTCGTGGCGGAAGTTCACTCACAGGCGATAATTCACCACTTTATATTGTTGATGGGATTCAGGTTGAAAACGCCTTATCCATTTTATCGCCAAATGAGATTCAATCCATTGATGTATTAAAAGATGTGGCATCCACTTCGATTTATGGCAGCAGGGGAGCAAACGGTGTCGTGATCATCACCACTAAAAGCGGTAAACCGGGTAAACCAATCATCTCATTTGATGCCTATGCCGGTGCCAGGCAGATTGTAAATAAGCTGGATGTCATGAACCCTTATGAATTTGTTAAATACCAATACGAACTTTATAATAACAATACTACACAGGATGTTAAGGACAGTTTCTCCAAGCGCTACGGTACTTTTGAGGATTTAGATATCTATCAAAATATTCCGAACATTGACTGGCAGGACAAAGTTTTTGGCAGACAAGCTTTCAGCCATACCGAAGTGTTAAATCTTTCCGGAGGTTCAGCAAAAACAACCTATAATGTTTCTGTGAATAATACGGATGAAGACGGCATCATGCTGAATTCAGGCTTTAAAAGAACTTTTGCCTCCGTTCGGCTGGATCACAAATTTACGGATAAGTTAAGGGCTGGGGTGAATGCACGTTATAGCCATCAGCGTGTGGATGGTGTAGGTACAACATCAACAGGATCACAAGGCACCAATCGCTTAAGAAACTCGGTGCGTTATCAGCCATATTCGGGCGGGAGCGACAGTGGCGATTTATTTGATGCAGATTACCTCACTACAGGTTTATCCAATCCCATTACGCTGGCCAACCAGGAATTGAGATACGATTACAGAAATGACCTGATCAGCAGTGCTTATGCACAATATTCCATTTTAAAAAACCTGACTTTTAAAAGTACTGTAGGTTACAACAGGGTGAGCAGGCACATTAATACCTTTAACGGTCCCGTAAGTAACGTGGCCAGAAACAGCGCAGGCTTACCAGCCATTCAACTGGATACCGTATCACAAAAGTCTTTCATCAATACCAATACCCTTTCTTATAAACCAGATTTGGGTAAAAACCACAGTTTAGATATTCTGGTTGGACAGGAAATTAACATGATCGACATCGATTCCAGGTCTACCACCACTAAATTTTTTCCTATAAATATTTCTGCCGAAGATGCCTTTAAAAGTGCGGCTCCGCCAAATACGGTACAAGAAAGGCCAATATCTTTAATTACCGGAACAAGGCAGTTCTCCCTATTCAGCAGGCTTTCTTATGCCTTCAAAAACAAATATTTAGCTACTGTAAACTTCAGAACGGATGCTTCTTCCTTATTTGCGGAAGGCAAGCAATGGGGCTATTTCCCATCGGCCCAATTGGCCTGGAGGGTAACCGAAGAAAAATTCGTGAAGGACCTGGATCTTGACTGGCTGGAAAACTTTAAAGTCAGGATGAGTTATGGTGCTGCCGGAAACAACCGTATTGGCCAGGATTTATTCAGAACCTTGTTTTACATCAGTTCTACTACTGGTGGTTATGCCGACAGAGATAATGTCGTTACTCCGGGTTTGATTTCCGGTACGGCCACGGGTAATATTTTGTCCAATCCGAATATTACCTGGGAGACCAATCTTTCTAAAAACTTAGGGATTGATATCGACCTGTTCAAAAACAGGCTCTCCCTTAACCTGGATTATTACGACAACAGGACTAAAAACCTGCTCTTAAATGCCAATGTTCCGCAAACTACGGGTTATGCTACCCAACAACAAAATGTAGGTAAAACGCAAAATAAAGGTTTTGAGGTACAATTAAATTATCAGGCGGTAAAAACGCAGAATTTTAATTACACTACCAGTTTTAACATTTCCTTCAACAGCAATAAAATTATTGAACTTCAAAATGGTGTAAACTCCTACATCACCCAATCTGGCTGGGTAAATAGCCTTGGCGATTTTAAAGTAGAAGTTGGTCAGCCTGTAGGGCAGTTTTATGGTTTTGTTTCTGACGGCCGTTATACCATAGATGATTTTACGTCCGTACAAAATGCAACAACGGGTGCCTATACATATACTTTAAAGCCAACGGTTGCCAATAGCAGGGTGCTGTTAGGAAGTCGTGATCCGCAGCCAGGTGACATGAAGGTTAAAAAGCTTTCCTCATCAACCAGCATGATGATTGGTGATGATGACAGGACGGTTTTAGGAACCTCACAGCCGAAATTTACAGGAGGTTTTAATAACCAGTTTGCCTATAAAAACTTCGATATGACGGTTTTTGTCAACTTCAGTTATGGAAGCAAGGTTTATAATGCCAATAAAATTGAGTTTACTTCACAATACAATGTAAAAGACAATAATTTACTTTCTGTGATGAATGATCGCTGGCAGAACTTTGATGCAAATGGGGTGAAAGTTACCGATCCAAATCTATTAACGGCCATGAATGCCAATACCACCATGTGGACGCCAACAACCGGTAATTATGCACTTACCTCCTATGCCATAGAAAATGGTTCGTTTCTGAGAATCAGCAACGTTACTTTAGGCTATACCTTATCGCAGAAATTAATGAAAAGAACGGGTTTCATTTCTAAACTCAGGGTTTACGGAACAGTTAACAATTTATATACCATTACGGGTTATACCGGTTACGATCCGGAAGCCAATACCCGTCGGTCGAACCCGCTCACACCCGGGATAGATTACGCCGCATATCCGCGTAGCAGGTATATTCTTGCCGGTATTAACATGGTATTTTAATCCTAACATTAAAGAAAAATGAACAATAAATTTATAAAATCTGCTTTAATGGTCTTCATGATTGCAGCAGTTTGCTTCAATACCGCCTGTAAAAAATATTTAGATGTGCAATCTCCGTCTACCTCCTCACCGGATGTGGTTTTTGAAAGCACTGCCAACACCAATGCAGCTATTATTGGTGTGTACAACAGGCTTTGTGGCGATAACGGATATGGCAACCGGATCTCTACCTTATTTGGCGTCAGTGCTGATGATTTCAGAACCTCAGGGAGCTACAGTTCTTCTGATCGCCGTGGAATAAGTATGTATGGAGCAAGTGCTGATAATACAGATCTTACCAATCCATTTCTGCAACTCTATCAGGGGGTAGAGCGTGCCAATATCTGTATTAAATACATTCCGGCTTCCAAACTTTATAACAATGGATCAGAAGCGGATAAAACCATTATGAAACGCTATCTGGGCGAAGCTTTGGCATTAAGGGCACAATTTTTACATGAACTGATCCGCAACTGGGGAGATGTGCCGGTATCTTTCGTGCCATCAGCAGATGCGGAATCACTTTATGGTCCCAATGTAGACCGTAACCAAACCTACGATAAAATTATTGCCGATTTAAAAACGGCAGAAGACCTGGTGCCATGGAGAAGTGGCATTACTGAATATGGAAGTTTTCGCTTTACAAAAGGTGCCATCAAAGCATTGCGGGCCCGTTTAGCATTGGCGCGTGGCGGTTATTCCCTGAAACGGAACCAGATGACGCGCAGCAGCGATTACTTAACTTATTATAAAATCGCATTTGACGAGTGTCTGGATATCATGAATAACAGGTCGGAACACAGCTTAAATCCAAGTTATGAAAACGTGTTTAAAACCCTGCACGGAACCCGACTGGATGATGCACATGAACTGATGTTTGAAGTGGCTGCTTTTGGAAGTAATGCTTCAACCGATAGTAAATTGGGTTATTATAATGGAGTCCGTTTCAATGCCGCTTCTACTTATGGTACGGGCGGTGGCGGGATGAATGCCATTCCAACTTATTTTTATGATTTCGATGTCACTAAAGATTGCCGCCGAGACGTAACCATCGGCGTCTTCGAAATTACAGCTACCTCAAAAAAGATCATCAACACGCTTTTTACCATGACGGATGGAAAATTCCGCAAGTCATGGACAGCCTATAATGGTTCTTCCGCAGCACAGAATTTCAGTGTTAACTGGCCTTTGATCCGTTTTGCGGATGTATTGTTAATGTATGCAGAAGCCGATAATGAAATTAATGGTGCGCCATCTGCTGCAGCAATAAGCGCCCTGCAGGAAGTGCAAAAACGGGCTTACCTGGGTTTTGAAACACAAATCCCTGTTGCGCCAACTGCTAAAACCGAATTTTTTAATGCATTGGTTAAAGAACGGTTATTGGAATTCGGAGGCGAAGCGATTAGGAAATACGACCTGATCAGGTGGAACTTACTTGGAAGTAAATTTGAAGAAACGCGGGCCAAAATAAGGGCACTAATTGCCGGAACAGGCGCATATGCCGGAGTTCCGGATTATATTTATGCGAAGGAAGGAAATTATCTTTTAGGTACCAGTGTAAATGAAGTAGCCACTTTAGATTTGTACGGCGGTACACCCAACAATGTTTTCGCCTCGCCTGGATTAGGCATTGCTTCGGCACCAACAGGATACACCACCAAAAATTGGAGAAAATCTGTAACGGAGGACAATTCAATTACCAGCACTTCAACAGGTATAGCCTTTTATTTCGAAGCCAATAAAAAGGAGCTTTTCCCTTATCCGAAAACTGCTTTGATCGAAAATACCAGCATGGTACAAAACTTTGGTTATTAACGCTTAGAAACATCAATAATGAAAAAAATAATAGCTCAGATCAGCAGCAGATTGGCCATACTTATTTTAATGGCTATGGCACTGAATGCCTGTAAAAAATCGGAAGATCAGCCGGATGAACCTGCCAGACTATTTAAACCTAGTGAAGTTAAAATTACTGCCGGAGAAACTCAAGCCAAATTAACCTGGACAATTCCATTAATGGCCACAGGTAAAACTTTAAAATACAGTATTGATTTCTCTACCGATTCTACCTTTGCAACCATTAAATACTCTGCAACATCAGATGCAGCGGGGGTAACGGTTACTGAAGACAATATTCCGGTTCGTACAAAATATTACGCCAGAATTAAGGCCAATGCCACTGCTGATCAACCTGAATCTAAATATGTAAGAAGCAGTGTGTTTCAGTTGAGCGGCACACAATTGTTTCTGGCCGTAAGAGATAACGACATTAAAGAAAATAATATTACGCTTCGCTTTAAGCCAACGACAGGTTTGAGTTCAATTGTACTTACTCCTGCTACAGGTGCTGCCATAACAACATCGCTTAGCACTACCGATGCAGCTGCCGGTATTAAAACCATTAGCGGAATAACAGCAGGGGTTTTATACAGTGCAGAACTTTTTGACGGCACCAAAAGTAAAGGACTTGTAACGTTTACCACGCTTTTGCCGACTAATTACACGGTAAAACTGAATCCTGGTGATGACCTGGCCACAGCTATTACCAATGCTGCTAATGGTGCCATCATCGGATTAAATCCCGGCACTTACACGCTGGCTACTGCTTCATTTATTACGCAGAAAACCATTACCCTAAAATCGACTTCCGGTAATCCATCCGATACAAAAGTCAATTATAAGGAAATAGATCTTGAGGGTACAGGCGCAGGTGTTACGCTTTCAGGAATCGAATTTGATGGTACGGCCGGAGCTGCACTTTATTTTATCAACTTCATTGGTTCTCAGGCAGCAAATGGCTCAGCAGCAACCTTCACCAATGTAGTGGTAGAAAACTGTATTGTACATGGTGCTACAACAGCATTTCTCCGTGGAGACCGAGGAGCTGCCGCCAGGGATTTTAAAATAACTAATATCTCAGTAAATAATACCATCGTTTATGAAATGGGACTGAATGGTTCTTCAGCATACTACACCTTCCACGTGAATAAAATGCAGTTTAATACCATCAGTGTATCTAAATCTACATTTTACAATGCTGGTCCGGGTTTGGTTACAGCGAGTACCACTTATGCCGGTGATGTAGTGCCATCTGTAGCCATCAGTAATTCAACCTTTAATGGCTTTGGAGGGAATGCGAAATATGCCTTGCTGGATGCCGCTGCAAACCCCATTAAATTTACCATACAAAACAGCATTTTTGCAAATACGCCAAAATCAGGTACCGTGAATGCCGCTGCCATCAGGTCAACCGGCGCAGGAAGCATATTGAGCATTACAAACAGTAACTACTTTAACCTGTCAAGTGCTTTAACCGGAGGTACAGCTTTAACCTTTGGCACGGCAACATTAACCAGTAACCAAACACAAAACCTAGGGTGGTCTGCCACAACAACTGATTTTTCTCTTCCGGCAACTTCTACACTCAGAACTGCAGGTAATTCAGGTGGTGCGATTGGCGATCCAAGATGGACATATTAAAGCCTCTCAATTTTAGTAAAGGGCAGGATTTATTCTGCCCTTTTTTATTGATCTTTAAATCTTAGATTTTAACCTTCTGCATATGCATCGAATCCTTTTATTCAGATATATAGCCCTGTTTATACCGGCTTTGTTTTTTATGCAGGCCAATGCGCAGGATCCCAGGTATCCGGCCGAAATAACTGTTTCACAAGATGGAAGTGGTAACTACAAAACCATTCAGGAAGCTGTAAATTCCACTCGAGATTTGGGTGAAAAGGAAGTCAAAATTTTAGTGAAGAACGGAGTCTATCAGGAAAAACTGGTTATCCCATCCTGGAAAAGCAATATTAGCATTGTAGGAGAAAACAGGGAAAAAACCATTATTACTTTTAATGATTATTCAGGAAAGATAAATTTGAACAAAGATGCTTTTGGGAATGAAAAAATGAGCACGTACACCTCTTATACTGTTCTGGTTCAGGGCAATAATTGCAGGCTGGAAAACCTGACCATCATCAATTCTTCCGGCCGGGTAGGACAAGCCGTTGCGCTTCATGTAGAAGGTGATCGCTTTGTTGCACGAAACTGTAAATTTTTAGGCCATCAGGATACCCTGTATGCCGCCACAGAAAAAAGCAGGCAGTATTATGTAAACTGCATCATTGAAGGGACTACAGATTTTATTTTCGGAGAGGCTACAGCCGTATTTCAGCATTGTGAAATAAAAAGTTTAAGTGATTCATATGTTACAGCTGCCGCCACTTCTAAAAATCAAAAATTTGGCTTCGTCTTTCTTAATTGTAAACTGATCGCTGATCAAACTGTCAATAAGGTTTATCTCGGCAGACCCTGGAGGCCCTTTGCCAAAACGGTCTTCATCCAATGTGATTTAGGCAAACATATCCTTTCGGAAGGATGGAATGCCTGGAAAGGCGATAAAATGTTTCCGGATAAAGAGAAAACTACTTTTTATGCTGAATACAAAAGCGTTGGTGCGGGCGCATCTCCGGATACAAGATTAAACTGGAGCAGGCAGTTAACGAATCAGGAAGCTAAAGATTATACGGTTAAAAACATATTCAGTAGTAGCACTGATCATTGGAACCCCACCATAAAAAACTAGCACATGAAAACAAAATTTTTTGCCCTTTTTGCTGCAACTAGCCTGATCATCCTGAGTGGATTTTCCTTCATTCAAAAACAAACAACACTTTACATTATTGGTGATTCTACAGCTGCGAACAAGCAGCCGGAAGCTTATCCCGAAACAGGTTGGGGTATGGAACTACAATCGTTTTTTAATGGTGATGTTAAAGTGGAGAACAGGGCCCTGAACGGACGGAGTACAAAATCTTTCCGGGCAGAAAACCACTGGGAGCCCATCCTTGAAAATTTAAAAGCAGGTGATTACGTTTTAATTGAGTTCGGGCATAATGATGAAAAGATTGACAAGCCCACTGTGGGTGTTTCTTTAACTGATTTTAAAATGAACCTGGTGAATTATGTGAATGAAACCAGAAGTAAAAAGGGCATTCCCGTTTTGCTTACACCAATCTCCAGGAGAAGTTTTAAAAACGGCATTTTAAAGGATACCCATGGTGCTTATCCTGCCATAACCAGGCAAGTAGCAGATTCCCTAAAAGTACCATTGATTGATATGCTTGCTAAAACAGAACAGTTATTAAATAACCTGGGTGATGAAGGATCAGTAAAACTGTTTCTGCATGTGGATGCTGGAAATGTAAATTACCCTAATGGAAAGAAAGATGATACCCATTTAAACCCGGATGGGGCAAAACAAATAGCCGCTTTGGTGGCAAAAGGCATCAAAGAAAATCAACTCAGCATTGCGAAGAGTTTAAAATAATATTCTAAGCAAGGAGATTCAGCTAATCGTCTTTGCTAAGGCAGCTTTATCAGCCAACGAAGCAATCTATTTTAGAGAGATGGCTTCACGCCGGTACTAAATCCTACCTTTCATTACAATGTTTAAAGTATTACATAAAAACGAAAGCCGCAAACTCACCGAATTTTATCTGTGAATCTGCGGCTTTTATAGTCGTTAAATTATTTATTTCACTAGCGTAAAGGGTACATACAAGCCAAAAGTGATATTTCTGCCTGTGTTATAAACGCCCAGATTAGGGTTTTCAGAACTCAAACGTCCTGGCTTATATCTGCTTAAAGCATCATAATATTTCTGATCAAGCAGGTTATTTGCTGATACAGAAAGCTTAACAGGTTGTTTGCCTAATGTAAAGGTTGCGCCAATGCCTGCATTTAGTAGAGTATATCCGCTCGTTGGCGTTTCAAAAGTTTCATCCACGCGATTTTGTTTAAACGCAGAGTTAATGCCAACTGATAAGTAAGCATCATTTGTCCCTTTAAACTTAGGCTCAAAACGAAGTTCGTTTCTCAATGTTCCGGCAGGAATAAAAGCCAAAGGCCTGTCTAAGGTACTATTATGTGCATGAACATAGCCAAAAGTATTTTCGAAATGAATAAAGGGAACCGGATGGATGGTTAAGCTTGCTTCTGCACCGTATAAGTTGGCATTCACCTGGCCATAACGGTAAACAGGATATTGGCTGCCTTCTGAAATGGTCGTTTCGCCATTGGTTGAAGCGTAAATAAAATTTCGGATATAGTTGTTGTACACGCTGGCACTTGCACTAATGATTTTACCTTCATATTCTAAAGCAGCATCTACCTGATAACTGCGTTCTGGACTCAGGTTCGGATTACCAACTTCATAACGGAAGGTTCCTTCATGTACGCCATTAGAAGCCAGTTCTGCCGGATTAGGTGCACGGAAAGCTGAACCTGCATTGGCCTTAAAGTTTAATTCATCATTAAATTGGTGGGTAAAACCTAAAGCACCACTTACATTGGAAAACTTATTCTGGAAAGGAGCAAAGCGTTCTTCGCCATCTACAAACAATTGTTTGCCATTGTTTTTACGATAATCATAACGGGCACCAATACTGAAAGTATTATCTTCCCAGTTCTTTTTGGCATAGGCAAATACACCTAAACCATAAGTATCGTAATTCGGAATTAGAAATTCATCATTGGCTTTATTCTGGCTGTGTCCGGCATCTGCACTTAAACCAAAAACAGGTTGCCATCCATTGGTTTCGTGGATGTAGTACTTCAAATCAGCATTATATGTTTTCAGGTCAAAGAATAAAGATGGACTTGGCCCGTCTTCCAGTTCACGACGTTGGTTTTGCTGGTAACCAAAATCTGCCTTTAAATTACCATTGCCCAGAATAAAGTTATTATTTAACGCAATTTTAAAATGTCTGATGTCCTGACGTGGATAATCTAAGCTGCGGCTTTTGAATTCAGAATTTAAAAACGGATCTCCGTTTTCCTTTACAAAATTTCCATTGGCATCCAGAAACGGATCATAAAATCCAATGTTATTGTGGAAATTGGAAACGTTCAGGTGAGCATATCCCCAGCTTTTATTCAGTCCGACCATACCACTAAAATCCGTTTCATTGTATCCTGAATTTGGGAAGTATCCGGTAGGTGTTTTAAAAGAATAAGCATTTTTGTAGGTGCCACGGGCTCTCCAAACAAAGCCATTCTCATTTCCGGTCAACATTAAAGAGTTAGCTGTTAGGCCATTATTGGTAGAATAGTTGCTGATCAACTCCCCTTTTACCTGTCCATCCGGAGCTGTACTTGGCTCCAGTAAATTAATTACGCCACCTAATGCATCCGATCCGTACATTAATGAAGCTGCTCCGCGTAAAACCTCCACACGGTCTGATTTAAACTGATCAATTTCAATTCCGTGTTCATCTCCCCATTGCTGGCCCTGTTGTTTAATCCCGTCATCTAAAGTAACAATGCGGTTATAGCCCAGCCCTCTGATGACTGGTTTTGATATAGAAGGTCCGGTGGTAATTTGTGATACCCCTGGAATTTTAGTCAATGCATCAATCAGGTTAGTAGATGGTGCCAGTAACAGCTCCTTATCTAATACAGCCGATGATGCACTGTTTCGTTTACTGGTACTGCTGATGATGCTACCGGTAATAACAATTTCCCTGGTTTCTATTGCTGTAGGCTGCAAGGCGAAAGTTAAATTGGATGGTTCAGCAAAGTTTACGATTTGTGTAGCTGTTTTGTAGCCAATAAAATGAACTTCTACCAGATAACTTCCCTTTGCAGGCAGGTTATTTAAGGTAAATTCACCAGCTGTATTGGTCACAGCAGTCACTTTTAAATCGGGGATATAAATAGATGCACCCGGCAATGCCTGATTGTTGCTGGCATCTGTTACTTTTCCGGTAATGTCTTTTAAAGTGGCAGCGAAAACCGTACTGCTGAATATGGTATATAGAATCACTAAGCCAATAAGCTGTAATTTTTTCATTGTTTTGTTTTTATAATAAATATTATGAATGGCCACCGAAATATTTCATCAGGGCAGATTCAAAACGATTTTAATTCGTAATAATGGGAATAGCGAGTTAAAAGCTTAGAAAGCCTTGCTCAGGTATTAAATAATATAGAAGGGATGTACCTTTCAGGAAATCAGGCTAAAGGCGGACCGCGTAAGCTGGTGCTGAGTAACTGGGTATATGAACTCTTGAGTACGGGCTCTTTCCGGCTAAAAATGGTAGCAGAAAGAAAAATGCGGTAAACCTGATGGGTTTGCACATAATCCTTTTCAAAACTGGCATTACAAACTAAGCAGGTATCGCTATGTGCCTGAACGTGGGTCAGGTGATGGCAGTTGACTTCCTTCTTAGAAACAGGAATTTCCTGGTGATGGTGTAAAACGCTCCATGGCGTTAAGGCAATAGCAAAGGTAAACAGCATAAATGCTGAAAAATATTTTCTAATATTTTGCTGATGCTTTTTCAATGGCTCAAAAGTAATAAATTATTGATCAAAACAATATCTTTGAAAAGTAACATTGATTATATGTCCATAATGATCAGATTTTCGCTGGCTTAAAGGCTTAAACATGAAATTAGTTAAGAGAAATAGTATAAATATTTTGTTTTTCATGCTTTTGCTGACGATTATCTTCGTTCCTGACGCGAAAGCATTTCTCCTGCGTAGTTTGATGACTATCGGATTTTACACACCCGACCCGGTAAAAACGGTTTCATTGGCTTCTGATTTGGATGGGATTAAATTTAAAGATATTAAAGGCAAACTTGTTGACCTGGGAGATTTAAAAGGCAAGGTCATTTTCCTGAATTTTTGGGCCACCTGGTGTCCGCCGTGCCGGGCAGAAATGCCCTCGTTGCATAAATTATTTACCCAATTTAAAAATGATAAAAATGTGGTTTTCATTTTTGTAGATGCGGATGGAGACCTTAAAAAATCTGCTAAGTTCATCGCAGACCGCCAGTATGAACTACCCGTATATGCCTTCGCCAGTGAAATCCCGAAACAGGTTTTCGAAAGTGCCTTGCCCACAACCGTAATCTTTGACCGGCAAGGCAGATTATCATTCCGGCATGAGGGAATGGCAAATTACAACGATCAAAAGTTCGTAGACTTCATTAATAAACTAAAGAACACCAAATAGCCTTCTTTCCATGAACTGTCCATTATCAAGAAATTTGACCTAATAATATTTATTTGTGATATATGTAGTTGACTACGTATATTTGTGTTATAATTTTGATAAATGCAAAACAAACTTAAAATTGAACGGTTAGATAATCATTTCTGTGAAGCGATTATCGGGTTAATTCTGCCCATTCAGCAAATAGAATTTAAGGTCGATATCGATTTAGCTGCCCAACCTGATTTATTGGATATTGAGGAATATTACGATGGTTCTGGAGGAGCCTTTTGGGGAGCGATATTAAAAGGCGAACTTATTGGTACCATTGCTTTAATTGCGGCACCGAACCATCATTCGGGTACCATCAGGAAGATGTTTGTTAAAAAAGAATTTCGTGGGAAAGAATTAGGAGTAGCGCAGACTTTACTTCAAAACCTTTTAACCTTTTGTGAAGATAATAATTTGCATGAAATCTATTTAGGAACCGGGGATATCCTGCAAGCAGCCTGTCGTTTCTATGAACGTAATGGGTTTAAACCCATCGCAATGGAAGATTTACCCGTTTACTTTCCGCGGATGCCCGTTGACAATGTTTTTTACAGCCTTCATTTAAAATCTGTTTAATGGAACAAAATGTAATTGATGCTTCTGGTTTATTGGCGATATCTACCCGCTTGCAAAGGCTAAGTGATCAGATCCGCAAAGATGGTTTGCTGATTTATAAAGCATTCGGGATAGATTTTCAGCCAAAATGGTTTCCTGTATTATATACCTTATATAAAAAATCGACGATGAGCGTAGTTTCCCTCTCTGATGAAATTGGTTATGCGCACCCTTCAACCATTAGTTTGTTAAAAGAATTGGAGAAGGAAAAGTTAATCCGGTCTAAAAAAGACAAAGTAGATACGCGTAAGCGCCTGATTGAGCTTACTGAAAAAGGAACTACCCTTCTTTCTGCCATGGAGCCCGTTTGGGAGGTGATCATTAAAGCCACAGCAGATATTACCAATACGCAAAATAATTTAATGAAAGCCATAAACGAGGTTGAAGCAGGCTTAAAGGAAAAGACTTTTCTACAAAGGGCGGAAGTTTATATTAAAAAATAATAGAATTCCGAATGGTATAATGATGGGATGACGGAGAAGGTTAACCAATGATTTTACTATTTTTGCCGCTATGATCTCATTTTTCGAAGCTTCGCTGAAACAACTCTCCATTCACCATACCGGTAATAAACTGGTTGAAGAATATTATAAATTATCTGATGCTCCGCTCAGGATAGATGATGAAGTTTTGAGCAATTTGTTAATGCAATACTTTCTTAAACCCTTTGAAAAAGTAAATGAGGTTTACCACTTCTTTCATCCTAATGATAATTTAAACCTGAATGAGGTTTATCATTTTGCACACGAAATTTTTGAGAACACCGAACTTTTTCATGAAGATTCTCAGCAGCTGGCCAAATATTTATATGATGTGGCTAACCACCCGAAAATAAAATCGGGAGAAATGTATGTGGCCTACTTTGAAAAAGTGCAGATTGAGGGTGAACAGTTAGACGTACTCGGGATTTTTAAATCAGAAACAAAGGATACTTACCTAAAGGTTTTTCCAAAAGATGATGGCTTTAACATGAGCTATGAACAAGATGCCATCAGCATCAATAAACTGGATAAAGGTTGCCTGATTTTCAATACTGAAAAAGAAGAAGGTTATAAAGTAGTGGTTCTGGATCAATCGAAGAGCAGCAACGAATCTGCCGTATACTGGAAGGATGAGTTTTTAAAACTAAAAATCAGGAACGACAGTTATAACCAAACCAATAATGTTTTGGGGGTTTATAAAAACTTTGTCACGCAGAAGCTGGATGATGATTATGAAATCAGCAAGGCCGATAAAATTGATCTCCTCAACCGCTCCATGAAATATTTTAAGGAAAAGGAAACTTTTGATATCGAAGAATTCGGAAACGAAGTAATTGGGAATGCTGAAGGAATTGAATCCTTCAAAAATTATAAAAAGAATTATGAAGAGGAATTTGAATCACCCATTGCTGATCATTTCGAGATTGCAGAATCAGCCGTGAAGAAGCAAGCCAGGGCCTATAAAAGTGTGCTTAAGCTGGATAAAAACTTCCACATTTACATCCACGGCAATAAAGACATGATTGAAAAAGGTTACGATGATGATAAATCGATGAATTTTTATAAAGTGTATTTTAGAGAAGAAGAGTGATAGGGAGTCTTTAGTCATTAGTCCGGAGTCCAGGCGGGATAAGTTTGGCGTTCGGAGTTAAGCGTTTGGAGTTTTGGGCGTAAATAGACTAATAAATTCAAGCAAAGGATTAACCTAACCCTTTAACCTCATCACCTCATCTTTAAACTATTGAAAGTCGGTAATTTATTCCGGCTGATGAAGTTTTGATGGGTTGTGTGCCTGGAAACTTCGTCAGTTTTTCGAGCAGCAATCTAAACATCAAAATACTTGTAATCCTTTCAGGTCAGTGAATAGGCTTAGGACTCCTGACTAAAGACTAAATCCGCTGTTGTGCTTTCAAAGCCAGGTACTGATTAATCACGTTCACGGTCAATTTTTTCGGTGGTGTAAGTACGGAAAGAATGCCATGTTTATTCAGATCTTTAACCATTAACTTTTTCTCATAGATAAATTTTTCGGCAATGGTTTGGTGGTAAATACCCTCTATATCTTTTGCCGGTTCGGTACTCAATGCTTTTAATTCCGTGTTTTCAAAGAAAACCACCAAAAGCAAGTGATATTTAGCTATTCTCTTTAAATAGGGAAGTTGTCTTTGCAATGCGGATAAACTTTCAAAGTTGGTGAAAAATACCAGTAGTCCACGTTGTTTCACGACAGTCCTTACCGAACTATACAAAACTTCGAGATTGCTTTCCAGGTATCGGGTTTTCTCTTTATACAAAACATTCATGATGGTGCCTAACTGAGAAGATTTACGGTCGGCAGGAACGATTGCTCCGATCGTCTCTGATATGGTAATTAAACCTGCTTTATCTTCTTTCAGCATGGCCACTTTAGATAGTGCCACACTGGCGTTAATGGCATAATCCAGTAAGCTTAAACCTTCAAAAGGCATGCGCATCACCCTTGATTTATCAATCATGCAATAAATGTTCTGGGCACGTTCATCGGTGTAAGTATTCACCATTAATGCGCTTTTTCGCGCAGTAGCTTTCCAGTTAATGGTTCGGATATCATCTCCGCCAACATAGTTTTTGATTTGATCAAACTCACTGCTTTGGCCAACTTTTCTTATTTTTTTAATGCCAAATTCTGTGAGGTAGCGCGAAACAGCCATCAATTCATATTTACCCAGATGGATAAAGGAAGGATAAACGGGCAATACTTTAGCACCATCAAAATTATACCGTCGATTGATTAAACCAATGGGTGATGATATGAAAATCCTGATAAAGCCAAAATCATATTCCCCGCGTTTGGTAGGCCGAAGGTTATAATGAATGGATTTAATGGCTCCAGGCTGCAAACTTAGTCTGAAATCTTTATTCCGCAGCTGAAACTGAAATGGAATTTCGTCTATTACACGAAGCTTTATTTTAAAGCCATACTTATTTTTAACCTCAATCTGAACGGGATTTTCATCGCCATTGCTTAAACGTTTTGAGGTGATTCTTTTCGCTTCAATCCCTTCTGAATTTCTGTACTGAATCAAGATATCGATAAACCATAATATCAATAGCACACCTAATGCTATCTCTGGAATTTCGCCCAGCCAGGAGAAAAAGAACCTCAGCAGGAAAAGTATAATGCAAAATCCCAGTGCCGCAAACAGCCGGTCTGTCAGATAAAGGTTTGTATAATATTGCTGAAAGAATTTTTTCAAAACAGGATTGACGGTTTAATCGGTTAACATTTTTTATGAACTACCTGGGTACCTCTATCTTTTTAATAATCTGGTGAACGATGTCGCTGGTAGTTAAACCTTCCATTTCTTTTTCAGGTGAGAGCAAAATCCGGTGTGCCAGCACAGGTACAGCTACTGCGATAATATCGTCAGGTGTTACAAAATCGCGGTTTTGAATGGCTGCCAGTGCTTTAGCACTATGCACAATCGCTAAAGATGCCCTTGGCGATGCACCCAAATATAGCGATGGATTGTTCCGGGTTTCATTTACAATTTTAGCAATGAACTCCAGTAATTTCGGTTCTACAAACAGACTCCGGATGATGGATCTGGCGTCCTGAATTTGTTGGACTGATAAAACCGCTTTAACATCTGCCGCCAGGCTTTTATTTACCAACGTGTGCTGCGCCATTAAAATAGCGGTTTCTTCTTCCAGAGAAGGATATTTAACTTCAATTTTAAATAAAAACCGATCCAGCTGCGCTTCAGGTAAACGGTAAGTTCCTTCCTGTTCGATAGGGTTTTGGGTAGCCAGCACCATAAAGGGTTCATCCATCAGGTAAGTTTCGCCATCAATGGTAACCTGCCGCTCTTCCATTACCTCAAACAAAGCCGATTGTGTTTTTGCCGGGGCACGGTTAATTTCATCCACCAGAATGATATTTCCGAAAATCGGACCTTTTCTAAATTCGAAGTCACCGGTTTTGGTGTTAAATATTGGTGTTCCCAATACATCTGAAGGCATTAAATCCGGTGTAAACTGCACCCGCGAAAATTGTGCATCAATGGATTTGGCCAGTAGCTTTGCGCTCAATGTTTTGGCCACTCCCGGCACGCCTTCAATCAGGATATGTCCATCAGCCAGTAGGCCAACAATCAGAAAGTCGATTACTTGCTTCTGTCCGACGATGATATTGCCCAACACATTTCTGATTTGATCTACTGCTGCGTTTAGTACGCTTAAATCCGTGCGTGGGTTAAATTGTTCCTGCTCCATTGCGTTGCGTATTTTGATAAAACTGTTCTATACTTTGGTTTAAATTAATAAGTTCATGGTCGCTTAAATTCGCCATGGCAGGCATATTCATCATATACCGGGTTAGGGTTTTAGCCAATGGTTCATTGATGCCTGTTTTCTCCATCATCAGCTTAGCGAAATTCGCATCAATTTCATTCGTTTTGATATAATACCTGGATCGTAAATATTCCAGAAAGTAATTCATTTTCTTCATGGCAATATCCTGATTGTTTCTTTCATGGTAGTAAACACTGCCTACTACGTTTACAAATTCAACTGATGTATTTGTCATCGGATCTACAACAGGAATAATGCGTTGTTTGCGTTTGATTTCAAAAAGTACAAAAATAATCAGGCTGAAGATGGTCAGGTAATAAGCCCACTTCAATTCGGGATGTGCAAAAAATACCCTTAAAACATCAGTAGTTTCAGTTTTCTTTGCAGAGAAATATTCATCCAGAATGACTGTTTTCCTTTTTTGAAGATAACTCAGTGTCTTCGCACTATACTCTGCACCATATTTATCCAGCAATACAAAATTTGTATAAAACCCGGGTTCTGCAATCAGAAACAGTGATCCCTTACCAAAGTTAAAGCGGATAAAATTAGGTTGCTGACTGGCATTAACGCCTAAAACTATCGTTTGCTTTGCATCAATATTGCCAAAATACTGCGTACCTATACCGCGTTCAAAGCCATAACTGGCGTCGGTTTTCAAATTAGGGTTGGTGAAATTTAGCGCACTGCCATTTCTGGAGATGGTGCCGGCAGTATTGAAATTTAAGAATTTTTCGAGTTTTCCAAAATCATAACTGGCAATAAACAAATCATTCCCGGCCTGCATATATTTTTTGATCTGTTCGAACTCATATTTTTCGAAATTCACATTTTGTGCTACAATGATATAGGCAGATTGATTATACCGGCTGTTTTTAAGGGTATTGTATATGGTCTGCTGCGTTGCCTTTACACTCGCATTGGGGATGATGTCCTTTATTCTATGGTGAAGAATATAAGTGCCGTAAGGGATTTTATCAGTAGAAAGATAGGTTGGCTCCCAATTGGTAGGTACGGGCTTATTGTACTGCGCCATTAAATAGGCAAAAATCAGTATTAATCCGAGCGCGAAGTAAATTTTAAAGCTCCTCATTTTATCTGGTTGTTAAAATGGTTAAATGATTGCTTTATCGGCTCAAATTTTTGTTCGTCTATGGGGAAATCTCCATACCAGATGTAATCAAACTGAAGGGTTAACTGGCTAAAATCATTCTTTAGTTCCGGTTTGCTGATTTCCGTTAAATAATTGTAATTGGTTTTATCTGGTTGCCATTGAATCAGCTGGGCATCACTCAATTTTTTTAAAGCCCTTAAATACAGCAACCTCACGGCAAGCCGGAATTTACCCTCGCTTATTAAGCGATGTAGTTCTTTATCGTAATCTATTTCATGAATATTTTCGTTTAAAACGTCGTATGGTAAAATGGTTTCCAGCGGTTTTTTGCTGAAGATATTTTTTGCACCGATCATTTTAATAACCAGAAAAGCCAGTAAGGCAATACCCAGGCTAATAAAGAAATATTTTGACACTGAATTAGATGCTGCGCCAACAAATATTTTGCTGATCATTTTCCAGAACCACATCCAGAATCTTTCCCAAAGCGAGAGTTGCTGGCCTTCAATCTGATCATACTGAAATTCCTTTTGCTCTTTGTAATCGCTGATGGCACGTTTGTCGAACTTCGATGGCGTAATCTGGCTGCTATCGATTTTCATCTCCTGTTTCTCCTGCTTTGGTTTAGCAGCATGAG
Organism: Pedobacter sp. MR22-3; assembly: GCF_026240075.1. Lineage (NCBI taxonomy): Bacteria > Pseudomonadati > Bacteroidota > Sphingobacteriia > Sphingobacteriales > Sphingobacteriaceae > Pedobacter > Pedobacter sp. MR22-3. The sequence continues at coordinate 123,528 of NZ_JAPIVF010000001.1, read as the reverse complement.
CCTGGGCTTTGCTGATGACCGGCATAAAAAAGAGTAAGCCAATAAGAAGATAATGGAGCAGAAATTTCGACATTTTAGTATTCTTCTGGGCGGGTATCAATTGGTTTTTCTGAAGTTCCGAAATTTGAGATTCTTTCCATTAAACCTACATTTTCTTTTTCCTCAATTAAATTAAAATACATGAGGGTAATGGTAATCACGGGCACAATCGTAAATACCTGGCAAAGTGACTGCAGTACAGTACTGATCAGGGTTAAGGTTAATGACATGTGTACTCCTTTACTGGAAAACATTCCGATCATACCAAATAGTGTGGTGGGCAATACAATCATACTCATACAGGCGTAAATAATAATCCACACCACAATTAAAGTTCCGAAAGTAATCCAGAAATGATCTTTGATGAGTTTAAAGCTCCTGCCGAAAGCATAAGATAAAGAGGCATTCTCAATCACCATAATCGGAAACATCAGGGCCACAAACGGGAAAAGGTAAAAACCAGGAACGAGGCAAAAGATAAAGCCTACCAGCACCATCAGCAAGAGTAAAATGGAACTGCCAAAAACCCTCCAGAAATAATATTTGAAGAATCCCCAAACTTCTTCCGTAGTGGGTGTTTGATTCCCCTTTTGTACATAAATAGCAAGGTAAGAAAGAATAGCCACCGTCATGCTGGCGTAACTGGCTAATGAAAAAATTATAGAAAGGAAATATTCAATTCCGTACAGTCCGAGTCCGGGCGAACTAGCTCCCGTACCCATGGTGTTGATTACGTTAACCGTTTTATATTGCTGCATTAACATGGTAGACATGCTGGCCAGCACAAACAGCCCGCAAAAGATAAAATAAGTTTTAATCAGTGGCTTAAAATTTTGCCGCATAAAGGTGAAGGTATCATTAATAACCTGACCAAAATCCCTTCGTTTTTTAAATTCAATATTTTCAGTCATATGAGTTGATTAGCGTTTGTTTATGATTAATTTTTGATGGATAGATAAAAACATACCAGATGATAAATGTAGCTGATGATAACAAAATCATCAGGCTGATGGCCATTGGCATTTCGGTATGGCGGGTCACAAAACTTTCAAAAAAGGCGGCTACAATAAAGATTGGGATCAGGCCCAGTACCATTTTTAATCCATTTTTTGCACCTTTTAAGGTAGATTCCATTCTGGTATAGGTTTTAGGGAAGAGAAAACTATTTCCCAAAACCAGGCCGGCAGCTCCTGCCAGAACGATGGCAGAAATTTCCAGGGTTCCATGAATCCAGATCACCAGTACCGACTGTAAACCCAGTCCTTTGCTAAAAAAGAAATATTGGAATGAACCCAGCATAATGCCGTTTCTAAATAAGGAAACAACAGATCCGAATGAAAAAATAATGCCCAGTACAAAGGTGTAAAGCGCAACATAAATATTATTTGCGCCTATTTGTAAAAACATCAGGAATTCATTTTGCTGTTTGTAAACCCCAAAGGGATCACCTTTTGCAATATTTTCATTGGTCATGTTTACATAACCATCGCCCATAATCAGGCGTACAAAAGTATCATCATATTTAGCAGATAAGGCACCAATGGTACATGAAATTAAAAAAAAGACCAGGGCATACAGAATCTGTTTTCTATGAAGGAAAAAGATAAGCGGAAGTTCTGTTTTCCAGAAATGGAAGAATCGGGTTGATTTTTCTTTCTTGTTTTTATAAACCGACTGATGCAGTTTGGAGGCCAGCCCGTTTAAATAAGCTGTTGTTTTAGAGTTGGGGTAAAATGTTTTAGCATAAGCCAGATCATTGGTTATTTCTATAAACTGATTGGCCATTTCATCAGGATTGGCATGTTGTGTCGCTTCAAAGCGTTTCCATTTTTCTGTATGCTGTTTAACAAATAATGCTTCTCTCATTTAAATGGCTATCCAAATCCCGGGTTAAAATAGTTAAATTTTAACAGATACAAAAAGCGATCCATAACATTAGTTTGCCGCAATAGAAAAAAACTGATTGCAGTTAAGCACATTTATCCTTAAAAAAAATTATGTTTGAAATATGGATACCATCAAAATCAGTACCGCCCAGAATATAGATATTGAATATGAAATTGCCGGTTTGGGCGAACGGATTGCTGCACGGTGTATTGATCTGGCTGGTTTTGCGGTACTTTATTTTCTGGCAACCATTATCGGGTTAATTGCAGCTTTCAGCCTGTCGTCAACTGGTTTATATGTCGTACTGATTTTATATGTAGTGATGATTGTTTTTTACGATTTGGTTTGCGAACTGTTCATGAACGGACAAACCTTCGGTAAAAAGGCATTGAAAATAAAAGTCATCAGCTTGGATGGTAGCCAACCTACCTTTGGGCAGTATCTTCTAAGGTGGTTATTCAGGATGGTCGATTTTGGCATTCCTTTCGGTTGGGGAGTAGTGGCGCTGATTGCTGTGGTAGTCACTAAAAATCACCAGCGCGTTGGGGATATTCTGGCAAAAACCACACTTATTAAAACGAAACCCCGCACCGAAATTCAGAATGTGGCATTCAATTTTAGCCTGCCTGATGAATATCAGCCTGTTTTTAAAGAAGTGCTCCACCTGAACGATCGTGATATAGAATTAGTTCATGAGGTGTTAACCAGTTATTACCAAACCGGAAACCCTGAGCTGATTTATACTATGGCTGCCAAAACCAAAGCACATATTCTGGTTAATATCCCTACCGGGATGAATGAATTGCAATTCCTGGAAACGGTGTTAAAGGATTATAGCCACCTGACTTCAAACATGAGTGTTTAACCAGCTTATTGGATAAACATTTTGTAGATATAAGAAATCATAACGAAATTCCCTACAATCAGCATAAGTGTTTTAAGCACCAATGATTGATGTTTGACCGGAAATTTATACAATATTCCGGCTGTCAGGAAAAGAAATATTAGTGGAATCGTTGGAGGATAAAGCATCCAGCTGGTTTCAAAGTCACCTTTGCACAATGCAATCAATGATCGTTGAAAACCACATCCGGGGCAATCAATTCCCGTCAGTGCTTTAAAAGGGCAGGTTAATAAATGATTTTGCAGCCAATCAAAAAAGCTGATTGAGCTGCAAAATATAAATGTCATTGTAATCAATTGAGTTTAAACATTACCCTGACCATCATTCGGATTTTGTTTATTCCCGAAAGGATCATTAGGGTTGTTGAACGGATTATTTGGAGTATTAAACGGGTTGTTCGGGTTATTGAAAGGATTGTTTCCGAAACCACCGTTTTGCGCTTCAGCTGCAGATGGGCCTAAGTATTTAGCATCTCCAAAACCTAAAATTGGCCAGAAAATGTATGGAAATAGAAGCATTCCAACAGTAAAGCCTTCTGATTTACCAAAGCTTTTGCTTACCAAATTGTATAGCCATACGATAAAAACAAAATTTACACAAGGAAGGATTAACCAAAGCACCCAGATCATTGGTTTTCCAACAATTTCAATCATTACAATAAAATTGTAAATCGGAATGATTGCCGCCCAGCCAGGTTTCCCGGCTTTCTCAAATACTTTCCACATACCAACCACCCATAGTACAATAATCGCCAGGTATAAGATGACCATACCCGTACCAATTCCCGCGGCTATTCCGCTTGCTTCATACTCATTCATAATTTTCTGTTTTTTTAAGGTTTTAGATTTAAATAGTTAAACTAAAGTAAAATTTTTATTTACAATTACCTAACTATTTGTCTGATTAGTCCAGTGCTTTTAAAACCTTTGGGGATAATTCAGCAGCCCAGCTGGCATACATTTTACCACTGGGATGTAAGCCATCTTTAGCTACGAGCCCTAAATCTGTAGCTGCATTTCTTGAAGCAGGTGTAATATCGGTATAACTCACGCCAGCCGCCAGCGCGATAGATTGATTAACGGCATTAAATGCATCAATTTCTTTAGCAATGGTGTTAATGTCTTTACCTGAACCTTTTCCAAAAGGAGTACTACCCCAATCGGGGATAGAAACCACAAAAACACGATCTTTTCTCCCGCTGGCAAAAACAATTGTGTTTTGTAACAATGCGGAGAACTCTTCTTTATAACGCTCAATCGGGTAACCTCTATATTGATTATTCACCCCGATTAATAGCGTAACGAAGTCATATTTTTTTTGAATATCAGCCTGCTTAATGGCGCTTTGCAGTTCATCGGTAGTCCAGCCCGTTGTGGCAATAATTCTTGGAGATGATACATCTAAATTTTTTGCGCTTAATAAGTCTTGTAGCTGAAAAGGAAAGGATTCCTGTGGTGCCACAGCTTCGCCAATGGTATAGGAATCACCCAGGGCCAGGTAGGATAGTTTTTCTTTAGGTACAGGCGTGGTTTGATCAGTAGATAACATGCTTTTTTTTGTAGTGCTAGCCCAAGTTAGCAAAGAAAATAAAATAACCGAAAACAAAACTTTCATGCTCTTATGTACGCAAAACCAATTACAGGGGTTTTGAAATGATCAGGATTGTTTTTGGATGTAGTTATATGAGTTTCATTTTAAAAAGATCAGCAATGTGCTGCTTCAATTTACCCTTTACCGCTTCCATATCCAATTTATAGCCCAGTTCTTTTTCTAAAGATGTCACTGCTTTATCATCAATACCACAGGGTACAATGTTCTTAAAATAATCCAGGTCTACATTTACATTAAAGGCAAAGCCGTGCATGGTTACCCAGCGACTACAACGAACGCCCATTGCGCAAATTTTTCGTGCTTTTTCATTGTCTGCATCCAACCATACACCGGTATAGCCCGGGTAGCGACCAGATTCAATACCATAATCTTTTAGGGTTAAAATAACAGCTTCTTCAAGCGTGCGGAGATATAAATGGATATCGGTAAAAAAATTATCCAGGTCAAGAATCGGATAACCCACAATTTGCCCGGGCCCGTGATAGGTAATGTCTCCGCCACGGTTAATTTTATAATAAGTAGCTTGTTTTTCTATAAGACCGTCTTCATCCAGTAATAAATTGTCTGGATGTCCGCTTTTACCTAAAGTATAAACATGAGGGTGTTCGTTAAAAATAAGGTAGTTAGGTGTAGGCAATTGCGTACCATTAACCCTGTTTTCGGTTTTCAGGGCTACCGTTTTATTCAGCAGGTTTTCCTGCCTGTCCCAGGCATCCTGATAATCGGTTAAACCCCAATCGATAAATTGGGTAGGTACCCGTTTAACTTCCAGGGCTTTTTCTTCCAACTCACTCATTTTTATCAAATTTTACGCTTTGTTTACCACATAACCCAGCATATAACCGTCATTAGTTTTAAAGTAATTAACCGTTAATTCCCTGGTGCCTCCCGGTAACTCCACCAGGGCATTTAAATTTCCTTCAGCCTTTAGCTTAAAAGGTTTAATATGAATATCTCTTTTAAATTCGAGTCCTTTTTTGCCATGCCATTTATAGATGGCTTCTTTGGCACACCAGGCTACATAGAGGCCTTCTGTATTGTTGCCAATTTGCTTCTGGGCAAGTTCAATGTCGCTCAGAAATTTATGTTTAATGCTTTTAATCTTATGTTTAATCAGTTCAATATCTACACCAACGGCAAATTCCTTACTAATGATCACTGCAGCATAATCATAAGAGTGACTTAATGAGATCTGATAATCAGAATTTACCAGGTAGGGTTTGCCGTCTTCATCGAACTGGCAATCAATATAATCGGCTGTATTGAGCATTTTCCGCAGCAAAAGCCGCGTACTTAGCCAATGCAAGAGCCTTTTGCCATTATTGAAGGAAGAAATAATATCGCGTTCGTGTTGCTTGAGTTGGAGGCCAGCCAACATTTCTTCCTCGGTTTCTTCAATTTTCCAGATGGCCAGAACCGAATGGTCATCAAGATTTTTATTATAAACTATTGGCATCTATAAAATTGGAGATTGGCATGCAACATTATCTTAATTTATTAATAATTTAGGCCAAAAATACGCATAAAAATGATATTATCTGACAAAAGGATATTGGAAGAAATTGATAAGGGTACCATTATCATTGAGCCTTTTAAACGCGAATGCCTGGGAACTAATTCATATGACGTTCATTTAGGCAAATACCTGGCTACATACAAAAGCCGCATTTTAGATGCAAAAGCACATAATGAGATCGAACATTTTGAAATCCCGAAGGATGGTTATATCCTCCATCCCGGTACGCTGTATTTGGGGGTAACCCTGGAGTATACCGAAACACATAGCCATGTGCCTTTTCTCGAAGGAAAAAGCAGTACCGGCCGGCTGGGTATCGATATCCATGCTACCGCTGGTAAAGGGGATGTTGGTTTCTGCAATACCTGGACTTTGGAGATATCAGTTGCACAACCGGTTAAAATTTATGCCGGCATGCCCATCGGGCAATTAATCTACTTTGTAGTGGAAGGAAACATTGAAACCATGTACAATACAAAGGGCAATGCAAAGTATAATCATAAAACAACCCGTCCCGTAGAAAGTATGATGTGGAAGAATAAGTTCTAAGCTAAAATTCATAATACCTTCATTATTATATGCCTTGAGTTTTGTACCTTGAGGCATATTTTTATTATAGCTTTCTTAAAATGAAATTAAGCATCAGGCTCGTTCTCAGTTTTCTGTTGATAATCCTTGGCTTTTCAGCCTTTAAACTGGACGATGATCCGTTTACACAGCTACTGAAGAAGCTGGAAGATTATACCAACAAATATCCGCAAGAGAAAGTGCATCTTCATTTAGATAAGCCTTATTACGCCATTGGCGACGATATCTGGTTTAAGGCCTATGTTTTGGATGCCAAATCTTCGGCACCATCAGCCTTAAGTGAAATACTTTATGTAGAGTTGATTAACGAGAAAGATTCTGTTAAAAAGCAGCTGAAACTGCCTGTAGTGGGTGGCATTACCTGGGGGGATTTTAAACTTGCTGACACGCTTTCTGAAGGCAATTACCGCATCAGGGCTTATACCAATTACATGCGGAATTTCGGCACAGCCTTTTTCTTCGACAAAAGTATAAAAATTGGAAATAGCTGGGCAAATAAGGTTTTCACTGACACACAATACGATTTCAAAAGAGAAAATAATACGGATAAAGTTACAGCAACCATTCATTTTGAGGATAAAGTAGGTTTAGCTTATAAAAACAGTGAGGTAAGTTATGATGTACAGCTGGATTATAAATCAGTTGAAAAGGGAAAAACAAAAACGAATGTAAATGGTGATGCCGTAATTACTTTTGTAAATACAACGGCAAATTCAAATAAATCAGGGAAAATTATAGCCACCATTACGCTGGATAATAAGCAGAAAGTGGTAAAATCAATCCCCATTACATCTACTTCAAATGATGTTGATGTTCAGTTTCTGCCCGAAGGTGGAAATTTAATAGAAGATTTGCCGCAGAAGATCGCCATTAAAGCGGTAAATGCCGCTGGCCACGGTGAAAATGTAAAAGGAACAATCGTTGATGATAAAGGGGCGGAAGTCACCGCTTTTGAAACCACATACCTTGGGATGGGCAACTTTATTTTTAATGCCCAGGCCGGTAAAGTATATACCGCCAAAATCAAGTTTGCCGATGGTTCTTCAAAGGATATTAAAATGCCGTTAGCGCAAAAAAGCGGTTATGCCATTGCGATTAATAATTTAGATACAGCAAAAGTTTCCCTTAAAATTATGTCAAGTGCTGATTTGGTTAACGGAGCAGAGTTAAAAGTAGTAGGACAGCAAGCCGGAAATATATGCTATGTATCTAAAGCAAAAATGGATAAACAGGTGCTGATGGCTTACATACTGAAGAAGAATTTACCAAGTGGCATTGTACAATTCACCCTTTTCTCCGCTACTAATGAGCCTGTATCTGAAAGACTGATTTTTGTGAAAAATAAAGCAGATCAACTGGATATCGCTTTAAATACGACAGCAGTCTCAAACAATAAAAAGGCAAAAACAACGGTAACGTTCGATGCTACAAATCAGCAAAAGCCCGAGGTGAGCAGTTTCTCTGTGGCAGTTACCAATGCCAGTAAAGTTGCTCCTGATGAGGACAATGAGACCAATATTTTAACCTCGTTCCTGTTAACTTCAGACCTTGCCGGCTATGTGGAAAAACCAAACCATTATTTTTTAAAAGATGATGTTGCTACACAAAAAGAACTCGATAATTTACTGCTCACACAGGGATGGAGAAGATTTTTATGGAAAAATGTGATCAGTGGAATTGGTCCTTCCATAACATACGGTGCAGAAAAATCTTTAGCCATATCCGGTACCATTATGAAGGGAAACAAACCGGTTGCCGGTGGAAAGGTGATGTTAATGGCTACTAAAGGTTCAACTTTTATCATAGATACGGTAACCAATGCAGAAGGTAAGTTTGTTTTTGATCACCTGAGTTTTGGAGACAGCACCAAATTTGTGGTACAGGCCCGCACTAAAACAGAGCGGAAATTTGTAGATATTAACATCGATATGGTGCCAGGTCAGGTGGTTACAAAAAGCAAAAACAGCCCTGATATAGAAATCAATGTCAATAACAGCCTGATGAAATACATTAAAGAAAGCGATAACTACTTTAATGAAATGACACGTTTAGGCTTATTGGGCAGAACCATTAAACTGGATGAAGTGACGATTACAGAAAAGAAAAATCCGGCTAAAAATTCAGCTAATTTAAATGGTGCAGGTCGTGCAGATTTTATCATAACCAGTGAAAATTTATCAACCTGTATTACCTTATCGCAATGTTTGCAGGGCCGTTTGCCAGGGGTGATTTTCAGGGGAAGTGTGCCATACCTGATGAGAAGCCAGAATACGCCCATGTCAATTGTTTTGGACGGTATGCGGGTAGAATCCGAATTTCTGGATAATATCGTTCCGAATGATGTGGAATCTATAGAATTGTTAAAAAGTATCGGCAACACGGTAATTTATGGTTCGCAAGGCGGGGGCGGTGTGCTGGTTATTACCACTAAAAGAGGCGGGGGAACATCCAATTACAACCGTTATGCACCTGGAATCGTAAGTTTAAATCCAAAGGGATTCTCGGTTTCGCGGGTGTTCTATTCTCCACAATATAATGAGGATGCAACAAATAACAAAGATTTAAGAACAACTATTTATTGGAATCCTCAGGTCATCGCACAGCAGGATGGAAAAGCCAGGTTTGAGTTTTACAATGTTGATGAACCCGGATCATACCGAATGGTCATTGAAGGTTTAGATGCCTCCGGTCATCTGGCAAGAAAAGTGTATACTTATGAGGTTAAATAAATAAAAATAGATAAATTTGGTTATTATGCAAGCATAGTTTATTTTTTCAGTGCTTGATGTTCAAATCCTGATACTATTAATATGAATACAATTAAAGTAAGTGTAAAAGACCGTCTGGCTACCATTACCCTCGATAAGGGGAAATCAAACGCACTGGGTCGGGAATTAATTTCCGAACTGGATGATATGCTTAAAAATATTGCTGCTGATGACAATATCGGTGGTGTCATCTTAACCGGAAAAGCACCATTTTTTTCTGCAGGTTTAGATTTAGTGGAACTTTATGGTTACAATGAAGCCGAAGCAAAATCATTTTTTCAACTCTTTTTTAAATTTACAGCAAATCTGGTGGCCTTTAAAAAGCCGATGGTTGCCGCAATTAGTGGACATAGCCCCGCAGGAGGTTGTGTAATTGCTTTGGCCTGCGATGCAAGAGTAATGGCTGAAGGTCAATACATCATCGGACTGAATGAGGTGCCTGTAGGCATTATCGTTCCGAATAGCATTTTTCAATTGTATTCCTTTTGGATTGGAAAAGGAGAAGCTACCCGCAGTTTATTAACAGGGAAGTTATTTAGTCCGGAAGAAGCTTTAAAGGTTGGCTTGGTTGATGAGCTGGTTAAGAATGAAAGCCTGCTTACTGCGGCTGAGCGGAAAATTAAAAAGTTTATGGAACAGGAAAGCAATACCTGGTCGCAAAGCAAGCTCAATATCCGTGAAGAATTAATTGCAACGATGACTGCCGATCAATCTGTTACGTTAGAAAAGATCTTGGCACAATGGTGGTCACCTGGTACAAGACATATTTTAGAGACCATTCTGGCCAATTTACAGCGTAAATAGCCTGGATTTGAGGTGTTTGGTGTCAATGATTGATTCCCCACCTTGGCAATTTACCAGTGCAAACAATTTAGCGATTAAACAATCTCAAAAAACAACTCACCAAAACTCACCTCACCAACTTACCCTCATATGTTAAACTACAACTCACCCATGCTCAGAGAAGATGCTTTAAAAGGAAAAACCATTGTCATTACCGGTGGCGGAACAGGTTTGGGGAAAGCAATGGGCATTTATTTTCTTAAGTTAGGTGCTAACCTGGTCATCACCAGCCGGAAGCAGGAAGTTTTGCAGAAAACAGCTGATGAGATGGAAGAAAAAACCGGCGGAAAGGTGTTAGCTGTTGCCTGCGATGTTCGTGATACAGAACAGGTAGATCATGTACTGGCGAAAACACTGGAACGGTTTGGGTCTGTTGATGTATTACTAAATAATGCTGCGGGAAATTTTATTTCACCTACAGAGCGTCTGTCAGCCAATGCTTTCTCCTCAATTATTGATATCGTTTTAAAGGGTACCGTAAACTGTACTTTGGCTTTCGGGAAACACTGGATCAAAGAAAAGCAAGCGGCTACGGTTTTAAATATTGTAACCACCTATGCCTTCACCGGTTCGGCCTATGTAGTGCCTTCTGCCTGTGCAAAAGGTGGTGTTTTGGCATTAACCAGATCGCTCGCGGTAGAATGGGGAAAGTATGGTATAAGAACAAATGCTATTGCGCCAGGACCATTCCCAACAAAGGGCGCATGGGAAAGATTGTTGCCTGGCGATTTAGCTAAAAAGTTTGATTTTAAAAACAGGGTACCACTTAAAAGGGTAGGGGAACATCAGGAACTGGCTAATCTTGCTGCCTTCCTGGTCAGTGATTTTTCTGGCTATATTAATGGGGAAGTGATTACTATTGATGGTGGTGAATGGCTTCAGGGTGCCGGACAAATGAACGGCCTGGAAGCCATTCCAAATGAAATGTGGGACATGCTGGAACAAATGACCAGAAGCGCTAAAGGAAGTTAAGCTTTATGACTAAAGCGAAAAGCTGAAAGTTTATTTTTATGTGTGGTGAGGAAGAGATCTGATTTCGGAAAAATGGACTAAATACTTACCTCCCGATACTTAAATCTTAATACTTTATACTCATATACTGATACGCACATCTTGCTGCTAAAATATTATCTTTGCCCATATGAATATCTTACTTTTAGGTTCAGGCGGCAGAGAAAGTGCATTTGCCTGGAAAATGAGCCAGTCTGCGCACTGCGATAAATTAATTATTGCACCCGGAAACGGTGGTACCGGAATTTATGGTACTAATATCAACATCAACGTAAATGATTTTGATGCCATAAAAAAGATTGTTCTGACTGAAAACATCGGATTGGTGGTAGTTGGTCCGGAAGAACCTTTGGTAAATGGTATTCATGACTTCTTCCTGGCTGATCAGGCCATTGCACATATCCCGGTTATCGGGCCTAAAAAGGAAGGTGCAATTTTAGAAGGAAGCAAAGATTTTTCTAAGCAATTTATGGAGCGCCATGGTATTCCAACGGCCGCTTCAAAATCTTTTACCCCCCAAACTTTAGCAGAAGGTTTAGCCTACCTGGAAACGCATGCATTGCCTGTGGTTTTAAAGGCCGATGGTTTGGCTGCGGGTAAAGGGGTTCTGATTTGCACAGAAACAGTTGAAGCTCAGGAAGAGTTAAAATTAATGCTTGGTGGTAAATTTGGTGCTGCCGGTGCAACTGTTGTGATCGAAGAATTTCTAAGCGGCATTGAACTCTCCGTATTTATTTTAAGCGATGGCGAACATTATATCACCCTGCCTTCAGCGAAAGATTATAAAAGAATTGGCCTGGCTGATACCGGCTTAAATACAGGTGGTATGGGCTCAGTTTCTCCCGTTCCATTTGCCACGCCTGATTTTCTGCAAAAAGTTGAAGAACGCATTATCAAGCCTACTGTTGAAGGCTTAAGAAAGGATCATATCGATTATACAGGCTTTATTTTCTTCGGATTAATTAAAGTAGGTGATGATCCATTTGTAATTGAATACAATGCCCGCATGGGAGATCCGGAAACCGAAAGTGTTATTCCCCGCATTGAGAATGATTTAGTAGAACTATTCCTGGCAACGGCCAACAAACAGTTAAACCAGGTTGATCTGATTATTTCCGGGCAAACGGCTGCAACTGTAATGATTGTTGCCGGTGGCTATCCTGGAGAATATTTAAAAGGCAAAGCCATCAGCGGCATTGAAAACCTACGTCATTCCACTGCTTTTCATGCTGGAACGCTTTTAGATAACGATGTCGTAAAAACGAATGGCGGCAGGGTAATTGCCATTACCAGCTTGCAGGAAGATTTATTTACTGCTTTACAATCAGCCACTGCTGATGCCGGTAGAATTTACTTTGACGGGAAATATTTCAGGGAAGATATCGGATTCGATTTAGTTTAACCCTTTAAAATAAAATACCCCAACTACCCAGGTCATTCAATTTAAATCTGTGTAGTTGGGGTTAGTTTTGAAGCCGAAAAACTTATTTAGACTTGCTTCCCAGTAATTCCTGAAGCTTATCCTGTAAGGCCTGCTCTCTTAATCCTTTTGCTATAATTTTTCCAGTAGGATCAATCAGGAAGTTTGCCGGAATGGATTGAATGCCATACATTTTAGCCACCTCGTTATCCCAGAATTTTAAATCTGATACCTGAGTCCAGGCTAGTTTATCGTCAGCAATGGCCTTTAACCAGGCTTCTTTTTTGCCTGGACGATCTAATGAAACGCCCAAAACAGTAAATCCTTTATCCTTGAATTTATTGTAAGCAGCTACTACATTTGGATTTTCCTGACGACAAGGACCACACCATGATGCCCAAAAATCAACCAGTACGTATTTACCTTTAAAATCTGATAATTTCACCGGTTTGCCGGCAGTATCTGCTTGTGTAAAATCCATCGCCATTGCACCAACAGCAGTTTTTCTTCCAGCTTCAAATAACTGTGTAAGTTTTTTACCGGCAGGGCTTGATTTTAATTCTGGTGATAAAGTAGAAAATGCCTTCTCTGCGGCGGCTGCCTGATCAGGGTCGCCAGATAATTGACCGATGGCACTTAAACTGATATATGATTTTGGATTTGCATTTGCAAACTGTAATAAAAGTGGTGTTAAGCCTGCAGCTGCTTTATCATAGCGGGCGCTTAAAGCTTCCATTTTTTCTTTGTTCTGTTTTTCTTCAGCAGTATAGCCATTGTATTCTGCATTAATCGCCATCAGCTGATCATTCACGGGCTTTGTCAATGCCTTTAATTTCTTTGCATCATCATTAACAGGCGAACCACTGATGGTTGCGTTTTTTAGAGAATCTGCAGCAGCTAGCTTGATGTTTCCTGGTTCTACATAGATAGATAAACCATCTAGTTTTTCACCTTGTGCCGGACGGTTAACATAAGGGTTCTTATTCAGATATAAACTTCCTTGTGCCGGGCTGGCAACTGTTCCCTTAAATGCAAAAGCACCATTGGTTACCGTAGTAGAATCGGTAATGTTTTTGCCGTCATTCTGATAAATCAAATAGATTTTATCGCCGGTTTTCAGGCTTTTAATTTCGCCATTCAACGCAAATGGTTTTTGCGCAAGTGCTGCCAGTGGCAATAATGCCATCGCAGAAAATAGTATTTTTTTCATAAGTTAATTTGGTTCAACTGAATTCAAATATAGTGATATTGTATTCTTTAAACGAAAAGGGGTAAATAAAATTATGATAGCTTTTGATAGGTTCTCCACCATAAATCGGGCATTTCTCCGTTTACTGCAGTTTGGTAATCATCATAGCGGCATGGCACTAAATGATAGCGTTCATTTTTAGATTGGCCCGATGGATAGGGTACCTGCATCCACCAGCGGTCGGATTTTTTGCTCTTCACAAACATCATTTCACCCGAGCCATCTTTCAGGCTGGTTCTGTAAATCATGAATTGTGATTTTGGGGTAAGCGGAAAATCTTTTTTGCGGGCATAAAATCCATCTACAAAATACCAAACCATCTGCGCCAGTAAAAAGGCCGTCTGTCCGTTATTGTCGTAGGCCGGATTAAATTCATAAAAGCCAATAGAGGTGAGCTTATCGTTCATGCCTGCATAACGCGAAATCCGGCAGGCTTCCTCACCATCAAAGCCATTTGGCGTGGCGTTCGCATTGGCTGCCGCATCGGCAGAGCGTATGGCACCCAAATCAAAACTGATCATGTTCGCATTGCGGATAATCGGTTCAGTTAAAGTAATGTCCTGGGCAAATTCACCTAAACGGTGTACATCGAAATATAATTTGTCCATCACACTTAGGCTTTCCTGATTAACAAAGTAAGTTTGATAACCTATATTGCTGTAGTTAAATAAAAAGTTAGGCTGATGTAGAAAAATCTTATTGAGATAGCAATCAGAGCGGGTTTCAATGCCCTCACTTTCATCATCACCAATGTCGAATTGATTATCAATCACCACCAGGTCTACCTTTTGCTCCAGGTCTTCGTAACCTAAATATTGCGCATAGGTTAAATCCTGCCCGCCACCAATAATAACAGGAATAATATCCTTTTTGATCAACTCGGAAACGACCATTTTAATGGCAATATAGGTGTCGGCGATGGTTGCACCATGTTTAATGTTGCCCAAATCAACTATTTTGCTGGCAAATGCACCTTCGTTTAATTTGTAGAATTTCTCCCTGAAATAATCAGGTGCCAGGGCACAACCTTCATTGTCTACTGCCCCTCTTCCATCAAGCACACCAATAATGGCTAAATCATAGGTCTGTGCTTCAACATCAGGAAAGGTAGTGGTGTAAACATGTGCTTTTAATCCCAGCTGGCTGGTAAAAAAACCTTGTTTGGGGGTGAAACTATCGGGGTTTACCGGGGAAAAGAAATCCGTTAACGACATATATTTAAAACTCTCGCCCCAAATATCTATTTTTGAATGCGTATTTCCACATATAGCTCAAAAAAAATAAAATGATACTGGTAACCGGAGGAACAGGATTTTTAGGCGCCGAATTAATCAAACAGTTAACCCATCAGGGGTTGGCTGTTCGTGCTTTGAGAAGAGAAAAGTCTAAAATTCCTGATTCACTAAAAGAAAATGTAAGGGTTGAATGGTTTACAGCAGATATCAATGAGCCATCTACCCTTGAGGAGGCATTTTCAGGTATTACCCAGGTTTACCACTGCGCTGCATTTGTATCACTTAATTCGAAACATAAAAAGCAACTCTTTCATGTTAATATAGATGGTACTTCAAATGTGGTCAATCTTTGTATGGAGAATAAGTGCCGGCTGTTGCACGTCAGCTCCGTTGCAGCTTTAGGTATTGCCAAAAAGGGAAAGCAGATTGCTGAACAGGATTTCTGGGCATATGATTCCAAAACACATGCTTACGGGCTTTCCAAATATGAAAGTGAAATGGAGGTGTGGCGGGGCATTAACGAAGGACTTGATGCTGTAATCGTCAATCCTTCTGTAATTATGGGGAAAAATGCAGGTTTCGAAGGCAGCGGCGCTATCTTTAAACTGGTAAAGGAGGGGTTTCCTTTTTATACCAATGGTGCATCAGGTTTTGTAGATGTAGAAGATGTAGCGCAATCGATGATCTTGTTAATGGCTGCTGAAGTTTCCGGCGAACGTTTCATTATCTCTTCTGGCAATATGCATTACCAGGAATTATTTACGCAGATTGCACAGGGTTTTGGCGTAAAGCCTCCTGCTAAGGAAGCTAAGCCATGGATGCTTGGCCTGGCCTGGAGAGCGCTCCGTCTGGTATCCGTATTTACCAGGCAGGAACCATCTATTACCAAAGATACCGCCAGCAGCAGCATAACATTAAGTTATTATGATAATCATAAAGTGGTGCAGCAAACCGGCATACATTTCAAACCTGTAAACCAGATCATCACTGAAATTACCCAATCTTTAAAATAATGCCTAAACAGAAAGCATACTACATTATCGATTTTGACAGCACTTTTACCCAGGTAGAAGCATTAGATGAACTCGCCAGGATCTCTTTAAAGAACCACCCGGATAAAGAGGCTATTTTCCAAAAAATAGAAGATTATACTAATTTTGCTATGGAAGGAAAACTGTCGTTTTCAGAAAGCCTGGCACAACGCGTAAAGCTTTTGGAAGCCAATGAAGAGCACCTTAAATTGCTGATCAAACACCTGAAGAAAAAAGTATCTACGTCTTTTTCCCGCAATGCCGAATTTTTTAAAAAGCATGCTGATGATGTACTAATCGTTTCTGGTGGTTTTAAAGAGTTCATCACGCCGGTGGTAAGTCAGTACCATATCAAAAAGGAAAATATTTATGCCAATACCTTTGTAACTACAGGTGACGGAAAAATTATTGACTACGATCATGCCAACCCTTTAAGTGAAGAAGGAGGGAAGGTAAAGTTGTTGCAGCATCTGAAATTAGAAGGTATGTTGTTTGGCATTGGCGATGGCTACTCCGATTTTCAATTGCGGGAAAGCGGGCTGATTAATAAATTCTTTGCCTTTACTGAGAATATCGCCCGTGAAAGTATCGTGGCAAAAGCGGATCATGTAACACCAAGTTTCGACGAGTTTTTATATGTTAACGATTTGCCCCGTGCAATTTCTTATCCAAAAAACAGAATCCTTTGCCTGGTTATCGGGGATGTTGATCCGGCAACCATTACCATCTTAAAGAATGACGGACTTTCTATCCGGCAGAAAACATCTTTTGAAGAAAAGTATGTGAAAGATGTGGGGATGATGATCCTGGCAAATGGCGAAAGGCTGACTAAAGAACAGTTGAGGGACGCTGTTAAACTCAAAACTATTGGATATTTAGGCAGTGCGAAAAACAAGATAGATTTTGATGTTTGTACCAGGCAGGGTATTGTGGTATTTGATGATCCTAAAAATAATCCACGCAATATCGATTTTATCCCTAAACGGGTGGCAGATTTCATGAACACCGGGGCAACTTATCTCAGTAGCAATTTTCCTAATTTACAGTTGCCGAAAATTGATAAATCCCATCGTTTAATCCATATCCATAAAAATGTTCCCGGGATTATGGCGCAGATCAATACGGTTTTCGCAAAACACGATATTAATATTGTCGGACAGTTTTTAATGACCAATCCGGAAATCGGATATGCCATTACCGATATCAATGCCCAATATGATAAACAATTATTTAAATCGCTTAAGAAAATTGAACATACTATAAAATTCAGGGTGTTGTATTAGGGTAGTTTCATGTTTTGCTAATTATGGCTTAAGAAAGAATTTGTCAAAGCTGAAACTAAAAATCGTCATTGCGAGGAGGAACGAAGAAGCAATCTTTTCTTCTGAATAGATTGCTTCACACCATCGCTAAGCCGTTGCCCTTCGCATGTTGATGAGGCTTTACAGGTATTTTATCCTAAAAACTGATGCTTCTTAATGGGAAATCTTTGAAAACAGCCAATGGCTTGTGATTTATAAATTCCCGCATGCCCGGAAAAGAAATATGCAGTAATGCAGGCAAAGACAATATAAACCGCAGATTGCAAGCCGAATAATTCTGCGCCCATGAAAATACAGGCCAGCGGTGTATTGGCCGCGCCGGAAAATACAGCAACGAAGCCCATTCCCGCTAATAATCCAACAGGTAATGGCATAAAAAGGCTTAAAAAACTTCCTAATGTAGCTCCGATAAAAAACAGCGGCGTAACTTCACCTCCCTTAAAACCACAGCCTAACGTTAAAGCCGTTAAAAAAAGTTTAATGGCAAAGGTATAATATGGCTCCTGTTGGGTAAATGATTCTGAAATTACAGGAATACCGAGCCCTGTATATCTGGTATTTCCGATCAGGAAAATAATCACTACCAATAAAGCACCTCCAATAAATGGCCTAAGAGGCGGATATTTTATTTTACCAAATAATTGGGATACCATATGGTTAAGCGTAGAAAAACTTCGGGCTACTAATCCAAAAATTATTCCTGATCCAAGTGATATCATCACATTTGTGAAATTCATTTCAGGCACTGATGTCATTAAATAATGCGTATGGCCCACACCCCAGGCTTTACAGGCATAGTTGGCAATGATTGCCGTAATAAAAGACGGTAAAATAGCCCGATACATTAAACCACCCAATACAAATACTTCCAGTCCGAAAATTGCTCCCGCCAATGGCGTTCCAAAAACAGATGCAAAGCCTGCACTGATGCCACATATGAGAATGATTTTTCGGTCGCCCGTTTTTAGTTTGAACAGCCTTGTCAGCTGATCGGCAAAGGCTCCGCCTATTTGTACTGCCGTTCCCTCTCTTCCGGCTGAACCTCCGAACAAGTGGGTCACAATGGTTCCGGCAAAAATCAGCGGAGCCATAATTAATGGAATAACTTTTTTCGGGCTTTGGAGTTCCTCTATCAGAAGGTTGTTCCCTTTAACCACTTCTTTTCCCCAGTGATGATACGTGAAGCCAATAAGTAAACCGGCTAAAGGTAAGAAGGCAATTATCCATAAGTGCTGTTCACGGAAATTTGTCGCCCAATTCAATGTTTCTAAAAACAATGCTGATGCAGATCCTGCCGTTATACCGATAACTGCAGAAAAAAATATCCATCTGGCAATATCCAGGAACATTAAATTAAAATCTTGCTTTATGAAACGATTGACGGACAGCAGAAATCCATCTATTAAATTTTTAACAGGCATTTGAATTCAATTTTATTAAATCGTAGGAGTCATCAGCCTGTCTGGGCGGTTTTGGCGGTACCCCATCGCCTTAAGCTCAAAAGTATAAAATTTGCTCATTTCTACAAAAATCTTTATCACCTTTGTAGTAATAAACCAAAATAATGGAATTTACACCAGAAATTAAAGATAAACTGCATCAGCTTCAGGAAAAATATACTGCAATGGGCCAGGACATGGCTTCCTACCTGGACGGATTGCTTTATGCTGATTTCCTCACCTACTGGGATTATATCCATCTGGATACTTTGTTGAGTTTACAAAACCCAAAGACGCCAATTCCTGATGAAGAAATCTTTATCATGTATCATCAGATTACGGAGCTTTATTTTAAACTTTCCCTGCATGAATGCAGACAAATAGCCGAGCATGAACATTTAACCGTAGATTTTTTTACTGCGCGGGTAAAAAGAATAAATGCTTATTTTAATGCCTTAACCACTTCTTTTGAAGTGATGGTAGATGGCATGGAGAAGGAGCAGTTCCTGAAGTTCCGGATGTCGCTTTTGCCTGCGAGTGGTTTCCAGTCGGGGCAATACAGAATGATTGAAATTTGCGCCACAGATTTTATTCGCCTGGTAGATAAAAGTAAACGGGAGGAGTTGAGTAGCGCCACCATTGAAGCGCAGTTTGAACATATTTACTGGAAATTCGGCGCAACAGAACTGGCATCCGGAAAACAGACCCTCACATTGAAACAATTTATCAAAAAATATGCAGCACAGTTTTTACAGCTGGCTAAAGATCGGTCATTGACTAATTTCTCTGCCTTATTTCAACAGCTGCAAGCCAGCGGTGCCGATGTTTCTGCACTGGCAGCAGAATTGCGCAAACTTGATTTGTATGTCAATGTAGAATGGCCGCTGTCGCATTATAAATCTGCTGTTCGTTACCTGGAAAAAGACCCGGTTGATGTGGCGGCAACTGGAGGAACCAACTGGCAGAAATATTTGCCTCCGCGTTTTCAAAAAAGAATCTTTTATCCCTTCTTATGGACAGACGAACAAATGGAAGAGTGGGGTAAAGGTTGGGTGCTTAGTGTACTTAAAACACTCAAAAACAAAGATTAATATTTTGAAAAGCTATTAAAAAAGCCCGTTTTTTCTTAATTTGCGCAAAATAAATAATGATTGCGTTAGAGAATGCCTGAATGATTGAATTTGCCTGTTGCAAACCGTCATTCATTCAAAAATCAATCATTTAAAATTCAACAATAATTGAATTATTGGTTGATGGAATGATGGAACCTGCACGATCCAATCATTCACTCATTCAAAATTCATGCATTCAAAATTCAATAATATGACCGAGACCTTAGATATAAAAATCACCAAGACGGATCAAACACGTTTGAGCGTTACCGATTTTTCCCAATTACCGTTCGGTAAGGTTTTTACCGATCACATGTTTACAGCCGATTATGAAGATGGCGAATGGAAAAATTTACAAATTCTTCCATATGGACCAATTCCGATGAGCCCTGCAATTTCTGCGCTTCATTACGGCCAGGCCATTTTTGAAGGTTTAAAAGCTTATCGACAGCCGGATGGAAAAATCAGTGTTTTTCGTGCTGATAAAAATTTCGAACGTTTTAATAAATCTGCCGCTAGAATGTCTATGGCAACCATCCCTGAAGAGATTTTTATGCAGGGCCTGGCTGCGTTAATTGCCGTTGACGAAAAATGGGTGCCGGATCAGGAAGATTATGCGCTATATATTCGTCCGGTAATGTTCGCCACAGATCCTTATTTGGGCGTAAGGGCATCTGATTCTTATAAATTTGCTTTATTAACCACCCCAACTGGACCATACTACAGTTCTGCGCTGAAAGTTAAAATTGAAAATGAATTTACCCGTGCAGATGAAGGCGGAGTTGGTTTCGCAAAAACTGCCGGAAATTATGCCCGTTCTTTATATCCATTCGAACAGGCGCGTAAAGAAGGTTTTGATCAATTAATCTGGACGGATTCTATTGCACATGAATATATTGAAGAAGCCGGAACAGCGAACTTAATGTTTGTAATGGATGGTAAACTGGTTACACCATCGGTAAGAAGCACGGTTTTAGACGGCGTTACCCGCGATACCATCATTAAACTGGCTAAAGCAGCGGGGATTGAGGTAGAAGAACGCAGGGTTTCAGTTCAGGAAGTGATTGAAGGTATTCAGAACGGGAGTTTAACAGAAGCCTTTGCTGCAGGAACTGCGGCTACGGTAACACATGTAGGACAGATCGGTTATAAAGGAGAAATCTACCAGTTAACTGATCCATCAACCAGATCGGTTTCAAATGGCATTGCTAAACAGTTGAATGATATCCGTTATGGTTTGGCACCTGATAAATTTGGTTGGAACTGGGTTTTATAATTCCATTCATCACCAGGAAAATAATCCCGAAGCAGCATCTGTACCGGGATTATTTTTTGCGCCTTCCAGCTTCAATTATTTATCCAAAATGACTACACCTTTCGCTTCGAAAGCCAGTTCCTTTTTAGGATCAGTAATTTTCGCTACTTCTTCGGGCGATTTTTTAGCATCTTCAGCATAGTGCCGTAAAGTTTCTACAGAGATGGTTTGTTTTTTGGCTAAACCATCCAACACTACATTCTTACCTATAATATCCATTGGCATAAAAAAAGCATAGTCTTTAAATGTCACACGCATGGGTTCACCATTAGGCATTTCCAAAGTCATCCAGCAGCCTTTTTTCTTGCACACATCAACCACTTTGCCCTGAATCTTCATGTCTGCTGTAGTTTTATTTCCCATTGCAGCCTCCATTTTGGCAGCAGGTTTAACGTTACCCATTGTTACTTCAGCTCCAAATTTCTGGCCTGTATATGCTGTTTGTGAAAAGCCGGTAAGAGCGAAAAGGCAAAAACCCAGGCCTAAAATAATTTTTTTCATTGGGAATATTTTTAAAGTTTGACGCGGTTATTTATCTGATTTAAAGTTATCTAAAATTTAGTGGAATTGTATAAATAAAAAAATCCCCGTTAGGTATGGCTAACGGGGAAAATCATCCCTAGTGTTATCAATCACATCCCATGATGAACAACAAAACAACTCAGGCAAAGGTTAAACCAGAACCATAAAAATAATTTATATATTTTTTAAATAATTGATTATTAATGTTTTATTTATTCCTTAAAGGAGTTTATGGATTTTTAAAAATTAAAATCTGGGGAATTTGATGATCAAAATGTGGAAAATTCGTTGCATAAATTCCACTATCGTATACCTATTACTTAACCGAAAATCATCCCGAAAACTTCTTCAATTTTACTTACGGCTTTAATTTCCAGGTGATATTTAGCAATGTCAATTCCTTTCAGGTTATATTTTGAAATGTAAATGGTTTCGAAACCCAGTTTATCAGCTTCGGCAATACGTTGTTCAATCCGGTTTACTGCCCTGATTTCTCCTGATAAGCCAACTTCAGCGGCAAAACAATTCTTGGATGAAATGGAAATATCCTGATGGGAGGAGATAATCGCAATCAGCACAGCCAGATCAATTGCAGGGTCTTCCACCCGGATGCCACCTGCAATATTTAAAAAAACATCCTGGGTACTTAACCTGAAGCCGCAACGTTTTTCCAGTACGGCTAAAAGCATGTTCATTCGTTTGGTATCAAAGCCGGTAGCCGATCGTTGTGGCGTACCATAAGCAGCCGCACTTACCAATGCCTGTGTTTCAATTAACATCGGACGTGCACCTTCCAGCATAGCTGATATCGCAATGCCACTTAATTCTTCATCGCGCTGCGAGAGGAGTATTTCAGAAGGATTAGATACTTCCCTTAAGCCACTTCCCTGCATTTCATATATTCCCAGCTCAGCTGCGGCCCCGAAACGGTTTTTAATCGACCTCAGGATCCGGTAAACATGATGCCTGTCGCCTTCAAACTGTAAAACAGTGTCTACCATGTGTTCCAGGATTTTCGGTCCGGCAATGGCGCCGTCCTTGGTAATATGGCCGATCAGAAAAACCGGTACACCGGTTTCTTTCGCAAAACGAAGTAACTCTGCAGTACATTCCCTTACCTGTGACACACTTCCCGGAGTAGAATCAATATGAGCTGAATGTAAGGTTTGAATAGAATCTACCACCAGTATCTCTGGTTGCAATATTTCGATTTGTTTAAAGATATTTTGGGTGGATGTTTCAGTCAGGATATAGCAGTCTGCAGACGGACTTTCTTTAATCCGCTCTGCCCGCATTTTTATTTGCTGTTCACTTTCCTCACCAGAAATATAAAGAAGCTTTTTACCCTTTAAATTTAGGGCCAGTTGTAGCATGAGGGTAGATTTACCAATGCCCGGTTCGCCCCCAATCAGCACCAGTGATCCTTCTACCAAACCACCACCTAAAACACGGTCAAGTTCTTTATCGCCGGTTAAGATCCTTCTTTCTACGGATGACTGTATCTCATCAACCTTACTGGGTTTGCTTAATTTTCTCGAACTGGTTTCGGTTTTCCAGGCGGGTACAGATGTGGTGCTTTTCTCTATAATTTCTTCAACAAATGTATTCCATTGCCCACATGAAGGACATTTTCCTAACCACTTTGCTGATTCATAACCACAACTCTGACAGAAATATGCTGTTTTAGTTTTTGCCAATTGCTTTCAATTTTAGAATACGAATTTAACCTTTAGTGCGTGATTGTGCTTTTATTTTTATAAACATTTCCGGGCAGGAATAATTGATTGTTGCGGATGAGAATATTTAAATTTATGGAGCAAATGTAAGCTTCCATCTTAAAGGCAAACTTTCCTGTCACCTCATGGGTTGTAAATGAAAGTTACATTTTGCAAAATTTGTATCTTTGTACATATTACATGGGAAAACAGAAATTTTATGATACTGCGATCAAGCAGGAGCGGGCCATATTGGTTGGTGTAATTACGCCGGGCGAAAAGGAAGAACAAACAAAAGAATATTTAGATGAATTAGCTTTTCTGGTTGAAACAGCTGGCGGTAAAGTGGAAAAGAATTTTACCCAAAAGATGTTGAAGCCGGAGCGTGCCACTTTTGTCGGTACCGGAAAGCTGGAAGAAATCAAGGCATATGTAAAATCGGAGGAGATTGATACCGTGGTTTTTGATGATGAATTATCCCCATCTCAACTGCGTAATATTGATCGTGAACTTGGGGTAAAAGTTTTGGATCGCAGTAACCTGATCCTGGATATTTTTGCCGGGAGAGCACAAACTGCCCAGGCTAAAACCCAGGTAGAGTTAGCACAACTGCAATATGTTTTACCCCGGTTAACGGGTATGTGGACCCACCTTGAACGCCAGAAAGGTGGTATCGGGATGCGCGGACCAGGTGAAACACAGATAGAGAGTGATAGAAGGATTATCCTTAATAAAATCTCTTTACTAAAAGAGCGTTTAAGATTAATTGACAAACAGAACGAAACACAGCGCAAAAACCGTGGTCAGCTCATTCGTGTGGCTTTAGTGGGGTATACCAATGTGGGTAAATCAACCATCATGAATATGCTGTCAAAATCTGAGGTTTTTGCTGAAAACAAACTTTTTGCCACGCTGGATACGACCGTAAGAAAGGTGGTGATTGAAAATTTACCCTTTCTGTTGTCTGATACCGTTGGGTTTATCCGCAAACTGCCCCATCATCTGGTCGAGTGTTTTAAATCTACGCTGGATGAAGTGCGTGAAGCAGATATCCTGATTCATGTGGTAGATGTTTCACATCCGAATTTTGAAGATCAGATTCATATTGTGAATGAAACCTTGAAGGATATCGGTGCAATTGATAAAGATATGATACTGGTGTTCAATAAAATTGATGCTTATGTATCGCCGGAAACTGAAGGAGATGATGACGATGGCAAATTAAGTCTTCACGATTTCAAAAAAAGCTGGATGAGCCATGGCAAGGCCCCTGTACTGTTTATTTCAGCAACGGAAAAAGAGAACATAGAAGAGTTTAAAAATTTATTATACGATAAAGTTAAGGCTGCACATACCGCCAGATACCCGTATGATAATTTACTTTATTAATAATAAAAGATATGGAAAGTAAACGTCAGCAAAAATTTGCAGGAGTACTACAGGAAGAATTGGCACAGGTTTTTCAACGTGAGGGTGGAGCATTTTTGCCAAACACATTGGTAACCATCACCCGTGTGCGGGTATCGCCGGATTTAGCTGTAGCGAAAGTGTATCTGAGCTTTTTTAATACCAGCAACACCACATTATCCATTAATACCGTTAATTCACATGCCGGCGAGATCCGGTATAAACTGGGTGCACGGATTCGCCACCAGGTAAGGGTGGTGCCGGAACTTACTTTTTTTGTGGATGATACCAATGAGTACGTGGAACGCATGGATCACCTGTTTGAGAAAATAGCAAAGGAACCAAGACAACCAGACGAGGAAGCTGAATAATTCAAGCTGAATTAGGGTATTGTACCTCGAAAAAGATTTATGCCCGCATGGTAAACCTACCTGCGGGTATTTTTTTACAGCCTGAAGATGGGAGCCAATAGTTTAAGTTTCCTGTTGAAAAAATGCTTGCCAGAACCCAACACGTATCACCATACCTATTAACATGAAAATGAAAACATTTGAGCAGGTTATTCATGCAAATGCAGCACATATTCAAAGTATAATTGATTTTAATGCAGATACCGATCAGCTCTTGTTCTTGGATTTTACAGCGAATAATGTTGAACTTACCAATGAAACATTAGCAGATACAGAGATGTTCTCCAGATGGGTAGATCAGCAACTTGTAAAGCATCAGGCCCGTTATGGCATTGGAGGTTATAATGAGCACCGGACCATTTATGCCCGCAGTGCTCATTTCGATACCGAAGAAGAACCACGAAGATTGCATTTGGGTGTCGATATCTGGGCCCCTGCCGGAACAGCAATTTGCAATTTTTATGAGGCAAGGGTACATAGTTTCGCCAACAATAATCACTTTGGAGATTATGGTGCAACCATTGTACTTGCTTATGAAATGGCTGGTTATACATTTCATGCGTTGTATGGGCATTTAAGTCTGGAATCCTTGAACGGCCTGAAGGAAGGAGATTTTATTGCTGCAGGAAGCAAATTTGCCACATTAGGCGTAAAGGAAGAAAACGGGAACTGGCCACCACATTTACACTTTCAGATGATTCGGGATATGGGGAAGTGGAAAGGTGATTATCCCGGTGTATGCCGGTTTAGTGAAAGGGAAGAATACCTGGAAAATTGCCCTGATCCGAATATCATACTGGCGCTCCACCTGCATCATATGGGATCTGATTAATGCATGCTGAAACGCAGCAGTTATTTTTTACGTAAATTAGAAAATATGAAAGTGCTCACAACCATTTGCTTTGTTTTTTTTAGTGTATTTGTTTCCGCACAGGTTCAGTTCGAAGCTGGAAAGGGCAACTTTGCTGATTTTTTAAGAGAACATACCATTTACCCGGCCTTCTCCAAGGCAAATTGCATACAGGGTACAGTTAGCATCAGCTTTAAATTAGATCAGCAAGGTAAAATATACTCTTCCAAAGTTACTAAGGGTATTCTTACAGATCTGGATGAAGAAGCCCTGAGGCTGGTACGCCTGAGTAGTGGCAAATGGAAGGTGCCTTCCGGTTATGATACCACAACAGCGGTAATTATTCCGGTAAACTTCCGGCTGGAAGGCTATCAATGTGAAGGGAAATCTAAATCAGATATGGCTGCTGCAATCAGGGCCTATCAATCAGAAGAAGCATTAACCAATTCGGTGATTAATTTCTATAAAAATATAGATCAGGCGAAACCCGGGCAGGAAGTCCAGTTTATTGCCATTAAAAAACAGTTGGGGATTGATGATGATTACCTGAATTCGAGAATAGAAACGGGACTGAAAAAAATTAAGCAGGGTGATCGTCAGGGGGCTTGCGAGGATTTCTTTTTTGTTAAGAATATGGGGAGCAATATGGCGGATGCTTACCTGGCTAAATATTGTAAATAAATGAAAAATACTGTCCGATTTTTCGCCTTTCTCGATCTTCTTAGCATTTTTTTACTGGCCAAACAATTTTGGGGAATGATTACACACCTCAATCAAATTCCCGATCAGCTGGTTTCCCAGGTTAAAGTGTGGCTTACTTTGTTTTTATTTGTGCTGCTTTTTGTTTCTGCAATAGGGTTATTCCTATCTCGCAAATTTGGGTTTATCGCTTACTATGTGCAGTTTCCCTTTCGGTTAATCGTGTGGGTTTTTTCAATAGGTTTCATTACCTTTTTGCCTGAATTATTTAGCTTAAGTAATGCCTGGTTTAACGCTCTTTTTAAAGTATGCTTTATTGCAGAGTTCTTTAGGTTATATTATACTGTTCAAATTCATAAACGGTATTTTTAAAATCATTGTCCTCATGGCTTAAATTTCTAATCATCGTTTCCTGCGGATGACAGGGATTAGCAGATCTGGATGCTGAAAAAATTCTTTAGTTTTAAACACAAATAAAAACATAAGTATAGATAAGGTTGCGCTAAACGCTGCATATCTCTGTTATTCATTATTTTCAATAGTTCAGGTTATAAAATTACGGTTACGGAGGCAGGTAAAATTTTAGCAGTAACTTCGTTTACTTTACCTATGTATTCTCCATCTACCTGAAAATGGGCTTTGTGTTTGGAAGATATTTTCACCCGTGAGGTTTGAAAAACTTCTATTTTTTTCGGATTAAAAGGAAGTTTGGTCAGCCAGATTTTTAAGATTTCCAGGTAGGAATAATCTTTCACCACCACAATTTCAAACAATTCATCATCAAGTTTCCCGTCAGGGTTTATTTTCAGGCCTGTACCATACATGGTTGCATTGGCAATAGCCACCATAGCTGCAGCAGATTTAATGGTTGCTCCTTTAATATTGAGTTCAATCTGCATACGTTTGTGGTTCCACAAGGCATGCCAGGTCGCTTTGGCATAACCCCACATGCCACGTTCGGGCATCGTATCAAATTTCTTTACCAGGTAGGCATTAAAACCAAGGTCTGATAAGTGAATGCAAAGCTCATCGTTTAGTTTAATAGCATGAATTTGATGCGGTTTGCCGCTGACAACCAGATCAAGTGCCAATTCAATATCTGTCGGAATACCCAATTCCTTTGCCATTCCATTTGCAGATCCGGCAGGGATAATGCCTATTGGAATGCCGGTGTTCAGCAGGCATTCTGCAACAAGTTTCAGGGTTCCGTCTCCACCAACGGCCACCACCCGGTCTGCTTTTTCCTGATTGATTTTTTCCTTTATATTTTTAAGCGAGCAATCTTTAGGAAGCTCAAATAGTTCGGTTGTGATGTCTTTTGAAGAAAAATGTGCAGAAATTACATCCTTTAAATTGAGATCGTGACTACCGGAGCCCGGATTTATAACAAATAGTAATTTCATGTGCTTAACCTAATGGCTTACAACAACAAACAACTTTTATGAAACTCTGTTTTAATATCAATGAATAAATCTGTTAGTGTAAAAGTTTATCATGGTTACGGGCACAAACATAACCTTGTTGTTTATGGTCATGTATTTAAACGTAAGGCAAAAAGTAAACAGGTTTACAGCAACAACATTTTGGTCAATGTTATCCACCTGTTAAAGCTTTTTATTTTGAAGCCCTATCCTTTGGTTGAGGTCAGGCTTCAGTTTTTCGGACAAACCGTATATCAGAAAACTGAACACGATGGTTTCTTTAAATTTGAATGGGCGGCTGATGAAGATGTTCAGGCAGGCTGGCATCATGTAAAAGTAGCGGCTGTTGATAAGGACGGAAATGTATTGAATACTGGTGAAGGCAAAGTTTACGTACCGCATATTACGCAATACGCCTTTATTTCTGATGTGGATGATACGGTGATGATTTCGCATTCTGCAACCATTGGGAGAAGGCTGCGTGAACTTTCTATTAAAAATCCACATACCCGGAAAACCTTCCCGGATGCGGCAAGCCATTACCGGCAACTGGCCTTATCGCATACGGATAAAAATCAGCCTAATCCCTTTTTTTATGTCAGCAGCAGTGAATGGAACCTGTATGATTACCTAATTGAAACCTTTCGTTTTAACAAACTTCCGGATGGGGCATTTCTGCTGAATACCTTAAAGAAGTGGAGCGATTTGCTTAAAACCGGTAAAACCGGACACGAAGGGAAGTTACTGCGGGTGATGCGCATTCTGGATGCTTTTCCAAACCAGAAATTCATTTTTTTTGGTGATAATTCTCAGCATGATCCTATTATCTATACGCAGATTGTAGAAAGATACCCACAGAATATTGAGGCCGTTTACATCCGCAACATCAGGCCTGAAAAAGAAGATGAAACACAATTACTGATGCAACGAATCGAAACGCATAACGTTCGCACCTGCCTGTTTAAAGATAGTAATGAGGCCATCAAACATTCAAATGCTATTGGTTTAATTCAGTAAACCTGGATTCTTAAATTTTATGCGATTGATTTTCCAAAAGGTGTAAAAGCCAGGTTCATTAATTTAAAGTGTTGTCTGCCAAAGGGAATGCCTATAATGGTGATGCAAAATAAAATTCCGAAGAACAGATGTGTTAAGGCAATCCAAAACCCGCCACACACTAACCAGAGTATATTCATAATCGTTGATAAGCAGCCGGTATTTGAAGATGTATCAGTGATTTTAACCCCAAAAGGGGCAAGGCCAACAATTGCAAATTTAAAGCATTGAATGCCAAAGGGAATGCCCACAATGGTCAGGCAAAGAATTAAACCGCCTATAATATATTCGAAGAAAATAAAAATCCCGCCAAAAATAACCCAGATAATATTGCCTAAAAAGTTCATTTTATTTTTTAGTTTAAGATAGCTTTTAGTTGTAAATGTTACAATTGTTAATTGATTCTTCTCTTTTCAAAAAATGTTTTTTCTTAATTTACAAGCACACACAAAAGAAACAGGTTATGAAAAAATTATTAATTTTAGCCACACTCATGGCTGGCTTTGCATCGGTCGATGTTAAAGCACAAATTGTAAATGGCATTCGGTTGACAGATATCAAAGCTGACTATATCCAGGTCAGGGCAGATGAAAGGGTTTTAGCGCGAACCTTTTTTATCACCATTGAATATGGACAACTAACAAACGATTGGGAGAATACTGTATTAAAGGATGACGACGGAAAGAAAATACAATTTAATTCTGCGTTAGACTTTATTAACAAGGCGAAATCCTATGGCTATGAGCTTTTCCAGGTTTTTACCGAAGGTGAAAAAAGGGATGTGGTATATCTGTTAAAGCGAAAATAGATACCGATAAATTGCAGGAAGGTTGTTCTTTTTCGCTGCACTTGTAGGTCAATCACATCAGGATAGAAACGCCGGCAATTTTTTCTATTGCCGGCGTTGTAATGAATGGCAGTACTCTTCACAGCCAAAACCCGGGTGTTTGAAATTATATGAAGTCCAGTGTGTTGAATTTTTTATTTAAGATTTCACCATTGTTTACATCCAGCCATTTATCTAGTATGGTGCCGTAAACCTGGCGGAAATCGAGTTGGTATTTCAAATCACCGCTATCCAAATCGCTTAAGTTTGGCGCATCATTAAAGATGCCTTGTTTTTTAAGCCGGCCACCAAATACGAACATATTATTCGCCGTACCATGATCTGTCCCGCTGCTTGCATTTTGTTCCACGCGGCGGCCAAATTCTGAAAAAGTGATAACCAGTGTATCTTCCAGCTTATTATTGGTTTTAAGATCTTTTATAAAAGCAGCCATGCCTTCGCTGTATTGTTTTAATAAATTGCCTTGCTGGCCGATTTGATTCACATGGGTATCAAAACCGCTGAGCGATACATAATAAACCCTGGTTTTTAATCCCGAAGAAATGAATTTGGATACCGTTTTCAGCTGGTTGGCGAAGCCGCTGGAAGGATAGGTGAATTTAGATTGGTAGATCTTTGAAGTATTCTGGATGTAGCTGGCTGATGATTGCGTTTCAATCATGGTTTTATACAAATAACCTAAATTATCTTCATCCAAATGTTCCTGGTCATTTTGCAATACCGCCTTAAAAAAAGGGTTATTCGTGTTGTTGAATAGTGATGCAGGATCTTTCAGGGCAATGCCTTTTTTAGTTTGTCCTTTCATGGCCAGTGATAATGAATCATCTACTTCAATGGCTGTATAAGGGAATTTGCAGGTCTGGCAGTTGCTGTCGAGGTAGCGGCCAATCCAGCCGGTTGACAGGAACTGATGGCTGTCGCTACCCGTTTGCCAGATATCCATAGAGCGGAAGTGCGAACGATCCGGATTGGGATAGCCGACATCATTGATGATGGTCATCCAGCCCTGGTCATAAATCTCTTGTAAAGCTGCCATGTTAGGATTTAGTCCCTGCATATTGTTAAGTTTGATGACTTCCTGTGGTTTAATGGCAATACTTTTTCTTTTCTGATAATAAATGTCATTTCCAAAAGGCACTACGGTATTTAAGCCATCGTTCCCGCCGGATAGTTGTACCACCACCAGGTTTTTATAAAGGCTCAGTTCATCAAGTGCTAAAGCCTCAAAAGGTTTCATAAATGCGGGTACAAATAGGGAACCTGCGGCAACAAAACCTGTGTTTCTTAAAAAATTTCTTCTGTTCATGTCCTTATGATTTGAGATTTAAACAAGCTGATATTCCGGCATACTGGTAATTTCAACTGCAGTGCTTCGAAGGCCCTTATTGTTGCTCACCATTTTTATGATTTTATCATTCAGTTTTGGCTGTAAGAGAAACGAAGTAAGTTCAGTGGGCGATATCCCTTTAGGGAAGGTGCTTAAAAATTTTGACCAATCTGCATTGGCATTTACATAAGATTTTGGCTTCGAATTTTTATTTGCCGCAGTATTTTTGTTCAGGGCGATTACAGCCTCATCTTCCGGATCTGCTTTGCCACTAAAATCAATCTCACCATCATTCAAAACTAAAGAAGGAATCCGCATCCTCAACATGAGAGACGAACTATCTATCCAGTTTTGCCCTCCAGGCCAACCCGCTACATTGGGTGGGTTAAACAGGTACTGGCCCAGGCTGCTCTGTAGCTGAATCAGTATTTGTGGTTTATTATAAGTGACATAAAATTCCCGGCTTAAACCTACCAGAAACTCTATCGGCGATTTGATTTTAGTCCCTACATTTTCCGGAGCATAAAACCATTCAGAAGTAAACATCTTCTGCATCAATGCTGAAATATCGTAGTTAGATGCATAAAAATGATCACCCAATTCTTTTACATGTACTTCATTGGGTTGATCATTAACAAAAAATTTATAAACTTTTCTGGAAATGAATTCAGCAGTATCCGGTTTTGCTAAAATGAGGTCAATGATATTCTCTCCATCAAAATTACCTGTTTTTCCAAAAAATGTTTTGGTACCCTCATCATGCAGGTTTTGACGGAAAATAAATGCTCCGTCTTTGTCATACATCCATCCGGTAAAAGATCTTGCCGATTCCTTAATGTCATTTTCGGTGTATTTTCCTCTGCCCAGCGTAAAAAGTTCCATCAATTCACGGGCAAAGTTTTCGTTGGGTTTGCCCTTTCTGTTTTGCTGATTGTTCAGGTATTGTAACATCGCCGGTGATTTAGACACTTCAACCAATAGTGTTTTGAAACTGCCTAATCCGTGTGTTCTCTGGATGTTATTGAGCTGTTGTGCGTGTAGAGGTTCATTGCTGCGGCAAGCAAAATGGCCATGCCAAAAAAGCGTCATCTTTTCTCGCAAAGGGGAGGTGGTATTAATCAATTTATCAATCCAGGCAATATTCAGGTCCTTACTCACTTCATTCTGCATGCGGGTAATTTCCTGACGAATTTTCTTTTCTTCATCGGTGAGGTCTTTTTTAGCATATAAGCCAGCCTGAACAAGCATCTGGCGTCTGGATTCGGTATCACTCACCAGGCTGATCGAATCATCTTTAGCTTCTTTTAATAATCCGGCAACATTTTTTTCGATGCTTTTTTTGCTTAGTTTATGTAAATCAGCATATGAAATTCCGAATCCGGCCCTATTGTAAAGATGCTTTACTTTGATGAAATTGTCTTTTGCACTCATAATAAACAGTTTAGTTGTAGGACATGATTTAAACGCCCGGGTTTAATCGTTATTTTTCTTTCTTATTTTTGAGGATGTTTTTTCAATTACCAGATCATGAAATGATCTTTCCTGATCCAGCCCTTGCTGAAGATGATGGTTTACTTGCGATTGGTGGCGATTTGAGTCTGGAAAGATTGTTACTGGCCTACTCTAGCGGAATTTTTCCATGGTTTAGTGAGGGAGAACCCATTTTATGGTATGCGCCTCATGAACGTTGTGTGATCTATCCTGAACGCCTGTTAGTGAGTAAGAGCATGCGCAAAATATTTCGGGATGACGTATTTAAAATTACATGCAATACCGCATTTGAAGAAGTGATTTCGAACTGTGCTAAAACACCGAGGAAAGGGCAGGATGGAACCTGGATCACCAACGAAATGCAGGCAGCCTACATTAACCTTCATCGGCATGGTTATGCACACAGTGTAGAAGTTTGGCATCATGATCAGCTGGCCGGTGGATTATACGGACTGAAAATAAACCGCGTTTTTTGCGGGGAAAGCATGTTTAGTACTGTCAGTAATGCATCAAAGGCGGCATTAATTTATTTAAGCCGACTGGATATTGATTTGATTGATTGTCAGTTACCTAATGATCATTTAATGAGTTTAGGTGCTGAAATGATCTCAAGAGAAGTGTATATGGAATTTCTTCAAGCCGGTCATGGCTTCAGATAGCAAAAAAAACCTGCAAAATAAATTGCAGGTCTTAAGTGTTAAAGTTCTCTAACCCAAATATTTCTAAAGCTAATAGCTGGGCTGGGGTCGCCGTGATCCTGAAGTTTAATTGATGCGGCGCCATGTTTTTTATATTCGGGTGCACCAATCCATCTGGTTTCGCCCTTTACCACGAAATTATTTTGTAATAAAACACCGTTAAGCATTACTGTAACTGTTGCAGGCTTTAGCACAGATCCGTCTTCCTTAAATCGTGGGGCATTCCATATGATATCATAATACTGCCATTCACCGGGTTTTTTATTGGCATTCGCCAGTGGAATCCCCTGTTTATACACACTTCCGGTTTGCCCGTTAACATATGTTTTATTCTGATAGGAATCCATAATCTGGATTTCATATCCGCTATCGCCTGGACCTGTAGATGCCAAAAATACACCACTATTTCCTCGGGCCTGGCTTGTTCCGGTAATGTTAGCCGGGATTCTCCACTCCATGTGAAGCTGATAGTCTGTAAACTTTTTATTGGTTTCAATATTACCGGTGCCTTTTTTTACCGTAAAGAAGCCATCATCTATCGTCCAGGCTGCAGGTTTTGACGGATCGTTAACAGAATGCCAGGCATCCAGATTTCTGCCGTTAAACAAAATAATAGCATCAGAAGGTGCATCCTGAGGCAGGTTACCTGGGGTTACCGTTTTTGGAACAGGTTCCCAGACTTCTGTTTTGGCCGCTTCTTTTGCCGGATCTGTTTTTTTATCCTGCGCTAATGCCGACATACCAAATAGTGTTGGAATGAAAAGTAATGCGTATTTGCTCATAATTATAGGTTATCTTTTTTAAAGTTAACCAGTTTATTAAGAAATAGAAATTTCGTATTCAATTTATTACGCCAGATCATCAGCTAAATACGTTTCTTTGATTACGATTTCATCAGGGATGAGTTCTTCACGTTGTTCCTGTAAATCTTTTAGCGGGCAATATCCGGTTAAACCCCTGTAAAGTAATCCTGCACCTACAGCAGCTCCCGTTAAAGCAATAACCGGGTGAGAAAACACATTGGTTAATCCTTTAAAAAGCAAATAAGTTCCGGCTGCACCAGATAGCCAACGTTCTGATCTGGAGATATTTTGAAACAATTCAGGATATTTCCAGGCCTCTTTTACATTGTCAATAGCTCTATTTAAATTTTCGTTTTCCATGATGGTAGATTTAATGTGATTTAATAACAACTGGAAAATGATACAGTTTTAAAATGATGTGGATAAAATCCGGATGCTAATTTAAAATATCCCTGATATCATCTTTACTTAGCGATTTAAAGAAGCTCTCCTCCGTAGTGATTAATGAATTGGCCAATGATTTTTTTCGGTTTTGCAGGGCCAGAATTTTCTCCTCCACGGTATCTTTAGCTATAAATTTATAGATAAAAACCTTTTTGTCCTGACCAATGCGGTGTGTTCTGTCGATAGCCTGTTGCTCTACTGCAGGATTCCACCAGGGGTCTAAAATAAAAACGTAATCTGCCTGCGTTAAGTTTAATCCTACGCCACCGGCCTTAATGGAGATCAGGAAAACCTTTAAATCGCTGTTTTGCTGAAATTCAGCTACAATTTCGCCACGATTACGGGTAGATCCATCCAGATAGGCAAATGGAATATTTTCGGCCTCAAAATGTTTTTTAAAGATATCAAGGTGTTTCACAAACTGAGAAAAAACCAATACTTTATGTCCACCTTTAAGCACATTATCAAGGGTATGGATTACATTTTCGAATTTACCTGAATCAGAAAGGTAGGTGCCATCTATCATCACCGGGTGGTTGGCCAATTGACGTAAAGCAGTTAATCCCTGCAGGAGCTGAACCTGTTTTTGCGCAAAAGTACCATCATCCATGCTCTGCAGCAGATCATTCCGGTAGGCTGATTTGGTTTTTTCATAGTAAGCTGCCTGATCTTCGCTCATGTCGCAATAAATTACCTGTTCCGTTTTGGGGGGTAATTCTGCTGCTACCTGTTCTTTCGTTCTGCGCAGTACAAAGGGTTTAATAATGGTTTGAAGCTTGCGTGCTTTTTCCTCATCTTTTTTCTTTTCAATCGCCTGCACATACTCCTCATAAAAGAAAGCCTGCGTACCCAACAAACCAGGATTCAGGAAGGTTAGCTGCGACCAGAGATCGCCCACTGAATTTTCTACCGGTGTACCACTCAGGATCAGCCGATGTCTCGACTTCAGGCTTCTGACCGATTTGAAAGATTTGGAAGCCGGATTTTTAATGTTCTGACTTTCATCCAGAATTACATAATTAAAGTAGAAACTTTTTAATTCTTCCACATCAACCCTTGTTACGCCATAGGTGGTAATAATAATATCATAGTTGGCAAAAACTGCCACATCTTTATTCCGGTTGCTACCGGTATGGGCGTAGATTTTAAGATTTGGTGTAAACTTTTTAGCCTCTGTTAACCAGTTATAAATTAAAGAGGTTGGCATAATAATTAAAGAAGTGGTTGGCGTGGCCAGCAATTGGTCATCCTCTTTCACCTTCTGCAACATGGCGAGTGTCTGGATCGTTTTTCCCAAACCCATGTCGTCTGCCAGGCAGCCACCAAAATTATATTCCCGTAAAAAACTGAACCAATTGTAACCCGCTTTCTGATAATCGCGGAGACTGCCCTTGAAATGTACAGGCATTTGTGTATCGGCAATATCTTCAAAATCCGACAGGCGTTGCAGCTTACGTTCTAAAGTTACATTTGCCAGACTATCTTCAGCTAAATCATTCAGCAAGCCGATATGATGTTTTTTAAGTTGCAGGGTTTTTCCTGTTTCGGCCAGGCTGAACAAACTGCCGTATTGAGTAAACCATTTTTCAGGAATAATGGCAACTTCACCATCCGGTAACATAAATTCTCTTCTTTTGTGAAGAATGTGCTGTTTAAGCGAAAGAAAGGGAATCTGGTATTTCCCAAACCATACGACGGCATTGATATCAAACCAGTCATTGCTTTCTTTAACTTCCAGATCGATTTTGCTGGTCCCAAATACAAAGCGTTTCTGGCCGGTAGCCTGTTCAATTTCAAAGCCCAGTGACTCTAGCAGTTCAATATGCTCATTCACCCAATTGATGGCCGCATAACTTGGGTTTTCTTCGCTACTGTCTACTTCCAGGTTACTAAAAAGTGCACTGGTCTTTTTCAAGCCAAGTGAGAGTAGTAAATTAAACTGCTTCTTTTCCCACTCCGCCGAACGTTTAATGCGGTGGAAAATGTAGTTATCCTCCGTTTTCTCCAAACGTACAGTCACCTTATGGGCATTTTCAAGAGGAAAATGATATTCGCCATATTTGAAATAAAGTTGAATCTGAGAGATTCCGCCGTCTACATACAAAACTTTAATAACCGGGATAGCTTCAAACTGCTCTGTTCTGATTTCGAAACCTTCTGCATAAACATGATGCTTTTCTATCAGCGGCGCTACGAATTTTTCAAAATATGTAGCCTCTGTTGATTTGGGAATGGCAATATAACGTTTAGCCAAAAATGGCTGAAGCTTTTTTCCTTCAATATCCTGATCAAAAAAGTACAAAACATCATTTAAAAGTAACCAGGCTGGCTTATTGCTGATAATTTGCGCTTCTTTGAACATGAATTCAATACGAAGATTCTGGTATTTTATGGTTGGGAAATAACGTGTTTCCGTTTCGTTTCTACGGAAGTGAAATAAAATTGAAGCGGGTTCTGCAGCAAGTTCTATTTTGCGTTCCACCGGCCATCCATCTTTATCCATGATGTAAAGTTCATCCTGAATCTTGAGCATCTCCAATGCCTCCGCTAATTTTTTTTCAATTTTAGGGCGAACACTTTCATAAAACTTCTCATCAAAAACTTTGGTGAAAAACTCAGTAGGTCTGATTACTTTTTTATAATGCTTTTTAATGATCGAATCCTGCTCAATATCGTCTAAAATTTTGATCAGTTTATAATCAATTTCAGTTAGGCAAGCCTGAAATTCTGCTGCAGTATGGGTGAAAATTCGTTGATATGTAAAAGAAAAATCTCCGTTCGGATTGAGCTGGACAATATGAGGTTCAATTAAATAGCCCAGAAACTCATGTTTACACAAAGAGTATACAATTTTACAAGGTTTTGAGCTATCTACGCGTAACATTGATTGGTTTAAAAAAAGAATTAAGAGTTAGCATCTTAAAAAATTTAAACTTACAATATTTTTGGTACTACATCAAAAGATTGTAACAATTTTAGTGAAAAATATATGAAGATGTCCTGTTCAGGAGTTGAACTGATTGCAATGTTTGGCTAATTGCTATTTTCTATTTTTTTATGCTGTCTTGCTCTACCCTAAACTTTGTTATTCTGGCAATTAAACCCAGTGGCATGGGTTGGCCAATTGGAAACTGAACAGCACCTTTGCTCCATTTAAAATTTTCAAATTCCTGTTTAAAAGCTTCAATTCCGGAACCCGTAGGATAAAAACCGATGTGCTTTGTATAAGCCGCGAAATGAACCAGAATGCTTTTTTGTTTAAAGGCAGGCATTTTATAGCTGATTACTTCTTTCGCCTGTGGCGCAGCCTGTTTAATGGTCTCTCTTACCTGTTGCAAAATTTTTTGTGTTTCTGGCGGAAACTGAACAATATAATCATCAATGCTTTGTGGCACACTTTCCATAACATAATTGATCTAATGGATTATGAAAATAAAAGAATTACTGGCTGATCAGGATATCGTATTTGGCTAATAAACCTGCTAAACCCGGCTGCGAAAACTTGGCTTTCCTGATGCTGTTTTTATCAGGATCGATTCTATAATGGGTTGCGGTCCTGAAATCTGCTTTTTCCAGATTTGTTCTGTCGAAGGTTGCATTTAGAAAATCACAATAATCAAAAGTCGAACTGCTTAAGTCGCATCCAGTAAAATCTACTTCATGAAGCTGATTATTTTTAAAAATGGTTTTCTTCAGTTTAAGTTTATAAAAAGAAGAATGGTCTAATTTGCAGCTGTCAAAGCTCAAGGTTAAACCAAATTCGTTACAATTTTCGAAACGTAAGCCCAGCATTTTACAATCTTTAAAATTTACATCATTGAATGATGTTTTTGTTAACGTAACCAGGCTTAGGTTGCAGGAAATAAATTCGCAATCTAAAAATCTGATACCACTTAAATCAGAATTGGAGAAATCGCAATAAATGAATTTGCAGTTTTCATATTCTCCTTTGTTCAATGTGTTTAAAGTAAAATCTGCCTTTTCAAAGGTTTGGTCGGCTAAATATTCAGACATGGCTTGTATAATTTGAACAAACGAAGATAAAAATAATTTTTCACTGCGTTGATAAAGATCATCTAAGCTTATCTGTTTTCCATCTGCCTTTAACTGGTAGAAATCACAGTAGCGCTTAGATGATTACCATATAAGAAGGATAAGGTTCATATCGGCTTAAATGTTATTTGAATGGCCTATGTGTTTAAGCGGTGTGTACTTACGTAAAGAAAATGAAGCAAAAAAAAATCCCCCGAATTGCTTTGGAGGATTTATATTTTGAACCAGACTAAACGTCGGGGTTTATTTTGTGGCGTACATGACTTCTTTAACCGCTTTAATTACTTTTTCAGCGTTAGGTAAGCTGGCTGCAATTAAAGTTGGAGAATATGGAAGTGGAACATCAGCACAAGTGATACGTAAAACCGGGGCATCTAAATAATCGAATGCTTTCTTTTGTACCATGAAAGCAATCTCACCAGAAAGTGATGCCAATGGCCATGCTTCTTCAACAACAACCAAACGGTTTGTTTTCTTCACAGATTCGATGATTGTATCATAATCAATCGGACGAACAGTACGCAAATCGATTACTTCAACATTAATTCCTTCTTTAGTCAACTCTTCAACAGCAGGATTAACCACACGGGTTAACATTTTACCGAAAGTTACGATGGTTACATCAGTACCTTCTTTGGTTATGTTGGCTTTACCAAATTCAATGTAATACTCTTCAGCCGGAACATCACCTTTATCGCCATACATCACCTCAGATTCCATGAAAATAACCGGATCCGGATCGATAATGGCTTGTTTTAATAAACCTTTGGCTTCATAAGGTGTAGAAGGAACAACAACTTTCAAACCTGGAGTATTGGCAAACCAGTTTTCGAAGTTTTGTGAGTGTTGTGCACCTAACTGACCTGCGTTACCGGTTGGTCCGCGGAAAACCATAGGACAAGAGAACTGACCACCGCTCATTGATAAAATTTTTGCTGCGCCATTGATAATCTGATCAATAGCAACCAATGAGAAGTTAAATGTCATAAACTCTACAATTGGAATAAGGCCAGCAGTTGCGGCACCAGTTGCAATTCCGGCGAAACCTAATTCTGCAATAGGGGTATCGATAATACGTTTTGCACCAAATTCATCAAGCATACCCTGACTTACTTTGTATGCACCGTTATATTCTGCTACTTCTTCACCTAATAAAAAAACGCGGTCATCTTTACGCATTTCTTCGCTCATGGCTTCGCGTAGTGCTTCTCTAAATTGGATTTCTCTCATTGTAAATTTTAATAACGGTGGCAAATATAATTATTAATCGCTACCAAACCAAAGGCAATTCAGCGTGTATTTTGTAATAATGCGAATGGGATGAAGCTGCAATTTTTTTAGGCAAAATTTATTTTTTAGATGATGATCAGAAAATTAAAATATAATTTCGAAATGGTATCTTTTCTGCTTTTATAGTATTTAAAATCAGGAGTATTCCGAAATAATCATATTACAGACCCGAATTGGTATCAGAATGCAGACGGATTCAAGATATTAGAATTTAATGATTTGGATTAATTAGTCCATAAATTTCGCTGTCTAAAAACTTTCCATTAAAGTAATAATCCTGTCTGAATAGTGCTTCTTTTGAAAAACCATGTTTAAGCAACATTTGCCGGGATGCATCATTACCCGTATTAATATTAGCCTTAATGGTGTGCAGGTTCATGTTTTCGAAACCAAAGCTGATGGTTTTTTTCAAGGCTTCAGAAATCATTCCCTTTCTCCAGAAATCAGGATGGAGCATATAGCCGATTTCAGCCCGATGATTGGCATAATCTGCTTGCCAGTAGCCAATCGTTCCAATCATTTGCGCCGGATTTTCTTTTAGTGCAATCACCCAGGCCAGGTTATAACCCTCTTCAAAGCCTTCGTTAAATCTGGTGATAACCGCTCTCACAGCTTCTACATTTTGAGGTCTTTCCCTGTCGATGTATTTCATGATCTTTTCATTGGTGCGCATGGCGAATAAGGCTTCTGCGTCAGAAAGGTGATGTTCTCTTAAAACCAACCTTTCAGTTTCGAGCGCGGGAAATGTGGTGAATTGGAGGGTGAGCATTTTTAAAATTAGGCATTAAGGTCTTAACCTCAAAGAAACACGAACATTTTATGATGCAGAAGTGCAGAGGGTAGTATTTTGGGTAAGATGTTTATGGTCGCTGGCCTTGGGGGCTGAAAGCCACTTTGCAGGATTTATTCAGCTGTCTTTAAACTTCATCTTTACCCTTCTTCACATAAAACTAAAACAATTTCTTCCTGAAAGTCATTATCTAAATATAAAACCTAAAATGATGATAGACCCAAAAGATAATTACTCAGAAGATCCGAACGATGCCTTACGCAGGGAAGATGATGTGGATCACATAAATGAAATGGGTGGTGATGATCCCAGTATTGAATATGATAAAGATAAACTGGAACAAGCCGACGAAGCATCCAGACCGTCATATGAATTAAATGTTGATGACCTGGAAGATGAAGGATCAAAAGATTAAAATCATGCCGCAGATTTGAATGTTAAGACACCCAAATCTGCGGCGCTATTGTATTTAATATTTAACCTTTTGCCTGATACGTATCCGGATCTACAGCGGCAACGGTCCAGCCCTTTAAAAATGAAGTGATTTTTTTTACGTCGTGTCCAACTTTCTTTTTGCCATCGGCACCGGTCTCATCTGTTTCCAGATAGGCAGAGTTTTCGATGTGAAGTACCTTTCCTTTTCCGTCCAGTACTACAAAAACCGGATAGCCAAAACGGTTGGGGAAACCTAAATACCGCATTGCTTCATCATTATGGTGTTCCTTATCCCAATTCACCAAAACGTATTCATAGTTATCATCTATAGTTTGTTTTAAAGCGGGCGTTTTTTCAACCAGCTGATGAAAAGCGATACACCATGAACACCAGTTTCCACCTACCTGCACCAATACATGCTTCTTCGCTTTTGCTGCTTTCACAGTTGCAGCCTTTAGATCGGCCATTGCATT
This sequence comes from Pedobacter sp. MR22-3, assembly GCF_026240075.1. Lineage (NCBI taxonomy): Bacteria > Pseudomonadati > Bacteroidota > Sphingobacteriia > Sphingobacteriales > Sphingobacteriaceae > Pedobacter > Pedobacter sp. MR22-3. The sequence continues at coordinate 81,507 of NZ_JAPIVF010000001.1, read as the reverse complement.
TGCTTCAGGATTGTATATTTGAACAGCTTCGTTTTTCGTCTGGCTAAATACGGATGTAGAAATCAATATAGCCGTAATTAAAATGAGTAATCTTTTCATATCATAATAAATAATGATGCAAAGTACTAAAGCAAATCTTTTTAATCATGTAATTACAAATTCTTTACGGTATAAATACTATCTCCAAAGCCTATCTTTGAAAAACGAATGGATTTCTTAGACATACATACGCATCATGCGGCGCAAGAAAAGGGTGTGATCAGCATCCAGAGTTTGTCGTTAACGAGTGATATTTTTCTGGCAATGCCCAAAACCAAACCCATATCTGTGGGGCTTCATCCCTGGTATGCCACGCTTAATCAGCTGGAAGTACAGATGAAATATTTAAACGTCCTGGCGGGTCAACCGAATGTGAAGCTGATCGGAGAATGTGGCTTAGATCAACTTAAAGGAGAAAGTCTCTACAATCAAAACATTGTTTTACAAGCACAGATCAGCCTGGCAGAAAAGTTAAATAAACCATTGATTTTACATTGTGTCAAGGCTTTTTCAGAATTGATTAAAATGAAAGATCAGTTAAAAGTCTCAGTGCCCATGATTATTCATGGTTTTAATAAAAATGAGAAATTAGGTCAGCAATTACTGGATAAGGGTTTCTGGCTTTCATTTGGTGAGGCACTTTTGCGGGAAAATTCGGGTCCAGCAAAGCTGATTCAGCAAACAGATCGCTTCTTTCTGGAAACAGATGATTCAGATATCACCATCGCTAAAATTTATACTGCTGCCGCAAATTTGAAAAACCGTAAGGTTGATGACCTTAAAGCACGTATTTTTGCTGATTGGAAAAAATTAGATTTACTGTAAACTCATATACAATCATATGTCAGATGTTTCTTGGCTTTCACGTTCTGCCCTGCTGGTCGGTAATGATGGAATTGAAAAATTACAAAATAAACACGTCCTGGTAATCGGTCTGGGAGGTGTAGGCTCTTTTGCGGCAGAATTTATATGCCGCTCCGGCATTGGTGAAATGACCATTGTTGATGGGGATGTGGTAGATCCTACTAACCGGAACAGGCAATTGCCCGCCTTAGCAACGAATCATGGCGTAAGTAAAGCTAAAATAATGCAGGAACGATTGCTATCCATCAACCCCGAATTGAAGCTTCATGTGGTCAACACTTTCCTTACCCCGGAGAAGTGCAGGGAAATATTGGAGGCGAAATTCGATTACATTATGGATTGTATAGACAGTGTGATGCCAAAAATTACGTTGCTTTCAACAGCTTTGGAAAAGAATATCCCGATTGTCAGTTCGATGGGTGCAGGAGGTAAAATGGATCCTACGAGGTTAAGGATTGCGATGCTGCCGGATACTTATCAATGCGTTTTTGCGAGTTATGTGCGTAAAAGGCTAAATAAACTGGCAAACGCTGATAAAATCAAAGCTGTTTTTTCGACAGAGCAAATGGATAAAAATTCGATGATCATGACTGATGGCAGTAATTTTAAACGATCAGCCTATGGTACTATTTCTTATTTGCCGGCTGCCTTTGGCGGTGCCTGTGCATCCGTTGTCATTCGTGATTTGCTGGGGCTTAAAATAGAAATGACCGAAAGACCGGCCAGGATTAGCCATAAAACACTGGCAAAGAAGAAAAAGAAAGGTGCTTAGGTGTAATTATGATTTGCCAAGCCCTAAATGATCTTGCTGAATAAATGCCATGCCTTAACAGGCAATCAGCAAAAAGAGAAAGGTAAAATATACGGATGAAATGAGAAATAACCTCACTATATACCCATTAGCGATCAGGTTGTGCCCTGAGGACAAGAAATTAAAATAAGCAGAATTTAAAAGAACACGATGCCCAAACCACTAAAAATTCTTCAAGCCTCTGCCGGTTCCGGTAAAACGTTCAGTTTAACGGCACACTACCTGACTTTGCTTTTTTCCGGGGAGAATAAATACCGTGAAATTCTGGCGGTAACCTTTACCAATAAAGCCACGGAAGAAATGAAAACCCGAATCCTGGAGGTACTGCTCGGGCTGGCAAAGGGTAATCCTTCAAAAAAAATTGACGACTACCGAAAATTAGTTCTGGTTGCTTACCCGCAGTTAAGTGCGCAGGAACTTCAGTTTAAAGCAGACAAAATCTACCGTAAAATCCTGCACGATTACAGCCGTTTTTCAGTGAGTACCATTGATGGATTTGTACAAAAAGTGATTCGTGGTTTTGCCTTTGAACTAGGCCTGAATGCTGATTATAATTTAGAAATGAATTATGATAAGGTGAAAGATGACCTGGTAAATAAACTGGATGAAGCCTTAGATACCAATCAGCAACTGTTACAGTGGATCATTGATCTGGCTATTGAGCGCATCAGTGATAATAAAAGCTGGAATTATAAATTTGAACTTTACAACTTAATCGGAGAGATTTTCTCCGAACGCTTCCAGGTTTTTGAAGATGCGGTAACCGCTTTGGGCCTCGAAAACATTGATGAACTTTTTAAAAAATACATCAGTCTGACCAGGGCCGAAGTTAAAAATTTTGAAGAAGAAATCATTCGCCTGGCCACAGAAGCCCATGAGGCTCTTAATGTTTTAGGGGTGGAAAATGAACACCTTAAAGGGAAATCAAGAAGTGCCCTGGCTAAAATAATCCTGGTGGCCCGTGGCGACTTTTCTAAAATTGAACCGCTTTTTAATTTAATAGACGAACCTGAGGAGTGGTTTCAGAAAAACGCTGATTTTCCGGAAGCCTTTGAAGTGGTGAATCCGATTCTTCATCAAATAAAAAACCATTATTTAACGCACTTACCCAATTACAGCCTCGCCATTGCCTTTAATAAAAATCTTTATTATTTGAGGCTGATGCAGGAGATTGCCATGCTGTTAAAGGAGTATCGTGCAGAAAATGATAACCTGTTGATCAGTGATGCCCAAAAATTAATCTCCGGCATTACGGAAGATGCTGGCGACAATCCTTCTTTCATCTGGGAAAAAGTAGGAAACCGGTACCGCAATTTTCTCTTTGACGAATTTCAGGATACCTCTACCAGCCAATGGGGAAGTTTTAAATCTTTACTGACCAATGCCATGGCCACACCAAGCGAAGATTTAATTGATCATTTAATTGTTGGCGATACCAAACAATCCATTTACCGCTGGCGAAACGGCGATTGGAACATCCTGCACAAACATGCCAAACGCGAAGTAGGCGTTGAAAATGTTTTGGAAGAAAGCCTTGAAGAAAACTATCGCAGCACAGAAAATATCATCACATTTAATAATGTGCTTTATCGTTCCATTCCCTTAACCCTTCAAAACGAACTGAATACAATCCTGTCTGCTAAACCGGAAAGCATTTCAAACTGGTGGGCGACTGAAAATTATACGAGCATTATTACAGATATTTATAGTGCTTCCACACAAAAATTCGCCGGCAATACCTTAAAGGGTGGTACCATCAAAATTAAAAAATTTGGTAAGGAACATGCTCCGGATGAAGTCCGCTTTACGGAAACTGTTTTCAGGGATGTTGCTTTAAATGACGTGATTGAAGAGATCAACATTTTAAAAGACCAGCAACATTATGCCTTAAAAGACATTGCCATATTGGTGCGGTCAAATAGTGAAGCTTTACTTACGGTGCGTAAACTGATGGAACACCATTTACCTGTTTTATCGGGCGATGCTTTATTAATTTCAAATAACTCAGCCATTCAGCTTATTATTAATACCCTGAAAGTATTAATTGGCCTGGAAGCACAAAGTGCACTTTATAAGGCAAACTGCATCGCACTTTATCATGCTTTGCAGGAAAAAATACCTGATGCCAACCATTATATTAACCTTACCAGCAAATCACTGAATCAACTCTCTGCGGTATTACCACCTTCTTTATGCGAAAACTGGCAAAGCTGGCTTCAACTTCCATTGCCGGAACTGATAGAGATTTTAGTAGAAAGTTACGGACTAAAAACACTCACCGCTCATTTACCCTATCTATTGGCCTTCCGTGATTTAACTGCATTAGCAGGGAGATCAGGCGAAAAAGGAATTATTGCCTTCTTAACTTGGTGGGAAGAAGATGGCATTAAAAAATCGCTCCCATCGCCGGAAGGGGCAGATGCCATCCAGATCATTACCATTCACAAATCAAAAGGACTGGCTTTCCGGGCTGTTTTTGTTCCTTTCTGTAATTGGGAAATCAAAGGGAAAGCGAATGGAACCTTCTGGGTATCTTCGGAAGAAACGGTTTATCAGGAACTTAAAGGTATTCCGCTCAAGTATAATGAAGCCCTGGCCGATTCGGCAATAGCCAAAGCATATTTTGAGGAATTGTTGTACAATAATATGGATGCTTTAAATATGCTCTATGTAGCCACTACACGTTCCAAAGATTACCTTTACATTGCTACCATGGCCAAAAAAGAATTAAAACTGTCAAATATGGGAGATGTTATCAATTTAACTTTCGAACATGAGTTTGATGAAAATGGCACATATGAAATCGTAGATTATATTTCAACAGCAGACAAAAGCGAAGAAAACAACTTCGTTGATTTAAAACATTACCCCACTACCACACGCTTGTCTGAACTTTATATTCCTTCAGAGGAAAAGCACTTAAGACATTTAGTTAATATTGAAAAATCAGGTAGAAAAGGTTCTTTATTGCATGATATTCTGGCCAATGCCAATAATGAAACAGAAGCAGACAAATACATGACCACGCTGATACTGGATGGCATTATACAGGAAGAAGAAAAGGAACAACTGAAATCGAAAGTGCTGGATGTATTGGAAAATCCTGATTTAAAAGCTGTTTTAAGCAGGGCAACCGGAAGTATTTCTGAAAAAGGTATTATTGACACCAAAGGTAAGCTTCACCGGCCCGACCGTATTTTATTTCATGAGGATGAGGTAATCATTCTGGATTATAAATTTACGCAGACTGAAAGCGATAAACATATTGAACAGGTTGAAAATTATAAAAATCTGCTTATGGAGATGGGACACATCCAGGTAAAAACCTATTTGTTTTACGCCGTTAGCGGTAAATTAAAATTAGTGTAAGATGGAAGAAATAAACGCTTTATATGGAAATGTGCTTGATATACTGAATAAGTATAGAACCTATACTTACAAAGCAATTAATACAGCCATGGTTATTTCATATTGGCAAATAGGTAAAACAATAGTTGAAAATGAGCAAGGTGGAAATGTTAAAGTATCATATGGTGATAAGATTCTACAATTGCTATCAAAAAAATTAAGTGTTGACTTTGGTAAAGGTTTTTCTTATTCCAATCTAAGAAATTTCCGACAATTTTATCTGACCTATCAAGATGATCAGATTTGCTACGCAGTGCGTAGCAAATCTGAAAACACAGAAGTTCAAGACAATCATTTAAATTATGTACTTCGTAGTAATCTGAGCTGGACACATCATCGCTTAATTATGAGAGTTGAGAATGCACAGGCAAGAAAATATTATCTCAAAGAAGCAGAAAGGCAAAATTGGAGTACAAGAGAATTGGAGCGAAATATAAACTCCTCATATTTTCAACGAATTTTAACTCATCAAAATGAAGTGAAAAAATCAGATCTTAACAATCAGTCTTCGGAAGATTTTATAAAAGATCCATATGTTTTAGAATTTTTGAAAATTGACGAATCATCCTCTACAAATGAAAAAGAAATAGAAGCGAGAATAATTAACCACTTACAACAATTTCTATTGGAGCTAGGAAGGTTTTTCATTTGTTGGAAGGCAATTTAGAATAAGTACAGAAACAAGTCACTTTTATATAGATTTAGTATTTTACAACTACATTTTAAAATGTTTCGTTCTGTTTGACTTAAAACTACCAAATTAACACATCAAGATGTAGGGCAAATGGATATGTATATTAAAATGTTCGACGATCTAAAGAAACAAGAAAATGATAATCAAACAATCGGCATAATTCTTTGCACAGATACTGAAGAAACTGTTGTAAAATACTCTATGTTAAATGATAGCAAACAATTATTTGCTTCCAAATATCAAATGTATTTACCAACCGAAAAACAATTAGCAGACTGGATTTATAAAGATAAAGCAATAATCGAAGCTCAACTAAAAAACGAAAGTAACGAGTAATATTTAAATAATAATATGAAACCCTTTTTACAAGAAGTTGCTGAAGACTTAATAGAAAAATTTGGCTCGGATTTGCAATACTGCGCAATCGTTTTTAATAATAAACGTCCATCTGCCTATATGCAGAAATACCTGGCGGATATCATTAAAAAGCCTTTTTTTAGTCCGTCATTTTATACCATACAGGAATTTTTTGCAACGGCAACATCGTTTAAAATTGCTGATTTTTACCTGCAGTTTTTTACCCTTCATAAAATCTATAACCAGTTACTGGCCGAAGAAAAACTGGAGCCGATTTCCAGCCATAAGTTTTTTCCCTTAGCGAAGATCATTTTAAGCGACTTTACGCAAATAGATAATGATCTGGTTGATGCAGGGAAACTCTACCGCGATCTGGAAGATATTTCTGTCATCAACAAAGATTTTGATTACCTCAGTCCCGAACAATATCAGTTCCTGGCCCAATTCTGGACATCTTATTCTGAAGGCAAGCACAAAAAGCAACAGGAACTTTTTATTAAAATGTGGCGGCGCATGCCTAAACTTTATCATCTGTTTCATGCATCGCTGAAAGAACAGGGCTACCTAACCAATGGTTATGTGTATCGTCACCTGGCTGAAGAAAAAGACAACACTGCAGATTTACCGGTTAACTTTGAAAAGGGAAAAATTATTTTGGTTGGTTTTAATGCTTTAACCAGTGCGGAGGCTAAAATTTTTACACAGCTTCAGGAAGCAGGAAAAGCCTTATTTTATTTTGATGCGGATGAATATTATGTAGCTGACCACTTGCAGGAAGCAGGTTTGTTTTTGAGAAAAAACCTGCATCAACTCGGCCTGAAAAATGTATTCGAAAACAAACCCAGCCTGATGAAAACAGCAGCGCATGAGGTAAATGTTTTTAAGGTTCAGGGGCAATCGGCACAGGCTAAAATCCTCAATAACATCCTGAAAGATGATTATGCCGAGAGCAATGAAATAGGTAATACCGTCGTAGTGCTGGCTGATGAAAGCTTGCTGCTGCCAGCGTTACAAACCATCCCTACCTCTTATAACGGAAAGGAAATCGACCTGAATGTGACCATGGGTTTTGCTTTATCTACTTCCAGTATTTTTGGCCTGGCTGATTTATGGTTTTCTTCCCAGCTGGAAATTACACATACCGGAAAGATTTCCTACAAAAATGTCGAAGCCTTTTTAACTCACCCGCTCACCGGCCTGAGCCATAAAATGCGTGATAAAATCCTGACCGCTATTTTGAAAGAAAATGAGGTTGAAATTGCACATGAAAGGCTGATCAGGCAAAGTGGATTATTTGAAGTTTTCTACAAGAAAATTGATCATCCGAAACAGGTTGTTCCTTACCTGCTGGAAGTGCTTGATTTTATTTTAACCAGGTTATCAAACGCCAAAACACTCAAGAAAATTGATGCAGAGCTCTTTGTAAAAACCATCCAGGAATTAAACCGCCTGCATGATACCTTTGGCAAACATATTGGAGATGAAGAAATCCAGTTCGTGATCTATCTGGTTCAAAAATCTTTACAGGCCATTGCAGTTCCACTTTCAGGTGATCCGATCCGTGGGATCCAGTTAATGGGTCTACTTGAAACCAGGAATTTAAATTTCGATAAGGTCGTCATCTTAGGCTTCAATGAAGGTATTATTCCAAAATCTTCCATCGGCAACAGTTTTATTCCTGATTCTATTCGCCGGGTATATGGCTTACCTGTTTTAGAAAACCTTGATGCCATTTCATCCTATATGGTTTACCGCCTGATGCAAAGGGCAAAAAACATCAACTTTGTTTATAACAGTTTAACCGATGAAAGCACAACAGGTGAGGCCAGCAGAATTTTAAAACAGCTGGAGTATGAAAGCAGCTTTGATTTTACTTATCATGAACTTAATTTAGAGGTAAAAACGGAACCTTTTAAAGAAGTCCGGATCGAAAAAACCAATAATGTATTTATCCGGGAAACTCTTCAAAAATACCTGGATAAAAAGAAAGTGCTTTCACCATCGGCACTCACGCAATACATTTCCAATCCCATCGATTTTTTCTTCAACTACATTGCCGGAATTAAAGAGCCGAAAGAGGTAAGTGCTGTGGTAGAGGCGAACGAAATTGGTTCTATCCTGCACAAAGTGATGGAATACTTTTACCAGGATTTGATGAAGGCAGAAATTACGGCTGAACGAATGAAGGAGAAAAGAAAGCAGGTTCCGGCACTCATTCAGAAGGCTTTTAACGCGGTAATGTTTAACCATCCGGATAAGGTAATGGAATATAAGGGGATGCAGAAGGTAATTTTGTCTATTGTAGCGGCTTATGTAAACATCATTCTTAACCAGGATGAATCGCAAACACCTTTCCATATCATCAGTTTAGAACAAAAGGTTGAGGCAGAAATTACTTTCCCTTTAAATGGCAGAGATGCCAGCGTAAAAATTTTCGGTTATATCGATCGGGTTGATGTAAAGGATGGCATAACTAAAATAGTGGATTATAAAACAGGAAGTGATAAGTTAACCTTTAAAGACGTGGCCGAACTTTTTAATTCCGATGGTAAACACATTAATAAAGCATTGGTTCAAACCTTACTGTACACTTATGCTTATGAGCAGTTTTCAGGTAAAACTTTTGTAGAACCTAACCTGTATGTGGTGAAGACCATGGCTGTGGATGGTGTATGGTTTAAGTCAGGAAGGCAAACGCTTTCTGGAGAATACCTCGAAGAAATCAAACCTGAATTTTTAGCGGAACTTAGAAAAAAGCTGACGGAATTATTTGAGGCTCCTTATTTTGTGGCCAGTGCTGTGGAAGACAATTATAAATATTCGATTTATAAGACACTGTTTGGGAAGTAAGGAGAAACTTAAAGAATAAAATGCAGGAAGCAGTGTGCCTGTCCTCCAAACCAACTTAAAAATTTCATCGTGATTACGGGTTGCGAAACTTCGTCAGTCTGGTCGATATACTGTCCTTCCGCCCCAAATGAAAAAACATAAGCCGCAAAAGCACAAAATTTAATCAGTGCGTCTGCGGCTTTTCAACTATTATAGCCACCTGCTACTGGCAGGCGGTTTTACAATCCGTCGCCATATTTGTAGTTCGGTAAAATGCTTACCGGTAATTTTCCGGCAGGGACTAACCTGTTATTAAATACGGCTGCGGCAGAAATCTGCATGTAATCTTCCTTCTGATAAGCCACCAACAAACCTTTGCTCTTTTCTAAACCAGGTAAGCCGGCAAGGTTATATGGATTGGCAAATAAGGCAAATACGGCATTTTTTGCGCTTAATTCTTTAATGAAATTTTTAACGCCGGCATTAAGCGGAATGTTGTTGCCAGGTCTTGCACGGGCCTCATGTATGCCTACAATCACCTGATCAAATGCACCGATCTCTCTGGCAATGTTAGAGATCTGGGTGGCAGTTGCGTCTTTATCCAATACGTAATAAACAGAATTATAAAATCCCTTTGAAATTTCTTTTTGAAATCGGGTTACTGTTGGTACACCAATACTGATAATCGCTGTCCTCCTAATCGGAATCAGGTTTTTGATATGGTCTTTCCCTTTTAACAGTGTAACAGAGGCATTGGCAAGTTCCTGAACCAGGGCATTGCTGGCATTTCGGTTAATACCTGCAATGAGTCCTTTCGTTACAACGGTGTCGCGTTGCGATAAACCTGCCCAATATTTTGCCGTTAAAATTTTACGCACACTTTCATCAATGGTTTTGATATCAATTCTTCCCTGACGCACAGCCTTACGAACCAGCTTAATGGCCCTGTCGCTGTTTTCAGAAAGTTCCAGAATATCATTTCCGGCAATAATCCCCATTAAATCAGCTTCTCCGTTTTTAAAATATTTAACCACACCTTTCATATCCATTGCATCAGAAATGATCAAGCCCTTAAAGCCGAGTTTCTGCTTTAGAATGCCCGTTACAATTGGTTTTGATAAAGTTGACGGCAAATTTTTAGTGGTATCCAGCGATGGGATATTCATGTGGGCAATCATAATGCCTGATGCGCCCTGCTTAATCAGTTCTTTAAAAGGATACATTTCCAGGGTATCCAGTCGGGTTGCGCCAAAAGTAAGCTGTGGCAGATCATAATGGGAATCAACATCCGTATCGCCATGCCCCGGGAAATGTTTAAGGGTGGTTAAAAGACCTGCATCCTGCATCCCTTTCATGTAAGCACCGGTTTTGGTGGCCACATTGTATTTGTTTTCTCCGAACGAACGGTAATTAATAACCGGGTTTTTAGGGTTGTTATTAATGTCAGCATCAGGAGCCAGGTTCATCTGCATGCCCATCCGCTTAAAATCTCTGGCCACTTCCTGACCCATTTTATAAATTAAATCTTTATTCTGGATGGCACCCAATGTCATTTGATAGGGGAAAGAAATGGTGCTGTCTAAACGCATGCCCAAACCCCATTCTCCATCATTGGCAATAATTAAGGGCACATGGCTTAGTTTCTGATAGGCATTGGTAGCAAGGGCCTGCCTTACCGGGCCTCCCTGGAAAAAGATTACACCCCCCAGTTGTTCCCTTTTTATAACCTGTCCAACCGAATCAGTGTATTTCTGTCCTAGATTGGTATGGGCACGTACAAAAAACATTTGTGCAATCCGTTCCCTGCGATTGAGTTTATTAAAAACAGAGTCAACCCATTTAGGTTGATTGGTTAACATTTGTAAATAGGTTTGCTTTTGTGCAACTGCAGAAAAAGTAATCACGCAGAGAATGGCAAGGGAGAATAAATTTTTTTTCACGGATGTGTTTTGTTGAACTGCTAAATTAATAATCAAAACCTGAATTAAACAAAAACCAATCCAAGTAATCGTTTTAATACAATTATGTTTGAGTTTGGAAGGTGTTTAGGAAGTAAGTTCTTCAGGTGGAAGTTGGTGGTGTTGTAAAGCTAGCTGGGGGTGAGCAGGTATTTGCTGGGAAGGAATTTGAAATTAAGCGATTATTAAACTGAAAATAATGGAGAAATAACAATAAAATTTTCATCAATATTGGGGGCAATCGAAAAAAATCAAAACCTATCGATTTTATCTTGGTTAATATAATAGCGCTCTGTAAATGATTATTTACTAAATATTACAGTTATGAAAGATACAGGAACACCAAAAAACAATTCGACGGTTCAGGGAAGTTCAATTGCAGACCGGGCAAACCACGATGTTAAAACGGATAAGAAAATTCAGGGCATCACCAACGGTGGTGGGCAGCGTTCTGATCAAACCTCAAACAAAGATAACCAGCGTAAGGTAGACAATAAGAAGTAGTATACCCGGGGTTTAACGAAAATGGATAATGGTTTAAAAGCCCTTATCCATTTTTTTATTTAAGCGGGTTCATTCGCCAGCCTGATGATGTCGCTTCCTTCCAATACCTTTCTCCCGCCATGATGGCTGAGGGTATTGATCATGGCATTTCCGAGTTCCTGCATGGTGCAAAATCCATTCTTCGAAATGGCCCTTCCAAGAGGAAATAGCCAGTTGATAAATGTATAGAAGGTGTGTGCATATTTCTGCTCCTTTATGGGCTTGATAAAACCTGGGCGAAAATGATATACCTGTGCAAACGGAAGCATGGTCAATTCATTTTCCGTTTTACCTTTCACTTTCTGCCAGCTTAGTTGGCCATCGGGATTGGTGCCGCTACCGGAAACATAACAGAAAGTCATCTCCCGGTTTAGCCTGCTTAACGTTCCGGCCACATGCATGGTCAAGGTATAGGTCATTTTATAATAGGGCTCTTTCGCTACGCCAACGGATGAAATACCCAAACAAAAAAAGCAGGCATTGTAACCCAAAAGCTGATTTTCAATGGGAGCAAGGTTGAAGAAATCCTGGTGTATAATTTCTTTCAGTTTTGGATGTGTATATCCGCATGGTTTCCTGTTAATCACTAAAATGGAATCAATTTCCGGACTGTTTAAACAACAAATCAGCACACCTTCGCCAACCATGCCGGTGGTGCCTGTAATGATGACCTTATTTATACTTCTCGTTTTTCCCATATTGAATCGGCTTGATTATTTATCAGATAAACTCATTAGCCGGTAATTGGTTTTATTTTAAGGGCAATAAAAAAAGTCCCGAAGGAATCGGGACTTTAAAACTTTATTGAACAACGGTGCCCTGCATTTTGTAATCTTTAGGTGGCGTGGCATCTAATAGGTGCTGAACAAAATAATCCCAGCGGCGTCTCATCATGTATGGTGAATAAGATCCATAACCATGTGCGCTGTTTGGAAAGATAACCAAATCGAAAGATTTATTGGCTTTTTCCAATGCTTCCACAACCAGTAAAGTATTGTATGGCGGTACGTTATCATCCATCATACCATGAACAAGCATTAATTTTCCTTTTAAGTTTTTGGCATAGTTCTGATTGGCCTGTGCTTCATAATCCGCGTTTTCTGCCAAGCCATTATAGCGTTCGCCCCAATCATCCTCATAATTTCTGTTGTCGTGATTGCCTGATTCTGAGATGCCCACCTTAAAGAAATCAGGATAGCGAAATAGGGCTGTTGCTGTGGCAAAACCACCACCAGAATGGCCCCATATACCTACTCTGGCAGTGTCAATCGGATATTTTGCAGCCAATTGTCTGATGGCTGTAATTTGATCAGGCAGCGTGTTGATGGCCATATTCCCATAACTCATATCGTGAAAACTTTTTGAACGGTTGGGATTACTGGTTCCTTCCATTAAAACCACAATAAAGCCTAGTTCGGCAAGTGCCTGATGATCTCCTCTGGAGGCTACAAAGCCCCAGTTGCCTACGCTACCCCCTTGCGGGCCGGGATAAATGTAATCAATTACCGGGTATTTTTTACCAGCATCCATTTTAGTTGGTGTAAAAACCAAACCGTAAATATCGGTCTTCTTATCGGCTGCTTTAACAGAAACTGGGGTTGGTGCTTTCCAACCTGTTGCGGTTAACCTGGATACATCAGTTTTTTCTAATTCGGTAATTAATTTACCATCCATGCTGCGGAAAATGCTTTTTGCAGGAACATCAGGCTGAGAATAAGTATCAATAAAATATTTTTGAGATGGCGATAAATTTACCACGTGGTTGCCCGGTTCAGGCGTTAAATCGGTTAAGTTTTTTCCATCAAAGCCAATTTTATAGAAATGTGCAAAATAAGGATTGATTTTATCTCGGCCATTGGCCATAAAATAAAGGTTGCGACTTTTAGGATCAACTTTAATTAATTGGGTCAGCACCCAATTGCCTGTAGTAATCTGGTTTTTTAATTTACCCGTTGTGGCATCATAAAGGTATAGATGACCCCAATCATCACGTTCAGAATACCAGATAATTTCTTTTGAATCAGGTAAGTACCGCCAGTTAATTTCACCCTGGCCGGATTCGTATTGTGTTTTAACCGTTTCTTCAAAAACTTCTCTAACGGCTCCGGTAGATGCATTTGCAATGCGGAATTTTTCATTTTTATGATCACGGGAAGTGGAAACAAAAGCCAGTTCTGTACCATCGGCTTTCCAGTCGATATCATCAAATGTTCCGCTGCTGGAAATGTCGTCGCTTAATGTCGCACGATGTGGATCAGCAGGTATATTTAAAGCAATTACCTTTGGGTTTTCGACATCAATGACTACTCTTCTGATGGTAGGGATTTGTTTGTCGCCGGGTAAAGGATATTTCCATGCTTCTAATTTGGGCGCACCCACATTCGTGGTCACCAGGTACATGTCTTTCGAGTTCCGCTGATCCTGTTGAAAGGTGGCGATTTTTTTAGCATCAGGCGACCAGCGCAAAATAGGCGCATCACTGTGCTTCCAGCCGGCATTATCAGTGGCATAACCATAATCTTTTACGCCATCAGTGGTGAGTTGTATTAGCTTTCCGCTGGCTACATCCTTAACATAAAGGTTATAATCTTTAATGAGAATGGCTTTTTTGCCATCGGGTGAGATCACTTCATTTCCACCATCTCTTCTTCGTCTCGCTGCCGGTGCAGAAGTATTACTATATGCTGTGGTTAAGGTCTTGGTTTTTTTAGCAGGATCTACCAAATAGGTTTCTAATCCTTTGGCTGTTTTTTTGGTATACCAGAATTGATCGCCAGCCAGCCAGTTGGGAGGAGAAATTGTATTATCAATAAATTTTGCGGTATTGTAGCCCATAAAACTTTCTGCTTTCTGATAGTCTTGAGGGGTAAGTGCTTTTTGCTGCGCGTTGACTGTAAATGCCACTGCACAAGCGGTTACGGTAAGCCAATATTTGTTCATCATCTTAGTTAGTCTCTGCTGATAAAATTAGCACTGTTTTATGAACTGTTCAGTATTAATGCTGATACAAAAAAAACGACTTTTCTCCAGGAGGTTAACAAAGGATAAACCCGTCTGCGATAAAGTAACATGCATCTGATGAGGCCACGGCGAATCTTAGATCCAGTTAGCTAATGGTTTTCAATTGGATGAAACCTTCATATTTGTTGATTTCTCCCTTTTAATTATAAAAATAGTTGTATTATGATGAGGTTAAACTAAAAGCCTGATCACCAAAAATATGAAGCCCGTTTTATCTTTGATTGTTATTCTTTTTCTTTCCAGTATTTCCCTCGCCCAGTCGACCGCAAATAACCTGCAGCATGATGTTGAACGGTGTAATGACGCATTTGAAAGTGGAACCATTGAAGATATTAAACTTAATTTTCCCTTAGTCGAACAGCAAGGAATAATCTTAGCCATGCAAAAGGGTAAGTATCAAAGGAAAAAAGGCCAAAGCCAGATTGTAAAGGTTTACAGAGATAGTGCACTCGTATTGTTAACCGGCACCTTTGTTATTGGTAATTCCGGTGATGAAACCGATTATTCTAATATTTATTCTGGTATATACGTATTCAAACCTGTAAAAGGCACCTGGGTAATGACATCTAAACTTCCGGTCGACAGATTAAACCATTTGAAAGCACATCGGATCGGCCTGAAGATAGCTCCTGTTGATGGAACAATAGCTGTTAGGGATACCATGGAGATCCTGACCAGGGAAAAATATGGTTTTTTATTGGCGCTTAACCACAGGGCGAAGATAGAAAATGTACAACTTAACCGGAAAAAGGCTCATTTTGTGTTTGATGGAGGCATTCTCTGGGTAAAGTCTTCAGCAGGCATGAAAGAACAACTGATATTAGCCTATACATTAAAAGTGGACAATGACCCGAAGAATGAGAATTCCGGATATTTTGATTCGAACTTCGGACATGTTCGGGAGCAGTTCTATTGGCATCCGTTCTTTAATTTTTCAAGTAGCAATGACCTGGCAGATTTCCAGTTACGCGCCTCAATTCCATCTGCATATCATATCACCACTGGTCTCCGGCAGACCGATCGTATTGTTGATGATCAAAGAATAATAACCGCTAAATCACCATATGCTACTTTTGCGCTATCCCTGTACTATGATAAGGAATGGGAGGTAAAGACATTAGATAAGGGGAATTATAAGTTTCAAATCTTTGGGAATAAGACCTTTAAACCTACTCCTGACACGCTTTATCAGAGCTTTTCAAAGACAAACGACTTGCTGATTGAAAAATTCGGAAAACCGCAAGGCAACTATCTTTGCATTGTACAGAACCGTTCCAAAGATTTTCCCATCTGGTTAAACAGAAGTAATGATATGATTGTTGCCGGAAACCATGGTGGCTTCATTATAACAAATAGGGCTATGTCTCCTTTAGCTCCCTTTGGTCACGAAGTTGCACACGCCTGGACCCGACCTGTAGGGCCAGCTACAAATTTTTTGAGGGAGGGCTGGGCTTCGTTTGCTGAAGCCTATTTATTGGAGAAAAGTTTCGGAGATACTACAGTGAGTCGCTTTATGGCCAGTTACAAGTCGCTCTACTTCAAAGGCGGCTTCGATGGTAAGTCATCATTATGGGACGATGCGTCTAATAATGGCGTATCTTATTATAAAGGCGTCTGGGTTCTTTATATGCTTAGAGATCAGCTGGGCAAGGCTGTTTTTGATAAAGGTTTAAAAGCTTTCATTCAGTCGAAAAAACAAATGGACATCAGTCTCTTTATAAAAAGTCTTTCAGAAGCTGCTGGTACCGATGTTAAGCATGTAGTTGAGCCCTGGATAAAAAGTAAACAGGTCCCGCATGTTGGCGCCCTTATAACGGAAAAGGAATTATCGATTAGTCAGGAAGGTGACGTTTTCGTTTTTCCTATTGATATCGCTTTTATGTTACAGGATAACCGGATAGTGAGAAAAACGTTTAATATCAGTAAAAACCTTCAAAGTTTTCAGTTGGATGGGTTCTCAAAGAATGATATTAAGTCAATTAAGATAGATCCTGACAACAAACTGCTAATAAAAATCATGAGTGAGACGTCGCCGTAATTATTATCCAAAAAACATCGCCATACCCAAGCTCAATTTACTTGCCGCAAAATATTAGCCCGGTTTAACATATTCTCCAAAATTGAACCTTGTCAGCGTATAATTAAAATCATTCCACTATTCTCATCAAAATTCAGCTTTGATAATAAGTTCTTGACAATTTGCTTAACAGCACGCAGACTGTTAAATGGCGTCTCCAAATAACCATACTTAAAGAGCAATCCTTTGTGAAGAAGGCAACATAAGGTAGCCAATCACCTTCCTGCGCTACCTTGTTGGCATTTGTGGACCTTAAAAATTTTGTTTATACAACTTTGTGAGTTGGGGCTCCCAGGAGACAGACCAGTTTAACAGGGCCATTAATGGATCTGCGGTGCTGATGCCAAATTCTGTTAATTCGTATTCTACTCTTGGTGGAACCTCTGGAAATGCTGTCCGAACGACCATGCCGTAATTTATTAAAATTTTTAGCGTTTGATTGAGCATTTTTGGCGATATACCCTGAATTTGCCGTAGTAATTCGCTGCTACGCTTACTGCCTTGCATTAATGCCATCAAAATCAGTAATGTCCACTTATTGGCAATGAGCGTTAATGACTGATTCAGGATACAACTTTCATCCAAACTGGATTTCAACAATAAAGATTGCTGTAACTTAAAATAATTTTCATTTTTTTCTCGCTGTTCTTTGATTATTCCGTCCATATATTACTTTAAAGTGCTTATGCCACTTACAGGTACCTTATTGCAAATATATAGTTTGGACGTTACTTTTGTACATAAACGTAAGAATTATGACATCGGAAAATACAACTGGTCACCAGATTTTGCTGAGTTTATTGAGTGCTTTTAACCAGGATACAGCAACTGTTTTATCGCTTTTTGATCCAAAGGCAACAGTAGAATATCCTTATGCAAAATCATTAGGTTCGGCTTACCAACTGACAATGGATGACTATAGAAAACATCTGGATCATATCCTTGGAGATATGCCGGATATTATATTCACCGCATTAAATGTTTATCCATTAAAAGAACCAGATTCCTATTGGGCAGAATTTCACGGTGAAACAACAGTTCCTGCAACGGGGGCATTGTATCAACAAGATTATGTGGTCAACTTCAGATTAGAAAACGGAAAGTTCATTTACTATAAGGAATATTGGAACGTGCTCCCTGTTTTAAGCACTTTGATGAGAAAAGAGCAGGCTCAACAGATCATCGACAAACATATATACTAAATAAGATGAAGAAAATAGCAATTGCGGCTGCTACAGGTAATATTGGCAGCAGTGTGGCCAGACAAACAGCCTCGCATGGGGCAACACCTTTGTTGTTAGGTCAAAACCTGAAAAGATTAGATGATTTGAACATTAGTGGTGGATTTTCGATGGTGGCAGATATCAGCAATACGGAACAGGTAATTGCGGCAACAGAGGGAGCGGAAGCTTTGTTCTGGCTTGTTCCTCCCGTACTTAATAAACCTGGTTTAAATGAATGGTATCAAAAGGTGACTGATGCAGGGGTTGCTGCGGTTAATCAAAACAAAATTAAAAGGGTTGTTCTTGTTTCATCGCTTGGTGCAAGTACTTCGCCAAACCTGGGAACTGTAAGCTATTGTGGTGAGATGGAAGTTGCTTTTGACAAGCTGGACGCTAATGTATTGGCTTTAAGGCCAGGTTATTTCATGGAAAATTTTATACTACAGGCAAAAGATATCCTTGAGAAAGGAACTTTTACTTTTCCTTACGATAGCGAGCATGATATTCCTTTCGTGAGTACAGATGACATTGCTGAGGTGGCCACGCGTTACCTGCTTGACGAAACCTGGGCAGGACATTGGAAATTAAACCTCATGGGACCTGAAAATATCACTTTAACGCAGGCAGCGTCTCGCTTATCCGCCCGGATAGCTAAGCCAGTTAAGTATGTAAAGCAATCTGGTGAAGAAGTTAAAGCGCAGCTAAACAGCTGGGGACTGTCTGCGCGTGTACAGCAGGAATTAATGGATTTATTTTTTGCCTTGGGTGATCCAAATGGGGCATATGCCACACCTCGCACCATAGAGGCATCTACAGCTACCACTTTCGAGCAGTTTTTAGAGCGGAAACTCCTACCTTTGCTTTAAGCATGTATGCCTGAAATCATTATCTGCCTTCCAATTCAAAATATCTGTTTTGTGGTAGCGCTTCCATAAGTTGCCGCTTGCCCGATATCGAATTAAAATTAATCGTCAAACCATGAAATACTTTAAGATAATTGTGTTCTGTTTTTTCATAGCTTCAGTGCTTAGCCTGATTGGTGTGTTTGTGCTGCAATCCACCGGTTTGATTGGTAAAGCAGATACAGATTTTAAAAACCTACCCTATGGTATCGCTATCGGTATTAATTTCTGTTTTTTTCTTTCAAGCTTTACCATTTTATTGAATCTTCAGGAACATATTAGAACTAACACCCTATATAAGGCGCTAAGTTTTTTTCTGCTACCATGCATGTTTGTATTATTTTTATTGTTTGCAAGTTGGGATGAGCCCTGGCCAGGCGTATTATTTTGCGTTCCTTACCTTATTTTCCTACTTATCTTTTTTGTTCGTTCAAAAAAACAAGATAACAGGAATTATAAAAATTGAAATTGATTTTAAGTATTTGCGAGTACTGATCCATTTTCCGCCAAATACTGTTACAATTTTTCGGGTACTTTAATGTCAATTTCTCGCAGCAATTCAAGACTATAATCCAATAGCTGACGGGCATACGTATCATTTTGTGCGGTTTTTGACGGCTTTGCCACATTTGTATCCTGGAAATATTGCCCGGTTACAGCCAAATCAGGAATTGATGATGCTAAATGAATAAGTGGCTTTGCACCTTCCAATGGGGTTTTCCCGAATAACCGTTTCTGAAATCGCAGCAATGGCTCCATCCAGCCGCCCTGACCGCTTCCAAAGTTAGAATTGACCGATCCCGGATCGAAACAATTCACCACAATTTGATTGGCTTTCCACCTTTGGCCCAGCGCTCTGGTCATAAGAATGACGTAAAGTTTGGACAAGGCGTAAGCTTTACTCATGGAGTACCCATGCTGCAATTGAATATTATTAATATGGAAAGTCTGCTGATGATAAAACGAAGCGGTATTAATGATTTGTGGGTGTTGGCTTTTTAGCAATAAGTCTTTTAACTGTAAAGCCAGCTGTAAATAAGAAAGATAATTGACAACAAACGTTCTTTCCTGCCCTTCTGCGGTAAGCTGCCTTTCGCTAAACCAGGTTCCGGCATTATTTATTAAAATATCGAGCCGGCTAACCGATAATTTTATCTGTTCTGTCACACGCTTAATGTCACCTATGGACATCATGTCGCATAAAAAAAATAAATGGCCCTGGCCGGGAAGTTCTGCTAAAAGTTTTTCTGCTTTCGCTGGATTTCGGGCCAGTATAATGATCCGAGCCCCTTGTGAAGCTATGGCTATGCTGGCTGCCCGGCCAATGCCTGAAGTAGCACCGGTAATTAATACTGTTTTATTTTCTAAAAAACTCATGGGTATTCATTTCTTTAAAGTCGTAACCACTTAATAATATCTGATCGTGTTGCCGCTAATTTATCTATTTTTTCAATAATGCATTAGCATCTCAGGTTCGTTTAGATGACAGTTAACGAAACATGTGAAAAGAATTACATCTACGGTTTCTTTTCTATGACAAAAGCTTTCAATTCTGCAATTTTTCCATTTTCGAATCGCCAGATGTCGCAGTAATCATAGTGGTTATAGGTTCCATTTGCAGCCTTCAAGGTGATTACACCTGTCACGGTTACATAGCTACCATCCTCAATGGTTTTTTCGACGGTAAATACGGGCGGTTCCAAATAGAATTCTTTCATATATGCGCGTACTTTATCTCTACCCTCAAGGATACGTTCGCCGACAAAAACCCATTTGGTATCCTCTGTGCAATAGGCCAGAAAGCTTTCATAGTTTCCCTTTTTAACAAATTCGTTGGCTTGGTGTAATATCGTTGCGTTTTTCATTTTTATTTGTTTTTGAATGTGAATCGATTCAGTAATGCTTGAACCTGGTGTGCTTGTATATGGAGGATTTATAATAGGCTGAAATGTGTTTTGATTAGGAAGGTAACTTACCGGTTGTGCTATGATTTCGATACCAACTGACAGTAAGACGGATGTTGTCAATATTAGTTTTTTCACTTTATTATTTTAATGATTAAGTTCTACAAACTTTCCAGGGTTTCCTCCATGATTTCGATGCCGAAGTCTTTTAAGCGGTTGCTGATATGATGACTTGGGATAATCGTTTCTGGAAGGTATAAACCTCCAGTCTGATGTTCAGGCTGTCCATTCAGGCCTAATATTTTTTCTGCAATCAGGTATACGCCAACAGCGGTGAGATGGGAATTTCCTTTTGGGCCGGATACGATCGTGCTGAGTTTTCTTTTTTCGCCGGATAGGAGGGTGCCTTCAATAGTAATATATAATTCATGGGAAGCTTCCACGCCTCTGCTAGTCCCTATAGATTCCCCTGTAATAAAGTCGAAACGAATATTTTTCGCACTCGTAAAAGCGGCTATACTTGGGACATCCAGCGTGCTGAGTGGGTAACCTATTGCCGATGAATGGTTGTGCAAATCAATTGTCCTCGGGTTTTCTTTTGCTGGTAACGATAACCAATTTCCTCCCTTACGAATTAGTGCCTCACCAACAAAACCACTAACTTCATTTGCAACCAGTGGCCCTACGCTATCCTTTGGGTCATATAATCCTGCAAGTTCGATGGTTTCTATCTGGCTGAATTGATTCGCCATTTGCTTAACAACAAGTGTTAATATTCCTGCTTGCCAATGACCAGCGTATACAACAGGCGCATCAATCGTTTTGTGAAGGGCCAAAAATGCTGTGGGAGAAATTTGATCTGCTAATTCGCTTACAGCAATACAAGCAATGCCATTTGAGATAGCAGTTTCTCTTAGTATATTACTGTGATCATCCACCGCTGATATAATCAGGTCAATTTTCTTAAATTCACTTAGGTCGAAGCCTTCTTCAAGATTAATATAGGCTGTTTCAGAATGATTTAATTCCTCCGCTAAGGATATTCCGTTTTGCGGATTCCTACCTGCAAGAACAAGTTCGATATGCTTATCAGCTTGTCTGATTAGTCGGGCGATGTTACTTCCAACCATTCCATAACCACCTACAATTAAGACTCGTTTTCTCTGTAATTCCATATTAAAAATTTTAAACTATATAACTGTACATTTATTTTAAGTGTGAAGTTGATCACAACTCAATCAGATTAAAGTTTTCATATTTCAATGATTACGATATCTAAGACAAAGTTAAGGTTGTATCTAAACTTTTGTATATTGCACACTAATTGTTAGGTACTATAAATAATGTAAGTAATGACTGAGATCAAGCAATCATCAACCAACTTTTCAAATAAGCTTGCGCTGAGCGATGAATGTTCAGAAGCATATGCCTCAAATATCATCGGCGGACAATGGACATTGGTAATATGTTCGTGGTTATTAAGTGGTAAACTTAGATTTGGCGAACTAAAAAAGAAATTACCTGGTATTACGGAAAGGATGTTGACCTTGCAGCTGCGTAAACTCGAAGAGCATAAAATAATCAGCCGCACTGTTTATGCAGAAGTACCGCCACGTGTAGAATATGAGCTGACAGAAATTGGATACGGATTGAAGTCAGTTATCATGGAATTAGAAGCTTGGGGCACAAGCCACAAAAAATTGATTGGTGAGCAACCTGTTTAGGTTTACTGCAAGCAGACATGTTCCTGGTGTGAATATATTTATTTAATCAAAACTGTAATTCTTAACCAGTAGGAGATAAGAACGCTGATTTTCGGTATTATAATAGAAGTATTTACCATTAAGGGATTATGAAGGTTAAGGGTGATATCTGATTATCTATAAATTGATTTCTTAATTATCTCAACTTTTCAATATTATAACTTCATGATCTAACGTAGCCACTTTGACATTCCTGCGTTGCCTTGTTTGCGTTTTGAACGCCAAACCGGAAAACCAATGCCTATTTCCTATCCTGAAAGTCCCGTATCGATAGGTGATCATATAAGAAAGAAAAGAATGGAATTAGATCTACTTCAGAAGGATGTGGCAAAAATTTGTGGAGTTAGTGAAGATTGTATTACAAATTGGGAAAAAAACAGGAATACGCCTCAAATTCAATATTATCCCCGTATTAGTAATTTTTTAGGATACTTGCCATTCAATGTTGATTTGACGACTCTTTCAGGGAAGTTAAAAGCACATAGATATATTAATGGGCTTAGCCAAAAACAACTAGGAAAAATCCTCGGCGTTGATGGAGCTACAGTTTGTAGCTGGGAACTGGAGGAAAACAAACCACATAAGGCGATCCTGGTAAAGCTAGACTTGATGTTGTAATCATTATCGTTATTCCACCGTTTTAAGTAAAAAGGGAATATGGAAGAATTTTCTAATTTTGCTCGTAGCACATATAAAATTTGTCCTTTACTAAACAACATCTCTTAATTTTTTTAGAAATAGATAATGAATAGCCAATTGGAAATGAGAATACTATCAGTTAGACATAACCCAGAATATAAAGAGATCGCAATAAAATATTTACAAGAAAGTTGGCCGGATATTTCGCCTATTATTTATGAAAATTGTATATCAAATTGTTTAAGCGCAAACCAGTTTTTACCTCAATGGTACTTATTAGAAAAAGGTGGAGAAATAATTGGCTGCGCGGGATTAATAACAAACGACTTTATTAGCAGAATGGATTTATATCCTTGGATTTGCGCGATATTTATAGAAGAAAAACATAGAGGGAATGCTTATGGAGCATTATTGATTGATAAAGCGAAAGCAGACACTAAAGCTGCTGGATTTAAGCACCTCAATTTATGCACAGATCACATCGGTTATTACGAGAAATACGGATTTAAGTATATTGGACAAGGATATCACCCATGGGAGGAAGAATCCAGAATTTATCAGTTAGAAGTATAATAATTGCCAATGACATCAATGTTTTTTAGTATCGTACAAAATAATAGAAGCTGTAATGAGTAGTATTTATTTCTTGATGTATCTATCATTATTCGTTTCTCAATAATTAAACTGGATCAAATACCAGTACGATGTAAAAATCAAACCTATCCACATTAACTCTGGAATATTTTTTTAGGTGATTATCATAAACTCATTTCATTATTCAAATCGAAATTTTAGTTTTTGATAATTTGCATTACAGAACAACCACTGTTAATTGTTGTCTCAGAATAACCACAATTAAAGAACCCTTCGTGAACAAGGCAACGTAAGGTAGCCACTTCGACAGGGTTCCGTTACTATTTCCATCCTGTAAAAAGATGCATAATATTTTCCTAAACATATTATTGGTACACCTACATATACGTGAATTAGACGATTCGAACCTATTCCCTGCATTAACATCACCACAGGTTATAGTACACTGGGCGCTAATCCCCAAAATCACGACGTTCCTGTATTTTTTCTTTTTTAAAAGATTCTCTTTGCGTTCATTTGCAGAAGGTCCTTTAGCGCACAGATGAAATTCAGAAGAAAAACAACCTTATCCCTGTATTGGAAGTGTCAGCTCATCGGCTGGTCACTTGCATCTTTATACTGGAGCATTTTAGGGCTTATCGGAGGACAATTTAAAATCAGCATCGGCCTGGTTCAGTTTTTTAGCGATGTGGTGCTTTATATTTTCATCACCCATCTGTACCGGATTTTTGCGCTGAAAAACTACTGGCAGGATTTAAATCTGACGGATTTATTTAAGCGGATTATTCCCGCAATCCTGGTTATGGCGATTGTATATGCGCTGGTAACAACCATCAAAGTGTACGGCATCAGGATTGTATTTTCGATAGGCACCTTTCCCGATCTAAAGACTTTGACAGGCCCGACAGGAATCGGAATTTTTATGGCAGGTATTCGCCTGATGGCCATCTGGATGCTCTCCTTCCACCTGTATTATTATGCTAAACGTGAAATCCGCATTGCCCGCGAAAATACCCTTTTGAAACTCGCCACAAAACAGGCCGAATTTAGCCAGCTTACCGCGCAGCTCAACCCACATTTTCTCTTCAATTCCCTCAACACCATTAAATCACTGATCAACACTTCTCCAAAGCTTGCCCGCCGGGCGGTAGACTTGCTGAGTGAACTGCTGAGCAGTAGCCTCTATGAACATTCGGGAGGCTTTTGTCGGCTGGATCGGGAACTGGACCTGGTAAGGGATTATCTGGAACTTGAAACCCTGAGGATGCAGGAAAGGTTAAGTTTTGAAATCGAAGTAAGTCCGGTTGCCCTGACCCGCCTCATTCCGCGCCTTAGTCTTCAGACTTTGGTTGAAAATGCGGTGAAACATGGTATTTCGCAACTGAACCAGGGTGGGAAAATTTCCATTTTAATTCGCAACCTGGGAAACTTCCTGGAAATAAAGGTAGAAAACCCGGTTCCGCTGCAACAAAAAGAGAGTACCTCCGGACTAGGCCTGAAAAACCTGCGGGAGCGGCTGAAAGCGGCTTATCATGAAAAAGCATCATTTGAAATAAACATAAATCCTGGCGCATATGCGCAGGCAAAGCTGAAGTTACCCTTATATGAACAAGATCAGAACTTTAATTGTTGATGATGAAAAACCTGCCAGAGATGAGCTCAGTGCGATGCTTAGCGCATTTGATCACATTGAGCTTGTCGGACAGGCGGCCAACGCGGATCAAGCGGAGGAGTTGATCCGCAGGTTAGATCCTCAGTTAATTTTTCTCGACGTACAGATGCCGGAACGCACGGGTTTTGATTTACTGGAATCTTTAGCGAGCGTTCCCTCCGTAATCTTCGTCACGGCATACGATACCTATGCGCTAAAGGCTTTTGAAGTGAGCGCTGTGGATTATTTGATGAAACCAATACGGGAGGAGCGGCTGAGAAAGGCAATTGACCTGCTCAAAGTACGTGGACCTGGAGTTGAGGAAAGGCTCTTCGTCAAAGATTCCGGGCGATACCACCTGATCAAACTCGTGGACATCCACCTCATAGAATCAATGGATAATTATGCCAGGATCTTTTTCAATAAACAGGTTGTACTGCATAAAACCTCACTCAACCAACTCGAGCAAAAATTGCCCGGCGATGTATTCTTCAGGACAAGCCGCTCCCAGATTATCAACAGAAACTATATAGATAAAATCGATAACAACGAAAGTGGACTATTTGTAAAGCTCCTTTCAGGTGAGCTGGTATTTGTTTCCACCAGGCAAGCCCCGAAACTCAGGCAACTGCTTTTAAAATAAATTCATATAACAGATTAAAAAAATGAAACTAAAAATTATTGGTATAGGCTTGCTGTGCTTTTTTTACGGCTTGCGAGCGAATGCCCAAAATACTGTGGCTCAGGTAGACACCAGTGCTTACCTCATCGATAAAGATGTGCTGATTACGTCAAAACAAGGCGTTACGCTTTCCGCTGTCGTGGTCAGAAAGAAAAGCAATCCGGCAAAGCTTCCGGCCGCTTTATTATTTTTCATTTATACCAATATAAAACGGAGCCTTTCTGAGGCGATGGATGCGGCCGATCGCGGCTATGTTGGTATTGTTGCCGATACCCGTGGTAAACGGCTTAGTCAGGATAAAATAGAACCTTATGAGCATGAAGTGGAGGATGTAAACACCGTAATTGACTGGATCATCCAACAGCCCTGGAGCGATGGAAGGGTCGGGATGTATGGTGGAAGTTATTCGGGTTTTGCGCAGTGGGCAGCAACCAAGCATTTGCACCCGGCACTGAAAACCATTGTCCCCTATGTGGCCGCCATACCCGGACTTGGGTTGCCAATGGAAAATAATATCTTTCAGACGGCAAATTACCAGTGGGCTTTTTATGTTACCGGAAACCGGTTTACCGATGACGCGGTAAATGAAGACCGCCAGCGTTGGCGAAATATGAGAGAGAAATGGTGGCTTAGCGGAGCGGCCTATAACCGCATGGATAGCATAGATGGACAGCCAAACCCATTTTTGCAGAAATGGCTAAGCCACCCCGATTATGATGGCTATTGGCAGGCGATGGTTCCCTATAAAAATGACTTTTCTAAAATTAACATCCCTGTGCTGAGCATTACGGGTTATTATGACGATGGACAAGTATCCGCAATGGAATACTTTAAGGAACATTACCGCTACAATCCCCATGCACAGCATTATTTAATCATTGGTCCTTACGACCATTTCGGTGCGCAGAAAGGAGGAACGCCTATCCTGCGGGGCTACAAGGTCGATCCGGTGTCACTGATCAATACCAGGGAGATTACCTTTAAGTGGTTCGATTACATCTTAAAAGGCGGACCAAGGCCGGAGCTGATCCAGGACCGGGTAAATTATCAGACCATGGGTACAAACCGGTGGAGGCACGCATCCTCACTTGCGCATATGGAAAGCAGGGAGGTGAAGTTTTACCTGACCAATCCTGTTGGAAAAGATTTCTTACTGTCCGGGATAAAGCCTAAAAAGGTAAATTACAATAAGCAGGTAGTTGATTTAGCTGACAGGACGCAATATTACAATGACTATTACCCTGATCCCATTATAAAAAAGGAGCTCGACCGCAGCAACGGATTGTTTTTCTTTAGCAAGCCCTTTGAGCAGGCGGTAACGGTCAGCGGAAACTTTGAGGGGCAACTCCAGGCCATCATCAATAAAAAAGACATGGATGTGGGATTGATTTTATATGAACTCACATCATCGGGAGATTACTTTCAGCTTTCTTACTACCTCGGCCGGGCAAGCTATGCGCAGGATAGGAGTAAACGTAAACTGCTCGTTCCGGGCAAGCTCGAACAGATACCTTTTAGCCGTTCAAGGGTTTTTAGCAAAAAGCTGGCTAAGGGCAGTCGTTTGGTTGTCGCGCTTAACATCAATAAAAACCCGTTTGCGGAAATTAACTATGGAAGCGGTAAGGTCGTAAGCCAGGAAAACATTCATGATGCGGGAGAACCCCTTAAGATAAAATGGTCAACGGATAGCTATATAAAACTCGGCATCTCTAAGGAAAAATAAAATCTTTTGTGAATTTACCGAAGATGACATTACCATTTGTAAAAAAGCAAAAGTATTCCGCTAATTCAATATTTCTTACATGGTATTAAGTTTCTGATCGGCATACCGATTAAGGTAAATATCAGATAATTTATAGAATATTTGTATATTGTTGTCGTGATTACTATATTTGTGACAACAATTAAATATATGGATCATGAGACTACTGACATTTGCATCACTACAGGTAAAAAATTTAGAGGCATCAAAAGACTTCTATGAAAAAAAACTAGGCTTTGAAATTGGTGAAACGAACCCGCAGGCCTGCGTTTTCAAATACAATCAGGGAGAGGCCAGTTTTGCTATCCGCACCCCGCTTGAACCTCTTGAAGGAAAAGAGTTAGGCACCGGCGTTGCGCTGTGGTTTGCCGTTGATAAACATGTAGACGCACTGAAAGAGGAATTTACAGCCAATGGCATTACAACAGCCGGACCGATTATAGAAACACCCTTTGGCAGGGCTTTCCATGTTAAGGATCTTGATGGTTATAAACTTACTTTCCTGAACGCTAAATAAAAACAGGTTTTTAGCAATTTTCAGGCAAAACCCAACTGAATAATTTTTAAAGCCAAATAGTAAGTTCGAGATAAAACGGAATGATTTTGACCTGATTTCTTCACAGATGCAACAAACAGACGATGAGCAAAAAAATTGAATTTCATTTTAAAAAGCCTGAAGACAGTCCGGGTTACCTTCTTGGTCAGCTGACCATGTTGTGGCAAAGGAGGTTAAAGCGTGTGTTAGATCCTCTAGATCTGACGCACACGCAGTTTGCCTTACTCTGTGCATTAGCCTGGCTTTCGGGAGAAAGCAGTACAGTCACGCAAATTGATATTGCCAACCAGAGTAATGCTGACAGGATGATGGTATCTAAAGTATTGAGAACCCTGGAAGATAAAAAATTTATTACCCGACACGGGCACCCTACGGATACCAGGGCTAAAACAATAAGACTTACGGCTACCGGGGAGACGATCCTGCAAAAAGCCATTATCAGTGTAGAAACTGCCGATCTGGAATTTTTTGTCGGCCTCGGAGCAAACCTAAAAACCTTTAATTCAAATGTGGCAAACCTTATTGAGCAGAATAATAAAGAAATATGAAATGTTCTGTAGGGCAAGTGGTTCAATTCAATCGGGATATTTTTCCAGTTTGTATAAAATATCTTTTAAAACGCATGCAGCGGAAGCATAAATTACGGATCAGGTTATTCTGATGAAATAATATGATTGTATTCATCAAATAAACGAGATCGCTTTATGTTAGCTGGTAAAGTTGATATGACTTTTCATCAGTTTATTATCAGTTGATGCATCTGAAAATATCCATATTTTCGATATATTTTTCTGATTTTAACCTATATCTTTGGATGGCCAAAGAAAAATTAACCCATGAACAACCTCGATGAAATCGACCTCGCCCTGCTGAAACTGCTGGCAGCCAACTCAAAACATACGACCAAGGAACTGGCCAAACTGGTCAACCTTTCCGCCTCGCCCGTATTCGAGCGAGTAAGAAGGCTGGAGAACAGTGGGTACATCAAAAAATACATCGCTATCCTTGACGCAGAGAAGTTCGACCACGGGTTTATCGTTTTCTGCAACATCCGGCTCAAGCAGCATGACAAAAAGATCGGCCACAATTTTGTGAGCGACATCCTGAAAATCGATGAGGTGGTGGAATGCTACAACATTTCCGGCGACTACGATTTCATTCTGAAGGTCTATGCCAGGGACATGAAGCATTACCAGGATTTCGTTTTCAACAAGCTCGGTTCAGTAGATAGTATCGGAAGTACGCACAGTACCTTCGTCATGGCCGAGATCAAGAACACGCACAACATCAGTATATAACCGGCACGGGGCGGCCGTCGCTTCCGATGGCCACCAGCGTAAAGGCCCCGCTCACCACCTTTTCACGGTATTCTTCTCCCATCTTTTCCAGGTATACCGAAACGGTCACCTCCAGGCTGGTATGGCCCACACGGGTAACCCTGCCTACCAGCTCTACGAGCGTGCCGGCCGGAATGGGCTTTTCAAAATCGATCTTTCCGCTGCTCACTAGTACAAAGTTTCGCCTGCTGAAACGTGTTGCTGTGATGAAAGCGGTTTCGGTCATCATCATCAAAATCCTTCCGCCGAACATCGTGTTGTGGTGGTTGGTGGTCTCGGGAAACACCACTTTGAACACATGGGTTTCGGACTGTTCAGTTTTTTCTGCTATGTTCATCATCTGTTTTTTGATGGTCATCTGTTGTGTCGCCACCTGAACCGCTGAATAGCCTCAGCATGACTACCCGCGGCAATCTGTGCGAAGGCCTGGCGGAGCACAGGGATGATGAAAGGTAGTTCCAGGTGGTGGGCAAGAGCCGTTACGATCGGTTCGAGTTCATTTGCCCGGCGCTTTGGTACGGCGTTCCCACCGAACAGCCAATTTGCACCCAGCTTTGAAGGGAGATGGTCGCTGAGGTATGGCCTTGCCGGCTCTATCCCTGCCACGCCAAGTATGCCCAAAAGCGAGAGGTAATTAAAGGTAATGGCCTTTTTACAGCGCAGCTGCATGTTCATGGCGGCGTACAGCCTATCAAAAATATGTGAAGGTGATCCGCCTTCTGATAGTGCACTTGCAGGGAAAAGTTCCCGGTGGCCTCCCGCATTTATTACCCAAGAGATATAGGTCTGGATATCGCCGGCCGTTTTCATCGCTTTATAGCTTCCAAAGGAAACGTATTTGTGTGCCCTGGCCATGTTCCCATACCGCGATAGTTCAGGCTGATTTTCCACTAGCCAACCTGCAAAGGCAACAGGATCCGCACTGGCATTTTCCCATGTCCATCCGTCGCCCATTCCAGGGCCAAGATAGACCTTTTCCATAAGGTCCCAGTGATGCTTCGGATGCCTTCCGAAATAGCTTGATAGGAATAGCAGCCAACAAGCTTCTCCTGTATCCCTGCGAAGGTTGCAGGCAAAAGCGAGGGCAAGGGGATCAAAGCCGGCAATGTCCGGGCTTCCCTTCTTCAAGGCGGGTGTACTGCGCCCGGTTTCAAAAATGCCGACAAAGGAATTGGCAATACCAGCCACAAGGGATGAAAAATAATCCATCCGCTCCAAATGGGAAATAAGGGGCAGCTTCGGATTGTCCTGACCAAAGCTTGCCAGTTTTTCGCGGACATCCTCCTTTTGGACGGCACAGACGCTAGTCTCTACCATAGTATTTTTCACCCAGCTTTATCTTTTCCCTTCCGTTCTCCAACCTCCATTTGTTGGTGTCCCTGAGCGAATACGCACATCCGCAGTATTCCTGCATATAGAATTCCTCAGCCTTGCTGATTTCCAGCATGCGTGAGGATCCCCCTGCCTTGCGCCAGTTATAGGTCCAATAAGTGATACCTTCATAGTGGAATGCCGCCCTGATGCCCGAACCGTTGATCTGCTCCATGTTTTTCCAGCGCGATATGCCCAGCGAACTTGAGATCACATCAAAGCCGTTTTCAAAGGCGTAAAGGGCCGTGCGCTCAAAGCGCATGTCAAAGCACATCGTGCAGCGTATCCCGCGTTCAGGTTCCATGTCCATCCCCTTTGCTCTTTCAAACCAGTTGTCCACGTCATAGTCCGCATCGATGAAGGGGATATTGTGCTTCTTCGCAAAGCGGATATTCTCTTGCTTGCGCAGTTCGTACTCTTTTTTTGGGTGGATGTTGGGATTGTGGAAGAAGATGCTGAAATCTATTTCGGATGCAATGATGGCCTCCATCACCTCTCCCGAACAGGGTGCGCAGCAGGAATGCAGCAGCAGTTTTTTTCCGCCATGCGGCAGTTCCAATTTTTCTCTTTTAAAGCTCATTTCAAACGTTTTTTTGACCAACGGGTCCAAAATTTTATTTACAGTTGCCGGCCGGCTTATTAACGCAATGCCGCTGGAGAGAAGATCTTGGAAAAAAATAGGAAAAGGCGGGGCCACACGAATCACACAGGGAAATGTACCACATAGGAAACAACCACCTTTCAGACCAAAAGCTTCAGACCGCGAAAGCATCGTCCATTCGGAACAGGCAGGTCTCCTGGCTTGTAACAGTTCTCATCACCCTTCCCATTCATATTAGAACAGTGGATATGCTTAATGAAAACCTTGTTTGTTACTTACAGTTGCGCGACAGCTCGTGATTTGCACACGATTCCCTATTAATCTGCAGTTAAGCAAAACCTTTCCGATTGATGTTATGCAAAGAACAGCGACGTAAGGTAAAAAAAAATCAAGAATTATAGACCTAATTTTTATCCGTTCCAAAATGGATAATCAATATACCCCTGTTCCCCGCCCCCGAACATGGTTGCCCTGTCTGGCTTGCCTAGCGCGGCATTTTTTTCAAAGCGCTCGGGCAGGTCGGGGTTGGCGATGTACAAGTTCCCAAAGGAAACAAGTGCCGCAATACCTTTTTCAAGTTCAGATTCGGCGGAATCCCTATCATAGCCTCCATTTGCAATAACCCTCTGGCGGATCTTCCTGCCAAAGAACGCAATCTCGTCTTCACAGACATAATGTTCAGGTGAAGGGAAATGTGGGCTGCGCCGCATGAGTTCCACATAGGCAAAATCCAGTTTGTTCAGTTCTTCGATCAGGTGGGTATAGCTAGCTACGGGGTCCTCCAATACGATATCGCCATAGGGATGGAATGGGGATATTTTAATGCCCACTTTTTCACCTCCTGCTACACTGATCAATTCCTGCATCACCTCCACTGTGAAGCGGGTATTATTAGGGATACTGCCGCCATAATTGTCCGTCCTCTGGTTGGCACTTTCAGCCAGGAACTGGCTGGGCAGATAGCCGTTGGCCGCGTGGAGCTGGACTCCGTCAAAGCATGCCACCATAGCATTTTTTGCGGCCTGGCCAAAGTCTTTTATCGTCTGCATGATCTCCATGGTGGACATTTCCCGGGGGATCTCAAAATCTTTCATGCCTTGGGAGGTATAATGCCGCATCCCCCGGATGGGCAGGGGTGATGGTGCAATAGGGAGCTTCCCATTCCTGTCTATAGAATGCCCAATACGGCCGGTGTGCCAAAGCTGGGCTACAATAACGCCACCGCTATCATGTACCGCAGTGGTTACCTTCTTCCATGCTGCTATTTGCTCTTTGGTGAAAATACCCGGCGTGAGCGGACTGCCGGTGGCCTCTTCACTGATCCTGATGGACTCGGTAAAGAGCAGACCTGCACTTGCCCGCTGGGCATAGTATTCTGCTGTTATATCACCCACCAGGCCATTGCTGTCAGTACGGCCCCTGGTCATCGCTGCCATGGCCATTCTATTTTTTAAGCTGGCATTACCCAGTTGTATTTTTTCTAAAAGTTTCATGTTGCTGTTTTTATCCCCTGTATTGGAGATGATGCCTCTTTTCGCCTAGCCATCCCCTGGGCGATGATACTGGCGGCAATCAGTTGAAGGGCATGATAAAGCATGAGCGGCAACAATATGATGCCGGTGATGGTACTGTGCTGAAAAAGCACTTTTGACATGACCGTGCCGTGAACCAGTGATTTTTTGGATCCGCAGAACAAAACCGTGATGCGGTCTTCAGCAGAAAAGCCAAACAAGCGGCTGAGCAGTCCAACGCAAAAGAACACCGCAAAAAACAGGGCAATCATCGCCGCTGCAAGTCCGGCAAGTTCAAGGGCACTGAAGCCATCAAAAAGATGCTCGGAGAATGACTTACAGAACGAGGTATAAATGATGGTGAGGATAACCGCCTGATCGAAATATTTAAGCTGTTTTTTATACTTCTCGGCAATGGCGCCAAAACGGGCGTTGAGGCTGATGCCGATGATGACCGGTAACAGGACCTGAAATACCAGTTTGATCACGATAGCAGAAACATCGAAACCACCGGTTGCTGAAGCGATGAACAGCCCGATCCAGACCGGCGTGACCACTACCCCGATCAGACTTGAAATGCTCGCATTGAAAATGGCGGCCGGGATGTTGCCCTTGGCAATGGAAACCATGACCACCGAAGAGGAAACCGTAGACGGCAGGGCTGCCAGAAAAAATACACCCAGCCAGAGCAGCTCATAATCAGTGCCAATAAACAGGGGGCGAGATGCCAAAACGAGGAGTGGGAAGAACAAAAAGGTTGTCAACTGGACAACAATATGCATTTTCCAGTTGGAAAGTCCGGCTTTTAATTTCTCTACACTCAAACGCAGTCCATAAAACAGGAAAATCAGCGATACGCCTGCGTTAGCAATCTCCTCGAGCGAAACGGGTTCTTTAACAAGGCCCGGCTGCGGCAGAAAATAGGCCAGCAGGATCATGGTGGCTATCATCAGCAGGAAACCGTCGAAACCTACCTTGTTCAATAATGCGAATAACTTTTTCAATTTGATTTTAATATATTTCTATTGCTCAGAAAAATTACATCCCAAATTCTTTCCGTATGATTTCAGCCCCTGCGCTTAACGCACGCAGCTTACCGTTTGCCACGTTTCGGGACAAGGGTGCCATACCGCAGTTTGTAGAGGGGTAGAGGTTTTCGATATCGACAAACGCAAGCGTTCTGCGCAGCGTATCCGCTACTTCTTCTGGTGTTTCAATCGTATTGGATGCCACATCGATTGCGCCTACCATTACTTTTTTACCACGTACAAGTTCAATCAGGTCCAATGGCACATGCGAGTTATGGCATTCCAGGGACACGATATCGATATTTGATTTCTGGATCTTAGGGAAGATTTCTTCGTATTGGCGCCACTCTGAACCCAGTGTTTTTTTCCAGTCATTATTGGCTTTTATGCCATAACCGTAGCACACATGCACTGCCGTTTCGCAGGTTAAACCTTCACTGGCCCTTTCCAGCGCTGCCATTCCCCAATCGTTTACCTCATCAAAGAATACGTTAAATGCCGGTTCATCAAACTGGATAATGTCCACCCCTGCATCCTGCAATTCCCTGGCTTCCTCATTGAGTAGTTTTGCAAATTCCCAGGCCAGTTTTTCCCGGCTTTTGTAATGGGCATCATACAGGGTATCTACCATGGTCATCGGTCCCGGTAATGCCCATTTGATCGGTTTATCCGTCAGTGTACGCAAAAACTTGGCATCCTTAACAAAAACTGCCTTTTGACGGGCAACCTCACCTACCACAACAGGAACACTGGCATCATAACGGTCACGGATTTTTACGACCTTACGGTTTTCAAAATCTACACCACTTAAATGCTCGATAAAAGTCGTTACGAAGTGTTGGCGTGTCTGCTCTCCATCACTGATGATATCCACCCCTGCCAGATGCTGTTCCTGCAGCGCAATACGCAAGGCATCCTGTTTCCCTTCAATCAGCTCATCGCCCTCTAATTTCCAGGGTGACCAGAGTTTTTCGGGTGGTGCAAGCCAGGCAGGTTTGGGCAAACTTCCCACAATTGAGGTTGGTAATAGTTTTTTCATTGTTGTTCCTTTTTTTATGATTGATTAACTAACGAATTCAGCAGTCCATTGCTCAAGAATATCCTGGTAAGGTTTGATGAAATGCTCTTCCGCATATTTACCCTGTTCAATAGCCAGTCGGCTCCGCTCTTCGCGGTCATATACCACGCGGGTCAGTGAATAATCTTCGTGCTTAAGA
Source organism: Pedobacter sp. MR22-3 (assembly GCF_026240075.1). Classification (NCBI taxonomy): domain Bacteria; kingdom Pseudomonadati; phylum Bacteroidota; class Sphingobacteriia; order Sphingobacteriales; family Sphingobacteriaceae; genus Pedobacter; species Pedobacter sp. MR22-3. The sequence goes on along the minus strand of NZ_JAPIVF010000001.1, from coordinate 46,165 downwards.
CTAGGTTGATAGATTTTCCCTGCCACAGCATTTGCATTGTAGATTTCAGGGCGATAAATCTTCTGGAAAGTCTCCATCGTGCTGATCGAGCTGATCAGTCCAAGATCAGTATAATCAGCAAGCAGATCTCCGGAATGGTAAAAAGCCATCGGTGCCACACTGTTCGGAGGCATGAAAAAACGAACTTTTAAACCCATTTTAGAGAAATATTCATCAGTGATAGAATACTGATCCTGCAGATACTCAAAGCCCAGAACGGGATGCTGATAATCAGTGCGTGTATAAGTTCTGTTGCCAGATACACTCAGACAAATGATCGGTGACATTTTAAAATGTTCTTTATAAGTGGCTGAATTCACAAAGCACTTATAAAGTTTTCCGTGCAGATCACCAAAATTTTCAGGAATAGAGAAATTGGGTTTATCTTTATTGTACTCGGTCAATAAAATACTGAAATCATAATCCCGGACATAAGAGGAAAAATTATTTCCGGCGATACCTTCGATACGCTGGTTAGTTTTCCGGTCGAAAATATTCGTTTTTAAAACTTCGATCAACGGCAGGTTGTTGATGCCATTCTTATCATCAATACGCATCGTTACGGTGATGATTTCAAGTGCTACAAGGTAACGGTCAGCTCTGGGATTATCCAAATGGGCCAATGCATTGAACCGGTTGTTGATCATATTTAAGGCATTGCGTAAGTTTTGCTGACGATTGTCTCCCCTGGCCAGGTTTGCAAAATTGGTTGTCAGACGCGTTTGACTAGAGGGGTGATAGTTTTCATCTAAACAAGTGCTCTCCAGCTTGAATGCAAAATCATACTTGAAGGTATCCCGGGTGTTTTCCATACATTTCTTTTCGTTAATTCTTGAGTGTTCTGGTTGATCGCTTTTTATAGCATTATAAACAGTTAATTCATCCTGCAAATCTTAAAATAAAAGATGATTCAAACGGATTTATCTTAAAATCAGATAATTGTTCTTTTAATGGATGTTTTGTAGATAATTATTCTTTTTCTTGTTGCTAAGATTCTATAAAACAGATAATTTTTCTCTTTCAGTTTCAGGTATCGGATATTTCGAAGGTTGATCAAACAGAAAATTAGACTTTTCCGATTCGGTTCAAACAGCCCGTCAATAATCTTCATGAATCCTGAATAGAGAATAACAGCTAGTCATTTTATTTCAGAAATCCCGGATTCTTTCAAGCCTTTAATAATATGGGGAAAGGTTAGCCACTACAAAAAAATCATAAGATCTGATTAAAGCGATGGGTGCCGAAGCGGCAGATGTGGCTTATGTGAATGCCGGAGACTACCCCGGTTGCCTGATGGAGACGAATAATATGCAAAAAGCCTGGCGGAGCAATTCAGCTCACAGACGAATATAATTTTACAGATAAGCGCCTGCGCGTTTGGGAGATTAATTATCCGTTTAACCATAAAGAACGTTTCTACATTGAAGCATCAACAGGTGAACTGGCCAAACGGATCAATGACTCTGGCTTATATGAAGGGTACAGCTTCGTCTTATTCCATAAACACCATGATATATTATACAAAAAAAGCGGAAGACTTTTTCAAATCTTCCGCTTTGCGGAATGGACGCGACTCGAACCAATCTCATATATCTTTGAAAATAAGTGCTTTAAATCACACTAAAGCGAGATGCTCACTATATGCTTATCATTTTTTTGCAATTATTTGACTGTAATTGACTATTGAAAGATAGGGATTAATTTGCATAATTTACTTATTATCAGCTAGTATATAAGCTAGAGATAGAAAGCTTCCATGTTTCTTTTCCTATTAGTCACCAAGATGATTCTAAGGCAACTAACAGGAAAGAGAAAAACGTATCAGACCAAACGATAAGTAAATCCAGGTTGGACAGTTGTTTAGAAGTCGAACGAGCGACCATTTCACCTGAAATATCCATCTATTTGAGCTAATGAAATTCCAATATCCGTTACCAAAATTAAAGCTTTCTAAATTTTTAAAGTTCGCTCATTAATAAATATTAATATAAACAGCTAACAGTAAAATAATCAGTTCTCCATAATTGGCTAGTTCAAATCGCTCCCTGTCATCTTGTAAAGCTTATTAAATAGTCTCTTCAACAAAGAGCTTTCCTCTGTAATTATATCTGCCTCTGCCTGCATTCCATTTTTCAGTAAAATCTTTTGTACAGGGTGTTTATTTTCAATTTGGTCAAAAGAAATTTTTCCGATAAAGACACTATCTCTATACGCAACATCTGATATATAGCTGAGATGCCCTCTAATCAATCCATATTCCTGATATGGAAAACTTTTAAGCTTAATCAATGCCCGTTCACCTTTACGAATTTTCCCCATATTATATTGCGGAATTTCCACCTCGCCAAAAAAAATGCTATTTCCTGGATTAATTATGAAAACTTCTTGATTTAAGGCCACGTTCTGATTCTGCTGAATAATTCCTGCGAAGCTAAGCTTTCCTGAGATTGAAGCCGAAAGTATATGTTGCATCATCCAGTTATCGGTTTCATTAATAAGGCGATTGACGCTTTGAAGAAACTTTGACTTCTCATCCAAAATAACATGCTGTATTTCAAGCAACTCCTTCTTTTTTGAATTGTAATTTGAGTTATTAATTAAGATCGAGCTCTCAACATCTTCCAATGGAGATTTTGAACTTAGGAATTTGTTCTCCTGGGCTAAAAACTCACTTCTAGAGATGACTTTATTTTTATAAAGCTGTTTATAGGCTTGATACTCCTGTTCCTGATTTATATATTCCAGCTTTTTGATTTCTTTTTGTGCCAATATGGGCTGTTTTTGCAAATTGATATTTAACAGATCCTTTTTAAGATAATCCATTTTATCCTGATGATATCCCCCTTTGAGCGTAGAAAAATAATTCATACTTTCTTGAAAAAGATCTTGATAGCTAGCCTGGACCTCTCCCAAATTCAAGGTGGATGGAATAGTCTCTGTAATTTGAATGTTGGCAAGCAACTTCTTTTTGAGATCTCTTAAATAATTGCTGATAAAACGAATATCATCTGGATTTGCGGTGCTTTCCAAATAAGCAAGTGGTTGACCTACCTTAACCATTTGTCCCTCTGTAACGAGTAAACGAACTAATTTTCCATTTTGTCTGGCTATTACCGTTTTCGGCGCATTAAGCGAATTGATTTTGAGATTTGTTGTAACTACATCAGGATATTTTAAAAATCCAGAAAAGATAACAACACCTAGTAATATTGAAAAAACCAGCGTAATTCCCCAGCGTAATATCCATGAAGGCACCGCAGTGATGATCTCATGTACTTCTTCACTATTGATCTGTTCACTAAAGTTTTGTGATGGCATGTTATTCTCTATTTTATTGTTATTTAGCGTCTTAAATTATGCTCCCAGTTCCAGTTGATTCTGCACAAGTCTGAAATAATCCCCCCTATTCTGCGTGAGTTCTGCATGAGTCCCTTGTTCAATTACCCTGCCTTTTTCCAAAACAATTATATTGTCAGCATTCTTAACTGTACTTAATCTGTGAGCGACCACAACTACTGTTCTCCCTTTAAAAAAGGTTTCAAGATTTTCCATAATTACCTTTTCATTATTAGCATCTAAAGCATTGGTAGCCTCATCGAAGAAAATGTATTCAGGATTTTTATACACCGCACGAGCAATTAGTATACGCTGACGCTGCCCTTGGCTTATCCCGTTCCCCTCTGGTCCAATCTTGGTATTCAATCCCATGGGTAAACCTTCAATAAAATCAGATATATTGGCTACCGTAACAGCATTCTGAAGTTTGGCCACGTCAGGATATTCATCACCAACTGCAATATTTTTTGCAATGGTGTCAGAAAAAATAAATCCGTCTTGCATAACTACACCACAAAGGCTCCTCCACATCTTAAAACTGATATTTTCAAGAGGCATATTCCCCACTCTTAACTCACCATTCGATGGTGAATAAAATCGTAAAAGCAGCTTAAGGATAGTGGTTTTTCCACTACCGCTCATACCTACAATAGCAGTTGTTTTTCCTTCTGGAATATAAATATTAATGTCTGTCAGCACATTTTCGTTGGCTGCACTAGGGTAAGAAAAATTCAATTTCGAGAGGCTTATTCCCTTCTCGAATGGTAGTTCATGGATAAACTCTATTCCTAATGGCTCTTCATCGTCCATTGCGTGAATCTCATTTAGTCGTTCAATACTAATCTTTGCATCCTGTAGCTGCTGAATAAATCCCACCAATTGCTCAATGGGACTGTTAAGCTGGCCCACAACATACTGAATTGCCATCATGGCTCCCAAAGTCAGCTGTCCCTCAATTACCGCCTTTGCAACGATAAAGGTGATTAATATATTTTTACCTTCGTTAATAAATGATGATCCGGCCTGCTGTATTTGACCAAGTGAAAGGCTTTTTACACTAAACCGAAACAGCCCTGTCTGCAACCTTTCCCATTCCCAACGCTTCTGTTGTTCACAATTATTCAATTTGATTTCTTGCATACCACTAATCAACTGAACAACAAGACTTTGGTTTTTAGCGGAGATATCAAACCTCTTGAAATCCAACTCCCGTCTACGACGGAGAAAAAGAATAATCCAAATTCCATATAAAATACTACTTACTGCAAATACGATAAAGATAGTATAGTCATAAAATGCTAAAACTGCGCCAAAAATCACAAAGTTAAACATTGAAAACACCGTATTAAGCGTCGAACCCGTTAGAAAACTCTCAATACGCTTCTGATCGTTCATACGTTGAAGAATATCTCCGGTCATTTTAGTATCAAAGAAAGAAACGGGAAGTTTCATCAGTTTGATTAAGAAATCGGTCAATATAGAAATATTGATTCGGGTACTTATATGTAATAATATCCATGACCGAATAAAATCAACACTGGTCCTGCCGATGAAAAGCATGATTTGCGCGATTAGGATTACATATATAAAATTTAAGTTTCTTGTGTTTATTCCAACATCAACTATCGATTGCGTTAGAAAGGGTAATATAAGTTGTAAAAGACTTCCCACCCCAAGTCCAACCAAAAGTTGGATGACTAATCGTCTATACAAATAGAGATATCTGAAAAAAAAACTAAAATTGGATTTTACAATTTTGTCATCCTCCTGCTCATAAAATAATGGTGTAGGTTTCATTACAAGGGAAAGCCCTTTTTGCCTTCCTTCGTCTTTCCCAATCCAGCTGTCAACAAAATCATCTTTACTATGAGTAATGAGGCCTATTACGGGATCTGCAATAAGTACCTTTTCATTTTTCTTTATTTCATAAACCACAACAAAGTGCTTCTGTTGCCAGTGTACGATGCACGGTAAAGGGATTTCTTTCAATTGTTCAAAGCTAATACGAACGCCTTGGGTTTGAAAACCAATCTTCTCTGCAGCCTGGCTTAACCCTAACAGTGAGACGCCAGCCTTATTAATCGAACTTAGGCCTCTTAAAAACTGTAAACTGTATCGTTTGCCGTAAAACTTGCTGATCATTCTCAGGCAGGTTGGACCACAGTCCATCAAATCATGCTGTATATAGTAGGGGTATCTCACTTTATTTCTTTATTTAAAAATCTTAATCTAGCCAACTTGCTTTTATAATGTTGATGTAACAAGTCATAAACGACCATTTCCTTTTTTCGTTGATTGTTCATAAACAATCTGTTCAAAAACATATGGATGTAGCTATTAATCTGATAATCAAAATCGCTTGATAAAACAACGGATTCAAGAAGTTTCGCAACTTGAATGCTTCTATTCCGAAAAAGAGGCTCAGGAAGATTCAGAGTCTCCTCTTCTAGTATTTGTTCTATTTCCGAGCGGAGCTTCCTGTATTTTATTTTGAAAGCATTGGTTTGATTTTTTTTTATACCAAATTCTAACTTGAAAGCCTGCTGCCAACTATCTGTCAGACTCATCCGTTTTTCCAAACTAATTCCAAAATCTTCCAAAAGTTTGTCCACCCCCTTTATTGCTACAACCCAATCCTTAATACCTATCGCTAGACACTCCGTGACCAGTGAGCTATCTTCGAAAAACAAACGCTCAGACCCCTCTATCGCCCCATAACTGTACCTTTCCAACTCGCGATTGTAAGTATCTATTTTAAAAGATCTTAACTTTCCTGCTTCCAAATATTCTTCTACCGCCACTGATAAGGCACGAAGCGCTACACCATGTTGATCACCAACAATATGAAATCTAAGTCTTAAATGATATTCCGGATCGTTGTAGCGAATAAAAAACCAATAGTCAATAACACCAGTTTTTATTAACTTTTCCGTCAGCGGACGTAAGATGTGTCCAAGTATTTTGTTCGAAATCTTCGGCGAACAATAAAGCTTAAAATACATCCATTCACTTCCAGGTACAAAGTTCCGTTTATTTACCGCGATGTTGATTTTCTTTTCAAAAGAGAACTCAGTTTTTCCATTTTTATAAAAAGGTATTATCAAATCATTGGTAAAACAGGACTTGGCCTTTGAAAGTAGAAATCCTTCCTTATGAAATAAATTTTCTTCTAGACGAACCGAAGATTTTTTTTTAGTCAGCTGCAATAAAATTTCCAATGAATACTCGTTTAGTAAATCGATAGGCATTTCGTAATCTTCTTCACGTATGGTAACATAGCGCGGTATTTTTCGCTCATCGAAAAAATTGCTAACATGGTTCATTGAAACATTTCTTGCCTCTGTTAATACTTGGAGATCAGATTTCTCCAAACCCCAACTTTCCCTTGATAGTATAACGTTTCCGTACTCAACTCTTGGTAAATATGACATACTTCCAAGAAAACCCCAGTCCCAATAGAGATCACCACTACTCCCTTGATATTGCAGATCACAAAGAAATCGATAATAGGAAATCGTATTTTGGGTGTAATTATGAGCCGTACTAAGTCGTGGGATCACTCTTTTTCCGTACTTTTTCGAACGTATCAAAAGTTTTCCATTTACAACCGAAAGCATCAAATCCCTTAACGGAATTTGTTCTCCACCAGCAATATTGGAGGACAAAATTGGAATATTGTAATCATAAAAACGCGGGTGTTTTGAGATATTACCAGCACGAGGCTGATTAATATGAAGTATTTCAGCGAAAATAACATTTTCGTCTGCCCTTTCCACCTCAACAGCTTTGATCGCATCTTCTCTAATTTGCTTATCCAGATAGCAAAACCGACTGATGAGATCTATAGAAGATGGACCGCTTGTTAGTACGTGTAGCAACTTAAAGTTCTTCCTATCTAGGTTCTGGTTTGGCCCGTGAAACAGTTTACATACTGAATAAGCTGTTTGTGGTAATTTATTAATATAGCCAGCATTTGGTAGTGCATCTGATTCAGTAAGTTCTATAACCTGATCGCCATTTTTTATAGCTTCCGTGTACTTTTCAAGTAGCTTCTTCTGCCATGGAGTCCATTTAAAGGTGGGATAATGTTGAGTAATAGTAGTAGAAGGTATGCCCGAGAGTAATTCACTGGCATCTTGACTCAAATCTATGCGATATGGATAGCCAATCCCCATTTCAGAATCCAGTGCCTCTAACAGAGGAACCTCACCATATTCATATCTGTCAAAAAAAACACGAGCGAATCTTTCAAGTTCAGATTTTTCAGGCTTTGTTTTAATTTTTTCCAAAAAACTCAATGCCTCAAAAAGTGCTTCGGGTACATCACGATCTATTTGAAGCTGCTCAAAGTCCCGCAACATATCTACCTGGAAAATAAATCTTTTGTCTATTTCTATCCCCAAGCTTTCAACTTCTAACATCAACTTCTTGTAATAGGGAACCGCATCAAATGACTCTAATGATGATCCGTTGATATCAGTCAGTAAAGACACAATACGATGAATAATTTGAAAATGCGGGTGCTTGGCTTGTTTTAGAATAGCAGCAATCCGGTTTAGTTCATTTTCACTTTCTGGAGAAAGTTCTAACTCGCTTAGCAGTATCTTTGCTCGAATAAGCTCGTCCACATATTCCGTTGCCTCATCCACATCGATTCCACTTTCAGTAAGAGTTTCGCATATGGATCCATAACAAATTCCCTTCTCAGCTTTTAAAATTATCTCATCTAAAAACTCCGTCCTGTCGACACTAACCAATTCATGATTTCGACCACTACCTAAGTTAATGTATTCTAAATAACGTAGTTTATTTCCAAGTTCGCTTCGGGTATTGTTGGAAAAGAATTTTAAAAATTGGTTAACCTTTCCTTCCCCTAATAAAAACTCGACATAACGATTTAAAAAAGTCGTATCAAGCCTACAAAATCTTTTATCAGTACCATGTGTTTTAAACTCTGTTTGGGTTCGGTCACAATAAGTACCATGACTAACTCCAGCGCTTATGCCGAACGGAGTGGATCTATAAGACATCCTACTGATGTATTTTCGCAATGTGTCCAAAACTTTATCACTATCTGATATACTGCAGTTTCCTTCAAGCCACTTTAGCATTCTCTCATAGAAATCTGGAGAAGATAAAAAAATAGCCTCCCTAAGTAAATCATGTTTTTTGACCAGGGTATTAATTTCGGTTGCGCCAAGATTTTGGATGCTCTCATATGGTAATAATGGACTTCTCATCAAAAAGAAACCATTATACTTTAATTTACTCATTCTACTGTACTCTTAATTTAAAAGAAAAATTCTATCCCAATCTTGTCCTTCTGGCTTGAGGAAGGAGAGCAATACTAGACCTGCCCCGACAATTCCGTTTAGTAAACCAAGATCTACTTCTGTAAGCTCTGATTTATTCAATTTATCATAAGTGGCGAGATTTGCTTCAACATTGATGATCGTATGTTCCATCCAGTAATGCATTTGATTAAACATCTCTATCTCCCCAGTTAAATGATAGATTTTATTAAACTGATGTGCTATACCACTTGTGCCGTGACAAAAACCTATATCCATCAAGCCTGTATTTTTATTAATAGCAATCCCAGAATTATGCACTGTGCGCTTTTTTAGTGCATTTATTGTTAAATAAATTTCATGCTTCCATTTTTTGTTCGGATATACTTGATCAATGGCTAGAAATGCCAAGGTAACTCCTAAATCGCCATAACACCATGCGAGTCTGCTTCCAGCTGTTGTTTCTGCGCCAGGCCTTACACTGGTAGAAAAACGTGAATAATAGCTTTCGCTAGCAGAAGACGCTATCCAATTTGCAATTGACACAGACATTTTATTTGACTGTTTCTGATTTTCTGTGGCCCATTTCAACAAGAAAACTAATATCCCTGGCAGTCCATGTGCAAGACCAAGATTTACAATTCCTTCTTTTTTGTAGTCTGGATCAATCCAGTAACACCCATCATCTTCCCAAATAGCAGTTTGGCATAGTATATCAATTGCCCTTTCTATTCGTCCGGCATCTTGACTACCTATTTCAATTAGCGCAATTATTTTTCCTATGTAACCATATAGCAAGTCATAATTATTTCTTTTGATATCAATATCAAGCGACCGCTTAAATGCATTTCCCATATCAGCATCAAAGACATCCATTTCCTCTGCTGAAAGTATCCCAAGATTCTTTAAATGAGCAAATATCCACATCATTCCTGCTATTCCATCAGCCAGATTAAATGATTGAGAAGCGTTATTGAATGCGTGTATCGACCGGCCTAGATGCTCATAGATAAGATTAAGTACTTTCTCATCCTTTGTTATAACATAATAATGGCTTTGATATAGAGCTGCACCTAATTCACCTTCAAACAAACCTGTCTTTGTGTAGGTAGCATGATATTCAGAAAGCAAAGTTGAAATTCTTGGTAATATGTCGCTTATGCGTTTTTTAATATCAGTATTTGAATCAGACATACTGATTTTGCTTTTGAGAGCGTCGTTATTCATATTAAACTGGTCTTCGAAATCCCTTCCAAAAGGAAATGTTGTATTTAACTTGATTGAAGTTTATGACTTTTTGGAAATTATCAATACTGGCATCTTCTGGTTTTGCATCCATGAAATAAACCCTTGTTTCTGACTTTAGAAGAATCGGTTTAGTTGTATCGATATCTACGCCTTTTTGATTCCTAATTACCGTTGTTTGAGCAGGATAATAGTATCCATCACGATATTTATTATATGCGGTCTTAATAGTAACTTCATCATTATCTAAAATATTTAGGAAAATTGAAGCATTATCGCCTTTCCTTTTATCAAAATTTCTTGCAAAACGATTTAAAGTTGTGGTATCTAGTTGATAATTCAAAGTAGTTTCCATGATGGCATAATCTGCCTTGCTAATAATAATCGAACCCGAAAAACGCTTTAGGTAGTAACCATTGGTGACACTATGAGCACGTGTCCTGCTCTCAAAGCCAATAATATAATTTTCACCAGTATCCTCAAGTATTTCATATCGATACTTTCCAACCATTTTTGTATCGAACATAGGGTGCTGCAAAACTACATTGCCACCATTGATGTGCTGATATCCATCCAGATAGCGGATGCCGTTTTTTATTTGTCGATCAGAGGATTTACTTTTTTTAAGCCAATGCAATTCAAGTACCTTAGATAAATATTTATCTCGGCTTTTTTTCTGTTTATAAAATGTGCCCGTATATTCCAGGTGATATGTCGTGCTGTCCAAATCTGCTACCTTTGTATCGACATAAAAAGTCATACCATATGCATCTTGGTTCAGATGGGTATCTATCGCTGCAAATGTTTTTTTTATAATCTGAACAGCATTTTCATCGCTTGGTCTGATCTGGATATCTTCTAAGTCTATACTGGCCTTTTTTAGCTTAATAGACAAGGGGGTATCTCCAATCTTTATTGTCGTATCCATGTAACCAATACTGCTAACACTAATCATTGCACCTTTAGTAACTGTATTACTGGAAAAAACAAAATTGCCTTGATGATCACTGATTGCGCTTTCTTTAGTAAGAAGAAATTTGAGAGTTGCATATGCGATTGGTTGTCCATCCTCAGCATCGGTTATATTCCCACTGGTGAAGAATGCACCAGATTTTCTGATTTTCAATAAGCTTTTGCTATCAGGCATTAACCTATTGATATTTTTTAATGGCTCATTACCTTGTGGAACATCCTGATCCGAAGTTTTCTGAAGAACTGGCAGAACCGGAGCATATGCTTTAAAGTATAGTATTCCATTAACAACTTTAGACCAATCGCCCCTAAGCGGTATATAGTCGAACATAGTCGATTCCCTCACGCCTATTCCATTTAGCGTTTTTGCATCCATATACTGATAATCTCCCAAGTTATTTTCCACGAACATTTCTTCAAGAGAGCCCGTCGCGGCTTTAGGTACAGGTTTAGAATCTGTGTCAAACCAGCTTGCATAGGTTCCTGCAGCAGATGTTGTGGCTAAGGTATAAACCCGGTCATTTCCAACTACCTCTCTTACCGATTGGCCCATTGGTTTGTATGACTTAAGCTCATTGTTTTCCAAAGTGCTGGGTTGCATAGCAAAGTGAAGTGCTGCTCCCCAACAAATGATTTTTTCATTTGGATATTGCCTGATATAGTAGGATAAGTTATCAGCCATTTGCAAATCTCTAGGATTGCTATCCGATGCTTTAAAATCTTCAGCAGACTTTTCACTAGGTCTGTTTCTATAGTAATCTGTTGCGAGTGCTTCCAGACTTTTCAAATTCTGAAGCCAAAATCCTGCTGATTTTGAATCAGAAGCCGAGAGATTTTTTAATATCTCCTTTGCTTTCTTTAATTCTGCAGTAAATGCAGGAAAAGTTATGCCATCAGGGAACACTCCCTCACTAAGGGATTCCAACACCTCTGAAAGTAGCATATCGTTAAGGTTATAGCTTACTCTGCGATCTACTACATATTTTTTTAGGGCAGGGAGAAAATCGTTAACTACCTGTTGATTGATCTGGGGATCAAAACCCATTATTTTCAAACTATTCTTTTGCGCTTTAATATATTCCATCAAAGGGCGAAACTCAGCGCTTTTCGTCCATATCGGAAAAAGGGCAAGATCAAGTGCTTCCACGACATCTCCACCACCGTTGATTTTTTGCTGTGCCTGCTGAACTTCAAAGAAACCACTTTCAAAAGCAATCACATTGAAGCCCATTTGTTCATGTAGGAATTTTATCATCCTAATTTTAGCCGAGAAAACATTTCCCTCCCGATGGCTTGGTTCTCCGAGCATAACAACGGTTTTATCACTAAGCTCTTGTCTAAGGAAGTTCAGATCACTGTATTCTTTGTTATCCGGGTCAATACTTTCAATTTGGCGTACCTGAGCATGAACTACGTTAAAAGTTAGTAGCAAAGATAGGAGAAAGCAAATTTTAATTGTACGCTGCAAATTTTGATACCTCATATGATACAAAAGCCCCATTTGCCTTATTGCAAATGGGGTATTAAGATTCTGCAAAGAAATATTCTTCGGCCTAAAATTCCAAGAACTATTCTTATGGTTCAATAGATTCCTGTTCGTCAACTACATGAGGTGGGTGTGCGGAACATTCTTCAGCTGTCTCTGCACCAAATGATTTGGAGTTTTTGCAATAGGAACCTAATGAAAGACTGTAAGTGAAACCTCCGTTAGTTTGTCCCATTTGAATACTATCCAACGTTTCTATTGTTTCCTTATTTAAAACAAGTTTCGAAATTTTATTTCTCATATCCAATTTGTTTATCTTACTTTTAGCCCTCATTGTAGATTGGATCTTCCTCTTCGGCAGACAATTTACCACATTCAAAGGCATTGTCTGCACCTAAAGACTTTGATTGTTTACATACAGCGCCCAAAGAAAGTGAGTAAGTAAACCCACCTGTAGTTTGATTCATTTCTGCGTTATCTAAAGTTTCAATTGTTTCCTTATTAAGCGCAAGTTTTGATAGGTTATTTCTCATAATGATTTTTGAAAGTTAATTTTTGATTTAATTATTGTCTTCTTCAACTTCTTCTTCAACAGAAGGTGTCAGTTTTCCGCATTCGTATGCATTTTCAGCTCCAAGGTATTTTGATTGTTTGCAAACCGTACCTAAGGATAAAGAGTAAGTGAATCCACCGTTGGCTGCATTCATTTCTTGAGCATCCAAAGTTTCAATAGTCTCTTTGTTTAATGATAGTTTTGAAATCATTTTTTTCATTTTTGTTAATTTAAATTTTAATCCCTTTGTGTTGCGATCATTGTTACACCGTAGCCCACTACATCTAAAGAATTCCTTGATTATGTAGAAGAGCCCCTTAGAGTCAACAAACACATAGCAGTAACTAAGCGTAAGCTGTTTCCGGATCGACTTCCTCCTCTACCGGTTCCTTTTGCCCGCATTCAAAAGCATTTGAAGCTCCAAGCTCTTTTGACCTTCTACAGATTTCTCCCCATGACAATGAGTAAGTAAAACCACCATTGGTCTGCGCCATTTCAGCAACATCAAGTGTTTCAATGGTCTCCTTGTTGAGTGTTAATTTTGAAAGTTTCTTTTCCATTCTTTTTTTGTTTGTTTTTAAAATCTCGTTTTAGGCTGATTTTTGTCGAAGCAGAATCTTCTACACAATTACACAATATCGAAAAGGTGCAAACTGTGAGCATAAAGGTGTAGCTTTTTCATGAATGAAGTACATTTATTATGTAAGCCTCCACAAAATATTATGTGAACGAAGAAAAACACGCTTTATTTAAATAAACAAACCTTTACCTTTGCATCGATCTCCTTATTCTAAAATTTAACGATTGCTAACTTCTTTATTTATTCTTTTTGAACACTTTCACTTGCATTATTGTTGATGATGACCATTATTCTACTGAACAGCTTAAGGAGTATATTTCGGACACACCAGCTCTCAAACTTTTATATTGTTTTAATGATTCCGTTGAGGCTTTAACAGAAATAAAAAAGATAAATGGTCAGGTAGACTTTCTTTTTACTGATATAGAAATGCCTAAGTTGAATGGGCTAGAATTATCAAAACAAATCCTTTCTAAGTTTAAAAATCTGATATTAGTTAGTGCCCATGTTAAATATGCCCCAGAGGGTTATTCACTAGAGGCAAAGCAATTTTTGACTAAGCCATTTGACTTTAAAAAATTTAGCAAACTGGTCCATTCTGTAATTCAAAGATTTATAATTGATAAGCCATTTATTATGATGAAACTTGGCGCAAAGAATGATATGGCCAAAATTTACACAGACGAAATCATCTTTATCGAAGGTGCATCGAATTATATCCAAATACATACGATAGCTCGAACCTACGTACCTTACTATAAAATATCAGTAATCGACGAAGACCTCAAAGATCATCCCTATTTTTTACGAATTAATAAGTCTAATATCATATCTGCCAATCATATAAAGTCGGTATCAAGTTATAAAATCTTAATGTCTAATGGGAAGGAGTTGAATGTTAGTTCAGCCTACAAACAGAAATTCGACTGGTTTGTAAAAAATGTTATATTTAAAAAATGATTTTTGTAACTTAAGCTATTGAAAATAGTGGTACACACATTTAATTACAATCATAGTTGTATCAATTGGAAAATCCGATGGGTTTGATGATATTTAAATTAATGTTTGCATTACCTGCAACTAGCTATAAAATATCTTGTTGTTTTTTACATAGACTTAATCATGGAAATAACCTGCTACATTGTTGATGATGAAAATCATTGTATCGCCTCAACTACTGATCTTATCAAGGAAACAAAATCATTTAAGATATCGGTGCTGCAACCGATCCTAGAAAAGCAATAGTCGAAATTAAAGAATTAAAGCCCAATATTATATTTACTGACATAAATATGCCTGATATCTCAGGAATAGATTTAGCCAGTCGGGTTGATCACATTGGCTTAGTCGTTTTTATTAGTGCGAAAATGTTTTTTTCATACCCATAGTTAAAACTTAAAAAATTCACTTTCTTAAATATGCCTTTAAGCGTAGGTAAGTTATTGAAAGCAAACAGTCTAATTAAGTAAAGATTATATCAGAAAAGTTAATAACTTTATTTTATTTAGAACATAAATAGCTATCCCCAAAAATGTTTTGACTATTTGCGAGATCATTAATTAAATAGCAAATCTATCCTCTCTCTTAAAAAACTTTTACCTCGCGAAATACAAAAGCTCAATTTTGGTAAAATGTATGAGTCAAACATTAGGACAGCTTAGAATTTCCACAAGTTGACATGACATTTAGAAAAATAATCACATCATCCAAAATATTATATTTGAATAAATCGATACATTATGAGCATCATTTATTTCAAACCCCGTGATCGTTTTGACTTTTCGGTCAATACTTTGGATATTGGAAACCAAATAAGTTGGAGCCGATCACATTTTTTAAAGCATCTTTTCAAAAGAATTTTTGCAATACCACCGCTGAGATTTCAGGAGTTTTATCAGCACCATCTGGATTATTATCTAAAAAATACTGATAACAGTACTGAAGAGTTATTCTTCAAAAATTTCTTTGAGATGGTTGATAGACAATTAAAGGTCTTAAACAGCAGAGATGTATATGCAAAAAATCATGTCAAGACACAGCGTGAACTATTTCATACGGTTTCTTCTCCTGATGTCATTAAATGGTGAAGCTCGTGAGCCCTTGATTGTAACTTATCTAGATAAGCATTTAAAACCCTGGTATCTTCTTTGGTACCAGCGGCCCGCCCAGCCTGTACATTCCAGCGGTTGGGATCGCAAGATTTTCCTGTTGAGGTTTCTGCTCGTCGTCCATCAACTGTAAACCGTAAGTAAATGGTTATTGGGCCGTTTTTGTAAGTGGAGCGCTTTTTTAAATAAAAAAGCAGATTCATGTTTGTTCTCATGACAAATGAATAAAATGAAACAAAATTGTTAATTCTGTCACTTACAGTCAAGATGTTTAATGATTGAACTAGCTTATAAACAACTGTTTAAGCTATAATTGGTGAGTATTGATACCGTTTAATGTGCTCACCGAATTGCTCACCTTTTTCTTGCGAAAAAATGAATAATTTGGTGCTTCCAGAAAACGAAAAAACCTGTAAATATTTAATTTACAGGTTTTTAGTTGAATTTAAAACTATTTTCGCGGAATGGACGGGACTCGAACCCGCGACCTCCTGCGTGACAGGCAGGCATTCTAACCAGCTGAACTACCACTCCGTTTTGGCATTTATTTCCCTATCGGGGATGCAAACATAGAAACTATATCTCGTTTATCCGCATAACTAACCGTTTTTTTAGTTATATTTCTATAACTCCCTGATTGTTATTACAAATAGTTTCAAAAGAACAAATGGCCAGATCAAAACTGACCGTTTTTATGCGGAGAGGGCGGGATTCGAACCCGCGGTACCTTGCAGTACACACGCTTTCCAAGCGTGCTCGATCGACCACTCTGACACCTCTCCATGTCTGTCGGACTGCAAAAGTAATTTTTTTATTCATATCTCCACAAAAATTAATGACAATAAATTCGATCTGATGAACTTATTCTTCTGTAAAGCGATGTTTGTTTAATTGCTTAATTTTTTGGAAAGCTAAAGCCGTATAAATAGTATCGGACATATTATAAACTTATTGCTATATAGAGCATTATAAAAGCTTAACTGTTTTGACGGACTTTAGACGGACTTAAGTCGGGGTTTCGTCGGACTTATGACAATCATATCCGACCAAAGTCCGGCTTAAGTCCCTCTTATAGCTGTAGATAAGGATAAGCAATTCGCAGGATCTGTAGAGGATGGGCATAAAAAAAGGTGCTTCATTTTAAATGAAGCACCCTGCAGTAAATTAGTTATACTTAATCTATAACGGTAATTTTTAACATATTCGTTTTACCTTTTGCATCGATCGGAATCGCAGCGGTATTGATAATGATGTCACCCTGTTTAACCAGTTTCTTGCTTTTTAAGAATTCGTTAACCTCAATGATGGTATTATCTGTACTTTCCCATTTATCATAGTAAAAACCTCTAACTCCCCAAAGTAAGCTAACTGCATTTAATAAAGATCTGTTACTGGTGAAAATGAAGGTTAAGGCTTCGGGTCTGTGACTTGAAATTTCAAATGCAGTATAACCGCTTAAAGTCATTGATACAATACCAACGGCATTGGTTTGTTTAGCTAAGAAACAAGCTGAGTCACAAATCGCGTCACTTAAGAAAGACGGAGATTTTGGTTTTAAGAATTTATCCGGATTAAAAGGATAATTGTTTTGCTCAATGTTTTGGATAATTTTCTGCATGGTTTCGATAACGATCAATGGAAATTCTCCAACCGAAGTTTCACCACTTAACATTACCGCATCAGCACCATCCAAAACAGAGTTAGCCACATCATTTACTTCCGCACGGGTAGGGCGGGGAGTCGTAATCATGCTTTCCAACATTTGAGTTGCCACAATTACAGGTTTAGATGCTGCTCTACATTTAGCCACAATCATTTTCTGTAACAATGGCACTTCTTCCATCGGACATTCAACACCCAGGTCGCCACGGGCAACCATAATTCCATCGGTCACTGCAATAATCTCATCAATGTTTGCAATGGCTTCCGGTTTCTCTATTTTAGCAATTACACGCGCAGTTTTACCACGTTCAGCAATGATCTTTTTAAGCTCAATAATATCTTCCGCTTTACGCACAAAAGATAAACCAATCCATTCTACATCATTTTGAAGAACAAATTCAAGGTTTTCCCTGTCTTCTGGTGTTAAAGATGGAATTGAAACTTTTGTATTTGGAAGGTTTACGCCTTTTCTTGAAGTCAGAATCCCACCGTGAACAATTTCGCAAACCACTTCATCCTTCAAGTTGGTTGAAATCACTTTCATTTGGAGCTTTCCATCATCTAAAAGGATGATTTCGCCAGCCTGTACATCCTGAGGAAAGTTTTGGTAGGTAATGTAAATTCTTTCTTCATTACCAATACATTCATTAGTTGTAATAACAGTTGTTTTGCCATTAACCAGGTTAATGCCGCCTTCTTTTACTAAACCAATACGGATTTTTGGTCCCTGTAAATCGGCAAGGATTCCTACATTATAGTCATATTTTTTGTTCAGATCTTTGATGGTATCTAAAACAGCCTGGTGATCTGCCTGAGATCCGTGTGAAAAGTTTAAACGGCAAACATCTAAACCAGCGTTAAACATACTATATAATACGTCTGGTTTTGCCGATGCAGGGCCAAGCGTGGCAACAATTTTGGTTCTCGAATGAAAAGGTTTCATTTAATTAATTGATTTTAACAATGCAGTTAATTGTAGCGCTAATTATTATCAAAAATAATTAAACTGCATTAAGTTTTATATATTTTGTTCTTTGTTTCGTCGTTTATAACCCTCAAATATAGTGTATTTAATACACCAAGTATATAATTTTTATATTACCAAATTCTCCTTACTCTTTAATTTGGTTGGATCTATCTTTGCAGCGACCTGAATATCAGGTAGTTTATTGAGGCCGTTTATTAAATAATTCAAATCTTCCTGATCAATAAATTCTTTGATGATGATAAAAAAATCTACATTTCCCATTTCCGGAACCAGCAATCCGTCGCTGCTTCGGTTGCTGATCAGGTAATATTCTATCTCGCCCTGCTCTACAAAAAAGTAATATTTAGAGAAACACCAGGCAGGTTCATCAATGTTAAAAAATATTTCATGGTCTTCGATTTTTTCAAATTGGGTGTTTAACCGCGTATTAATTTTGTGGCACAATACATAGTCTTTAAGCGGTGCGGTAATCGCAATGAGTATGAAATCAAGGTCTAAGGTTAATTTCAGGTAAGTTCTGTTCAAGTCGAAATAAATTATTTACAGAACGAAATTAAAAAACTAATTCTATATTCGCTTGTTATTTCAGAGCCAAATTAGGGTAGAGAAATAAAAACATTTGAAAATTGTAAGAATTTATTTTTCTTTGCACAGAATTATTTAACCATTAAATTATAAAATTATGTCTGATATTGCTTCAAGAGTTAAGGCTATTATCGTAGAAAAACTAGGTGTTGACGAAAGCGAAGTTACGCCAGAGGCTTCATTCACCAACGATTTGGGTGCAGATTCTTTAGATACCGTAGAATTGATTATGGAATTTGAAAAAGAATTTAATGTAGCTATTCCTGATGATCAGGCTGAAACCATCGGTACAGTTGGTCAAGCAATTGCTTATTTGGAAAAAAACGTTAAATAGAATTACGCTTTTTCAGTATAAATGGAATTAAAAAGAGTAGTAGTAACAGGGTTGGGTGCGCTCACTCCTATAGGCAATAATATTCCCGAGTTTTGGGAAGGATTGACTAACGGGGTGAGTGGCGCTGCTCCTATTAAGGGTTTTGATACTGAGAAGTTCAAAACCAAATTCGCATGTGAGGTAAAAAACTTTAATCCGGAAGATTTTCTGGAAAAAAAGGAAGCCCGCAAGCTTGATCCGTTTGTACAATATGCGCTGGTAGCTACAGATGAGGCTGTGAAGGACGGAGGTTTTAATTTTGAAAAATTAGATACCAACCGAATCGGCGTAATCTGGGGTGCAGGCATTGGTGGATTGAAAACTTTCCTGGATGAAATTTCCAACTTCGCTAAAGGAGATGGAACTCCAAGATATAATCCATTTTTTATCCCTAAAATGATTGTAGATATTGCTCCAGGGCATATCTCTATTAAATATGGTCTGCGTGGGCCAAATTTTGCAACCGTTTCTGCCTGTGCTTCATCAACCAACGCCATGATTGATGCCTTCAACTATATCCGCCTGGGTATGGCTGATGTTATTATCAGTGGTGGTTCAGAAGCCATTATTAATGAGGCAGGAATGGGTGGCTTCAATGCCATGCATGCATTATCTACACGTAATGATGATCCGGCAACGGCATCCCGTCCTTTTGATAAGGATCGCGATGGTTTTGTTGCTGGTGAAGGTGCAGGAACCATTATCCTGGAAGAACTTGAACACGCTAAAGCCAGAGGTGCAAAAATTTATGCTGAACTGGTAGGTGGTGGAATGAGTGCTGATGCAAATCACATCACCGCACCACATCCTGAAGGTTTAGGTGCCAGAATGGTAATGACAAATGCGCTTAAAGATGCCGGTTTAACTACTGCAGATATTGATTATATTAATGTGCATGGCACTTCTACACCATTGGGTGATATTAGTGAAACCAAGGCCATTGGTACTTTATTCGGCGAAGATGCTTACCGGTTAAATATCAGCTCTACAAAATCAATGACAGGCCACCTTTTAGGCGCGGCTGGTGCTGTAGAGGCAATTGCTGCAATTCTGGCTGTGAAAAATGATATTGTTCCCCCAACAATCAATCACTTTACAGATGATCCTGCTTTTGATCCGAAATTAAATTTTACTTTCAACAAAGCGCAAAAACGTGAAGTAAGGGCCGCGTTAAGTAATACTTTTGGTTTTGGAGGCCATAACGCTTCTGTAATTTTCAAGAAATACGAAGAATAATTAAAACAGCATTGTTATATAATTTTGTATGCTAAGTAAAAATAGATAACTTAGTTAAATATGCTCATTAGCCGTTAATTGTGTTATTTATTTAATGCCGATATTAAAATTATATAAACTTTATCTTTCTCCAGAAAAGGAGTTTGTTAAAAAGCTGCGAAATATTTTAGGCTTTGTACCGGGCAATGTAACGCTTTATAAAATGGCGTTCAGGCATCGTTCTGTTGCGAAAGTTTTAAAGAATGGGAGCAGAAGCAGTAATGAGCGTCTTGAATTTCTGGGGGATGCCGTACTGGGATCAGTGATTGCCGAATTGCTTTTTAAGCACTATCCTTATAAGGAAGAGGGTTTTCTGACTGAAATGCGGTCGAAAATTGTAAACAGGGCAAATCTTAACCAGCTGGCCAAGAAAATAGGCTTTGATAAACTCATTCAGTTTGACCAAAGATCGGTAAGTATTCAAACCAAACATAACTCTATGCTTGGTGATGCCTTTGAAGCAATTGTAGGTGCCATTTATATGGATAAAGGCTATAATTTTACAAAGGAATTTTTGCTGCGTAGAATTGTTAAACCACATATCGATATCCATACCTTAGAACTTACCGAAACGAATTTCAAAAGTAAACTCATCGAATGGTGCCAGCGCCATGGTAAAGATGTCATGTTTGAACTGGTTCAGAATGGGGAAGGAGAAAGTGCAAAGCTATTCACCATCAGTGCCTTGGTTGAAGGTGAAAAATTTGGAACAGGTAGGGATTACAATAAGAAAAACGCTGAAAAATTAGCCGCAGAAAAAGCCTGCGAAGCCTTATCTATTTAGTTAAGGTTTTAAATCATTTGCTTTTACCGGGTTTTCTTTAAATTTCTTTGCAGATTCCTTAATGTATTTAATGTAATCGTACACGTTCCAGTGTTGCGCCTTTTCATAATCGGGGCGATAATTCAGCATAAAGGTTTCGAGGTCTTTTCCCCTTAAATCGGTATTGTTTTGAATGATGGTACCATTAAAATATTGGTCAATCTGCGTCTGCTTTAATTCATTATCTGCATAACGGTTAAACCTTCGCGCATTTTTTGGATCTTTACCAATTAAGTTATACAATCCATTTAAAGGATTAAAAACAGCTGATAAAACTGATGATTTACCACCGTTATAAACGCCTTTATTTCTAAAGTCACGCTTAAGGTCTTCTAAATCTTGTTTCTTGGTGCTTCCAACAATCGTCACTTCTTCAAGCATAGTGCTGTTTCTTACCAAATAGATGAGAATATCCTGAGTGCCCTTCACCACAATCTGCTGGTCAATAAGATTTCGTTTGGTAATTAACAATGTATCACCAATATTTGCCCTGATCTGAAAAAAACCAAGGTCATTGCTGCCAACGCCCAATTGGGTTCGCTGGTTGGTAATTTCGGCCAGTGCTACACGTAAATTAGTTCCCTTTTCAAAAACTACACCCTTAATGATCAGTTCTTGTGCTTTCAGTATATTCCCGGTAAAAAGGAACAATAATAGAAATAAGAATAATTTTAAAATTTTCATTAAGGTTAATTTATTATGTTTAATGTATCGGTATAAAACAATTGATTTTGCAGTGGCATGATACATTATGGGTATGTTGTGTTATTTTCGGCTGCTGTAAAATATATTTCCTTTATTCTTCTGGTTTAACAGCTAATCAGTTATCTTGTTTGTTATAACCACTCCAGCAGTGCATTTCATAAATTACAATGATCATTTTAAAAACAGATTGTAAAATTAGCATTTATTAACCTTTTTAGTTGTTAAATAAAGTTAAGATAAGGTCAGGATATGCTTTGAAACATCATATTTGATGTAATTTGTAAATGGTAAACCTAAAAGGCAGTCTGCAAACTGTAAACTAATTTTTCTATCTTTGCGCATGATAAAATCCATGACAGGATATGGCCTGGCAACAGCCGATTATGCGAATGCAAAGTATAGTGTCGAAATCAAATCGCTTAACAGTAAATTTCTTGAGCTCAATTTAAAATATCCAAAAGCTTTTTCTGATAAGGAATTGATTTTACGTAATGTTTGCAGTAAAGATATTGAGCGCGGAAAAGTTAGCCTCAGCATTAATGTAGAGCGCACAGGCGGAGAAGTAACCGGTGCTACCATCAATACCGCTTTGCTTAGTCATTACTATAATCAGCTGGTGGCTGTCAATCAGGAACTCAATGCCGGGAGTAGCAATTTACTTCAGACGGCATTAACTTTTCCGGAAGTCATCAGCTATAAGGAAGAAAGCGTAAGTGAAGATGAATGGAATCATTTATATCAGATATTTATCACTGCCCTGGCTAATTTTAATAGATTCAGAATAGATGAAGGTGCTGTTTTAAAAGCAGATCTTGAACTCCGGATTAAAAATATCTTAGGGTACTTCAAATCTGTTGAAGAATTAGAACCTAAAAGGATTACGGCCATCCGTGATAAGTTTGCACAATTTCTGGATGATGCAGTTGGTAAGGTCAATATCGATCAGAACCGGTTTGAGCAGGAATTGATTTATTACATCGATAAAATTGATATTACAGAAGAAAAAACCAGGTTAAAAAGTCACTGTGATTATTTTCTTCAAACATTGGGCAGTAAAGAGGCCAACGGTAAAAAGCTGGGTTTTATCTCTCAGGAAATTGGAAGAGAAATTAATACCATGGGTGCTAAAGCCAATGATGCACAAATGCAACAATTTGTAGTGGGCATGAAAGAAGAATTAGAAAAGATAAAAGAACAATTACTGAACGTGTTGTAGCGTTAGGCGGAAAGCGCCAATCGCTTAACGCCTAATGCCAATCGCAAAACTTTTAAAAATGCAAGGCAAATTAATCATATTTTCGGCACCATCAGGAGCTGGCAAAACTACAATTGTACACCACCTCCTCAAAAAGTTTCCTGAGCTAAGCTTTTCCATTTCTGCCACCACCAGAGAACTCAGAGGCGATGAAACGCATGAAAATGACTATTACTTTATCACGAAAGAAGAGTTTTTACATAAAGTTGCCCACCAGGAATTTGTAGAGTTTGAAGAAGTTTACAACGGCACATTCTATGGTACCTTGCGTTCGGAAATTGAACGTATCTGGGAAAATAATCAGCATGTTATTTTTGATATCGATGTAGAAGGCGGCATTCGTTTAAAACGAAAATATGAAGAAGATGCTTTGGCTATTTTTGTCCAGCCACCATCTTTAGAGGTGTTAAAAGAGCGCTTAAGTGGTAGAGGAACAGATAGTCCGGAAAAACTTCAGGAACGCTTTATCAAAGCAGAAAAGGAATTGCTTTACGCAGATAAGTTTGATGTGATCTTAAAAAACTTTGATTTAGCAACAGCTTGCGCTGAAGCCGAAAGATTGGTGCAGGAATTTCTGAATCACTAGCAGTTAGCAATCTGTAGCTTTCAGTTTTGGACATAAATAGCTAACTGTATATTATTCTGATAAGATAATTTAAGCTATAAATATATGGGTGATTTCTATGACTTACTGGTTTATAAAAATCGTTTGAATTATCTATGTTTATATTTGAGTTGAGCAAATCTTTTCCCCGAGATGAAATGTACTCTCTTACCGATCAAATCAGGAGAGCTTCAAGGTCAACAAATATTTGTTTAGTTGAAGCCTGCAGAAAGCGAAGGTATAAAGCACATTTTATTCGTAAAATTTCTGATCGTGATATGGAAAATAGGGAGACAAAAGGCTGGCTAAATTATTAAATCATATGATGAATCATCCTGAGAAATACGGATCCATCTAATATTTGCATATTAAACTGTTAACTGAAAAATGTCAACTAAAAACCGTCAATTGAAAACAGGTCTTTTCTTTGGCTCTTACAACCCCATCCATACCGGGCATTTAGTTATTGCCAACTATATGGCCAATCATACCGAACTTGATGAGGTGTGGTTAGTGGTTTCACCTCATAATCCGCTAAAAGAAAAAAGTGGCCTAGCCAACATGTACGATCGGCTAGAGATGGCCAATCTGGCTACCGAGAATTCGGAAAATATTCGCGTAAGCGATATTGAGTTTACGCTTCCTAAACCATCCTATACTATTGATACATTGACTTATCTTCACGAAAGGTTTCCGTCAAAAGATTTTATTTTGATCATGGGAGCAGATAACCTGGTCTCTTTCAAAAAATGGAAAAACTATGAGGTGCTTTTGAAGAATTATCAGATTTATGTTTATCCGCGACCCGGCGCTGATATCAGTGAATGGAAAGATCATCCGTCCATCATGTTTACAGATACGCCGCTAATGGAAATCTCTTCCACATTTATTCGTAAATCTATCAAAGAAAAGAAAAACGTACAGTTTTTTCTCCCGGATAAGGTGATCAGTTTCATCGATAGCAAAGGAATGTATCAGTAAAATAATTAAAATAAACGCAAAAAGCATCCTGATTTTCAGGATGCTTTTTGCGTAACTAAATATTAAAATAAGTTATTTCCACCCGCCGCCTAAAGCACGATATAAATTTACAACTGACTGTAGCTTTTGTAATCTGTCATTAATTCCACTCAATTGAGCAGTTAATAAACTTTGCTCTGAAGTCAATACATCAGTATAATTCGTGGCTGAACTATAACGTAATAGTTCTTTTGTAAAATCTACGGCCTTAGTTAAGGAAGCAATTTGCTTGGCTCTTGTTGCTTCTTTTTCTTCTGCAGTCTGATAAGCATACAATGCATTTGAAACCTCTTGTCCGCCGGTTAAAAGGGCTTGTTGAAAGGTGTAAAATGCAATTTGCTGATTTGCCTGTGCAGTAGTTAAACGGGCTTTATTTGCCCCTTTGGCAAAAATGGGTTGTGTTAAACCACCAACCAGGTTGTAGAAAATGGAATTATCAAAGAAGTTACTCAACTGTAAACTGGTTAAGCCACCTGCCGCAGTTAAGGTTAAGGCAGGGTAGAAGTATGTTTTGGCAACATTGGTATTCTCAAATGCGGCTCTGAAACCAAATTCAGCGGCAATAACATCGGGACGGTTTTGCAACAACTGAGCAGAAACTCCGGTGTGTAAATTTGAAAATGCAACTTGTTGGTCTAATGTTGTACGGTTTACTGTTCCGGGTGCCTGCGCCAGCGCAATGTTTAATGCATTTTCTGCTTCTTTAATACTGCGTTTCAAATCTGGTAAGGTCACCTGGGCGGCATATAGATTGGCCTCACTTTGTACAACAGCCGCACCATTTACAACTGCACCTTCTTTCAGTGCTTTCATGGTTTCTACATCCTGTGCCCTGATTTTGATGGTTTGTTCAGTAATGGCCAATTGTTTGTCTAAAGCCAGTAAAGTGTAATAACTGTTCGCAATGGTAGCAATTAGCTGTGTTTGAACAGCTCTTTTTGCAGCATCACTTTGTAGTAAAGTAGCGAATGCAGATCGCTTGGCACTACTTAGTTTTCCCCAAATATCTGCTTCCCAGGCTGTGCTTAACTGTGCCCTGTAGGTTTGTGTTTCTAAATTGATGTTAATCCCGGCTGGAAAATTTAATGCAGCAGCGGCTTGTTTAGCATCAGTAACTGAAACATCAGCCTGTAAGCTTGGCAGAAATGCGGCACGGCTTTGTCTTAATGTTGCCTCTGAAATTCTAATGCGCTCGATAGCTTGTTTTAAATCTAGATTTTGATTTATTCCTTGCTGAATCAAAGATTGCAAAGTGGTATCAGAGAACAGTGTCTTCCACGGCAAATCTGCCATTGTGGTGGTATCAGTTGTATTTTGATCCCGGTATAATCCTTCACTTTTAACCTGAGGCCGCTCATATTTTTTAGTCACACAAGCGCTTAAGGTTAAGATGGTGAAGCCGATTAAAATGGAATACTTATATCTAAGTTTCATATTTTTCTTAAAAATTAATGTTTGTTTTGACTGGTC
The DNA here is from genome assembly GCF_026240075.1 of Pedobacter sp. MR22-3. Classification (NCBI taxonomy): domain Bacteria; kingdom Pseudomonadati; phylum Bacteroidota; class Sphingobacteriia; order Sphingobacteriales; family Sphingobacteriaceae; genus Pedobacter; species Pedobacter sp. MR22-3. The sequence continues at coordinate 19,795 of NZ_JAPIVF010000001.1, read as the reverse complement.
GCCAATTCGTATTCTTCTGGTGTTTGCTCCTTTTCAATTCCTTCTTCAAAGGGAGATTTATCGCTGATTCGTTCCTGTAAACTTTGGAAAACAATAAATAATGCCGGGATGACAAATACACCGAATAATGTTCCGATCAGCATGCCGCCTACCGCGCCTGTACCGATTGATTTGTTACCGGATGCACCAACGCCTGAAGAAAGCATCAATGGTAATAAACCCAGGATAAATGCAAAAGAGGTCATCAAAATCGGGCGTAAACGGGCGGTAGCACCATCTATGGCCGCATTAACAATACTCATGCCTTTTTTCCGTCTATCCACTGCATACTCCACAATCAGAATGGCATTCTTGGCTAATAAACCAACCAGCATGATGAGGGTGATTTGTGTATAGATATTATTATCTACACCGAAAATCTTATCAAAAATAAATACACCAGCTAAACCGATAGGAAGAGAAATTAGTACCGCTAAAGGTAAAATATAACTTTCATATTGTGCCGCCAACAGGAAGTAAACGAAGATAATACAAAGTAAGAAGATAAATACCGTCTGGCTTCCACCGCTAATTTCCTCGCGTGACAGACCTGAAAATTCATATCCATAGCCAGCAGGTAATGTTTGCGCTGCAACTTCCTGTACTGCTTTTAAGGCATCTCCGGAACTAAAACCAGCATTTGGATTACCCGTAACTGAAATCGAAGTGAATAAGTTGAAACGTGAAATGGCTTGTGGACCATATACCTTAGTTAGCGTAATAAATTCAGATACTGGCGCCATTTGTCCGCTTCCATTACGGACGAAGATTCGGGTCAAGGTTTGCTCATTGGAACGATACTGCGCATCTGCCTGATACATTACCCTGAATTGTTTACCAAACTTATTAAAGTTAGAGGCATAAACCCCACCATAATAACCTTGCATCACACCCAGAACATCGGCAACGGTTAAGCCGGCTTGTTTCACTTTTGCCACATTTACATCAATTTGATATTGAGGAAAATTAGGGTTGAATGACGTAGAAGCATATTGAACTTCTGGTCTTTTACTTAAAGCTGCCAGGAATCCATTACCAATATCATTGAATTTTTTGATGTCCCCACCGGTTTTATCCTGCAGCTGGAATTCAAAACCACCACTTGTTCCGAAACCTTGAATAGTTGGTGGGGCAAAGAAGATAATTTTTGCACCTTTAATATTCGCGGTTTTGGCAAATAGCTCGCCAATAATCACTTTTACATCGCGGCCTTTACGTTCATCCCATGGAGATAATCTGGAAATTACCATACCATAAGAACTACCAGAACCACTGATCATACTCCGGCCAACAACCCTTAATGTATTTTTGATTTCAGGAATTCCATGTGCAATGCTGTCAATTTTTGCAATTACAACATTGGTTTCCTCCTGCGATGTACCTGCAGGTAGAGAGATATCAGACATGATCGTTCCCAAATCTTCATTCGGTACGAAACCTTTTGGTGTGGTATTCATGGTCCAAACCAAAATTCCTGTAAATAATAAAATACCTAAACCTACAATCCATTTTTTATGGGAAAGGAAGCTAACAGATTTTTTATACTTATTGGTTACGGCATCAAATGAAGTGTTAAATGCGGCATAAAAACGCTCTAAAAAGTTTTTCTTTTTTCCGTGGTCATCCGCATGGGGTTTTAAAAACAACGCACATAACGCCGGACTTAAGGTTAATGCATTGATTGCAGATAAGATAATTGAGATCGCAAGTGTTAAACCGAACTGTTTATAAAATACACCTGAAGATCCCTGGATAAAACTTACCGGGATAAATACCGCGGCCATAACTAGAGTGATCGAAATAATTGCGCCACTGATGTCGTCCATCGCATCTATGGTTGCTTTTTTGGCATCGGTATAACCCTCATCCAGTTTAGCATGCACCGCTTCCACTACCACAATCGCATCATCCACCACAATACCAATGGCGAGTACGAGGGCAAATAAGGTTAATAAGTTAATCGTAAAACCGAATAGACTTAAGAAAAAGAAGGTACCAATAATTGCTACCGGAACACTGATTGCCGGTATTAAGGTTGAACGGAAATCCTGTAAGAAAATAAATACAACCAGGAATACGAGGATAAATGCTTCGATTAAAGTATGAATAACCTTTTCGATTGATGCATCTAAGAAGTCATTAACGTTTACCAGTGTTGAATAATGAACGCCTTTTGGAAAAGATTTTTGGGCTTCATCCAGCGTTTTAATAGAGTTTTCGATTACTTCTTTTGCATTTGAACCTGCCGTTTGATTAATGGCGATACCCAATGCCGGCTTACCATTAAAATTCACCGCACTGGCATAGCTTTGTGCACCCAACTCAATTCGGGCAATATCTTTTAACCGAAGGATTTGTCCGTTAGCTGCTGTTTTGATAATGATGTTACCAAACTGCGCTTCATCTTTTAACCTACCGGTATATTTTAAGGTGTATTGAAATGCCTGATCGCCCTGCTCTCCAAACTGGCCTGGAGCAGCCTCCACGTTCTGATCTGCAAGGGCCGTATTCACGTCACTTGGCACTAAACCATAAGTAGCCATCACATCAGGCTTTAACCAAAGGCGCATGGTATAATCAAGAGTTCCGAAGGCACTTGCATCACCTACACCATTAATACGCTTAATTTGCGGGATGATATTGATGTTGGCATAATTTTGCAAGAATTTTTGATCATAAGATGGGTCATCACTATAAAGACCAAAGATCAATACGTTACTGGCCTGTCTTTTGGCCGTAATTACACCAGATTTTGTAACCTCTGCAGGTAGTAAACTGGTGGCGCGCGCCACCCTGTTTTGAACGTTTACTGCAGCCAGATCGGGGTTGGTTCCCAGTTTAAAGTTGATGGTTATGGCTGCTGTTCCATCATTACTTGCGGTCGAAGTCATGTAAGTCATGTCTTCCACTCCATTGATTTGTTCTTCCAGCGGCACAACCACGCTGTTCATCACCACGTCGGCATTTGCGCCCTGATATGACGTGGAAACCTGCACCGTTGGTGGCGCAATTTCGGGATATTGTGAAACCGGTAGGGTAGCTAAACCTAAAACACCGAGAATAACGATGATAATGGATATAACCGTTGATAAAACCGGCCTTTCTATGAATTTCTTAAACATAATTAATATTGATTACACTGATGATCGTGTGATTGCACTGATGATATTACTATTACTTAATCTCCGCGTAAACTGAATCGGCACTTGTTTCCTGTGGTTTAATTTTAACGCCGTCTTTTAAGGATTGGAAACCTTCCAGTACGATTTTATCGCCGGCCTTTAGTCCTTTGGTTACCACATAAAATTTATCTTTCGCTAAATCCATGATCTGAATTTCGGTGCTGACAATTTTAGCTGAATCGCCTAAAACATACACGAATTTTTTACCCTGCAAATCAATAGTTGATTTCTGAGGAACTAAAATGGCATTTTCTACTTTCTGAGGAATCCTTACCGATGCACTTCCACCGGATTTTAATAAAGCGATCGGGTTGGGGAAAGTTGCTCTTAAGCTGGCCGAACCTGTATTGGTATTAATCTGACTATTAATGGATTCAATTTTACCATTTTGAGCGTAAACCGTTCCATCAGCCAATACCAGGCTTACTGCCGGGATATTCGCCATTTGTTGGGCCAGGGTATTTCCCTTATAAGTTTTAGAGAAATCCAATAGCTGTTTCTCATTTAAAGAAAAGTAGGCATAAACTTTGGATGTGTTGGCAATGGTTGTCAAGGGTTCTGTGCTGGAGCTGCTTACTAAGCTTCCATTTCTAAATGGAATGCTACCTACGATCCCACTAACAGGACTGGTAATGGATGTATAGCCTAAGTTTACCTGTGCGTTTGCTAAGGTAGCTCTTGCCTGTGCTAAAGCTGCTTTTCTGCTTTGGAGTGTCAGTTGAGCAGCATCTAGGTCATATTTACTGATGATATCTTTTTCGACCAGCGGTTTAGTTTTGTTCACCTGCAATTGAGCGGCATGTACATCCGCTTCTGCACTGCTGATGGCAGCTCTCGCTGTTCTAACTTCCTGTTCATATTGTGGTGCCATGATCGTAAAAAGCAACTGTCCCTTTTTAACCACAGCGCCTTCATCAACCAATATTTTATCAATAAAACCATCAACCTTAGGGCGGATATCAATATTCTGAATGCCTTCGATTGTTGCGGGGTAATCAGAGTTTAATTCTGTAGTTTGCGATTTAACGGCAAAAACCGGATAGGCCTGAGGGCCGGCCGCTGCAGCCGCAGCTGCTTTTTTGGCATCATCATTATTTCCGCAGGATGCCAAAAGCATTCCCATGCTCAAACTGAAGAAGAGAGTTGTTCCTTTTCTCATGGAGTATTCGTGTGTGTGTTTAATATTAAATTTCCGGGTTGAAGCTTTGTCAAAATATAGATTTTGAATTTGCAACTGATGCCCAAAAATAGCGCCTAAAAAAGAATAAATCTGTCCAATTTCTGTCATTTAATCAATCGATTGATTTATTTTTGAGGCTAAATCTGTTTCTGATTGGCCTAAATCGCTGTCAGAAGCCTGTTTAAGTCATTATTTGAACTTAAATAAATGCTGTGTAATTATGTTGAGACAGATGTTAAATAGTGTATATTTTATGATTTCTCAGCGAATCATGTAGCTGAATTGGCCACCAATATACACTACAATAGTGTATATTGTACACACTTATTTATTCATGTAATAATTTGATTATTTATGGTCAATCCGATAAAAGAATAAGGTACTGATCTGACCACCTCAGCAACATCAGTTTAAAAGTAATTAATTTATATTGATTGATCTGTTTCTCCTTCAAAAACCAATTTTGCCGGACCACATAAAAATACGTTCGTAAATTTTTGTCCATCATAATCGAAGTCGATTTTAATATCTCCACCTAAAACTTTAATGTTGGTTTCAATATGTCCGCGCTGATTTTTATGTTTGGCCATAGCCATGGCTACGGCAGTTACACCAGTGCCACAGGCATACGTTTCATCTTCTACGCCACGCTCATAAGTACGAACAAACAAATAATTGCCAAAATCTTCTACAAAATTTATATTGATGCCCTTCTCGCTATAAATTTCATTGTAGCGAATATTTCTACCTTCATTAAATACATCGAAATTTTTTAGATCTTCCTGTATTTTCACAAAATGTGGGGATCCGGTATTCAAAACATAGGCATCACCATCACGCGTGATCATCTCTACATCAATCATTTGAAGATCAATCCACGCGCCGCTTTCTGAAATTCTGGCATAATGCGGACCATCCACTGCCAAAAAGTTAGTTTCCTTATTGATAATCCCCAGGTGTTTAGCAAAAGCAACGATACATCTTCCGCCATTGCCACACATACTTCCCAATTGGCCATCCGCATTGAAGTAGTGCATTTCAAAATCATAGTCATCGTGCTTTGTTATAAACATTAACCCATCTGCCCCAATACCAAATCTGCGGTGGCAAAGCTGTTTAATCAGGTCGTTATCAATATTTTTTAAAGGACTGTCCATATGGTTAATCAAAATAAAATCGTTTCCGGCACCCTGATATTTAAAGAAATTAATTTTCATTGGATCTTCATTTTTTAATGCAATATTTGAGTTGCAGATGCTAAAAGTAATCTGGTGTAAATCATTTTAACATTTTTTAACACCGATGTCAATGCTTTAGTGATGCAAATATCGTTGATATGGTATTAAATTTGAATAAACTTACAAAAGAAAATTTAGGCAGATAAATAACTGCTGGAGCGTTCTGCTTAAACAAAGAAAATACAGCGCTCTTGTCAAACATTAAAGCACAAGTGGTTATAGGTAAACCAAACAATTTGCCGGCAATGGAACTTATAATCAGTTGTGAGGAGTAAGAAACAATATACACACTCATGAAACCATTAAAAGCTTTTGGATAGGATTCAGAAGGCAGCTTTTGATAGCTTCATGGCCATTAAAAACAATATATAAACACATGAAAAAAATATTAGGCATTACCGTGTTAGCTGCTTTTATAGGTGGGGCAGCAGCAATTGGAGGTTATAAGCTATTTGAGCGTAACCAAACCGGAAATACGATTTCAGAAAAACAGAATCTATATTTTGCAAACAACCCGCTTAAGGTTACTTCGGCCGGTGCAACTGATTTTACGCAGGCTGCCGCAGCGGTTGCTCCGGGTGTGGTTCACATTAAGACCACCTATTCAGCCTCCGGCAAAAGTGAGGGAAGTTCTTCGCCGTTTGATATGATGGAAGATTTCTTTGGCGGTGGTGGCCGTCAGATGCAGCGTCAACCCAGAGCCGCTTCAGGATCAGGTGTAATTATCAGTCAGGACGGTTACATCGTTACGAACAATCACGTGGTTGAAAATGCAGAGAAAGTGGAGGTGGTTTTAACCGATCGGCGTAAAGTTGAGGCAAAGGTGATTGGTCGCGATCCGAATACAGATTTAGCATTAATCAAGGTAAACGCTACTGGTTTACCTGTTGTTAAAATGGGTAATTCTGATAATGTTCAGGTGGGTGAGTGGGTTTTGGCCGTTGGTTTCCCACTGGATTTACAGACGACAGTAACAGCCGGTATTGTAAGTGCAAAAAACCGTAGTATTGGTATCATAGGAAGAGAACAACAGGGAAACGAGATTACTGAAGAAGAATACAGGGAATATCAGCGTACAGGTAAAAGGCCAGAACGTCCGGCAAACACCAGTATTGAGTCCTTTATTCAAACTGATGCAGCCATTAATCCGGGTAACAGTGGCGGGGCATTGGTGAATACTAATGGTGAACTGGTAGGTATCAATTCTGCAATTGCCTCTCAAAGCGGTTACAACCAGGGTTATGGTTTTGCTATTCCGGTTAACCTGGCACGTAAAATTGTAGATGATTTTATGAAGTATGGTTCGGTTAAACGTGGTTATATAGGTGTAAACTTCGTTCCGCTTAGCGGTGATGATAAACCAGAAGGTATCAAAACGAGCGAAGTTAGCGGCCTATATGTAAACGATGTGGTAGCAAAAGGTGCTGCAGAGGCTGCTGGTTTAAAACCTGGTGATGTAATTAAAAAGGTTGATGGTATTGTAATCAATGATTCTCCTGATTTACAGGAAAGGGTTGGTCGTCTGAATCCGGGTGATAAAGTTAAATTAACGGTATTGAGAGATGGTTCACTAAAAGACTATACGGTAACCTTAAAAGGAGAGGCGAGTATAAACCCTAATGCCAATACTGCTGCAACAAAATCTGTAGAGATATCAAAACTGGGCGCAACGTTTGCACCTGCAACTCCGGCTCAGAAATCCAAACTGGGCATTAATAGCGGGGTAGTTGTTACTTCGGTTACTACGGGAAAAGCATTTGATAACATTGGTGTAGAGAAAGGCTTAATCATTACTAAAGTAAACGGACAAGCTGTAAACAGCGTGACCGATGTTCAGAAAGCCTTGCCTCAAACCAGAAATGGAATGGTTTACATGTCTGGTGTAACCGGTCAGAGTACATTTAACTTTAGCTTTCCGGCACAGTAGTTAGAAACTTAATTAGCATAAAAAAAGATCCTGATTCGCGTCAGGATCTTTTTTTTGCTTTTTAATTTTTAATCTCGTTGGACAGCTTCATGAGTCATATTGGATATACCAGCTTAACTGTTCATGATATCTTCAATTTCTTCCGCTTCCAGCGGGATGTCAGCCATTAAGTCAATATTGCCATTTGCTGTTATTAGGATGTTATTTTCCAGACGAATGCCTAATCCTTCTTCAGGAATATAGATTCCGGGTTCAACAGTTAAAATGTTTCCATCAGCAAATGGGGTGTATCTGCCAGCAAAATCATGAACATCTATACCCAGGTGATGAGAGGTGCCATGCATAAAGTATTTTTTGTAGGCCGGGTAAGCGGGATTTTGATTTTTAACATCACCGGCAGAGATTAATTTTAAATTAATTAATTGTTCTGTCATCAGTTCGCCCACTTCTTCATGATAGGTATTCCATACGGTACCGGCAGTTAATAAGTTGGTGGCTGCTTTCATCACCTGTAATACCGCATTGTAAACTTCTTTCTGCCGCACTGTGAAACGTCCGCTAACCGGAATTGACCGGCTCATATCTGCGTTATAGTTGGCATACTCCGCACCAAAATCAAAAAGAATGACATCGCCTGCATTGCAGGTTTGGTTATTATCATTATAGTGCAGGATGTTGGCATTATGCCCCGATGCAATAATAGGCGTATAGGCATGTCCTGTTGCTCCCTGGCGAATAAACTCATGAATGATTTCTGCTTCTATCTCATATTCTTTTACGCCGGGCTTCGTAAACTTTAATACTTTAATAAAGGCATCCCTTGTTATGGCACAGGCCTTTTTAGTCAGTTCAATTTCCACATCAGATTTAACGGCCCGTAAATGACGCATAATCGGTGCGGATCGTTCGTAGCGATGTAAAGGATATTTAGAACGCATTTGATCAATAAACCTCAGGTCACGATGTGGCACCGTATGGGCATAGCGATCATTTTCATTAGAATTAAGATAAATATGGTCTGCATAATGTACAATGCTGTGCAATATATTATCAAAATCTTCCAGCCAGTAAATATTGGTGATGCCCGATGCCGATTTAGCCTGTTCTTTGGTATATTTATAGCCTTCCCAAACTTTGATGTGATCGTTGGTCTGTCTTAAAAACAGGACTTCTCTATACAAAGGATTAGGACAATCAGGATAAATGAGTAGTATAGTTTGCTCCTGATCGATTCCTGATAAATAAAATAAGTCGGGATTTTGTTTAAAGATAAAGTTCTGATCGCCACTTCTGGGGAATTCATCATTGGCATTAAATATAGCTAATGAATTGTCTTTTAGCTGTTTGATAAAGTTTTTCCTGTTTAAAATGAAAAGCGACTGATCAATTTGTGGATATTTCATAAATGTTGCATTAAGAATTGTAAAGAGATCAAATGTAATAAAATCCCTATTTCTCCTGAAGTTTGGAACGGAGTTTGTGTAAATGTTTGAAAATTTAAAAATTTGTTTAATTTTGCGATTACAAAAAATTAATCAATTAAATTGTTTAACCCTTAAAAAAGAAAAAAGATTATGAATTATTCTACTTTAAAGAAAAGTGTTGCACTTTCTTTAGTGGCATTAACAGGAGTTGCTTCTCTTGCTGTCGCTCAGGATGCTCCTGCAACTACTTCTTCTACCAAGGTATTTGGTGGAAGAGGACAGTACAGAACTTGGTCAATTGGTGTTAACGCTGGTGTATTAGCTCCGGTTGTTGCCATTGGTGGTTCGAATGACTTTAACAAATGGGACGTTAACTTAGGTTATGGTTTAAATATCCGTAAACAATTAGGTCACTCTTTCGCATTAGAATTAGCTGGTGTACGTGGTAAAGTTTCTGGTTCAAATGATGCAACTGCAGGTCCAGTAGCTTCAACTGCTAGTGATTTTGAAACTCAGTTACAATATGCTGTTGATTTACGTGGTGTGGTTAACTTAGGTTCTATCGATTTCTTACGTCGTGAGAATTCAGTAGGTTTCTTCTTAACAGCTGGTGCTGGTTATTTAGCTTATGCTCCAAAAGTAACTACAGGTGGTCAAACTATTGACTGGAAAGGTAATGCTATCGGTCCAGTAGGTGACAGACACGAAGCTAAAGACTATGTAAAAGGTTTCTACATTCCAGTTGGTGCTGGTGTTAAATTCAAAGTTTCTGAGCGTGTTAACTTTAACTTAGGTTACACAATGAACTTTGTTGACGCTGATAACTTTGATGGAGTTTATGCAAAAGGTACTACTAAAGATAAATTCTCTTACGGTTATGCTGGTTTAGAGTTCTCTTTAGGTTCTTCTGCAAAACCAAGCTTAGAGTGGTCTAACCCATTAGCTACAATGTATGATGAATTAAAAGATCCAACTTTACGTCAAGAAGTTGAAGCATTGAAAAACCGTGTATCTAACGTAGAAAAATCTGTTGAAGATTTGAAAAAAGATACTGATGGTGATGGTGTTGCTGATCAATTCGACAAATGCCCAGGAACTCCTGCAGGTACTGCTGTTGATGGTTCAGGATGTCCACTTCCTAAATTCACTGCTGATTCAACTAACACTAACGTAACAGGTTTCGAAAAAATCGGTTTCGATTTTAACTCATCTGTATTAAAAACTGAATCTTATCCAACTTTAGATAAATTATCTTCAGTGTTACGTGAAAACGGTGGTAAAGTAACTGTAAACGGTTACGCTTCAAGCGAAGGTACTGCTGCATATAACATGAAGTTATCTAAAGACAGAGCAAATTCTGTTAAAACTTACTTAGTAAACTCTGGTGTTAACGCTAGTCAAGTTGCTACTAAAGGTTTAGGCGAAGCTAATCCAATTGCTTCTAACGATACTGAAGAAGGTCGTATCCAAAACCGTCGTGTTGAAACAGCTAGAAACTAGTCTTTCAATATAAAGTTTAAAAAAAAGTCCCGATGCAAATCGGGACTTTTTTTGTGCCTTTTAGTTTTTGATGTTAGGCTTTTTAATTAAGTTTGTGTGATGTACTTCTTCCGTAAAAAAGATCCAAACCGACCTGATAATATTAACATCAGGATTATGCATTTTATTAATGCATTGGCCATTATCATCTTTCTTGCAGGGATCATCTACAAGCTTATACAATGGCTTGCTAAATAAATCTATTTTATGAAACAAATTATTACCACAACTAATGCGCCTGCACCAATCGGGCCATACAGCCAGGCCGTAAAAGCAGGAAACTTTCTCTTTGTTTCCGGCCAGGTTGCCATTAACCCTGAAAACGGTGAATTAAACATTGGAAATATGGAGGAGGAAACCCATCAGGTCATGCGGAATCTTAAAGCTGTTTTATTAGAAGCAGGATTAACTTTCGATCATGTAGTTAAATCAACCATCTTCTTAAGTGATATGGGTACCTTTGCACAGGTGAACGAAATTTATGGTCAATATTTTACAGCAGATTTTCCTGCGCGTGAAACGGTACAGGTATCGGTATTGCCTAAAAATGTAAATGTAGAAATCTCAGTCATTGCCATCGCAGGATAATTGGAAAAAGGCAAAAGCAGATTTTTTATAGCAGGTATTGTTCCCTATATCATATGGGGAACAATGTCTATTCCACTTCGCAACCTGAAAGCATTTCCTCCGCAGGAAATCTTATACTACAGGATATTTGTATCTGTCATTGTAGTATGGGCCAGTATTTTACTTTTTAGACGAGAAAACCTGCAAAAAGATTACTTGCATTTCAAAGCGCTGCCATCTGCTAAAAAACGCAGATTATTACTCTTGACCGTTCTTTCTGCTGTGCTCATTACCGGTAATTGGTTTACTTATATTTATGCAGTAAACAGTGTAAGCTTAAAGGCAGCCGCATTTGCCTATATGGTTTGCCCGCTTATTACAGCACTTTGTGGTTTTATCCTGCTAAAGGAGCAACTCAGCAGAATTAAGGTGATTGCACTTGGAGTTGCGCTGATCAGCATCATCCTGCTGGCAGCAGGCTCTGTTCATGAAGTTTTATGGGCCATATTAATTGCCTCATTTTATGTCTTTTATATTATCCTGCTGAAAGTGATTAAGGATGTAGATAAGTTTAATTTATTAGGCATCCAGCTGATCTTATCAGGTCTGATCATTTTACCGCTATATTTCACAAGTTCAGCTCCTTTTCCGGCTGCAACATCTTTTTGGTTACATATCTTTCTTATTGCAATCGTATTTACCATTATCCCGCTGTTTTTGAATGCCTATGCACTTGTGGGGATGCCATCGTCTGCGCTTGGTATTTTAATCTATCTTAATCCCATCGTTGCGTTTGCTGTGGCATTTGCTTATTTTAAAGAAGATATTGATGTTCACCAGCTCTTTGCCTATTTGCTTTTACTCTTATCGATTGTTATTTTTAATGCACATTTGTTAAAGGGCATGATGGCTAAAAAAGTATAAAAGTTTTGTCGAATCCGATTTTAGATACACCTGTTGAGTTTATAAAAGGCGTAGGGCCTGGTCGGGCGGATGTTTTGAAAAAAGACCTGGGTCTGTTTACTTTTCGGGACATGCTGTCGCACTATCCTTTTCGCTACATTGACCGTACCAAGTATTTTAAAATCAATCAGCTTAGCCCCGACTCATCCTATATTCAGATTATTGGTCGGGTGATTCATAAAAAGGTAATTGGTGATAAACGGGCCAAACGGATTGTGGCAGCCTTTAAAGATGAAACCGGGATTATGGAACTGGTTTGGTTTCAGAGTTTAAAATGGGTAGATGAAAATATTATAGTGGGTACAGCTTATGTTGCTTTCGGCAAGCCAACTCTTTTTAATGGAACATTCAGCATTTCGCATCCCGAAATGGAGCTGTATCAGCATAAACCTGCCGGAAGAGGCAATCTGACTTTACAACCCGTTTATCACTCTACGGAAAAGCTCAAAAAATTCACACTTGACTCTAAAGGTATCCAAAGGCTGATTGCCGGACTGCTGGATCAGGTGATCCCTCAGGTTCAGGAAAACTTACCGGCATATATCATCGATAAATATCAACTGACTGATAAAAAAAGGGCATTGCTGAATATCCATTTCCCCAAAAACCAGCAGGAATTAAATGATGCGGAAAGGCGGTTAAAGTTTGAGGAATTATTTTTTGTCCAGCTCCAGTTATTGCATAATAAGCAACTTCGGCAGTTGAAATTTAAGGGTGCCCGTTTTGATAAAGTTGGAGAAAAGGTAAACCGGTTTTATAAAGAGTTTTTGCCTTTTGAACTTACCAATGCGCAAAAAAGAGTAGTTAAAGAGATTCGCTTAGATACCCAAAGGGCCGTTCAGATGAACCGGCTTGTTCAGGGCGATGTGGGCAGCGGAAAAACCGCTGTTGCACTGATGAGCATGCTTCTGGCAAATGATAATGGTTATCAGGCCTGTATGATGGCGCCAACAGAAATCCTCGCCCGTCAGCATTATGCATCTGTTACCGAACTGGTAACAGATGATCTGGTTAAGGTGGCTATCCTCACCGGAAATACCAGAAAGAAAGAGCGAACCATTCTACATGAGCAGCTGGAAAATGGCGAAATTGATATCTTAATTGGTACACATGCTTTAATTGAAGACAAGGTTAAGTTTAGTAATTTAGGCTTAGTGGTGATTGATGAGCAGCATCGTTTCGGGGTAGAACAACGTGCTAAACTTTGGCGTAAGAATGTTATCCCACCACATATCTTAGTGATGACGGCTACGCCTATACCGCGTACGCTGGCCATGACCTTATACGGCGACCTGGATGTTTCGATTATTGACGAGCTTCCGGCGGGTAGAAAACCTATAGAAACAAGGCATTTGTTTGAAGGGCAGCGGCTCCGCATGTTTGGATTTATGAAGCAGGAGATTGCCAAGGGCCGGCAGGTATATATTGTTTACCCCCTGATTAAAGAAAGTGAAAAACTTGATTTGTTACATCTGGAAGCCGGGATCGAACAGTTAAGTTATCAGTTTCCGCGTCCGGATTACCAGATTAGCATTGTACACGGGCAAATGCCCAATGCCGACAAGCAATTTGAGATGCAGCAATTTATTGAGGGTAAAAGTCAGATCATGGTCGCTACTACAGTTATCGAAGTAGGCGTGAATGTACCAAATGCATCGGTTATGGTAATTGAAAATGCGGAGCGCTTCGGGCTTTCTCAGTTGCATCAGTTGCGTGGCCGTGTAGGACGCGGGGCGGAGCAATCTTTCTGTATTTTAATGAGTGGTAATAAACTTAGTAAAGAAGGTAAGGTCAGGTTGGAAACCATGGTGAGAACCAATAATGGTTTCGAAATTTCAGAAATTGATTTACAACTTCGGGGGCCTGGTGATATTACCGGTACGCAGCAGAGTGGCGTACTCGATCTGAAACTGGCTGATCTGGCAACCGATCAAGTTATATTAGCCGAAGCCAGAAATACCGTAATCGAAATTTTTGAAGCTGATCCAAAACTGGAAAAGCCAGAAAATGCTATTCTGAAAACTCACCTGAATAAGTTGGAAAAGGGCATTTCTTTTGATAAGATTAGTTGATCAGTTATTAATACTTATCATCATTTCTTAAGGCTTTATACATAATTAAAAGTCTGTGTATGATTAGTTTGGCAGTTGAATGAAAGTATCTTTCAATCTCATTTTTTTCGCAAAATAGTTACGCTTACTTTTCCGATTTAATATATAATATGTTTACCTTGCGTTAAAACCAGATATGAACTATTAGTCGGGAATATGATACAGTTGCTTCGGTATGTATCAGTTTTTCTACCCAAATACAGTGTAAAGCTGTTTGCAAATAAATCATATGGTTGAATGATGATTGATATAATTCTATAAGGGGGCTTATTTTTTTGGTGGTGTGGTGTAAGTAATTATATCAATTAGTCATGAATGGCATTTGCTTATTAACAAATCATTCATATTAGATTGCATTGTAACTATTCCCTAACCAAATAAATCAAATCCCATGAAAAAAAATCTATGGAAGAATTTTGCCAGAAAAAGCATGTTTCTTGCGTATGGTAGCTGTTTCGTTTTTTCACCATTTATGACTTTTTCTGCTGAGACATTACCGGAAAAAAAACGTCTCTACCTTTACAAGCCTTTACTACAGGATATTGTAGTGAAAGGGCAGGTGAATGATGCCAAAGGACCTATCCCAGGTGTAAGTGTCAAACTAAAGGGAGGTACAGCAGCTACGGTAACAGATGGCACCGGTAAATTTAGTATAAAAGTTCCTGAAGATGCTACCTTGATCTTTAGCTACGTAGGTTATACCGATCAAGAAGTGCAGGTTAAAAATCAAACCAGTATTACCGTTCGTTTACTGGAAAATAATCAGAACTTATCAGAAGTAATTGTAGTAGGTTACGGCACACAAAAGAAAGCTGTTGTTTCCGGTGCTGTGGCATCTGTAAAAGGTACAGAACTGGCCAAATCATCGTCTGTAAATTTATCTAATTCATTGGCCGGACGTTTACCCGGTGTAACGGCTCTGCAAGGTAGTGGTGAGCCTGGTTACGACGGATCCACGATCCGGATTCGTGGTATTAATTCCCTTGGGAATAACAATGCCCTGATTGTAATTGATGGAATTCCTAACCGTGCGGGTGGAATTGAAAGGATTAATCCAAACGATATTGAAAGTGTTTCCGTTTTGAAAGATGCTTCTGCCGCTATTTATGGTTCACAGGCAGCAAATGGGGTAATCCTCATCACCACCAGGTTAGGGAAATCAGGGAAACCTCAGTTTTCTTATGATTTTAGCTATGGCCTGCAACAGCCTACACGGATTCCAAAAATGGCCAATTCCACTCAATATGCTGAAATACTAAATGAACTCAATATTTTTGGCTCTGACCTTAATCCAAATGAATGGTCGGCGGCCTGGAATAGTTTTAAATCAACGGGTACTTATCAATCAACTGCAGGGAAAACCATCAATGCTACGTATAAGCCTGATGAGATCCGAAAATTTGGTGATGGTTCAGATCCATTACGTTACCCAAATACTGATTGGTTTGATACTACATTTCAAAAATGGTCTCCGCAACAAAGGCATAATGTTCAGATCAACGGCGGTACTGAAAATGTAAAATACCTGGTTTCCTTAGGTTATCTTAATCAGGATGGCTATTATAAGAATTCTGCCACAGGTTATAAGCAATACGATATGCGTTTTAACCTGGAAGCAAAATTGAATAAATACATTACTACTACATTAGGTGTAACTGCCAGAGAGGAAGACCGTAATTTTCCAACAGTTGGTGCGGGAGATATCTTTAGATTTTTAATGCGGGGAAGGCCAACTGAAATTGCCATATGGCCAAACGGATTACCGGGCAGAGATATTGAGTATGGCTATAACCCGGTGGTTTCTACTACCGATTTAACCGGTTACAACAAGGATGTGAGAGATTACTTCCAGACTACCGGTAAGGTAGAGGTTAAAATACCTGGAGTAGAGGGCTTAAAAGTAACCGGAACGGCTGCCATTGATAAATATTCCGGACGGCAGAAAAACTGGCAATTGCCATGGACCCTTTATGATTGGGATAAGAAAACATTCGAGGCAGATGGGGTAACACCGGTTTTAGCCGGATCGGTACGTTCTCAGTATACCGATCCAAGGCTTAGAGAAACCGCAGGTGGGCAGCTGGCGACTAACCTAACCGGAATGATTAACTATGATAAAAAAATAGGTGAACATACCATTGGTTTAATGGCTGGTACTACAAGAGAACAAGTTGCTAATGATGGTTTTACAGCTTTCAGAAGATATTTTCTTTCATCAGCTATTGAGCAATTATTAGGCGGCGATGAGAGAGAGCAATCATTAGGTAACAATCCTGGTGATCCTAATAATTTATATAACAGGGCACGTTTAAGTTATTTTGGAAGAGCGGGATACAACTATAAAGAAAAATACCTGGCTGAGTTTCTTTGGCGCGTAGATGGTTCTTATATTTTTCCAACCAACAGGCGGTTTGGTTTCTTTCCTGGCGTATCAGTGGGCTGGCGTTTATCAGAAGAAGATTTTTTTAAAAACAATGTCAGCTTCATTAACAACTTAAAAATAAGGGCTTCATATGGTCAGATGGGTGCGGAAGCCTATTTTGGTGATGTACTGCAAGAGTATCAGTATTTAAGTTTAATGAACTTTGGAAGTTATATTTTAAATGATGCAGTAACCAAATCCATTTATGAAGGTAAGGTTCCGAATTTAAATTTTGGATGGGAAGTTGCGAATAACACCAACATTGGTTTAGACGCCTCTTTCTTGGATAATAAATTAGCACTGGAGTTTGATTATTTCTATAACAAAAGAACAAACATTTTAATTAGTCGTGGTAGCTCAGTTCCAGAAAGTTCGGGGATTACGGATCAGTTGCCTCCTGTAAATTTAGGGAAGGTAAATAATAAAGGTTTCGAATTTAAATTAAGTTACAATGATCAGGTGGGCGATTTAAATTTTGGTGTAAGTGTTAACGGGGGTTATGCCAAAAACAAAATTATTTTCTGGGATGAAACCCCAGGTGCCCCGGAATGGCAGCGTTCTACCGGACGGGTAACTGGTTCTTGGCTAGTATACGATTATGATGGTGTTTTTAAAGATCAGTCAGAAATTAATGCCAATACAATAAACTACAGTGCTTTAACCAATAATCTGCGTCCGGGTGATATGAGGTTTAAAGATATTAATGGCGACGGGAAGATAAATGCTGATGATAAAATCCGTTTGGATAAAAATGATACGCCTACATTTACAGGTGGTGTAAATTTTAATGTTCAATACAAAGGATTTGACTTATCAGTATTGATTCAGGGTGCCTCAGGAGGAATGCAGATTGTAGGTGTAACGGAATCCGGCGATATCGGGAATTTCTTGGAATGGTCTTACCAAAACCGTTGGAGTATTGATCACCCAAGTTCGGTAGATCCACGCTTATCTAACAGGGGTGCTACTTATTATACCGATAGTAATAATGCCTTAAACAATACCTACTGGTTACGCAGCAACAATTATATCAGGCTTAAAAATGTGGAGTTAGGTTATACCATTCCAAATAAGCTGGTCGAAAAAATAGGGTTGAATGCCGTAAGAATTTATGCTAACGGACTTAACCTGGCTACACTGGATAAAATTAAGATCTGGGATCCGGAATCGAGAAATTCAAGCGGACAGTATTATCCTCAGGCCAGGGTAATCAATATGGGTATAAAAGCCTCTTTTTAGCTATACCGTTTATCAATAATCATGAAAAATATGAAAACAATCAGTCAACATAGAATTTTATATATATTAATTTTGATCACCCTTTTTGCATTGTCCTGTAAAAAAGATTTTATGGATGTCACGCCACCGGATAAAATATCTGCTGATCTTGTCTGGAAGGATCCGGCGCTGGCCCAGGCTTTTGTCAATGATATCTATAACGGTTTAAGTAACGGTGGTTTTTCTGAACAAATGCTGGCATCAGTATCTGATGAAGCCCTGTTTACACATCCTACCCGAGGAATCGACCTGGTCAATAATGCAACCATTAACCCCTCTACATTAGGATGGGTAGATGATACCTGGGGATATAAACAAATGTATAATAGAATAAGGGCCTGCAATATCACCATTGAAAGAATTACTGGTGGAGATAACGGGTTGAGCAGCCAGAATTTAAAAGACCAATTATTAGGAGAAGCCTATTTTTTAAGGGCTTATTTTTACCAGCAACTTTTACGCTATTATGGATCGGTAGCCATTATCACTAAAACCTATGGCTTAAATGATGATTTTAACATTAAGCGTAATACTTATGAAGAGTGTGTTAACTTTATTGTTAAAGATTGTGATGAAGCCAGTAAATTACTTACCGGCAAAACATTAGATAAGGGCCGTACAAATGCTTTAGCCGCGCTGGCACTAAAATCGAGGGTGTTGATTTATGCAGCAAGTGATCTTCATGACCGTGCAAAGATTACAGCAAAAATCAATGGAATACCAGCACAGAAATTAGATTTTTTGTCTTATGCTTCCGGTAATCAAACAGAGCGTTATCGTTTGGCTCAAACAGCTGCAAAAGCAGTGTTGGATGCGGGTACAGGTTATAAGCTAACACTTTCTGCTCCGGCTGCTGACGGGCAGCTAAACTTTAAAAGCATCGCCATGGGCGGAGGTAGTAAGGCACCAGGTATTGATGCATCAGCCGCTTCAGAGTTGATTTTTGGAAGATATTTCATCACCCTGAGCAATAACAGGCATGCACAGCAGAATGGCCCCAACGGTTACCATAACTGGGCCGGTAATACCCCGATTGGTCTGCTGGTTGATGATTATGAAATGAGCGACGGAAGTAAATTCAGCTGGAACAATGCGGCACAGAAGGCAAACCCTTATCAAAACAGGGATCCACGCTTTTATGCCACCATTTTATATGATGGTGCTGGCTGGAAACCACGCGATAAAGCATCAGGTAATGTAGATCCGGCCAATCAGATTCAAACCGGCGTATATGATTTGGTGAGCAACGGCAGCGTCATCGATTTTAAAGGTTTAGATACCAGGGCCAGTTCAATTGAAAACTGGAATGGCAGCTGGACAGGTTATTACTACCATAAATTTATTGATCCGGATCCGAATATTGTAGATGCTTCTGCACCTCAAACCATTCCATGGCCATTTTTCAGGTACACCGAAGCCGTATTTAATTATATTGAAGCGAGTATAGAACTTGGAGAATTAACCAATGCTACCACCTGGTTAAATAGAATCCGTTTCAGGGCAGGGATGCCGGCTGTAACTGCAACCAGTCAGGCAGATCTTCGCACAGCTTACCGTCACGAACGCCGTATTGAGATGGCTTATGAGGAACAACGTTATCACGATACCCGCCGTTGGTTAATTGCAGAAGAAACATTAGGCAGAAAAGTTACTTATATTAAGGTTACCGGTAAATTTAAGGCAGGTAAAACCATGTCGGCGCCTTACCATTATGATGCTACGGTATACGACTATACTTATACCCCAATTACTGAAAATGCACAGGAAAATCGCAGTTGGGACAATAAGCTTTATTTCAGGCCATTTAGCCGTGATGAGGTGAATAAAAATAATTTACTTGAACAAAATCCTGGATACTAAGATTCTCATCTAAAATTCGACCCGATGGATAGTTGTAAGGCTATTCATCGGGTTTTTTATTTAGG